>JBKCVA010000152.1:0-60376 GCA_046318115.1 Lysobacterales bacterium | reverse complement strand
AGGCCCCACATAGTTCGCGCTCGGCCGGATGATCTTGCCGTCGATGCGCTGCTCGATCACATGCGCGCTCCAGCCACTGGTGCGGGCGATCACGAACAGCGGGGTGAACATGGCCGTCGGCACGCCCATCATGTGGTAGCTGACCGCGCTGAACCAGTCGAGATTCGGGAACATCTTCTTGATGTCCCACATCACCGACTCCAGGCGCTCGGCGATGTTGTACATCTTCATCGAGCCGGCCTCTTCGGACAGCTCCTCGGCGACGCGCTTGATCACCACGTTGCGCGGGTCGGAGACGGTGTAGACCGGATGACCGAAGCCGATGACGACTTCTTTGCGCTCGACGCGGGCGCGGATGTCGGCTTCGGCCTCGTCCGGGGTTTCGTAGCGCTTCTGCACTTCGAAAGCGACCTCGTTGGCACCGCCATGCTTCGGCCCGCGCAGCGCGCCGATCGCACCGGCGATGCAGCTGTACATGTCCGAGCCGGTGCCGGCGATCACGCGGCCGGTGAAGGTGCTGGCGTTGAACTCGTGCTCGGCGTAGAGCACCAGCGAGGTGTGCATGGCCGCGACCCAGCTCGACTTCGGCTTGGTCCCGTGCAGCAGGTGCAGGAAGTGGCCGCCGATCGAATCGTCATCGGTCTCGACTTCGATGCGCTTGCCGTTGTGGCTGTAGTGGTACCAGTACAGCAGCATCGAGCCCAGCGAGGCCATCAGCTTGTCGGCGATGCCGCGCGCGTCCGGATGGTTGTGGTCGTCCTTCTCGGGCGTGAGGCAACCGAGCACGGACACGCCAGTGCGCATCACGTCCATCGGATGCGCGGACGGCGGCAGCTGCTCCAGCGCGGCCTTCAGACCCGCCGGGAGGCCGCGCAGGCTCTTCAGCTTGGCCTTGTAGGCGTTGAGCTCGGCGCGGTTCGGCAGCTTGCCGTGCACCAGCAGGTGGGCGATCTCTTCAAACTCGCAGCTGCGCGCCACATCGAGGATGTCGTAGCCGCGGTAGTGCAGGTCGTTGCCGCTGCGGCCGACCGTGCACAGCGCGGTGTTGCCGGCGGCGGTGCCGGACAGGGCGACGGACTTCTTCGGCTTGAAGCCGGGCGTGGCGGGGGCGGTGGATTCGGTCACGGTGGTGCTCCGAGGATCAGGGGGTAGAGCTGGAGTGAGGGGTGATGGGAGAGCAGTGAGGGCAGAGGAGTGAGGAGCGAGAGTCGGTCGACGGATCGAGCCTCTCGCGGCGGCGCGCCGGTCCTTTTTTGTTCGGGGCGACGCAAGAGCGGAAGCTGAGTTCGTGGGTTGGATTGAGCCGAAGGCGAAACCCGACAGTGCTGCGTTCCAGCGTTCGGCGAGGATCGAGGCTGCGATGTTGGGCCGCGCTGCGCTTGGCCCAACCTACGCCGATCGCGGCGGCGCCCGCTCGTTCCTCGTTTCTCTCCACTCGTTCCTAACTTCTCTCCACTCACTTCTTGCCCTTGGCGAACAGCGCATCCAGCCGCTGCTCGAAGGCGTGGTAGCCGATCGCTTCGTACAGCTCCATGCGCGTCTGCATGGTGTCGACCACGTTCTTCTGGGTGCCATCGCGGCGGATCGCCGTGTAGACGTTCTCGGCGGCCTTGTTCATGGCGCGGAAGGCCGACAGCGGATACAGCACGATGCCGACGTCGGCGCCGGCGAGCTCCTCCACGGTGAACAGCGGGGTCGAACCGAACTCGGTGATGTTGGCGAGGATCGGCACCTTCACCGCGTTGGCGAACTGCCGGTACATGGCCAGCTCGGTCATCGCCTCGGGGAAGATCATGTCGGCGCCGGCCTCGACGCAGGCCACCGCGCGCTCGATGGCGCGGTCCAGGCCTTCGACGGCCAGCGCGTCGGTGCGGGCCATGATCACGAAGTCGGGATCGGTGCGCGCATCCACCGCCGCCTTGATGCGGTCGACCATCTCGGCCTGGCTGACGATCTCCTTGCCCGGGCGATGGCCGCAGCGCTTGGCGCCGACCTGGTCCTCGATGTGCATGGCACCGGCGCCGAACTTGATCAGCAACTTCACCGTGCGCGCCACGTTGAAGGCGGACGGCCCGAAGCCGGTGTCGACATCGACCATCAGGGGCAGATCGCAGACGTCGGTGATACGGCGCACATCGGTGAGCACGTCATCCAGCGTGCTGATGCCGAGATCGGGCAGGCCCAGCGAGCCCGCGGCCACGCCGCCGCCCGACAGATAGATCGCCTTGAAGCCGGCGCGCTTGGCCAGCAGGGCGTGATTGGCATTGATCGCGCCCGGCAGCTGCAGCGGCCTCTCGCTGGCGACGGCGGCGCGGAACTTGGCACCGGCGGAAACGTGGCTCATGGGAACTCCTGGTCGAAGGATCGGGGCGGATGCGCGCGTTGCAGCGCACGGGGTCTGAGCCTGTTACATCAAGACCCGTGCCAACTGCGCTGCTTGCGCGCGCCTGCCGTACAGGACGGATTGCATTGAAGAATCGGGCGCTTCAGGCCGGCAGGCACGTTTCACGACGTCGCAAATGCGCGACACGTTACCCATCGCGAGACACGCATGAAACATGGCGCCTGCCGTTCGCGCGTCTCGGCAGATTCAAGTCGAGCACCTAGAATTGCGGGCTCAGCCGTTCCCGTCGCGCAAACGGGAACACGCCAAGGATGGCCAGGGGTGCCGGCGCAAAACGCTCGAAACAGGCTCGACCGGTGCGCCCCGCCCACCTCCTGGCGTTCCCGACCTGTTTTAAACCCAGCGGAGGACCCCGTTCCCATGCAGTACGCCACACCCCGTGCGCGCCGACTTGGCGCCGCTCTTCACCGCCTGCTGCAGGTCGCTTGCGCGCTGCTCACGTTGACCGTGGGCATCGGTCTGCCCGCGGCCAGCGCCCAGACCGCCGTCAGCGGCGTGACCGCCATCGGAGCCGGCGAGAACCACACCTGCCTGCTGACCAGCACTGGCGCCGTCCGCTGCTGGGGGGCCAACGTTCATGGGCAGCTCGGTAACGGTGGCGTCGACCCTTTCGAGACCAGCGCCTTTCCCAGCGATGTGCTGGGGCTGTCGCAGGGCGTGACCCAACTTGCGGTGGGTGACAATCACGCCTGTGTCCTGACTGCGCAGGGCGGGGTCAAGTGTTGGGGAAGCGTTGTCGACTACCTGCCCGGCAACAACAGCCCCTTGAGCCGACCGGTGGATGTCGAGCTGGGCCGCGCGGCAATCGCGGTGGCGTCTGGCAACGGTTTCAGCTGCGCCCTGCTCCACTCGGGCGCGGTGGAATGCTGGGGCACAAACACTTTTGGCCAGCTCGGCAATGGCAGCTTTGACTTTCCGTTTGCGCCGGTGAGCGTGGTCGGCCTGCCGGGCCCCATGCAGAGCATCGAGGCAGGCGGCACCTCAGCCTGTGCGCGCAGCGCGGCGGGCGCGACCTACTGCTGGGGCAGCAACGGTGATGGCCAGCTCGCCCTGGGCACCTTCGGCACAAGCCAGTCGTCGGCGACCCCGGTCGAGGCCTTGGATGCGGCCTATGCCGGGATCCGCTTCGGCGGAAGCCACGGCTGCGGCGTCAGGGCTGGCGCCGCGCTCTGCTGGGGGCTCGCCGTCTTCGGTCAACTGGGGAATGGCTCCCTCGCTCGCCAAGCGCTGCCGAGCGCGGTCACCGATCTGGGCACGGGCGTCGCCCGCGTCAGCGGCGGCCTGGAGCACAGCTGCGCGACCTTGGACGACGGTACCGCGCGATGCTGGGGACGCAACAGCAACGGCCAGCTCGGAAACGGCACCAGCACGCAGCGGCTGCTGACCCCCGTGCAGGTGACAGACCTCAGCGGGGTTGCATCGATTGCAACCGGTCACCGCCACAGCTGCGCCGTGCTGGTGTCCGGCGGTTCGCGCTGCTGGGGCTCCAACAGCAGGGGCCAGCTGGGTGATGGCACCACGCTGTCCAGGCTGGTGCCGGTAGTGGTGGTGCAGCGTTCTGTCCCTGATGCGCCCACGGCGGCCACGGCTGCAGCCGGCGACGCCAGTGCGACCGTCAGCTTCCTGCCGCCTGCTCGCGATGGCGGGCTTGCGATCCTGGGCTATGTGGTGACCAGTCAGCCGGGCAACGTGCAAAGCGGGCTCTGCGCAGGTTCGCCCTGCCCCGTTTCGGGCCTGCAGGACGGCACCGCTTACACCTTCACCGTGGTGGCCCGCAATGCGCTGGGCGACAGCCCCGCGTCGGAACCCACCGGAGCGGTGAGCACGCGCCGCGTGCAGAGCCTGAGCTTCGGCCCCAACCCCGGCCCCCTGCCCCGCAATACCAGCGGTGCCCGCGTGAGCGCGACCGCGAGCAGCGGGCTGGCGGTGAGCTTCAGCAGCCTGAGCCCGGAGGTCTGCGAGGTCGATTCGGCCACCGGCGCGCTGAGCCTGCGGGCGATCGGCCAGTGCACCGTGGCCGCTGACCAGGCCGGCACGGCGGAGTACCGGCCGGCCGCACGAATCACCCAGACCTTCGAGATCCTGCGGTCGCTGCAGAGCGGATTCGGCGTCTCGGCGCAGACCCCGCTGGTCTTGCTGGGCGGCAGCACCGTGGTGAGTGCTGCAGGCGGCCAGTCGAGTGGCGCGCTCGGCTTTGCCCTCCAAGCGGGCTCGCCCTGCACGCTGTCGGGAACCACGCTCAGCGGCAGCGACGTGGGAACCTGCACCGTGATCGCCACCCGTGAGGGCGATGCGGAGTACCAGCCGGTCAGCGCCAGCGTTTCGGTCAACGTGTTCGCCCGCGGCCTCTCGGATTTGCAGGTGCCAGGCCAGAGCCTCACTCCGGCCTTCAATCCGGCGGTTGGCCTCTACCGCTTGGTCGTTGCGAATGCGGTCCAGCAGATTCCTGTTCGCGCGACGGCGAGAGACCCCTCGGCAGCGGTGCTGGTCGGCGGCCAACTGGCGGCGACGGGGACCGCCTTGCCGGTCAATCTCAATGCCGGCACCAATGTCGTGCCGGTGACTGTGATCGCCCAGGACGGCAGCCAGCAGACCCTCCAGCTGATCGTGACCCGCCGCTTCGCGCAGAGCATCCAGCTGAACCTGCCGGCCACTGCGGTGTTGGGCGATGCGCCGCTGCCTCTAGCGGCGACGGGTGGCCCCTCGGGCCAGCCGGTGCAGGTCAGCAACCTCACGCCGACGGTGTGCGCCTTCAGTGGCAACGAGCTGCAGCTGCTGAGCGCCGGCACCTGCGAGCTGCGCGCCAACCAGACCGGCGATGCCAACTACGACCCCGCGCCGGAACTGGTGCGCACGGTCCAGATCCAGCCCGGCGTCGACCTGCAGATCAGCGTCGACAACGGCGTCAGCAGCGTCGCACCGCAGGGCGCCGTGGTCTATCGCATCGAGCTCGGCAACGCCGGCCCGAGCCCCGCGCCGGGCGCAGGGTTCAGCGTTTCGACGCCCGCGGCACTCGGCGACATCGAGTGGATCTGTACGCCACTGCAGGGCGCGAGCTGCCCCTCGGCCTCCGGCACGGGTGCGCCGGCGCTGAGCGTGGATCTGCCGGTGGGCGGCATGCTGCGCTTCGAGGTCGGGGGGCGCCTCAACGCCACGCCCGGCAGCACCCTGCAGTTCAGCGCCAGCCTGCAGCCACCCGCCGGCACCGTCGAGCGCGCCGCCAGCGACAACACGGGCGTGGACACCGATCCGGTGCAACCCTTTGGCGTGTTCAGCAACGGCTTCGAGGCGGGCGCGGACGGCCTGCGCATGCAGCAACGCTGAGCCCCGGTCCGAGGCCGTGCGCTCCCGCTCGGTCCGGACGCCGAAGCCACACCCGGGGCCCCGCAGGCTGTCTGCGGGGCCCCGCTGTTTTGTACCGTCGCAAGAGTGTTTCAATGCGCCACCAGCACTGAAACACGCGACATGAGCGCGCATCCCGAATCGACCCGCCTGCCCGTCATCTGGACGGCCTCCGTCTCGCGCCTGTCCCAGCTGCTGCGCGAAGTCACGCCCGAGTTCGACGGCCGCGCGCGCATCGAGAACTTGAACCTCGGCTTCGAGGACGCCGTTCGCCACATCCGCACGCGACTGCCCAGCGAGCGCGTCGACGTGCTGATCTCGGCCGGCAGCAACGGCGCCTATCTGCGCAACCGCATCAGTCGCCCGCTGGTGCTGGTGCGCGCCTCCGGCTTCGATCTGATGCAGGCGCTGTCGCGCGCGCGGCGCATCGCCGAGCGCATCGGCGTGATCACCCACGAAACCGATCTGCCGGTGTTCGCCGAGTTCCAGCGCCACTTCGGCCTCGACATCGCCCAGCGCAGCTTCATCACCGCGGAAGAAGCGCGCTCGGCCGTCGGCGATCTCGTCAGCCAGGGCGTGCGCGCGATCGTCGGCACGGGTCTCGTCACCGAGCTGGCCGAACAGGCCGGCGTGGCGGGCGTGCTGATGTACTCGGCCGACTCGATCCGCCAGGCCTTCGAGAGCGCGCTCGACGTGGCCCGCCCGCTGATCGCGCAGGAGGAACACGCCCCCAGCCCGCGCGCGAATAAGCCCGGCGCGCCGCGGCACGCGCTGGAAGATCTGGTCGGCGCCAGCGCCGTGATGGTCGAGCTGCGCGAACAGATCCGCCGCGCAGCAAGCAGCTCGGCCACGGTGTTGATCCAGGGCGAAACCGGCAGCGGCAAGGAGCTGGTCGCGCAGGCCTTGCACGGCGTCAGCCCGCGTCGACGCGGGGCCTTCGTGGCGATCAACTGCGGCGCGGTGCCGGAGTCCCTGCTCGAAGGCGAGCTGTTCGGACATGACGAAGGCGCGTTCACGGGTGCACGCCGCGGCGGCCGCGCCGGCCTGATCGAGACCGCCAGCGGCGGCAGCCTGTTTCTGGACGAGATCGGCGAGATGCCGCTGGCCCTGCAGACGCGCCTCTTGCGCGTGCTGGAGGAACGCGAGGTGCTGCGCGTCGGCGCGTCGAACCCGATCGCAGTCGACCTGCGCGTCATCGCCGCCAGCCACGTCGACCTGCGCGCGGCAGTGGCCGATGGCCGCTTCCGCGCCGACCTGTTCTACCGCCTCGACGTGCTGCGCCTGCGCCTGCCGCCGCTGCGCGAGCGCCGCGAGGATCTGCCCGCGCTGATCAGCAGCCTGCAGGACAGCCTGCGCCGCCGCGGCCTGGCCCAGCGGGAGCTGAAGTTCAGCACCGAAGCGATCGCGCTGATGGCTGCATACCCATGGCCCGGCAATGTGCGCGAGCTGCGCAACCTGCTGGAGCGGCTGCATGCGCAGGTGGATCCGGCCGTGGTGGAGATCGAGGCGGCGATGCTGCTGCGGCTGGCGCCGGAGTTGGGCGCGGGCGGGGCCATGGGCCGGGTCGATCCGTCGTTACCCGCTTCGGTGCGGGTCGGCAATGCTGCGGCGAACGCGAGGGCAACTCGCCCCTCGGCCACCGAGCTTCAGGCGCTGCTGGAACGGCATGGCGGATCACGCAATGCCGTTGCTGAGGCGCTGGGCGTGTCGCGCAGTACGCTGTGGAGGTGGCTGCGCAACTAATGAACTCACTCACGGGCAAATTCGCCTTGCGCCCCACATGGACTTGCCTCAGGCACCAGGACCAACCCGCTCGCGGAACGAACAGGCAGACCGCGATCGCCGATGATGGTTGTTTGTCATCACGGGTATTCTCGAAGCTGCGCCTTGGCAGAAGATCAGTTCGATGCATCGAGATGATTTGAGTTCGGTGGTCCGCCACTACTTGGAGCTTGCCGAGCGACTTCAAGCCGCGGTTGAAGATCTGCCGTTGGGTGTCTCCGCACGCGATAGCATTCCTCGACGCCTTTGGCTCATTGCCAACCAAGACTGTGCAGCATTTGGTGCACTTCTCCGAGCTGGGCATACCGTTAGCGCAATGGCGCTCCTTCGCCCTCAAACCGAAGCCTTCCTTCGGGGCTTCTGGTCGAAGCTGTGCGCATCCGATGACATGCTTGAGAACATCGGACTGAGCAATCAAAGGTTTCCGGACATCTCGAAAGTTCGAGATCAACTGTCGATGCACCCCACTGGCTTGACTGTTTGCGGGAGACGCCTTCAGTTGGATCAGCTCAGCAAAGATTATGTGGATCGATTTCATGACCTGACACACCGCGGAGCGGGTGCCCTGAACCTAGTTCTTTCGACCAATTCTTCAGCAGCTAGTAGCCCGCCTGAAGTTCTGCTCGTAGCAGCGGCGGTGTGTGCGAACGTTGGCGCCTTCTCTGTGGCTGCAGCCCTGGAGGATTGCTGCCGCTACGACCAAGCCCAGGAACTGCTGTCTCAGCGGGATTCGTTCGATGCTCGGGTACGTTGGCAGTCGGGAGGCTCAACGGAGTTTATTGACCATATTCGCACTCACGCCTTCAGCGTCACGGATGCTCAGCTTTGAAGAGGACCGCACTAATCACCGGCGCCCACGGTTTCCTCGCCGGCTTCATCATCGCCGCGCTGCGCGCTCGCGGCTGGCGGGTGATCCGCGGCGTGCGTTCACTCCCGAGCGCTTCGGACGAACGCCACTGCGACTTCGCGCAGGCGCAGAACATCACCGACTGGCGCGCCCTGCTCGACGGTGTGGATGCGGTGATCAACGTGGCCGGCATTCTGCGCGAGACGCCGACGCAGTCCTTCGAGGCGATCCACCACACCGGCCCGTTGGCGCTGGCGCGGGCCTGCGTCGCGCACGGCGTGTGTGACTTCGTGCAGATCTCGGCGCTGGGCGATCCTGCCGACGGCGAGTTCATCGCCTCCAAGCACCGCTTCGATGCCGCACTGCTGGCCCTTGAGCTGCGCGCGGTGGTACTGCGGCCTTCGATCGTCTACACGCCGCGCGGCTCCTATGGGGGCACCTCGCTGCTGCGCGCACTGTCCGCCCTGCCGGTCGCCGTGCCGCTGCCGGGCACGGGCGCATGGCCGGTGCAGCCGCTGGCGGCGGAAGACCTGGGCGAACTCGTGGCCGCCGCACTTGAGGGCGAGCAGCGCGGCGTGTTCGAGGTCGGCTGCGAGCGGCCGATGAGCTTGCGCGACTACCTGCTGCATTGGCGGGCCTGGCTGCGCATTCCGGGCACGCGCACCCTGCTGACGCCGCTGTGGGCGGTGAACGCCGCGGTCGCCCTCGGCGAACGCTTGGGCGTCGGGCCGATGGGCCAGACCATGTGGCGGATGCTGAAGCGCGGCAATGTCTGCGCGCCGGACGCGCATGCGCGCTTGCGCGAAACGTTCGGGACCGCGCCGCGCGATCTGGAGGCGGTGCTCGCGCAAGCGCCCAGCCAGGTGCAGGACCGCTGGCAGGCGCAGCTCTACCTGTTGGCGCCGGTGCTGCGCTGGATGGTGATCCTGCTGTGCCTGATCTCGGCCTGGGCAGGCTTCGCAACGCCCGCCGCGCAGATCGAAGCGATGTCCTCCGGCAGTCTGCTGGCGCAGCTTGAACCCGTGGCGCTGGCGCGCTTCGCCGGCGGCGTCGACCTGGTGCTCGCCTTGTGGCTGGCGAGTGGCTGGCGATCGCGTGCGGCGGTGGCTTCGACGCTGCTGCTGGTGCTGGGGTACACACTGGCATTCGGCGCGCTGGTGCCGGCACTGTGGCTGGATCCCTTGGGTGGTCTGGCCAAGAATCTCGTGCTGCTGCCGGCGCTTGCGGTTCTGTGGGTGCTGAGCGACCGGAGGTAGGGCGTGGACTATCTGTGGCTGAAGTGGATCCACATCCTGTCGTCCACGCTGCTGTTCGGCACCGGGCTCGGGATCGCGTTCTTCCTGTGGGTGGCACATCTGCGCGGCGATGCGCGGGTGATCGCGGCGACAGCGCGCACGGTGGTGATCGCCGATGCCTGTTTCACCGCGCCGGCCGTGATCGTGCAGCTGGTCACAGGCATGCTGCTTTCCGCCCAGCTGGGCTGGCCGGTCGAGGCCTTCTGGTGGCGGGCTTCGCTGTTGCTGTTCTTCGTGGTCGGCGCCTGCTGGCTGCCGGTGCTGTGGCTGCAGCTGCGGGCGCGCGATCTCGCCGCTGCGGCAGCCGCCTCCGGCAGCGAACTTCCGCCCGCCTACCACGGGGTCATGCGGGCCTGGTTCTGGCTGGGCTGGCCGGCCTTCCTCAGCGTGCTGGGAATCTTCTGGCTGATGGTGATGAAGCCGGCCTAGGCCCACATCGCCGCATTGCCCATGCGCGGCTGCGAACGGACCCGAAGCGAGAGTGGCGCTCCAGCTGGGCCAGGGCGTGAGGTCTCTCCACACCCATCTGCGGTCCCTTGCGATCCGTAGATGCCTTGCACACCAGGTGCATCTCGGACGTACCGCGCGAAAGGCTCGATTCGCTGCCATTCGATCTCTCTGCGCCATGCTGGATGGCGGCCGGTCTGCGAGTTCTGGTGGGCCGGTGGATTGGCGCTACGGGTGTTCCGCGCTGCGATGACGATCAGCGATGGCGACGAAGCTGGCCAAGCGGTTGAGCAGCCGCAGTCGAACGACTCCCCGGAGGCAGCACTTTCTGCAGCGCCTGGGAGAACGCCGGCTGCGCCTCGGGTTGGCTGATGCGCATGATGGCAAACGCCTTCTCGTAGACCGGCATGGCGTGTCCGCCCATGGCCACAGGGGCGCGCAAACAGACCGGCGCCCATCCTGCCATTGCGTTGACCATTCCGCCTGCCGCATCGTCCGCGGTTGGGCCTGCGGGAGTCCCGCCGTTAGCGCGATGCAGATCGGCAGACTCGGCGTGCAAATGCGAATCGCCGAGCACGCGGTCAAGCGCCTTGAGCGGCGAGTGCATGCGCTCGGCGCCCAGCCACTGCCTGGCCAACTCGGTCGGGCTCAGCCGACGTCCGGCCACCTGTGCGTCGACTGCATCGAGAAAGCGTCGGCAGGGGATCGCATGGAGCGCATCCACCGCTTCCTCGATGCTGCAGCCTGAGATCGTGGGGGCGTGCATGGCTTGGTCCTCAGGCTTCGAGACCCCGAGGAAGAATCGCGACATGCACATGCTGTCCTGGCCGAATGATCGCCGCAATCGGACCGAAACAGCCCAAACTCGTGGGGAGACCTCAGATCTTGAGCCACCCTAGCCGCTCAGTTGGGCAGGGTCTGCGCGACTTGTTCGGTGATGGGAGACTGCATGCGCGCCACGGATGTGCTGCGTAGCAGAACATAGTGACCTCCATTGGCCAGTGCGAGGCCTGCGCACTGGGGAGGATTGCTCACCGGCCAGTTGATGACGCCGGCGATCACGCGATCCAGAACGGGCACTAGTAGGCGTTCGCACCAGTGGGTTTCGATCTGAAGCAGGTTGGCATCCTGGACGGTCATCGGGATCCGCTGGCCGCGCGCATTGACCTGTCGCACCGTGGCATCCCGCCACAGCAGGTTGTCGTTGGGAAGAACAAACTGACCACGCTCGCCGTTGTCGGCCGTGCTCTGCAGGGTCTGCCGCTGACGGAACTGGTTGAAGGCGTCCCGCGTCGGACTGAGGATGGTGATACCAGCGCCGGGAGTGCTCACTCGCAGCATGGCGCGCGCGTAGCCAGTTGACACTGCCGTCGGGTCGCGACCACGCATCAGGTGCGGCGTCATGCCCTGGGCGAAACCCACCCGCATGCGCTCCATGCGGCCGTTGTGCATGGAGCCCTGCTGGGCAGCTTCGAAGGTTGCCGCGTCGAGGATGGCGCGCGCTCGATACAGCATGCTGAGTTCGAAGATTCCGCCGAGCAGCAGGCCGAACACCGGCAGCACGATGTAGGTTTCCATCAGCACCGAACCGCTCTGGCGACGCCTTGCAGATCCTGCCGCGCCAGGAGCTTTGAGGAACGGAATCGCATTCATTTCAGCGTGCCTCCGTGATCTCCACTGCCGTACTTTCGATGATCCGTCGGCGAAATTGCTCCAACGGCACCAGGTCTTCAGGGTTGCGGACGAACTGCTGGCTCTGCTCCAAAGCATCGGCCGCCATCTTTACATGAGTCAGGGCCAGATTGTTCCAACACCGCGCATCTTCCGGTGCGAACTTGATGCACTCGCGGTAACTGAGTGCAGCGGCCTCCAACTCGCTGTTGCGCAACTGGATGTTGCCCAACCTGAGCAGGGCGTGGGTGGAGCGCGGGTGCATGCGCAGGATCTGCCGATACTGCTGCTCGGCGTCGAGCAGGCGGCCCTCAGCATAGGCCTCGTCGGCACGCTCGACTCGGGAGATCAGATCGCGGCTCTCGCGAGCGGCGTACACAGGTAAAGCCGTCAGCATCGCCACGGCCGCGCCGATCGCCTTCAGGGTCGCGCGAAAATCAACGCGGGTCGGGTTCATGGGCGGTCTGCCTCGCTGCTCTCGAAGTGAAGGGCCGTATCCTGCTCGATTCGCAGACGTTCAATCGACCCAAGGGGCATTTCCAAGGCGACCTCCGCGCCCTTGAAGCTGCGGGTGCGCATGGGCGGAACGGCCGGATACAGCACAACCACCTTGCCAGCACGCAGGAACACGAGGTCGATGGCATAGCGCATGCCGAACATGTGAATCGCCGAGCATCGGTCAAACCAGAGCGCCGCCCCGGCCTCCAGGCTGCGCGTGCCGAGCAGGCCGCGCGCGCGCGCCAGAAAGCCGACCGGCCGCCTCGCCCTGTCGAACACCGGGAGGTCGCCGTCGCGCATGATCCTGCCTGGCTGGAAGCGGTACATCGCCTAGACCTCGTACATGAACTTCATGACGATGGGAAAGCCGAGCACGATGAACGTGGTGGGAAAAATGAAGGCAACGAGCGGAAAGACCAGTTTGACCGGCGCTTCGAGCGCGAGCTTCTCCGCGCGCTGGAACCGCTCGGTTCGGCGCTGGTCGGCCTGGATGCGCAGTGTCTGGCCCAGGCTCGCGCCCGTTCGCTCGGCCTGGGCCAGTGCCGAGGCAAAGGAATGTATCTCTCGAATGTCCAAGCGCTCGGCCATCGCTCGGATGGCCTCCATGCGCGACATACCTGCCTTCACATCGCGCAGGACCTTCTGCAGCTCGATTCGAAGCGGTCCTTCAGGTCCCTTGTCCACCGCTTGCTGCAGCGCGCCGGACAGGTTCATGCCGGCTTCGACGGCCATCGTGATGAAATCGAGGAACATCGGCAACGCGCGCACGATCTTCCTTTCGCGGTGCTTGCGCAGGTCGCTGATCTTCATCATCGGGAACAGCCAGCCCAGCAGCCCCGCCAGAAGCACGTAGAGGAGGTTGATACTCCCGAGCATCCAGGCGCAGAGCACGGCGGCGAGGGTGAACAGCACGGCCGAGACCACGCGCAGTGCGATCATCTGCACCGGGGTCATCATGTATTCCATGCCCGCCTTGCGCATCTTCAGGCGGGTCTGTTCGACCTGTTCGACCGGGATGTAGTCGCCGAAGTTTTGTACCAGCAGGTTGACCAGCGGCCAGATCAATCGCAGCGGGCCCGGCAGCGGGTCAAGAAAGGTCCGGTCATCGTCGCGTATGTCGCGACGGATGTTGCGCAGCGCAAGCGCTGCGACGATCACGGACAGGGCGGTCAGCAGGGCGATGAGCAGAGCCATGGCGTCAGACGTCGATGTTCACGATCTTGCGGATGAAGAAATAGCCCACCGACAACACCGTCAGGACCACCGCGATGGTGATCCAGCCGAACACTTCGGTGAAGAGCTTGCCCATGTACTCGGGCTCCATGTAGTGCAGGACCACGCCGAGGAAGATCGGCAGCAAGGTCATCACGATGCCCTGCATCCGCCCCTGCGCGGTCAAGGCCTTGATCTTGCCTTCCATCTCGATTTTGCGTCGCAAGGTGTCGGCGAGGCGCTCCATCGTTTCAGCGAGGTTGCCGCCGATCTCGCGAGAGATGCGCATGCCGGCCACGACGAGCCGAAGTTCCTCGCTAGGCACGCGTGCCATGAGATTGCCCAACGCATCGTCATAGCTCACGCCGACCCGAAGCTCACGCAGGAACAGGCCCCATTCCTGGGCGATCGGACCCCGCGATTCAGCCACCAGGATTTCGATCGCCTGAACCACGCTGGCACCCGCCTTCATGGCGCCTGAGATTGACTGCAAGGCTTCCGGAAGCTGCTGGATGAACTGCTGCAGGCGCCGCGATTTCAGGAGGCGGAAGATGGTCCCAGGGACGAAGCCGGCGGCAGCAGCGACGATCAATGACAGCACGAAGAGACGGCTCGCCATCAGCGTCACCACGAAGGCGGCCGCGATCAGTACCAGGTTGAGGCGGAACAGGGTGTTGGTGTCGATGAACAGAAACAGATCGCGTAGCGAGGCGCTGGCGGTCGTCGTGAAGACCTGCTTGTAGTTGCCGCTGGCCTTCTCAAAGGCGCGCATGGCGATCACGCTGACCAGAACGCAGGCCAGCGCGAAGCCAAGGCTGAGAGCAACGGTCACGCGCCCTCCTCGACGCGATCGAAGATGCTCAAGTCGACGCGCTCGCCGCGCGCGCGCAGCTTCTCGTAGAACTCTGGCACGAGCCCGGTGGCTTCAAAGCGTCCCTGCACTCGACCGCGTTCGTCGTAGCCCGTCTGCTGGAAGCGGAAGATCTCGGCCAGCTGCACGCGACCTCCTTCAACGCCGGTAACTTCAGCGATCGACGTGACCTTGCGCTGGCCGCAAGAGAAACGCGTCTGCTGGACGATCAGATTCACCGCTGAGGCGATCTGCTCGCGAATCGCGATCGAAGGCAGATCCATGCCAGCCATCATCACCATCACTTCGAGACGGGCGATGCAATCGCGCGGCGAGTTGGCATGGGCGGTGGTGAGGCTGCCGTCGTGGCCGGTGTTCATGGCTTGCAGCATGTCCAGGGCCTCGCCGCCACGACACTCACCAACCACGATGCGGTCGGGGCGCATGCGCAGACAGTTCTTGACCAGGTCACGGATACGCACCTCGCCCTTGCCCTCCTGGTTGGGCGGGCGTGCCTCGAGCGCTACGAGATTGGGCTGTGGAAGCTGCAGCTCGGCTGCGTCCTCGACCGTCACCACGCGCTCGTTGAAGGGAATGAAACCCGACAGCACATTGAGCAGGGTGGTCTTGCCCGAGCCTGTGCCCCCTGAGATGACAACGTTGCGCTTGGCCAGTACGGCAGTCCGCAGCACCCCGGCCATGGCATCGTTCATGGAGCCGAATCCGACCAGGCGGTCGATCGTCAACCGCTCCTTCATGAACTTTCGGATGGTGATGCACGGCCCCTTCAGGGCCAGCGGAGGAATGACCGCGTTGACGCGCGAGCCATCGCGCAGGCGCGCATCGACCATCGGCGAGCTTTCATCGATGCGTCGCCCGAGCGGACTGACGATACGTTCGATCGCCGCCAGCACCGCCTGGTCGTCGGTGAAGGTCACCCGAGACTTCTCAAGCTTGCCGGCCCGCTCGTAGAAGATCTGGTCAGCGGCATTGACCATGATCTCGCTGACGTCCTCGTCCTCGATCAGCTCTTCGAGCGGCCCCAGGCCCACTGCCTCATCGACGACCTGCTTCTTGAGCGCCGCTCGGGAAAGCTCACGGGGCAGGTCAGTCTGCGTGAGGATGCTCTCCAGCAGGTCCTCGGTGGCGCGACGCAGAGCCTCATGCGACATCTGGTTGACCGCCATCCGGCGCAGGTCCATCTGCTCAAGCAGGGACTTGTGCAGGCGACGCCGCCATTCGACGGTAAGGGCTCCGATCTTCGATTGCTCTTCGCCTTCCACGGGTGCCGCAGTTTCGGGTGCCGCGGGCGGGCGCGGCGCGGCTGCGGGCGGCGGCACAGGGCTCGTCGGGCGTTCCACGGTGCCTGCCTCTGCAGCCGCGCTTTGCGAAGCTGCCACAGCTGCCTTGTGCGGGGCGGAGGTCGCGGCAGCGGGGACGTCTGCACCCTGCGGATCGTTGGCGCCAAGGTATCGATTGGTCGGAGGCTTGATCCGGATCAGATAGCTGTGGATCTCGATGACATCCTCGCTGGAGAGCGGTCCGTAGGTCTCGATACGCTGGCCATTGACGCGCGTGCCGCCGCCGGTGCCAAGGTCGTCCAGATACACGTCCGCACCCACGAGGCGCAGACTGGCGTGGCATTTGCCAACCTGCCAGCCGTGCAAGACGATGTGGTTGTCGCTGGCCTTGCCGATGCGGCAGAGCGGGTCGGAGATCAGCTCGTTGCCGATCACCGTGCCCTTGCTGGTACTGATCTGTACTTGGTACACCGCTCTACTCCGCTAGCGCGCCTTCAAGAATCTGTTGGTCGACCAGGTTGCGCATTCGCTGAGTCGTGGCCTCCACCTGGGCGCCGGGCTTCTCGCCCTGCGCCATCAGGTAGGGGGTCACCATCACCACGAGTTCTGTCTTGCGCTCCTGGAAATTGCGCGACTTGAACAGCTCACCCAGCACCGGAATGCTTGAGAGGCCTGGCACTCCGTTCATGTTTCGGACTTCATCTGCCGAGATCAAGCCCGAGATGATCATGGTTTCACCCGCGCGCAGGGTGACGGTGGACTCGGTCTCACGCTTGAGCAGGCCAGGAACATCGTTGATCTGATTGGCACGGTCCAAGGTACTGATCTCTGCTTTCAGCACCGTTTGAATAGCGCCCCCCTCCTCGGCGATGGGCAAGATCTCAAAACGGAGGCCATACGGCTTGAACTCAACGCCGGGCTGACCGAAGGTGCCGATCACGGGATAGGGAAACTCTCCGCCCGCGAAGAACGCTGCGGATTCGCCACTCCGGGTCGTAAGGTTGGGCTCGGCCAATGTGGTTGCCTTGTTGTCGAGTGCGAGCATGTCGACCGCCGAGAACACGCGGGTGGTCCAGCCGGCATAGGCGAACCAGCGCGCGTCGTTTACGCCGATGTTCTGGGTGATGGTCTCCAAGCCCTGCGGCACGACCCGGAACCGTGAGTTGGTGATGGAGGCACCGGTGCTGCCGATCGAGGGGCCGGCAAAGCTCGCGTCCCAGTTGATGCCGATACGCCGGCTGGATTCCCGATTGACCTCGATGATGCGAAGCGCGACGCGAATCATCGGCGCGGCTTCGAATCGGGTCACGCGAACGAGCGAGACCGCGTTCGGGAAGCTGGCCATGGACGAATCGAAGCGCTGCTTGTCGACCTCGCTGACTTCACCCTCAACCACCATCACGCCGTTGATCTCGCGCACGCGCACCAGCGGGAAGCTTTTCATCACGACTTCGATCGGCACCGTCTTGGCTTCGAGCAGGGACACCACTCCGGGGATCTGGCGGATCAGCTCCTGAACCGCCGCAAGCTGGCTGCGTGGCACCGAGCCATCGACCACGACCACGCCATTGATGGCCCGTACCCGCGCTTCCGGAAAGTCGATCAGCAGCGCGCCCACGGTGCCCACGATGGATGCGATATCGCGGGGATGGACTGTGACGGCGTACTCTCGCTCGCCGCCGTCGCGCAACATGACTCTGAGATCACTGGTACCGGGCTGCAGTCCGATCATCAACAGGCGCCCGCCCTCAAGCACCGAAGTGCCAACGGTGCGATCGTTGCCCACCACCAGGCGCTCGATCTCGCCGACTTCGAGTAGCTTGACGCCTCCCGCATGCAGATCTACCAGATCCTTGGCCGCGGCCAGGTTTGGCAGCAGGCTCGATACTGCACAGGCCAACAGGCAGCACAGGGCTTGGGCCCAACCGTTCCACGAGTGGCGATTCCGCACGTTTCCCCCGATTCTGGATCTGATGTCGCTGAAACAGCCGCGGCTCATCGGCCGTCTCCGGCAGATTCGCCGCTCCGCTGCTCGGGCGCCCCGGCGCCAGTCTCCGCGGGCGCTTCCAGGTTCACCTCGCTTGCAGGGCCCGGATCGCTCGTCGGGTAGCGCTCGCTGTCGCGCGGCCGCGCCACCAGCCGCGTGCTGCGGACCAAGGATCCGGATTCCGACTGCGAGCCGGAGAAGTAGTCGTAGGCGTCCTCGCGCGCACCGCCGAGCATGCGCTCCGCGCTGAGTGCAGTGGCCTGGAGCGCCGCAGTGTCGCTGCGATTGCGGAGCAACACCACCAGGTCGCCCACATCCTTCGCCAGCAGGAGCTGAGTGGCTTGATCGGCCGTGACGCCGACCGTCACGGTGGAGTAGCCCATGGCGAGATCGGCTTCGGCATCACCGCTCGGCAAGTCCGCGCTGCGCGTTGCAAGGGTGGTGCGTCCGGTGGCCAGCACGCGAACGTTCTCGACCATCGGCACCAGCTCAGTCTCCGAGGCTTTGTCCGTACCCCCGGCAACCAGGAGCAGGTCGACGCGGTCGCCCAGCTGCAGCAGTCCGTCGTTGGACTTGATCTCGTCGATCGGCAACGTCACTGCACGCTCACCCGGTTCGAGCAAGTCGGAGAAGCGTTCGGCAAAATCGCCTGCGACGAAGTGGTGGAGCAGCGGCTCGCCTGGCGACATGGGCGCCAGTAGGACCTTCTCGGCGTAGTTGTCGAACAACTCCGGTCCTATCGCGCTGGCGGAGAGGTGGCTGACCGGGACGTTTGCAACCGCCATGTTCTGCGGCGAGATCACCGCGCCGGGCGCGAGCTCCATGGTGGCCACCACCACGGATCTCTTCTCTTCAAGCTGCGAGAACAGTTCCTCGCTGAGGGCACGTTCGCGCGACTCCAGGTAGTACGAGCTGCCGACGAAGGCGAGACCGCCCAGCACCAGCGCGGCGGCGAGTAAACCCCAACTCCGGCCCGCGACGGCCAGCTTCTCTTTCAAGCTCATGTGTTGTGCTGTCCCCTGATGAATATCGTCGGCAGGCGCGACCCTCCCTGGTTCGCCCGCCTGTGCTTCGACTACCGCAACCTGTGCCGGAGCCGGGCTAACGGAAGCGCGGCAGCCCGATGCCGTAAGCGAAGTTAGCGTAAACCTGCTTCATGACATCGATCAGGGTGACGACGATGGATCGGCCGTTGAAGGGTGGAATGTCATCCATGGGCGCCAAGAGGACCCAGACAATCACCAAGCCGACAATGATGTACTCGGTGGTGGCGAAGCCGCGCTGCTGCTTCATCGCTCCTCCCACACGGCGATCGTCCGGCTCAATCCATCGGGCGCGCGGGTCACGGCGAGCTGCAATCGATCGTTGCCGCGCTGCGCGCTCAGCGCCCCGTCGCCCGAGCGCACCATGGCCGCCTGCTCGACATGCCAGCCTTGAGTGGTCAGTGCGCTGATGAACTGGTCCAGGTTCTGCTGCACGGAGCGCGAGTTGCTCAGCGTGATGGTGCGGCTCTTCCAGCCGGCCTCGTCGGCCTCCAGAACACTCTCCACGGCGCTGCCACCGGGCCGCGGGAAACCCTTCAACAGGGTCTCGGGCGCGACGCCCTTGCCGGCAAGCATGTCGGTCACCGCCAGTTGCCCCAAGGTCTCGTTCCCGACAGCCTGCAGCTGCGCCGTATAGATCAGACCTCTCCGCTCGTCGACATGGGTTATCAGCTGGCTCTCGCCGAGGTCGACCAGGGTGTAGCCAGGCCGCTGGCTGTCGCCCGTGCCCCACTCGCGGCGGTAGAACTCGATCACCGAGGCCAGGGTTCGCTCTGTCCGCAGCTCCCAGCTGGACATGCGGATACCGTTCAGGCGCATGTTGAGCCCGACCTGGGCGATGCTCGCCCCCTCTGGAGCCGGGAACTCGTCGAAGGATCCGGCCAGCGCGGAACCCACGAAAGCGAGGCTCGCGCTCAGGGCGAGAGCCTGCAGGACACGTCCAGACCGGATCATCGATACGTCCCCAGGCGGTGAGCGGGGGTCACCTCGGTGTCGACCTTGCCGAATTCGAGATCGTCAAGCTCTTGCGCAATGAACAGCCAGCTCATTATCTGAAGGGCCGAATCAATGCCCGGATTGTTCAGCAGCTCGGTCGGAAGCAGTGAACGAACTTGACCCGCCACATGCTCGCGGCGAGCGGCACCCCAGCCATCCGCCAGCAGAAGCAGTTGCCGGGGCCGGCCGTTCTCGCGATCAATCCGCAGATCCAGTGGTGCCGCGCTCATGTCGTTGTTGACACGAAACTCCTTGTAGCGGTTCACGTCCTCGAGATCGGTGCTGAGCCTGGTCGCATAGACGCTCGCGGTTTCGACGCGGAACGAGGTCAGCGACAGCAGGTCAAGCGCTGCCTGCTGCGCAGCCGAGGCTGTGCCGCTCAATCGCGACCGGCTCTGGTTGGCAGTGGCATAGACCGGACGCTGCTGATCGTTCACTGCGTTCGGCATCCAGGGGCGGTACCCAGCCTGCTGGGCATCCAGCGAGACCAGCACAGGGCGGTGCAAGATGTAATCCTGCGGCCGCTCGCTATCGCGTGTGCGAACGCGGTCGTCAGCTCGCAGAACGGTGCCCCGACGCCCGTAAACGCGACTCTGCACCTCACTGGCAAGATCGTTGGCGGTCTTCACCGCGGGCGTGCTCACGTAGCGCGGCCGAGTTTCGTGCCAAGCCGTGCGTTCCCAAGCGGCGTAGCGCAGGCCCTGCTCATAGCGATGCTTGCCCGCGGTCATCTTGCCGAGCACGGGAGTAAGGAGAAAAGCGGGCACCAGAAGCAGCCCGGCCATCAGGACGAACTCGACGAGGGTGGCGCCACGTTGTCTGTTCACAGGTTCACTCCTACAGCCGCCAGCGCAAGCGTGCGCTCAGCCGTGGTGGGAGGCAGCAGCCGCACCTGCCAGTACGGGTTGTATAGGTCGCCGAAATCGCGCCTTCGCCCGGCAGAAGTCCCGGCAAGATTGATGTCGTTGCGGCGGTTGGAGGGTCGGTAATGGGGATCGTGATCCCTGGAGAAGTAGACGCCTGCCTTTGCAAGGGCAGCCATACGCCCACCAGCCAGACCTCCGTGCTCACGCGTGTTGAACGCGCCCGTCACGCCTCCGCCCGCACGCGTAATGGCGTTTTCCCAAGCGTCCAGGTCACCGTCGCCCTTGGTCAGCAAGATCTTGACGTTGAGGTCGCCCACGGCGACTCGACCGCGGTCACGGAGGTCGAAGAACGGTCGCAGGCCGAAACTGCGGCGTAGATTGTTGTTGCCGTAGCGGGCCTGAGCGATGCCGGCATTCATCGGCATCGACCGGACGCCGTTGCCCCAGACATACTGGTTGTCGCGCCGCTGGTTCCAGTTCGCCGGGTAGTTGTAGAAACTCCCTTGGGTCAAGGCATGCGCGGCGCCGTAGCCGAAGGGCAGCGTTTCCCTCCAGCTGCTCCAGCCTCTCAAGAAACGCCAGGTGCGAGTCTCGACACCAACCACATCCATGGCGGTCCAGTTGAAGTTGAACTGTCTGTCCGTGGTGGGATTGGGCATCAGATCGGAGCCGCCGAACTTGCGTATGCGGAACTGCGCGGGCCAAAGCCACGACACTTCGAACCAGTTATAGGTTCTATGGCGGGAGAACCCGTCCCTGCTCTGTTCTGTGACCACCCGGAACTCTTCCATGCGCTCCCGCGCACGGCGCGAGGTGGCAGTGCCGCTGGTGCGCTGCGGAGGCCGGATCAACTCCTGCTTGCCACCCCATGCGTTGAAGAACGATGTCCACATCGCCGTATTGGTCACGATCGAGGCGGTGTTGATCGAAGGATCAGAGCCGGTGACCACATCTTCCAGAGCAGCTTGGGCAAGCCCGACCGTGACACCATGGTGCGCAATCTGAGCGCCTGAGATGGCCGTGAGAACGGCCTCCTCCGCAAGGATCAGGGCCGGCATGATCCGCGAGATGGCCTCATCGAAGTAGCGCGTGCTCTGTTCGATGATCTGCCCGAGAATGCGTATGACGGCGCCAACGTAGGGAATGGCCTGCAGGGGCGTGGTGACACGATTGAAGTTCTGACCGGCGTTACGAAGCATCTTCGACCAGGAGGCCAAACCGACCAGCTGGGCGACCGCAACCTGGTTTGCCACCATGGCACGGTTGGTATACGCCTTGAAGTTCATGTCGCGCGCAACGACTGACGCAACGCTATAGGCGGCGGAATCCGAAATCGTCTGGATTCGCACCTTCTCGGTTGTCAGTACGCCCGTGTTGTACATCCCCACGCCGGCGAGGCCAACGGCAGCGAACATGATGACGGTCAGCATGGTGGCGTGACCGCGTTGTAGGCGAAGTGAGCGCATGACCATGGTTCCCCCGGGGCACAGGCTGCAGGTTTTGTACACGCTGCAGGTCTTGCACAGGCTCAAGTTTCGGCAGCGCAGACGAACAGCCGCATGGTCAGCGACGCTGGACTCGCACTGCTCGGCAAGCCGAATGCATGCCCACACCAAGAGCCAGGGCCTCAGCCGCGTGCAGGCAAGCGGCGAGGCCCCGAGACGCCTCCCTGTGCGCTATGCACGCAAGGGAGGCGGCAGAGACTACTGAACCGCCTTGCTGCCGGCGGCGTCGTAGTTGCCCAGGTTGGTGTTGGTCGCGGTGGTGTTGGCGACGTTGGCGGCCTTCTGGCCCGCCTGCTTGGCGTTACCAATCTGGGCGTTTGCGGAGGTGCCACCCATTTCCTGGGCCATACCGGCCATCTGGCTGCGCACCGAGCCACCGAAGAGGCTGGTGACGGCGATGGCGGCGATCGCGATCAGGGCGACGATGATGATGTACTCGGTCATGCCCTGACCGAGGCTGCGCTTGGGCGAAACGAAACGAATGGACTTGCTCATGATGCAGGACTCCCCTAACGAGTTGGTGGATTGTGGCGTCGGAGCGCGTCCTTGCTTCCGAGCCATCACGGACGACCACCGGCGGCGGTCGAAGTGATCTTCGGGTTCGTGGCGCACGCAGGTGCCCGATCCCTTGCTGCGGCCCCGCCTAGCCGGTTCGTCCGGCTACCCCAACGCCAGACGCGCTGCGTCGGCGGGCGGAGCATCAGTATTCACAGTACATACGGATGGTATTATTACATCCGGGCACAAACCTATACGACATTTTTCAATTGTTCAACCACCGCCCATGTTCTGCGGCAGCGGACCGCAATGCCCGTCGTCGGGGGCGACACGGCACCCGAGCCGGTCCAAGCCTTTGAATTGCGGAACGATGGATCCCGCGGAAAGCTGCTCCGCCGGGCACGCGGCATGGCAGACCCTCTGCCTGGGCAGAAATCAAGTGGTCGACCGAACGCGAAGGCTCGCCGGTGCGCGGTCGCTCCGGCACCTCGGCGCGCCGCCAGCACCCCCCTCGGCCGATGCGAGTCAGCTCCAAGGTGTCCGTCACGATCGGCTCGGGCGAGGCGCGGCTTGCCACCGCGGTGTTCACGGGGCTCCGGCGACTCGGGCCAACCTGCCCTCGGCAAGGGCCTGATCGAGCACCGCGGCAGTCAGCTCCAGACGGAAACGGGCAGGGCCGGGCGGGAACAGGGCGATCCGCTCGGACAGTCGCATCCGCATCGCATCGGCACCGTCACGCTGCATGACCAACAGCAGTTCAAGATGGACGAGATCCTGCTTGTGGGCGCCGCTCATCTCTTGCTCGTCAGCTTCGAGCAAACGAGAGAGGAGCTCCTGCGCCGTGTCATCCTGCGCTACCACGGCTGCCAAGGCCTTCAGGAGAGGCACCGGTGCGCGCGACGAATCTTCCGCACAGCGCAGCCAACCGGATTCGACGAAGATGGCATGCAGATCCTTCGCGTTCTGGAAGTTCGCCAGCAGCTCGAAGGCATCAAGAACAAGGCCATTGGCGTTGTTGGCCGAGACATTGGCGAAGCACACGCCACCCAGCTCCCGCAGTCGATGCGCGAGACCCCGCCAGCGCTGGTCGTCGATGGCCTCCCTGCGTTCACCGCTGACCGGGCGTGCCAGCAAGCCCGAAGCAAGCTCCTCGGCATGCCGTCGGTGGTGGAGCATGGTCAGGCCCACCGGGGGATCCCGCCATGCATCCGACGTGTTGGCGGCGGTCACGCCGGCAAGCCGCAGGACGCCGAGCGGGCTCCGGTACAGCCCCAGCAGCATCTCGGCGCGCATCCGCATGAACCGGTCGCGCGGGGCGTGATCGGCCAGCACCGGCCGGAAATCGGAGTTCGCGGGCCCACCGTCCAGCTTCAACAGGGGTTGCAGTCGTGCGCGATCCGCCAGCAGCCGCTCGCGCAGGTCGTCAAGGCTACGGATGCCGGCGAGTTCCGCCAGCTCAGCGATGGCGTCCTCGCGCAGCAGCTCGGCGCTCAAGGGCGGCAGGGCTCCCTCCGCGACCGCGAGGATGATGATGTCGGTGTCGTTGCTGAGATAGAGAGCGTAGTCCGAGAACTCCGCATCCAGCGCGCGCAGCACCGTGAGCGCGGTGGCGTCGCTGATTTCGTAGGCCTGCAGCCACTGCACCAGGACGCCACGCGGCTTGAGATGCCGCTTCACGAAGGCGTAGAACTCGGTCGAGAACAGCTTCGCCACGCCGGCAACCCAGGGGTTTGACGGCTCCGACACGATGACGTCGTAGCGTGCGCCCATGCCCGAGAAGTACGCACGCGCATCGTCGATAACGATTTTCGAGCGCGGATCTTCATAGGCGCGCGCGACACGCTCGCCAAAGCCCCGCGCCGCATCCACCATGCGCGGTTCGATCTCCACGGTGGTGATGCCGGTTGGCAGCTGACTGGATGCCAGGGTGTGCGTGGTCAACCCTGAGCCAAAGCCGATCACCGCCACATCACGCGGGTCGGCATGCGCAGCCAACCCCAGCAGGGCGGCGATCACCATGGTGGGCTCGTCGTGACTGGGCGGAGCCCCTTCCTTCATGGTGATCGAGGCGTCGGGCTTGCCGTTGGTGGCGATCGTCAGGGTTTCGCCGGGTATGCCGTGCATCGCGATCGAGGCTGTCTTTCCATCCGCCTCGTACAGGATGCTGCGCGCTTCCTGGATCGCCGCCACGCGGGTTCTGTACACACCTGAGTGCAGCTGCCTCGGATCGAACCTGGCCAGAGTCAGAGCCGTCACGATACCCACCACGCAGCAGCCCAACGCGAACCCGACCCGAGCCCGAACACCGTTGCCACCCGCGGCATACAAAAGCCAGAGACCGAGCGCGAGGTCGATCGAAGCGGCCAGCACCATGCTCAGCTTGAGGCCGATCGCCGGCATCGCCAGATGCACCATCGCGAACACGCCGAGGATTGCGCCGAGGGTGTTGAGGGCATACGCCTTGCCGATCGCCGATTCGCCCGCGCCGCGCCGCAGCAGGATGTAGGTGAGCACCGGCAGCGCCATTCCCGCGAAGAATGCGGCAGGCAGCATGATCACGATGGCAATCGCGGCTGTTGCGATGTTGTAGAACAGATAGCCGCTGGCACTGGGCGCCAAGGTGTTCAGCAGGCCGCTCACGACGGCAAATGCGTGGTCATACAGCGGCAGTGTGGCAAGCGCCGACAGCCCCATCAGGATCTGGATGCCCCCCGCATAGCGCATGGGGTCGGCCACGCTGTCGAGCTTGCCGCGCACGTACAGACCGCCCAGCGCGAGCCCGCCGATGAATGCTGCCAGCATCAACTCGAACGCGTGCTGGCTGGTGCCCAGAGCGAGCGAGAGCATTCGGATCCAGCCCACCTCATACATGAAGGATGACAGCCCGGTCAGACACGCTATGAGCAGCACTGCCGCGGCCCTGCGGTCCGCACGCGCGCGCCCCGCTGGCTGTAGTTCCGGCTGGGGGGACGGAGCCAGCACGGTGGCGCCGCCAAGCTGAGATTCGGCCGCGTGGTCCGGAATGCGCGCCAGGTAAACGCCAGCAAGGATGAGCAGGTTGAGGATCGCAGCGAACCCCATCGCACCGGGCAGCCCTCCAGCAGGCACCAGGACAAAGGTGGCCAGCAGGGCGCCTGCGGCGGCACCGATCGAGTTGTAGAAGTACAGCCCCCCGAGGACAGCACCGGCGCGCTGCGGCATCCAGCGCATCAAACCCGCGCTCATGATCGGGAAGGTGGTGCCGAGCAGGATCGTCTGAGGCAGGATCAGGACAGCCGCGACCAGCCAGCGCGCCGCTGTCACGGCCCCCGCGGACTCCAGGCCGGGGAGCCAACTGGTGTAAAGCCAGTGGCTGACGAGGAGAAATATGGCGTGGAAAAGCAGACCAATCAGGCCGATCACGCCTTCGATCCAACCGTAGGCGAGCAGCAGATTGCGCAACCGACCTACCAGATGGGCAGCGATCCAGGCGCCTGCCGCCATGCCGCCCATGAAGATCGAAAGGACCAAGGACTGAGCATAGGCCGAACTGCCGAGTAGCAGGCTCAGGTACTGGCTCCAGATCGACTGGTAGATCAACCCGGACAGGCCGGATACAACAAAGAAGGCCAGCATCCAGCTGAGGCGACGAGGATGCAGCTCCTCGCCCGCAGCCGTCACCGGCGCGCGTTGTTCGTGCATAAGAGGCTCTCGGTCGCGCCCTCCCCGGGCGATTGCGCCAGTGCGGTTCAATCCCTTGAGCCGACTGTCGCGCTCAATCGTAGTAGAAATCGTGGACGATCTGACGTCCTTCCAGTGCCGGACGCCGATGCGAACGGACGTGGGTGACCGATCTTCCTCCTCGAAGATGACACTGGATGGATGCAGCACGGCGGCTGGCGGGCAGACGCACCAGAAGGAATACCGCTGTGCGATGTCGACCGCGTAGGGGGACGAATCCGAACAAGAGCGGAGAACACATGCCTGAGGGCAGCGCGCGCCTTGACGCTACGGGCATCCGGTGGGGTCTGCTGGGGGTCGACGCTGCCTTGGGATCCTCAGGGCTGCACCCACCGCCCCTGCCAGCCGTCGGCGGCCTCGAACTGGGCGCGACGGTGGCCGCTGTGGGCGAGGTGCAGCCAGTCGATCCGCTCAAGAGTGAACTCGACCAGGGCGAAGTGCTCGCGGCCCAGTTCGACGAGTGCGGGCGCGAGGCCGGGCTGCAGCGCATTCGCCGGCAGGCCGCTGCCGGCCTCGGTGAGGGCGGCACCCGGCGCGTTGTCGACGGTGTAGCAGCGGCGGCCGAAGGCGGTGGTGCGCTGCCAGGCGGCGTCGACGGCCTCGCCCACGAGCTGCGGCGTGGCGCGACCGGCGAGACGCAGCTGTACGCCCTCACCGAAGAAACACCAGCTGGCGCGCGGGTCGTCGTGCAACTGGCGGAGCTTGGGCGAGCGGCGATCGGTGTGGAAAGCGAGGCGTGAGGTCTCGCGCTCGGCCCGACGCAGCACCACGTAGCGCGCGTCGGGCCCGTACGCGCCAAGGCTGGCGAACACGCCCTGGTGGAAGGGCGATTGGCGGCGCGCGGCGCCTTCGATCAGAAGGCTCCAGACCTGGTCGAGCACGGCATCGAGGCGGTCGGGCTGCGGCTGCGTGGACATGGAAACGCCTGAGGTCTGCGGTCGGGCGGCATCGGCCCCTGGGCTGCGAAGCGTAGGCGCGACTGGAGCGTCCGGCCGTGAATTCGAGCAGCGGGCGGGTGCTCAGCCCGTCCGGCGGCCGCAAGGCGCCTGCGGGCTCAGAGCGTGAGAAGAAGTCCAGCCGCCGCAGCGAGGGCGTCTATGGGTCTTCGTGGCAAGGCGCGGCGCGTGAATTCGAGGCAGTCTGGCGAGCGAATGAGCGCGGAATCCGCCGCCTGGCGCGCTGCCGCCTCGGGCCGCCAGAAGCGGTCGCAGTAGGCGGATGGATCTTTCACATGCTCTCAGCGCCGGATTTCGCCCAGGTCGACGTCCGGGATCTCGTAGTCGTAGTCGGGCAGCAGGTAGTCGGGGAGATCGCTGCTGCAGTCCTCGATCTGGCAGCGGCGACGCTGCAGGTAGGCGTCCCGGACCAGCAGGTAGTCGTCCTCGGCTTCGCGCAGCAGATCGTCGAACTGCAGGGCGCTGGCGCGCGCGTCGATGCCGTACATCACGCTGACGCCCCAGCCGTACTCGCTGGCGGTCCAGCTGATCGGGCTGACGCGGGTGGTGGCGAGGCGGCCGCCGACATCGCGCACGGTGCCCGGGCCGAAAATCGGCATGACCAGATAGCGCGAGTCGCGCCAGCCCCAGCGCCCCAGGGTCTGGCCGAAGTCGGCGTCACGGTAGGGAATCTCCATGCGGCTGGCCGGATCGAAGAAGCCGCCGATGCCAACGGTGGCGTTGATCGCGAAGCGGCCAAGGGCGGCGCCGGCCGGGCCCGGCTCGCCCTGCAGCAGCAGATTGAGCGAGGCCAAGGGCTGCTGCAGGTTGCTGAAGAATTTGCGCACGCCGTTGCGCAGCGGCGCGGGCGTCAAGGTCTGGTAGGTCTTGGCGACAGGCCGCAGGGCGATGCGGTCCAGGGTCATGTTGAATCGATGCATGGGGCGGTTGAAGCGCTCCCACGGATCAGCCTGCACCTGCGATTCGGAGGCCACGGCGCTGCGCGGTCCGGAGTTCTCGAGGTCCAGCCCCGGGCCCCAGCTGGGGGGCGTGGTGGTGTCCTGCGCGCGGCCATCCTGGCCCAGGCCGAGCAGCGCCAGCGCGAGCGCGCTGACGACGAGGCTGCGTGCGATGCGTGTGTTCATGGCGCTCTCCTGCGCTCGGTGCGACGGGGTGTGGCGATGCGGGTGGGGCTGGACTGAGGATGCGCGAGCTCGCGCGTCAGTCGGTGGACAATCGATGCGCGACGCAGATGGCGCGGTAGCGTGACGAGACCGGCTGCAGGGCGAGCGTTCGGCCAGCGCTTCCGGCCTCACGCCGCAGCAGGTGCAGGCAGGCGACGCCGGCGCTGTCGATGTCGTCGAGCGCACCGAGGTCGATACGCTGCAGGGCGGCACTGTGGCGCGCGGCCTCGCCGAGCAGAATCGCGGCCTCTTCGACACCAAGGCGACCGGCGAGGGTCAGCACGCCGGCCTCGAAGCGCATCTGCAGGGCGGGCTCAGCCCTGGACATCGATCTCGCCGCGGTTCAGGCCCTCGATCACTTCGTCCAGGCTCTGCCGACGCAGGCGCTCGTCGAACTGGGTGCGGAAGGTCTGCACGTAGGACACGCCTTCGACGATCACATCGAACACCAGCCAGGCCTCACCCACCGGACGGAACAGATAGTCGACTTTGACCGGGGCGCCGCCGCGGCGGTGGATCTCGCTGGCCACGCGCACGATCTGGCCGCCGCGCAGCTCGGTCTCGCCGGCCACGCGCACATCGAGGCTGGGGTCGGCGTCGAGCATGGCGGCGCCGTACTTGTTGAGCAGGCTCTTCACCAGGGCATTGGCAAAGGCGCTGACCTTGGCCGGATCGGCACCGCGGCTGTGCCGACCCAGCACCAGGCGGGCCGAGTACTCACGGTCGAACAGGGCGTCGAGCTCGCTTTCGACGAACGCGTTGAGCTTGCCGCGATCGGCGCTGAAGGCGGCGCGCTGCTCGACCAGAGTCTTCAGCACGGTCTCCGTACGCTCCTCGACGATGGCCGCGGGGCGCACGTTGGCGGCCACGGCCGCGCTGGCGCAGAGCAGCAAGGTCAGCACGCTCGACTGCAGGATCTGGGTGATGCGCATGGGTTCTCCTTTACTCCGTCGCGCTGGGGGGCGTGCCGGCGTTTTCGCCCGACTCACCGTTACCGAACATGAACTGGCCGATGAGCTGTTCCAACACGACGGCCGATTGGGTCAGCAGGATCTCGTCGCCGTCCTTGAGCGGCTCGGGGTCGCCGCCCGGCGCCAGGCCCACATAGCGATCGCCCAGCAGCCCGCTGGTGTAGATCGCCGCGGCGGTATCCGCGGGCAGCTCGCCGGCATCGCTGCTGATCCGCAGAGTGGCGACGGCGTCGAACGATTGCGGGTCCAGCACCACGCTGGCGACCTCGCCGACCTTGACGCCGGCGATGCGCACCGGCGCGCGCACCTTCAGCTCACCGGCGTTGGAGAAGCGCGCGGTCACGCTGTAGCTCTCGCCGCGCAGGCCGTCCTTCGAGTTGGTGGAGGCAAACGCCAGCACCAGCGCGCAGGCGAAGCCCATCAGGATGAAGAAGCCGACGCTCCATTCGGTCTTTGCAGAAGTTGCCATGGCGTCCTCAGTACAGCGTTGCGCTCAGGATGAAATCGAGGCACAGCACCATCAGCGAGCCCATCACCACCGAGCGGGTGGTGGCGATCGAGGTGCCCTCGATGGTGGGCGGCGCGTGGTAGCCGGCGTAAGTGGCGATCAGGGTGGTGGCGATGCCGAAGAAGATCGACTTGACGATGGACTGGCCGAAGTCGTCGACCAGGTCGATGCTCTGCTGCAGCGAGCTCCAGTAGAAGCCGCTGTCGAGCCCCAGCACCAGCACGCCCTGCACGTAGCCGCCGAGAATGGCGAAGGCGCAGAACACCATGGTCAGCACCGGCAGGCTGATCACGCCGGCCAGAAAGCGCGGCGCGACCACCTTGCGTACGGGATCGATCGCCATCATCGACAGCGCGGTGATCTGGTCGGTCGCGCGCATCAGGCCCAGCTCGGCGGCCATCGCCGAGCCGGCGCGCCCGCAGAACAGGATCGCCGCCAGCACCGGCCCGAGTTCGCGATACAGCGTGAGCCCCAGCAGCGTGCCGAGCGAGCTGCCGGCACCGAAGGTGCTCAAGGTGCGGTAGCCCTGCAGGGCGAGCACCAGGCCGACGAAGGCGCCGCCGACCGCGACAATCGAGACCGAGCGCGAGCCGATCGAATAGATCTGCGCGGCGGTGTCGCGCACAAAACCGTGGCCCGGCCGGATCGCGCCGAGCACGCGCAGCAGAAACAAGCCCATCCGGCCCAACGAGGCGAGCATCTCAGCCATGCGAAGCCCCCGCGCCGCTGCGGCGATAGTCGAAGCCGATGGGGCCGTCCGGCGCGCCGTCGAGGAACTGACGCAGCAGGGGATCGCGGGTGGCGTTCAGTGCATCCGGCGAACCGGCGAAGACGATGCCCTGCTCGGCGACGACCACCACGTGGTCGGCCATCGCAAGGCTCTCGGCGACATGGTGGGTGATCACGAAGCTGGTCAGGCCCAGACTGTCGTTCAAGTTGCGGATCAAGGACAGGATCACGCCGCAGGCGATGGGGTCGAGGCCGGTCAGCGGCTCGTCGTACAACATCAGCGGCGGGTCCAGCACCAGCGCGCGGGCGAGCGCCACGCGGCGCGCCATGCCGCCCGAGAGCTCCTGCGGCATCAGCGCGCCGGCCTCGGCCAGGCCGACCGCGTTCAACTTCATCTGCACCAGCTCGCGCAGCACCGGCTCCGGCAGGCGGGTGTGCTCGCGCAGCGGCAGGGCGACATTTTCGAAGGTCGAAAGGTCGGTCAACAGGCCATTGCCCTGCAGCAGCACGCCCATGCGCCGACGCAGGCGGAACAGCTCGGCGGTGCTGCGCGCGGGGTGCTCGAAGCCGAGCACGCGCACGCGGCCGGCCTGGGCGTCGAGTTCGCCCGTCACCGCGTGCAGCAGGGTCGACTTGCCGGCGCCGGACGGACCGATCACCGCGGTGACCTTGCCGGCCGGCACGCGCAGGCTGGCCTCGCGCAGGATCACGCGCGGGCCACGCGCCAGCGTGACGCGGTCGAACTCGATGGCGGTGGATTCGGTCATTCGGGGTTTCGTGAGTCGCGTGCGAGCCACGCACGGGGCGCGAAGGGCGCTTGAGAATCGTGACGGCGCGCATCTTACGGCCTGCGGCAGTGCAGTAAGAGCAAGATCGGGTGAGTGCGGCGCGCCGAGCCGCAGCGATCGCCACGCCCACGCGGGCGGCGCAGCGCCCGGGTGAACAGCGTTTGTTTTGCCTTTTCAATACCTTGCGGCATGCACGCGGAGTGAGGCCCGGCCGCGATTGGCATGAAGCCCGGCTGAAAGGGCGCCGCTCGCGGGCCGGCGGGCTCTGGCCTCGACGCGTCGTTTCGCGGGCGCGACGCGCCCCCGGTCACCCTTGCGCAAACGGCGACGCGCCCCAACCCCACGACGGCATGGACCTTCCCGTACACGAAACCCATCCCGACCCCGCCACCCAGGCCGCCCATGACCGCCAGCGCTTCCGCCGCGGTCTGTTCATCGCCGGCGGCTTCATCGTGCTGCTGTGGTGGATCAAGGCCTTCGAGCTCGCCTTCGACGCCGACTTCGGCGTGCTCGGCAACCGCCCGCGCGAGTGGGCCGGCCTGCTCGGCGTGCTGACCGCACCGCTCCTGCACGGCTCGGTGGCGCATCTGATGTCGAACACACTGGCCCTGCTGGTGCTGGGCACCCTCGCTTTCGCCTCGTTCCCCAAAGCCACCTGGCGCAGCCTGCCGCTGATCTGGGCGCTGGCCGGCCTCGCGGTGTGGGGCTTCGCCCGCGAAAGCTTCCATATCGGCGCCAGCGGGCTCACCCACGGCCTGATGTTCCTGCTGCTGACGCTGGGGCTGATGCGCCGCGACCGCGTCGCCATCGCCACCGGCTTCGTCGCCTTCTTTCTCTACGGCGGCATGCTGCTGACGGTGCTGCCGCGCGAGCCCGGCGTGAGCTGGGAGTACCACCTCGCCGGCGCGGTGTTCGGCGTGATCAGCGGCCTCGTGTGGGCGCGGCTCGACCCGCTGCCGCCGCGCAAGCGCTACAGCTGGGAGATCGAGGAAGAGCTCGAAGCCGAGCAGCGCGCACTGGAGCAGGCGACCTGGGAGCCAGCGCGGCCGAACGAGGTACAGCCGCTGTGGGACGGCCCGCAGCGTCCACCCTCGCCCAAGGTCCCGCCCCTGCGCGGCGTGGTCGTGCAGTTTCCGCTGCGGATCGAGGCGGGCGAAGTGCGCTTCACTCGCGCGACAGATCAAGGTGAGGCCCAAGGCTCAGCGGAGACGGATCCGCCGCGGAGCTGAGCCGGGGCGACGACCGGCGCGCGCTGGCGCAGCGCATCCGCCCTACCGCTCGCTTAGGCCCCCTGCGCGCCGCAGCAGATCGAGCAAGCCATCGTCGTCGCGCCAGTCGCGGCCGCTGACGAAGCGCGGCAGGGCCCAGCGGTCGTCGTCCGGAGACAGCGCGCGCGGCTCGGTGGTGAAGGCCGCCACGAGCCCGATCTGCGGCCCGCGCCGCGGCAGCCAGTCGCGCCGCAGGAAGTCGCTGACATCGCCGAAGGGATAGGCGAACCAGCGCGGCCGGCGGCCCACCACGCGCTCGATCTCGGCGCTGGCAGCACTGATCTCCGCCTCGGCCTCGGCCTCGGTCTCGATATCGAGAAAACTGCCGCGGCGGTTATCGCGCTGGGCCGTCCGCGCCACCAGCGGATGGTTGTGGTCCCAGCTGTGGTTTTCGAACTCCATCAGCCCGGAGTGCGCACACGCGCGCCACCAGCCGTCGTGCATCAGGGCCGGGCCGTAGTCGTCGACCAACCCCGCCTCGAGGTCGGCGCGCGCCTGCGCCGAAGCGATGACGAAGCTCGATACGCACAGGCGCGGATGCGCGGCGCGGGCCTCGACCAGCACCGACAGCATCGAGGGCAGCACGCCCAGGCGGGGGTGGGTGATCGACTCGCCATCCATGCGGGTGCCGTCATCGAAGGTGATCGCCACGCCGCGCGTGCAGCCAGGAGCGAGCAGGTCCGCCAGCGGCAGCACCGGCACGCCTCCGCGCGCCAGCAGCGCCAGATCCGCGCGCAGGCCCAGCAGGTCGGCGCCGCTCCGCGACCAGTCTTCGAGGCGGGTGGCGTGGTAGGTCAGAACGAGGCGCGCCATCAGGGTCTCCAGTGCGCTTCGGGGAACCGCCCCGGAAAGAAGGCGTGGGCGATCGACCAGAAGCGCCAGCCGCTGGGGTCGCGGCGGATCGAAGCGTCGAGCATCGCGGCGAACGCCCGCACCTGGTCCTCGATCGGCAGCGCATCGACGCGCTGGAAGTGGATCTGCCGCTGGCCGCTGTCGAGGTCGGTGTCGGTGGCGAACAGGTACACCGGCGCATCGGCCGCGGCGGCGATCTCGAACATGTTCTGCGCCAGCCGGGTGTCGAGCCCGGCCAGCTCGACCTCGACGGCATCCGGACGGTTGGTGGGCATGTCGCAGAGGCCGAAGCCGCAGTCACCCTCGATCAGAATCTGCCGCACCGCCTCACCTGCGTTCCCGCGATACACCAGCGGTCGGCCGGCCGCGAAGGCGATCAGCTTGTGACGCAGGCGCACGTAGAGGTTGCCGAACAGCGAGGAGCGGCTGAGCAGAGGGCCCAGCCGCGGCGCCACGATGTTCGGGCACAGGCCCAGCGACTTCGCATAGGGCAGGAACCAGTAGCCGCAGCCGTGGTGGGTGCCGATGAACATCACCGGTCCGCGATCGGGCAGCGCGTCGCCGCTGGCGCGCACCCAGCGCCGCAGATAGCCGAGGCCGCGCATTGGCACCAGGAAGCAGTCCATGTGCTCGATCAGCAGACGCCAGCGCAGCCGGCGCGCGAAGGCGGCGGCATCCGGCGCCCAGCCGCAGCGCTCGGCGCGCGCCACCGATTCGCGGATCTCCTCCACGTACCATCCCTGCCAGCGCGAGAGCCCGCGGGTGAGCCGCAGCACCCAGGCCCAGGGCAGCAGGGTCAGGGCCACCGGCAGCAGGAACAGCTCGGTGAACTCGCGACCGCGCCGCAGCCAGGCGCGTGGACTCAGCAGACGCGGACGCGCGGCCATGCTCAGCGCTTGCGGCAGTCGAGGTAGAGGCTGATCGCGTTGTCCGGGCTGCGCAGGTCCAGGCCGCGGAGCTCAGGCCAGGCGCTCGCGTTGTAGGCCACGCGCTGCACCTCGAAGCCGAGCGGCTCGAGCAGGGCGCGCAGGGTGGCCTCGTCGTAGAAGCTCTTCTGCCCGGCGAAGGTCAGCGCGGCGTGTATCAGCTCGCCCAGGGTGTCGGTGACCAGCGGGATGCCGACCTCACGTTTCCAGAGTTCCAGCACGCGGGTGTCGCCGCGCTGGTAGTGGTCGACCAGCACGGCGAGATCGGGCGTCAGCAGGCGCAGCACGCCGCCGCGCTTCAGCACGCGGTGACAGTCCCGCAGATGCTCGCGGGCCTGGGCGAAGCTGAGCTGGCCGATGAAGTCCTCGGACTGCAGGAAGTCGGCGTAGTCATCGGCAAAGGGCAGCGGCTGCGACAGGTCGGCGACCACATCGGGCTGCCACTGCGGATCGGCGTCGACATGCAGCCAGCCGGGGAAGCGCACGCCGCCAGCGCCAAGCGAAATCTTCATGGAGGGTCTCGAAGCGCGCAGCTCGTGCCGCGCCGAACGCCGCGAAGTCTAGCGGATCGCACTCAGGCTGCTGGCAGCTGCCGTGCATGCCAGCGACCGAACAGCAGCTGCGCCGCGATCGCGCCGCACAGCGCGAGGAACATGTCCCACTGGGTGTCCCAGACGTCCCCCTGGGCGGCGAGGAAGGCATCCGCAGCGCCGCCCCAGACCAGCGCCGCCCACCACTCCAGCATCTCAAAGAAGGCCGAGAAGGCGAGACAGGCCGAGGTCACCAGATAGAACAGCCAAGCGCCTTCGCGCAGCGCGGTCTGCCGCAGCAGCAGCTCGCGGCCGAGGATGGCCGGAATGAAGCCCTGGGCGAAGTGGCCGAGGCGGTCGTAGTGGTTGCGCGCGAGATCCAGCGCGTCCTGCACCCACAGGCCCAGCGGCGTCTGCGCATAGGTCCAGGCGCCGCCGTAGATCAGGATCAGGCAGTGCAGCGCGATCAGCCAGTACAGCAGCCGGGTCAGCGGAAAGCGCCGGCGGGTGGCGATCAGCAGCGGCAGAGCGGCGATCACCCAGACCACTTCCAGCAGCCAGGTCAGGCGATCGGTGGGGTCGATGGCGGACCACACCAGGGCGGCCACCACGACTGCGATCAGGATGGCGAACTCGGTGGCGCTGGGGGTGCTGCGTGGGGCTTGGACTCGCATGTCAGCGTGCTCCGAAAAACGCCAGCCACAGGATGACAGCGAGCACTGCCATCAACAGCACCGCGATCACACCGCGCTCAAGCGCGCTGCGTCGATAGCGGAGATGCGGGGTGGCGGCGCGCACCCGGGCATAGTCCGGGGCCAGCACGGTGCGGCCCTTGGCGCAGAACATCAGGTAAAGCACATAGGCGTTGATCAGGGTGCCCAGCGGAAACAGGAGCAGACCGGGGATCGCGAAGGCGGTGCCCGGAATCCGGACCCAGGAGTGCAGACCACGGAAACCGAAGCCCATCGTGACGAACACCGCGATCAGCGCCACGGGCATCAGCGTGATGATCAAGTACCAGGTCGCGTCGGCTTCGGCGCGAGCAAAGGTCAAAGGCCGTGACGAATAGAGAGACAAGGCGACGAGTCCGACAAGGATCGCAGCGAGGAGGTAGAGACTGCCCACCGATTTCAGCTGCACCTCGTGCTGCAAATGCGCCTGCCGAAGCGCGACATCCGCCCATTCAGCGCCAGTGCCATCTTTCGTCAAGTCGGCCGATGGGGCCGCGTACGGGTTGTGGTTCATTGAGAGTTCCCAAGGGCCGGAAAGGCCCGCGCACTCTAGCCTCCGCGAGCGGCGCCCGGCAGTCGGAGTTCGGCTCGATTTCACTACGCACCGAAGCCCACCCCGCAACACTGCGCGCCCATGACGCTCCCCACCACACTGATCTGGTTCAAACGCGACCTGCGCGTGCAGGACCACGCGCCGCTGGCCGTTGCCGCCGAACGCGGCGCGGTGCTGCCGCTGTATGTGGTCGAGCCCGGCTACTGGCAGCTCGATGACGTGGCATCGCGCCACTGGCGGGTGCTGCGTCCGGCGCTGGCCGAGCTGCGGGAGGCGCTGGCCGCGCTCGGCCAGCCGCTTGTGGTGCGCGAGGGCGAGGTCTGCGCGGTGCTCGACGCCCTGCACCGCGCCCTGCCCTTCGATGCGCTGTACGCACACGAGGAAACCGGCAACGCGGACCTTCGCCCGCGACCGCGCGGTGGCCGCCTGGTGCCGTCAGCGCGGCGTGGTGTTCCGCGAGTGGCGGCAGTTCGGCGTGGTCCGTGGCTTGAAGCGCCGCGCGCGCTGGGCCAGCCAGTGGGAGGCGCTGATGGACGCGCCACTCATGCCGGCGCCGCGCGGCTTGCTTCCGCTGCCCGCGCATGCGGCGCTGGTGCCGGGCGCGATTCCTGAGTGGCCGCGCGGGCTGGCGGCCTCCGCACGGGATGAAACCGTGCAGCCCGGCGGACGCGCCGCTGCGCTGCGCTGCCTGCAGGGCTTCCTGCATGAGCGCGGCGAGCACTACACCCGGCAGATGTCGAGCCCGCTCACCGCCGGCCGCGCCTGCTCGCGGCTGTCGCCGCACCTGGCGCTCGGCACACTGTCGATGCGCGAGGCGGTCCAAGCCGCGCGGCTTCGACGCGCCGAGCTGCAGCAGCTGCCGAAGGAGCTGCGAGGTCAGTGGCCGCGGGCGCTGGCCAGCTTCGAGTCGCGTCTGCATTGGCACTGCCACTTCATCCAGAAGCTCGAGTCCGAGCCGGCCATCGAAGTCCGCAACGTCAACCGCGGCTACGACGGCCTGCGCGAGGGCGATTTCGACGTTGCGCGCTTCCAGGCCTGGGCGCGCGGCGAGACCGGCTGGCCCTTCGTCGATGCCTGCATGCGCGCGCTGGTGCAGACCGGCTGGCTCAACTTCCGCATGCGCGCGATGCTGGTGGCGATCGCCTCCTGGCAGCTGTGGCTGCACTGGCGGCAGCCGGCCCTGCATCTGGCGCGCTGCTTCACCGACTACGAGCCCGGCATCCACTACAGCCAGGTGCAGATGCAGGCTGGCGTCACCGGCATCAACATCCCGCGCATGTACAGCCCGGTGAAGCAGTCGCAGGACCAGGACCCGGACGGCGATTTCATCCGCCGCTGGGTGCCGGAACTGGCGAACGTGCCGGCCGCCTGGATCCATGAGCCCTGGAAGATGGGTGCCGTGCAGCAGGCGAAGTACGGCGCGGTGATCGGCCGCGACTACCCGGCGCCGATCGTCGAGCACGTGCAGGCCGCGCGCGAGGCGCGCGCCCGCCTGAGCGCCTGGCGCCAGCAGCAGCCGGAACTCTCGCGCTTGAACCGCGAAGTGCTGGAGCGCCATGGCAGCCAGCGTCGGCGCGTGGCGGTGCGGATCGCGCCAGCCTCCCCGCAGGGTGAGCTGTTCTAGGCGATTCGCAAGGTTCGGCCGGCCACAGCCGTCGGCAGGCGCGGTCGCGCGCTTCGCCGCCGCGCCGGGCACGGCCTCAGGCGTCGGCGTCGTGCGACGCGGGCGGCGATTCGCTGGCGGCGAGCTTCGCAAAGCGCCAGGCGAGCAAGCCGGCCGCGCCCGCGAGCCCAACGCCGAAGCCCGCCCAGACGCCGGGCGCGCCCAGCTCGAACGCGAAGCCCAGCAGGGCCGACAGCGGCAGCGCGATCAGCCAGTAGGCGATCAGCGAGACGCGGGTTGGGTAATCGTTGTCGAGCATGCCGCGCAGCGCGCCGAGGCTGACCGACTGCACGCCGTCCATCAGCTGGGTAAAGCCGAACACGAAGAAGATCGCCGCCGCCGCAGCGATGACCGCAGGGTCGTCGACAAAGAGCCCGCCGATCCACGCGCCCGCGAACAGGAAGAGCAGGGCGAAGCCGCCCATCCAGACGGTCACGACCAGCAGCCCGGCTTGGCCGATCGCGGCCACGCGCGGCCATTCGCCGGCGCCGATCACCTGCGCGATGCGGATCGTGACCGCGCCGGCGACGCCCAGCGGCAGCATGTACAGCGTGCTGCCAACGGACAGCGCGACCTGATTGCCGGCCAGCGCGACGGCGCCGAACAGCCCGATCAGCACGCCGGCCACGGCCACCGCGGCGCCTTCGAGGAACAGCTGCACCGTCATCGGACGGCCTTCGTTCCACTGCCGCGAAAGCTCGGCGCGCTCCAAACGCCGCGGCCCCCACCAGGCGCGCAGCGAGGGCAGTCGGCGCACCACGAGCCAACCCGCCGCCGCACCGATCGCCTGCGCCGCGAGGCTGGCGATGCCCGCCCCCGTCAGCCCGAGGCGCGGAAAGCCCCAGTGGCCGTAGATCAACAGCCAGTTGAAGAACACGTTGAGCAAGGCCGGCAGAACGATTACAGCCACGCTGAGCCAGGGCCGGCCCGCCGCATCGAGCAGGTTCTTGACCACCATCGCGTGGGTGAAGGCGAGCATGGATGCGCTGAGGCACAGCCAGTAGGGACCGATCACGCTCACCACCTCGGCGGGCTGCCCGGCGTAGGGCAGCACCCGCAGGCCCGCGGCCATCAACAGCGCACCGGCCAGTCCGCCGACGCTGGCCAGCAGCGCGCCGTGCCGGGCGATGTGGCCGATGCCGCCGAGCTCGCCGCTGCCGAAGCAGCGTCCCGCGAAGAGGCCGACCGGGCCGGCGAATCCATACAGGGCCGCGTAGAAGATGATCGCCACCGAGGTGGTCAGCGACACCGCCGCCAGCGGCGTGGCACCCAGCGGCCCCAGCATCGCGGTGTCGACCAGGGTCACCCCGGTCGAGGCGACGAGGCCGGCCACCAGCGGCGCGGCAAGCGCGGCGAGCGGAGCGATCTCGGCGAGGGCGCGGCGCAGCGTGCTCATCTGCAGGTCGCTGCCTCCGCGCGACACCCGGGCCGAGGGTTCGAACCCCATGCCCCTGCCCTGTCGCGCAAGCGCTTTGCCTCGGCGTGCGCAAACACAGGGCGCGTACTGCCCTGCGTTCTACCACCGGACTTTGCGCGTCTGAGCGTTCGCTGCACGTGCCCGCCGTCGTCTGTGGAAGCGCCCCTCAGCGCAGGTTGATCGGCCGCCGTGCCAGTACCTTGCCGTCGCCGCTGACCAGCTTGATCTCATAGGCGCCGCTGGCTTCAGGCGCGGTCAGCTCGACGCTCAGCGGGCTGCTGTCGAAGTAGGCGTACTGACCTTCCCAGGCACCGTCGTCTGCGCCGACCGGTGCGAAGCCGATCCAGCTTCCGCTGGCGGCGGGGCCCTCGACCGTCATCGCGACTGCGCTGCCCGCGGGCGCCGAGGCGGGCGCGTCGATTCGCACCTGCGCGGCCACGACGCGGATCGGCTGGCTGGCGGCAACGGCGGCGGATTCGTTCAGCACGAAGCGCAACTCGTAGTCGCCGGGCTCGCCGGGCGCACGCAGGGTATAGCGGGTCTGCCCTTCGACCGGACGCACGTAGTCACGGTAGCTGCCGGCATCGCTGCCGGCCGGAGCGAAGCCGATCCAGTGTCTGCCGTCGATCGGGCCGTCCGCTTCGACCTCGATACTGCCCCCTGCCGGGGCCTCGGCCGGACCACGCACGTAGACGCTGGCGGCCACAACCTTGATCGGTCGGCTCACCAGCACGCGCTCGGATTCGTTCAGCACGTAGCGCAGCTCGTAGTCGCCGGGCTCGGCCGGCACCTTCAGTTGGATCTCGCTCTGCGCGCCGGTCGGGCGCTGGTAATCGAGGAAGGCGCCGGCATCGCTGCCGGCCGGCGCGAAGCCGATCCAGTGGCGGGCAGACGCGGGCCCGCTGGCGCGGACGGTGATGCGCGTGCCGGTGCTGGCCTCGGCCGGGCCTTCGAGAGTGCCCTCGACTTCGGTGACCGCCAGCGGCCGCTGCGCCAGCACCGCCGCATCGCGCAGCGCGCTGACGTAGCGCAGCTCGTAGGCACCCGCCGCAGCTGGCGTCGGCACCCTGACTTCGCCGTTCTCCGCGCTGGCGACCCAGGCGTAGGTCACTTCGAGTTCCCCTGCGGTGGCGGCGGCACGGTACAGGCCGATGAAGTCCCCGCGGTCGGCCGGGCCAGTGAAGCGAACCGCCACGCTGGACACCGCGGAAGCGCTGTCCGGGGCCTCCAGCGTCGCCGTCGCCGGCGGTAGCGCGGGCTCGGTGCTGACCGCCACGACCGCCCCCAGCGCGCCGGACAGTTCATCGGCGTTGCGGGCATTGAAGTAGCGACCACCGGTGTTCTCGGCCAAACAGCGCAGCTGGGCCTGGTGCTGCGGGTTGGCGACGTCGAAACCGATCACGTGGGCGGTGAAGTCGACGCCCGCCGCTTCCAGCTCGCGGCCGACCTGGCAGGGGTCTAGGTTGCAGGTTTCCTCGCCGTCGGACACGAGGATGACCGTGGCCTTCTGCTCGACATGGCGCAGCGATTGGGCCGCCTGCATGACCGCAGCGGACAGCGGCGTCATGCCCTTGGGGTTCAGCGCATTGACCTGGCGCAGGAAGGCGGCCGAGTCGAGTGGGCCGGATTCGATCAGGGTCTCGATGTCTGCGCAGTCGCCCTTGCGGCGGTGGCCGTAGGCGACCAGGCCCAGGCTGTTGGCGGGCTTCCACTCCCTGACCAGGTCGGCGACCGTCTCACGGGCGATCTCGATCTTGCTGCGGCCCTCGATCTGTCCCCACATCGAGCCGGAGGCATCGAGTACCAGCACGACACGCTCTTCCGCCGCAGCGGCAAATGACAGGCTGAGAGCGGCAGCAAGCAGGGCGGAACGCAGCATGGCGAGGCCTCGGCGATCAGTGGGATTGGCCGAGGATACGGAACCCGTGCGCGGTTTCCGACAGCGAGTGCGCGCGTCAGCCGCAGCGTCGCCAGCCTCGCAGCTGCAGGTAATGGCCGAGCGCAACCAGCAGGGCGCCGCCACTGACCGCCGGCACGCTCCACAGGCTGTGCGCCAGCGGCGGCCACCACAGTCCGGCGCTCACGCCGCCTGCACCGAGCAGCAGCAGACTGCGTGCGCCCGGCGCGCGCAGTCTGCGCAGCGCCAGCAGCAGGGCCAACGCGGCGATGGCGAGGCTGAGCCCGGCGATCCAGCGCTCGGCCTCGAACAGCCAGAGATACTGCGGCGCCTGATAGCGCAGCTTGAGCCAAAGTGCGGGAAACCCGACCAGGACTGCGGCGGTGACGAGACAGTGCAGAGCGCAAAGCACGGACAAGCCGAGGCCGAAGCGATCAATCCAGCGGCGGTCGAAGCGCAAAGCGGAGGACGAGGACATGCGGTCATCACTGGCAGTGTTATAGCTATAACATAACGCGATCTCGCGCTCGGGTCGCGGGATACTCGAGGCGCGAGACGCCTGCTGGCACGCTCCTCGCCACCGAACACCTGATAGACGGGAGATCTCCATGTTTCGTTGCCTTTCGACGTTTTTGTCCGCTTCGCTGGTGCTGCCAGGGCTGTGCTTCGCACATAACCATGGCGGTGAGGCGCCCGCGGCCGAGGAGGAACACGCCGCCTCGCGCGAGCAGGGCGCGCATGAACACGGGGCGGCCCGGCTGGATATCGCGCTCGCCGGCAGCACGCTGGAACTGCAGCTCGAGGGAGCAGCCTACAACTTCGTCGGCTTCGAGCGCGCGCCCGAGGGTGCTGAGGAAGTCGGCCGCGTCGAGCAGGCGCGCCTGCTGCTCAACAACGCCAGCGCACTCTACGGTTGGGACTCGGCAGCGGGCTGCACGGCCGAGGCCGCGCGCATCGACACCACCCTGCCGGACGCTGCGACGGACGGCGACGGGCACGACCATGCACACGAGCACAACCATGCGCACGGTCACGACCATGAGCACGGTCACGATGGCCATGACCATGGGCACGGCGGGCACAGCAACTGGCGCAGCTACCATCGCTTCGTGTGCAGCCAACCCGGGTCGCTGGGCGCGATCGAAGTGCGGTTGTTCCAGCAGTTCCCAAAGCTCGAGCGCATCGACTACCAACTGGTCACCGATACGGCCCAGGACGGCGGTCGTCTGGCGCCGGGCCAGAGCGTGATCCGACTCCAGCCATGACCCACACACACGCGCCGGCAGCGGCGCTCGAACTCGACGGCCTGCGTTTCGCCTGGCCGGGCAGCGCCGCGCCGACGGTGGCGATCCGCCACTTCCGTCTCGCAGCCGGCGAGCGCCTGTTCCTGGCCGGACCCAGCGGCAGTGGCAAGAGCACCCTGCTCGGCCTGATCGCGGGCACGTTGGCGCCGCAGGCCGGTTCGCTGCACATCGCCGGCCATCCGGCCGAGCGGCTGTCGCAGCGCCGGCGCGACCGCCTGCGCGCCGACCATATCGGCGTGATCTTCCAGCAGTTCAACCTGCTGCCGTTTCTCTCGGCCTTGGACAACGTGCTGCTGGCAGCGCGCTTCTCCAAGCGTCGCGGCGAGCGTGCGGCAGCGCGTGACGGCAGTCCGCGCGCGCAGGCGACCCGACTGTTGGCCGAGCTCGGCCTTCGCGATGCGCTGGTGCAGCGCCCGGCGGCCCAGCTCAGCGTTGGTCAGCAGCAGCGCGTGGCGGCGGCCCGCGCCCTGCTTGGTGCGCCGGAGTTGATCCTCGCCGACGAACCTACCTCGGCGCTCGATTCCGACCTGCGCGAGGAGTTCATTGCGCTGCTGCTGCGCGAATGCGCGCAGGCCGGCAGCGCCCTGCTGTTCGTCAGCCACGATCGCGGACTGATGCCGTTGTTCGACCGCAGCCTGTCCCTGTCCGAAATGCAGGCCGAGGGCGCACGTACGGAGGCCGCCGCATGAGCGCACTGTTCCGGCTGGCCTGGGCCAGCCTCGCCAACCGCCGCTTCACGGCGCTGGTGACGGTGGCGACGATTGCGCTCAGCGTGCTTCTGCTGCTGGGTGTGGAGCGCCTGCGCAACGAGGCGCGCAACAGCTTTCTGCGCACCGTCGCCGGCACCGATCTGATCGTCGGCGCGCGCGCACACCCGGTGCAGCTGCTGCTGTACTCGGTGTTCCACTTGGGCGACGCCACCAACAACGTCAGCTGGGCCAGCTACCGCGAAATCGCCGAGCGTGAAGACGTGGCCTGGACGGTGCCGATCAGCCTCGGCGATTCGCACAAGGGCTATCGCGTGGTCGGCACCACCACCGGTTTCTTCGAACACGTGCGCACCGGCGGCAACCGCGAGTTGCGATTCGCAGAGGGCCAGGCCTTCGACGGCCTGTTCGAGGCGGTGCTCGGCGCCGAAGTGGCCGAGCGCCTGGGCTACACGCTGGGCGACTCGATCGTGCTCGCCCACGGTACCGGCACCCTCAACCCCAACCAGCACGACGACCGCCCCTTCACCGTGGTTGGCGTGCTTGACCGCACCGGCACCCCGATCGACCACAGCGTGCACGTCAGCCTGGAGGCGATCGAGGCCATCCACATCAACTGGCGCGCGGGCACGCGGATCGGTCGGGCTCCGGATGAGATCCCGCCCGAGCGCCTGCAGCCGCGCTCGATCACTGCCTTCTTTGTCGGCCTCGAATCGCGCATGGCCACGTTCGCCGTGCAGCGCGCGGTCAACGAGTTCCGCGCCGAGCCCCTGACCGCGGTGCTGCCGGGCGTCGCCCTGCAGCAGCTGTGGGGCATGCTCGGCGTGGTCGAGAACGCGCTGATGCTCACCGCCGCCTGCGTGGTCGCCGCCGGACTGCTGGGCATGCTGGCCGCCCTGCTCGGCACCTTGAGTGAACGCCGCCGCGAGATGGCGATCCTGCGTGCACTGGGCGCAGGCCCCGGTACGGTTTCGGCCCTGCTGCTGCTTGAGGCCCTGCTGTTGACCGCGGTCGGCTTGCTGCTGGGCCTGGCGTTGCTGCACAGCGGCCTGGCGCTGATGGCACCGATGATCGAGCGCGCTTCGGGCATCGCCATCGAGCTGGGCTGGCCCAGCCTGGCCGAGCTCAAGCTGCTCGGCCTGGTGCTGGGCGCCGGCGTGGCGGTGGGCCTGATCCCTGCCTTTCTGGCCTATCGGCGCTCGCTGGCCGACGGCATGATGGTTCGCCAGTAGGCCGCTGCGGCCCTCTCCCACTCCCCGGAACACCACGATGAAACGTCTGCTGCTCAGCCTTGCGTTCGCCCTGTTCGCCCTGCCCGCCCTGGCCGAGGTGCGCACCTTCGACTGGCTGGAGCTGATCCCGGAGGAGGAGCTCAAGCTCCTCCAGGACCAGGCCGTGGTCGACCACGAGGGCGAGCCGGTGGTGCCGGACTACAGCGAATCTACGCCGGTGCTGGCGCTGAACGGCGCCGAGGGTCGACTGCCCGGCTACATCGTCCCGGTGACCATTACCGAAGACAACAAGATCAGCGAATTCTTCGTGGTGCCCTACTTCGGCGCCTGCATCCACGTGCCGCCGCCGCCGCCGAACCAGATCGTGTTCGCCGCACCCGAGGAGCCGATCGAGATGACCGAGATCTGGGCCGCCTACTGGGTCTACGGCAAGATCGAGATCAAGCCGACACGCAACAGCGTGGCGCAGTCGCACTATGTGATCGACGTCGAGAAGGTCGAGCCTTGGGAGTAAGCCGGTTCAGGCGCGGCCGGACTCACCCTCGGACAGCGCCAGCACGAGCTGCTCCAGTCCTTCAATTAAGTGCTGACCGCTGGTGAGCAGGGCCTCGCGCCCGGCGCGCGCGGCGGTGAGGCCCCCCGCGGCATGGGCGGCGACCGCGGCATCGAATCTCTGGTGCAGGACCTGGTAATCCATCCAGACCTGCCGCGCCGTCTGACCCTCGCGCAGGGCGGTCGGCAGATCCGCCGGCCAGCGGCCGAAGCCTCGCGCGGGACGCGCCGGAGGCGGTGCATCGCTGTCGGAGCCGTCGAGCCAGTCGCTCAACTGCTGCAGCCAGCCGCGATGCGCGGCCTTCACGAACATCGCCATATGGCCGCCGGCCGGTAGCTCGCGGACGCGCGACCACGCGGGGTCCGGCTGCCAGCCGCGCAGCCACGGCACCACCTCCGCCGCCGGCATCGGCCGGGCGATGCCATAGCCCTGGGCCTCGGAGCACCCCACGTGCAGAAGAGCGCGGGCGTGTTCGCTGGTTTCCACACCCTCGGCCACCAGCCGCAGTTGGAAGGCCCGCGCCAACCCGACAATGCCCTGGATGATGGCGAGGTCCTCGGGATCGGCCAACATGTCGCGGACGAAGCTGCGGTCGATCTTGAGCTCGCTGAAGGGCAGGTGCTTCAGATAGGCCAGCGAGGAATAGCCGGTGCCGAAGTCATCAAGGGCGCAGCCCACGCCAAGTTGGCGGCAGCGCGCGATCACGGCGGTGGCGCGGTCGAGGTCATCCAGCAGGCTGCTCTCCAGCACTTCCAGGGTCAGGCTGCCGTAGCCGAGCCGTGGGTAGGCCGCCAGCAGTTCCTGCAGCCGCTCGACGAAGCCCGGGCTGAGCAGGTGGCGCGGGGCGATGTTCACGCTGACCCCCAGCTCCAACCCCTGTTGCTGCCAGGCGGACAGGTCATCGAGGGCGCGCCGCAGCGCCCAGTCGCCGAGCGCGATGCCGAGCTCCTCACCCTCGCTGACCGGCAGAAAGGTGGCCGGGGGCAGCAGGCCGCGCTCGGGATGCTGCCAGCGCATGAGCGCCTCCATGCCCGGCACATGGCCCGAGCGCAGCTCCACCCGCGGTTGGTAGAAGAGCCGCAGCTCGCCGGCGTCCAGTGCGACGCGCAATCGCTGCAGGAGCTGCTGGCGGCTGCGGTTGCTGGCGTCCAGTGCGGCGTCGAAGTAGCGCACGTGACCCTTGCCGCCGTGCTTGGCCTGGTACATCGCCTGATCCGCCTGGCGCAGAAGCTGCTCGGCCTCGAGCTCTTCGGCCTGCGGATACAGACTGACACCGATGCTGGCGGCGACCGGCAACTGCAGCGACTCCAGCTGCAGGGGCTCGGACAGGGCGCGCTGCAGGCGCTCAAGCAACTCCTGCAGCGGGCCGCCCTCGGGCAGGTTGACCAGCAGCACGACGAACTCGTCGCCGCCGATCCGGGCCACCGTGTCCGATTCGCGCAGCTGCTGGTGCATGCGTTCTCCGACGGCACACAGGAAGCGGTCGCCGATGTCATGCCCGTGGCGGTCGTTGATCGCCTTGAAGCCATCGAGATCGATATAGGCCACCGCCACCTGCAGGTGCTGGCGGCGCGCCTGCGCCATCGCCTGACGCAGCCGGTCAGCGAACAGCACGCGGTTCGGCAGCCCGGTCAGCGAATCGAAATGAGCGATGCGCTCGAGGTGCTGCTGGTAGGTCTTCTGGGCGGTGATGTCCGCGAACAGGCCAACGTAATTCAGCACCTTGCCGGCGGCGTCACGGACGGCGTTGATCTTGAGGTACTCGGCATAGGCGTCGCCGTTGCGACGCCGATTCCAGACCTCGCCGTCCCAGTGGCCCTGATCCAGCAGGCTGCGCCACATCCGCGCGTACATCTGCTGATCATGGCGACCGGATTTGAGCAGGGCAGGCGTCTGACCGATCACCGCATCGCGCGGGTATCCGGTGATGTCGGTGAAGGCCTGGTTGACCTCGACGATACGACCGTCGGGATCGGTGATGAGCACCCCCTCCTGGGTGTGGGTGAACACGCTGGCGGCCAGCCGCAGCTGCTCCTCGGCGCGACGCAGCGGGCCGAGGTCGATATCGAGGCAGAACAGCTCACGACTGCCGTCGGCCTTGATCTGCATGGCGTGGCTGGACAGGACCACGACCTCGCCGCCGTCGGCGCGCAGCAGACGCAGCTCCTCCGGCGGCGCGACCTCGCCGCCGGCGAACCATTCGGCCGTGCGCTGCTCGACCAGATCGCGGAAGGGCGACGGGATGATGAGGTCGGTGAGGCGCCTTCCCAGCGCCTGCTCGCGGGTGTAGCCGTAAAGCTGTTCGCTGCCGGCGTTCCAGAAGGTGACTTCGAGCTCGCGGTCATAGCCCTGCACGGCGATGCTCGGCAGCGCCTCCAGCAGTTGGCGGAAGCGCTGCTCACTGTCGGCCAAGGCCCGCTCGAAGCGCTTGCGGGCACTGATGTCGCGCGAGATCGACAGTGCGCGGCCATCGGCCAGGCCCACCAGACGGAGCTCGAAGTCGCGCAGCTGCTGGCCGATCGGCACGCGGTAGTCGAAGCGCGCCGAGCCGCCCGTGCCCAGAACCTCGACCAGGGCCTCGCGTGTCTGGGCCGCCAGCTCGGGTGGCAGCACCTCTTCCAGCCTGCGGCCGAGGAACTCGCCCGGCGGCAGCATCAGCAGGTCGGGGTCACCGCCCTTGAAATCGAGGAAGCGGCCCTCGCGGTCGAGCACGAAGATCAGGTCCGGGATGGCGTTGAAAAGCGCATGCAGCTCGTCCAGCGCGGCCTGCCGCTCACGCTCGGCGCGGGTGCGCAGCAGAGCCTGGCTGAGCAGCTCGCCGACCATCTGCAGCAGGCCCGTTTCGGCTTCGCTCCAGCGCGGGCGCCCGCGGGTACAGTCAAGCCCGACAAAGGCCGCCAGTTCGCCGCCGGCCAGCATGGGCAGCAGCACGAGGGCTCGGATGTCCTGGGCGGCCATGCTGTCGACATCGGTTGCCGCCTCCGCGGGCAGGGCATCGCGGTCGGCGACCTCCACGCGCTGACCCCGTCGCAACTTGGCGGTCGCCCATGGCCAGGTGGCTTCGACATCGCAGTCCTGCAGGAAGGCGATCTGCGGCGCGACACCGGCAGCGCACCACTCGTGGGTGTTGTCGGCGCGCCGGCCCGTGTCCCGCATGAGGAACAGATAGCTGCGGTCCGCGCCGCTGGTCTCTCCGACCAGGGCCAGCGCGCGCTGAATCGCGACATCCACTTCGGCGTGGTCGGCGGCGACCAAGCCGCGCGAAATCTCCAACAGCTCGCGCTCCACCGCATAGCGCTGCTGCAGACGTGCCTCCGCCTCGCGCTGCACGGTGACCTCGGTGGCGATCGAGACCACGCCTTCGGCACGGCCCAAGTCATCCAGCACGCGCACTTTGACCAGATCGAAGTGGCGCCGACGGCCGCGGGCGTCCTCGCTCGTCTCCTGGCCGAACACAGGCTCCTCGCGGGCGAGCGCCTGCGTGTCGCGGCGCGCCATGCGCGCGCCGGCGTTCGGATCGAAGGCATCGAAGAAGCAGGGCAGGGCTTTCAGCTCATCCTCGCTGCGGCCCAGCGCCTCGCAGAGCTGCCGGTTGGCGAACACCAGGCGACCGTGGACATCTGTTCGCCAGATCGCGGCCGGCGCCTTGTCGAGCAGCTCGCGCAGACTCTGCTGCGCCAGACGCCCATCTTCCAGCGCGGCTTGTACAGCGCGGTGCGCACGCCGCCGCTGCTGCAGCAGCGCGACCAGCAGCACCAGCAGTCCGACGCCGAGCAGCAGATCGGTGAGTGTCCAGCCCCGCAGGGCAGGCACCGCAGCCCGCGCGGACGCGGACAGCGGGAGCAGAAGCGCCCCGCACGACGCCACGCTGCGGCTGAAGCCTGCCAAGCCCACGACCCGGCGCGCCGGCGCCGGACGATCGGGACTGGAGCGGCGGCAGGCAAGACGCATGGCGGGTCCGTAGACACGAACGGTGGGCAGCGGGCAAGCAAGCGCCATGCCGCGGGTGGGCTGCAAGTGACCTTCGGCCCTTACTGACCGCAGCACACGCGCCAAAGTAGCGCCCGCACCCGTCCGTCACGTCTGGAGACCCGCATGCCGCGCAACGCCCGCCCTTTCGCCCTCGCTGCTGCATTCGCGCTGGGGCTGTCCGGCTGCACGCTGGAGCGGCAGAGCATCCCGCCGCCGACGTTCGATGAGGCCGGCGCCGCCCGGCGCATCGAGGCCGACCTGCGCTTCCTGGCCGACGATCTGCTGGAAGGCCGTGCCGCCGGCACTCGCGGCTATGACATCGCCGCGCACTACGTCGCCGCCGAGTACCGCCGCCTCGGGCTTGAGCCGGGCGGCGACGAGGGCAGCTATTTCCAGCGCGTGCCGCTGATCGAGGCGCAGCGCGTGCCGGGCGCGGCCGAGCTGGTGCTGGAGGGCGTCGGCGACAACGCCGGCCGCAGCGAGCGCTTCGAGTTCCAGGCCGATTTCCTGCCCGGCGTGAACTTCAACGCCAACACCCATGCGCTGGAAGCGCCGCTGGTCTTCGTCGGCCAGGGCGTGGCCGCGCCGGAGTTCGAGCACGACGATTTCCGTGGGCTCGACGTGCGCGGGAAGGTCGTGGTGGTGCTGGGCGGCGCGCCCGAGCGCTTCCCGAACGACGAGCGCGCGTACTACAGCTCGGGCCTGGTCAAGAACGCGGGCTTTGTCGAGCGCGGCGCGGTCGGGGTGATCACGCTCGGCGATCCCGAACGCGAATCCAAGTCGCCCTGGGCGCGCGGTGCGCGCAACTGGCTGGTGCCCGCCATGCGCCTGCGCGGGCCGGACGGCAAGGCCGTCGACAGCTTCCCCGAGTTGACTGCCACCGCGGCCATGGGCGCGCATGTGGCCGAGCGGCTGTTTGCCGGCGCGCCGATGGCGGCCGAGGAGGTCTTCGCGCGGCTGGAGCGCGGCGAACTGGTCGGCTTCGAGCTGCCCTGGCGCGTGCGCATGGCCGGACAGACGCGCCAGCAGGCGGTCGACAGCGTCAACGTGGTCGGCCGCCTGCCGGGCAGCGACCCGCAGCAGGCCCTCGAACACGTGGTGCTGACCGCGCACCTCGACCATGTCGGCATCGGCGCGCCGGTGGACGGCGACAATATCTACAACGGCGCCTTCGACAACGCCTTGGGCAGCGCCATCCTGATGGAGGCCGCGCGCCAGGCCATGGCAGCGCCACGCCCGAAGCGCTCGCAGCTGTTCATCGCGCTCACCGCCGAGGAGAAGGGCCTGCTGGGCGCCGAATACTTCGCGCGCTGGCCCACGGTGGCAAAGGAGGGCCTGATCGCCAACGTCAACATGGACATGCCGGTCATGCTCACCGACCTGCGCGACGTGATCCCGATCGGCGTGGAGAACAGCTCGCTGGCACCGATCGTCAAGCAGGCCGCTGGCGAGCTGGGCATCGAGCTGTCAGCGGACCCGAAGCCCGAAGAGGTGGTGTTCGTACGCAGCGACCAGTACGCCTTCATCCGCCAGGGCATTCCCGCGGTCTACATGGACGGCGGCGTGGTCGCCCGCGACCCGGCGGTGGATGCGCTTGCTCAGCTCGACACGTTCTTGCGCGATGGCTACCACCAGCCCGGCGACGACGCCAACCAGCCCATCCACTACCCCAGCGCCGCACGCCTCGCCCACTTGAACCAGGTGGTCGCCCAGCGCGTCGCCGACGCAGCCCAGCGCCCACGCTGGAACGAGGGCAATTTCTTCGGTCAGCGGTTTGCTGCGGGTCGGGATTAGGGATTGGGGATTGGGAATTCGTTGAGAGCGCGCACCGCGACTTCCCGACGCGGGCGCGATGCGATGTGGTATCCGCTCTCCCCTTGCGCTAGAGGGGCTGGGGGGCAGGGGTGAAGGCTGCGCCGGGTTTCCGCCCCCCCTCTCCCCAACCCCTCTCCCACCAGGGGAGAGGGGCTGAGAGCAGGCCTGCGCTCGCTGCTCGCGCGCAAGACCCGGCCTCCACAGCGGAGAGCCCAAGGCTGACGTCCTTGGTCTCGGGCCAGAGCGCAGCCCGGAAGATCACCGCGAGCGCGCTCTACGAATCCCGACTCCCGAATCTCCAATCCCGGCTCTCAGGCAGCGAAGCGCCCGGTGCTGACGTCCTCGGTACCCGCTCAGAGCGCAGCACTGAAGGCCGGCACAAGCGCGCTCTACCAATCCCGAATCCCCAATCCCCAATCCCGGCTCTCCGCCTAATCCCGGCTCTTCACAGGCCTCTTCCAGTCCGCGAAAGACTGCTGCCGCGCCCGCGCCACGGTGAGCTGGCCGGCGGGGGCATCGCGGGTGAGCGTGCTGCCGGCGCCGAGGGTGGCGCCGGCGCCGACGGTGACCGGGGCGACCAGGGCGGAGTTGCTGCCGATGAAGGCGCCGTCCTCGATGGTGGTGCGGTGCTTGTTCGCACCGTCGTAGTTGCAGGTGATGGTGCCGGCGCCGATGTTCACCTTGGCACCGATGACAGCGTCGCCGAGATAGCTCAAGTGGTTGGCCTTGCTGCCCTCGCCGAGCGCGGCGTTCTTGGTCTCGACGAAGTTGCCGATGTGTACGCCGGCGGCGAGCCGGGTGCCGGGGCGCAAGCGGGCGAAGGGGCCGATCGTGCAGGGGCCTTCGGTGACGACACCATCGAGCTCGCAGTGGCCCAGGATGACGGTGCCGGCAGCGAGCTTCGCGTTGCGGATGCGGCAGAACGGACCGATCTGGACCTCGTCACCCAACGCGATATCCCCTTCAAGCACCACGTCAATGTCGATTTCCACGTCCATACCGGCAGCGACGCGGCCGCGCACGTCGATGCGCGCAGGGTCGGCCAAACGCACGCCGGCCTGCATCAGGGCGCGCGCTTCGCGACGGCGGTACAGGGCCTCGAGATCGCTCAGCTGCAGCGGGTCGTTGGCGCCGAAGCTTTCGCTGGCATCGGCCACTTCGACGCAGGCGGCGCGCTCGCCGTCGCGGGCTGCGAGGGCAAAAATGTCGGTGAGGTAGTACTCGCCCTGGGCGTTGTCGGCGCGGATCTCCGAGAGCCAGGCGCGCAGGCGCGCGGCGTCGCAGGCGATCAGGCCGGTGTTGATCCAGCGCACGGCGCGCTGGGCTTCATCGGCGTCCTTGTGCTCGACGATGGCCTCTACCCGGCCCTCGGCGTCGAGGATCAGGCGGCCATAGCCGCTCGGGTCCTCAAGCCGGGCGCCGAGCACCGCCAGCGCGGTGGGCGCGGCCAGCAGGGCACGCAGGGTCTCACTGCGGATCAGCGGCACGTCGCCGTACAGCACCAGCACACGGCCCTGCGCCGGCAGTGACGGCAGAGCCTGCTGCACGGCGTGCCCGGTGCCGCGGCGTTCGGTCTGTTCGACCCAGGACAGGTCCGCTTGATCGGCGAAAGCACCGCGCACCTGTTCTCCGGCGTGGCCGTACACAACATGGATGCGGACAGGTTCGAGGCTGCGCGCGGCCTCGATCACGTGCGCCAACATCGGCCGGCCGGCCACCGGCATCAGCACCTTGGGCCGGCGCGAGCGCATGCGCTTGCCTTCGCCGGCAGCGAGGATGAGGACGTGCAGGTCGGTGGGCGTGGTGGTCATGGGCATCCAGCAGCGTGATCGAGGTCACGCATGATCGCGTTTGCGCGCGACGGGTGCCAAGCCCGGGCGAGCACGGGACGGCCCGGACGCCGCCTTCAGACCAGACCGATCACGCGCTGCCGACCCGTGACGCTGGCGCCGCCCGGCTGCAGCGGCAGGTCGACGTCGATCGCGCTGCCCTCGGGCTCACTGCGACGGCGCAGGCCGTAGCCCTCACCGTACAGGCGGCGGATGCGCTCGGCGGCGTTGGCGAGGCCGACATCGCTCTCGGGCTCGGCGCTGCAGGCCGACTGGTCGACCACGGTAAGCCGCAGCTTGCCCTCGACCTCGCGGGCGATGAGCTTCACCGCGACCAGCGTCTGCTCAGGCTCGTCGCTTCGCCGCAGCGCCGCGTCCAGCAAGGGCTGCAGCAGCAGGCGCGGCACCCGCATCGCGCGCAGCGCGTCGGGAACGTCGATCTGCACGAACAGACGCTCGGCGAAACGCAGCCGCATGATGTCGAGGTAAAGATCCAGCACCCGCAGTTCCTCGGCCAGGGTGGCCTCGTGCTCGCGCGCTGGCGCGAACGCGTGCTTCAACAGCGCCGACAGCCGGCGGATCATCTCCTCGGCGGCCGAGGGTCGGCTGTAGATCAGCTCGCTGACCGCGTTCAAGGTGGTGAACAGAAAGTGCGGCTCCAGTTGTCGACGCAGGGCTTCGAGCTGGGCCTCGGTCAGGCTGGCGCGCAGGCGCTCGGCCTCCAGCTCACGGTTGCGTGCGGCGCGGTAGCGGTCGATCTGGTGGGTGATGGCGATCACCAGTGCGTACACGATCAGCTGGTTCGGCAGGGCCAGCAGCACGCGCTGCACATCGGGCAGATAGCTCTGGTCGGAGAAGCCGGGCAGGTCGACCAGCAGGGTGCGCAACAAGGCGGACAGGGCGGTGTGCGCCGCGCCCACGGCCAAGGCGAAGCCGACATGCAGGCCGAGATGCTTCAGCCAGTCGCGGCCATGCACCGGAAAACGCCGCGCCAGCATCACCATCAGCGGCACCAGCAAGGCCGCCGCCCACGCCCCTGACATTTCCTCGAACAGCACGCGCAGCAGATCGGCCGGACGGCCGCCCGCGATCCGGCTCAGATAGCGGTCGGTGAAGGTCAAAAGGCCCAGCGCGGTGCTCAGCAGCAGCAGGCCCCAGGCCAGGCGCTGCCGTCGCACGCGACTGCGTTCGGGCTCGCTGCTGGGGGGACGGGTGCGCGGCTGGGGGGGCATGGGCAGGGGCGGAGATGCGGGCCCCGCAGCCTAACGGCTGGGCGATACCGCGTCATCCGCCATCGACCCGATCCGGGGCGCGCTTCCGCCTCTGCGGGGCCGCCGCTATACTCCCGCGGTTTCCGCGCCGTCCCGAAGGACGGGCCGCGTCGCCGTCTACAGACAACCGCAGGTGCTCCCGTGGTCAATCACGATCTCGTCTTCCTGAAGCGCTTCTCCGCGATCATCGCCGCCCTGATGCTGCTGACGATCGTGCTGATCCTCGGCGCCCGCGCGCTGTACATGAGCGCCCCGAAGGAGCCCAACACCGTTGCCGAGCGGAAGACCGAGGAGCGCCTGCGTCCGATCGGTGCGGTCTATGCCGGCGAAACCGGCGCCGCCGCGATGGCCGCGGCCGCCGAAGCCGCCGCCAAGGCCGCGGCCTCGATGGTGGCCTACGACGGCAGCCTCGACGGCGAGTTCATCTACAACCAGCTGTGCGGCGCCTGCCACACCTCGGGTGCCGCCGGTGCGCCGAAGATGGAGCAGGCCGCGTGGGCCGACCGCCTGCCGCAGGGCGTCGACATCCTGATCAAGCACGCAATCGAGGGCTACCAGGGCTCGGCCGGCATCATGCCGGCGCGCGGTGGCAACCCCGCGCTCAGCGACGCCCAGGTCGAGGCCTCGGTGCGCTGGATGATCGACAACCTGAAGTAATCCCGCGCCGGCCCAGCCGTCCGCCTCCACGACGCCGCCCCAGAGGCGGCGTCGTCGTCTCTGCAGGAACCCGCCTCCGATGAACCTGCTCCGCCTTCCGCGCCTCGCCCTTCTGCTGGCCCTGCCCCTGCTGCCGGCCTGCACGCCCTCGCAGGACAGTGCCCAGGTGCCGGCCTCCCCGCGCCGCATCGGCGATCTGCAGGGCAAGGGCGAACGCAGCCCCTTCGAGGGCCAGCGTCTGCGCATCCAGGGTGTGGTCACCGGCAATTTCAGCGGTGGTCTCGGCGGCTTCTTCCTGCAGGATGCGGTCGGCGAGGACGACGGCGATGCGGCCACCTCGGACGGCATCTTCGTACAGTGGCCGCGCGAGTCCGAGCCAAGGGTGCGGCGCGGCGATCGGGTGCGGGTGAATGCCGTGGTCAGCGAGCTCGGGCCCGAAGGCGCCACCATGACCACCCTCACCGAGGCCAAGGTCGAAGTGTTGGGCCGCGGTGCTGCCGCAGCGGTGGTGATCGGCCAGCCCCCTGCCCGCGCCGCGGACTTCGAGCGCCATGAGGGCATGTGGCTGCGTGTCGAGGCACCGCTGACCGTGAGCGGCAACGACGGCCTGCTGCGGTTCGGCGAGCTGACAGTCAACTTCGGCGAGCGCCTGCGCCAGGTCACCGATGTGTTCCCGCCCGGTGCCGAGGCCCGCGCCTTCGGCCAGGAGCAGGACCGCCGCAGCCTCACGCTGGACGATGGTCGCCGCGGCGAATACCCGGAACGCCTGTGGTTCCTGCCCGAACCCCTGTCGCAGGCGAAGCCGCTGCGCGCCGGCAGCATCCTTGCCGGTGCCGAAGGTCTGCTGGAACAGCGCGGCAACCGCTGGGCCCTGCAGCTGCGCCGAGACCTCGCGATCGAATCGCAGGCACCGCGGCCGCAGCCCCCGACCCTGCAGGAGGGGCTGCGCGTGGCCAGCTTCAACCTCGAGAATTTCTTCAACGGCAACGGCCGCGGTGGTGGCTTCCCGACCCCGCGTGGTGCCGCCAGCGCGGACGATCTCGCCCGCCAGCGCGCCAAGCTGGTGCAGGTTCTGCTGGGCACACGTGCGGACGTCGCCGGGCTGGTCGAAGTCGAGAACGACGGCTACGGCCCACGCAGTGCGCTCGCCGAACTGGTCGATGCGCTCAACGCGGCAATGACCGAAGCTGCGGGTGATCCGTCGGCGGCCGATTACCGCTTCATCCGCACGACGGAAGCGCTGGGCGACGACCAGATCCGGGTCGCCCTGATCTACCGCGCTGGCGTCGTCGAGCCGCTCGGCGAGCCGGCGGCGCTCTCCAGCGGCGCCTTCGCTCGCGGCAACCGGGTGCCCCTGCTGCAGACCTTCAGGCCGCTTGCCGGTGGCGCGCCCTTCTCGGTCGTGGTGAACCACTGGAAGTCGAAAGGCGGCTGCGAGGACGCCGAAGGCGGTGACCGTGACCAGGGCGACGGCCAGGCCTGCTGGAACGCGCTGCGCGTGGCGGCTGCGCGCGAACTGCTCGAATGGTTGGACTCCGACCCCAGCGCGGGTGCCGATGGCGGACGCCGCTTGATCGTCGGCGATCTCAACGCCTACAGCCAGGAAGACCCGGTGCGCCTGCTGCGCGACGCCGGCTACCGTGACGCCCTGCTGCTGGCTGGACGCAGCGACGCTTTCAGCTACAACTTCCGCGGCTACGTCGGCAGCCTGGACCACGCCCTGGCCAGCCCGGCCCTGGCCAGTGACGTGCGCGACGCCGCGATCTGGGCGATCAACGCCGGCGAGAGCGAAGCCTTCAAGTACCGGAGCCACGGCCGCAACCCGGACTGGTACAGCGCGGAGCCTTGGGCCAGCTCGGACCATGACCCTCTGATCCTCGTGCTGCGCCAGCCACGTGCCGATGCGGGCTGAGCGTAGAATCCGGGCGCTGCAGCCGCTTGGGCAGGCGCCCCGATTCCCTTCCTGCGTGATCCGCCGATGACCGCCGTGACTGCCCCAGCCCAGTTTCCGGACAGCACCGCCGAGCTGCGCCTGCCCGGCCCAGCCGGCGCCCTTGAAGTCGCCGTCGACCTGCCCGAGCCCGAGCTGGCCCGCGCCGGCACCGCGATCTTCTGCCACCCGCACCCGCTGCACAGCGGGACCATGCACAACAAGGTCGTGACCATGGCCGAGCGCAGCTTGCGCGAGCTCGGCCTGCGCACGGTGCGCTTCAACTTCCGCGGCGTCGGCGCGTCGGAAGGGCAGTACGACGACGGCCGCGGTGAAACGCTGGATCTGCTGGCGGTGGCCGAGTGGGTGCGGAAGGTGCGTCCCAACGACGCGCTCTGGCTGTGCGGCTTCTCGTTCGGCAGCTACGTCGCCTTGCTGGGCGCACGCCACCTGCCCGTGAAGCAGATGGTTTCGATCGCCCCTCCGGCGGGTCGCTGGGATTTTTCGGCGGTGCTGCCGCCGACCTGCCCCTGGCTGGTGGTGCAGGGCGAGGAGGACGACGTGGTCGAACCGCAGGCGGTCTACGACTGGGTCGAGAGCCTGCCCGAGAAGCCGACGCTGGTCCGCATGCCCGACACCGGACACTTCTTCCACCGCCGCCTGATGGACCTCCGAGGCGCGATCAAGAACGGCGTGCGCGCCCAGCTGCCGCCGCTGCTGAACCCGTGAGCACGCCGGCGCAGGCCGAGGCGGCGCCAGCGGGGCCACTGCGCGTCTACCTCGACGGCGCCGCGGCGGGTCGCTGGCTCAAGGACGCCGCCCAGCTCGCCGCGCTGCGCGAGCTGGAGCGCATCCACACCGCACTGCTCGATCCGCCCAAGGCCGGCCTGCTCGACCGCCTGCGCGGACGCCGGCCGGTCGCGCCGCGCGGGCTTTACCTGTGGGGCGGGGTCGGCCGCGGCAAGACCTTCATGGTCGACCTGTTCTACGAGCAGCTGCCGATCACGGCCAAGCGCCGTGTGCACTTTCACCGCTTCATGACCGAAGTGCACGAGCGACTGCGCGCGCTGCCCGGCCGCGAGGACCCCTTGGCCGAGGTCGCGGAAGACCTCGCCGACGAAATCCGGCTGCTCTGCCTTGACGAGTTCTTCGTGGTCGACATCGGCGACGCGATGATCCTTGGCCGCCTGCTGCAGCACCTGATCGCGCGCGGAGTCTGTCTTGTCACCACGTCGAACACGGTGCCGGACAATCTCTACCGCGACGGCCTGCAGCGCGAGCGCTTCCTGCCAGCGATCGCTCTGCTCAACGCGCACTGTGTGGTCCACGAGATCGCCAGCGCCACCGACTACCGTCTGCGCAACCTGCGCCAGGGCCGCACCTGGCTGGTGCCCGACGATGCGACCGCAGAAGCCGAACTGGCCGCACTGTTCGAACGCCTGACGATCGAGGCCGCGCCCGGCGGCGCGCACTGCGAGATCAATGGCCGGACGATTCCCTGCCGCCGCCAGGCCGAGGGCGTGGTCTGGTTCGACTTCGAAGCGCTCTGCGAGGGTCCGCGCGCGGTGGCCGACTACATCGAGCTGGCGCGCGACTTCCACACCGTGCTGCTGTCCGGCCTGCCGCAGATGGACGTGAATCGCGACAACGCCGCGCGCCGCTTCGTGCATCTGGTCGACGAGTTCTACGACCGCGCGGTCAATCTGGTGGTGGCGGCCGCCGTGCCGATCACCGAGGTCTACGTCGGTGATCGCCTGCGCCACGAGTACGAGCGCACGACAAGTCGCCTGATCGAGATGCAGAGCGAGGACTACCTCGGCCGCGAGCACCGCCCGTGAACCGCGCCACGCGCGAAGCGCTGCTGCCCTGGCTGCTGGCGCTCGCGGGCTGCGCCTTCGCCTTCTGGACCTTCGCGCCGGGCTGGCTGAGCTGGGATTCCGCCTACCAGTGGCAGCAGGCGCGGACGGGCGCGTTCGATGCCCTGCACCCACCGCTGCAGACCCTGCTGTGGTCGTGGATCGAGCCCTGGTGGAGCGGCCCGGCCTCACAGCTGCTGCTGCAGCAAGTCATGGTGTGGACGGCACTCGGCGGCATCGCCGCCGGCCTCAATGCCCACTTCGGTCTGCGCGCGGCGGTGGTGGCCGTGCTCGGCCTGTGGCCGCCGCTGCTGCTGGTCTCGGCGCACATCTGGAAGGACGTGCCCATGCTTGGCGCCTTCGCGCTGGCGGTGTGGATGCTGCGCCTCGAGCTGCGCCATCCGGGCTGGCGCTACCGCCTGCTGGCGCTGCTGATGCTGTGGATCGCCTGCGCCTGCCGGCACAACGCCATCACCGGTGCCGCACCGCTGCTGCTGTGGATCGTCTGGCGCAGCTTCGGCGAACTGCCGCGGCTGCAGTCGCTGCGCACGCGGCCCGTGCTGCGCGCCGTCGCCGCGCTGCCGCCCGCGCTCGTGCTGGCGCTGGGCCTGCAGGCCCTGGCCCAGCTGCCCAACCACGCCGAGGGCGTGAAGCGCACCCAGGCGGTGTGGTCGGTGGTGGCGCTGTGGGATATGTCGGCGGTGTCGCTGGCCGAGGGGCGCATGGTCTTTCCTGCGGACTTCGTGGTGCCCGGCGCCACTGTCGAGGATCTGCGTCCGCACTTCACCGACTGGTCAAACACCACGGTGCTGATGAGCGGCAAGCTGGTGCCGACGCTGGCCCGCGAGTACAGCCCCGAGCAGATCGCCGAGCTGCGGCGCGCCTGGCTGCGCCTGCCGCTCGACCATCCCGGCCCCTACTTCGTGCACCGGCTGCGTCTCGCCGAACTGCTGTTCGGTCTGGACCCCGCCGCCCTGCCCGACCACCAGGTGCTGATGCCGGGCTTTGTCGCGCTGGGTGACAACCCGCCGATCGAACAGGCGCCGAATGCGGTGCGTGAGACCCTGCTCGGCTTTGGCCGCGCGCAGACCGACGGCCCGCTGTTCCAGGGCTGGCTGTATCTGCTGCTGGCGCTGGGCACGGGGTTGGCGGCCGTGCCCGGCTTCCTGCGCGATCGCCCGCACGCCGCACTGGCCGGCGCGGTGGCGGCCTCCGCGCTCGCCTATGCACTGCCCCTGGCCTTCGTCTCCGGCAGCGCCGAGTTCCGTTACCTCAACTGGCCGATCTTCGCTGCGCTGCTGGCGCCGCTGCTGTTGGTCTTTGGCAGCTCGCGCGCCGCGGACGCGTCTTCGCGCTGAGCCTCAGCCCGAGGCCGCTTCGACCACGCCCAGGCTCGCCGGCTCCAGCAGGTGCGCGTTCAACGCACGCAGCAGGGCCTTGGCCGAGGAGTGGAGCTCGCGGTTGACGTTGAACAGAGTCGACAACTCCAGCTCGTCCAGCTGATGTTGGCCAGCGCTGCGATAGAGGTCCGCAAGCACGCGGTCGCGGGTCTCGCGGATCTCGTTGCGCAGCCGCGACAGCGCCTCCACCGTAGTGGTCTCGGACTGTCCGGGCGGCAGGCCGTCAAGGCGCTGGTAGAACTGCTCGGCCTGCTGTTCGACGCGCTGCAGCCAGCGATCGGGCGGCTCGCGCAGCGCCATGCGAAGGTCGACGAGATTGCCGCGGATGTCCTTCATCGACTTGGCCGAGATCACCGCCTCGCGCAAGGCCTGCAGCTGGGCGTTCAGGCGCCGCAGGAGCTCGGCCGGCAGCTCGCGGGTCTCAAGCTCGAGCACGTACGCGGCGAGCACCCCCTCAAGCCGTTTCAGGCGCTCATAGCGGTCGCCATAGCTTGCGTCTTCCGTCGGCAGGGTCGCGCGCCTCCACGTCCAGCCAGGGGCTGCGCTCGGGCGGCTGCAGGCGCAAGGCGTAGCGGTTCAGGCCAATTGCCATGCACAGCCCTCGACGCGCCTCCTTCTCCACGGCTTCGACCGC
>JBKCVA010000151.1:0-37991 GCA_046318115.1 Lysobacterales bacterium | reverse complement strand
CCGCGCCGGGTGTAAAAACACCCACAAAAACAACTGCCCCCAACAATTGGTGGTCTTTAAACCAACCGACGCTCGAACCTCTCGATGTCCATACGCCGGGTCTTGACCCACCGACACTCGAACCTCTTCGCGTCCATAGGGTGGGTCTTGACCCACCGACGCTCGAACCTCTCGATGTCCATACGCCGGGTCTTGACCCGCCGACACTCGAACCTCTTCGCGTCCATAGGGTGGGTCTTGACCCACCGACACTCGAACCCTCTCCGCGTCCATGGGGTGGGTCTTGACCCACGGATGTCGAAACCATCTCTCTGCGGCAAAACCTTCAACACGAAAGGGGCGCTTTCGCGATGAGCGCGACGCGCGCGTGCGGACCGTGACGCGAGCGCAAGCAGGCGTCGTTGCTTTCAAGCGGCGAACGACTGACGTCTCAGCCGAAGATAGTGAAGCCCTTATCTCCAGAACGCGATCCGGCGCGGCGGCGCAGCCAGGCGCGCTTCGCGGTCGAAAAGCATGCCGTCGCGTGCGGCAACAGGCAGGCGCGCCACCTCCAGCACATGCTGGCCGGGCGGCAGGTGTCCGATCGGGATCATCGCCAGGAACGCGGGCAACTCGGACTCCGCGCCGATCCGGAAGCTGAGGGGCACCTGCAGCGGCTCGCCGTTCAAGCGCAGCGCGTGCAGGCGTGATGCGCAGTCGAGGACGCGGGTGGCCGCCTCGGCCTCGGCGGTCTCGGCGTCGCGCAGGCGCTGCAGCGTTGCAGGGTCGACATCCAGCGCGCGGTACGCGGCATGGCTCTCGGCGGCCGCCGTTCGGAGGTCTGGCTCGGCGCCTGGACAGAGCGCTTCCAGCGCCGTCGGATGCTGCTGCACCTGATACGGAATCACCAGCCGCAGATAGTCGCCGCGCGCCTGCTGGGACTGCACATAGGGCACGAGGGCGTGCAGCAGAGGGTCGCGCTGGTCGGCATAGTGGCTCGGCTGAATCGCATGTGCGCCGTCGAGCTGGGCGATGAAGCGGGCTTCGCCGGCCGACAGACGCGCGCGGTCCCAGAGCATGTCGGCCACCGCGATGCCCATCAGCGCGTAGAGCAGGGCGAGAAGAATCAGCGTGCCGCGCACCGCGCCAAAGCGGCTGCTGAACACCAGCATCAGGCCGGTGCTGAGACGCGACAGCGGCATACGCAACTGCAGGCGCTGTACAGGCGCCACCCAGGCCAGCCAGGCACCGGCCCGGGCCTTGCGCGACACCCTGCGATCAAGCCAGTTCGCCAGCAGGCTGACCCCCATCCACAGGGACACCAAGGTGAGCAGGATCTCTTCGAAGTAGTTCCCGCCAAAGGGCATCGCCAGCAGCCAGGCCAGCAGAACCAGCAGAGCCGAGGTGATGAGAGAGAACAGTGTCGCCACTACCATCAGCGCCGCCACGGCGAACATCTGGCTGGCGATGTCGTCGCTGCGGTCGATCAGCCGCTTCAGAGTGGGCAGCTCGCGACGCGCCACCGCGCGGTAATGCGGGCCGTAGCGCAAGCGCCGCCAGCGGATACCGCCGGGATAGACCGAGCGCAGGCCAATCGTCGCCACCCACAGCGCGCGGGTCATCAGGTGCGCCACCAAGGTGAAGATCAGGGTGTAGGCGATGACCTTGGCAAACATGCCGGCCATGCCGACGAGTTCCTGCAGCTCGCCCCCGAGCCGCACGTCCCAGAACAACAGCTCTGCGTTCAGCCAAGCCGGCACCTGCATCAGCGTGAACAGGGTCGCGCCCGAGAGCAGCAGCTCCACCTCCCAGGTCGGTGCGGTTTCGCCCGGCAGCCGGAACGGTGAGAGCGCAGCTTTGTGCGGCCCGGGTCGAGTGCTTTCCCTGCTTTCTTCCTGCTCCGCCATGTCACCCTCCCGCGTCGTGGGCGGGATCATGCGGCAAGCCAGGCTTGCGCGCAGCCCCGCGAGATCGGGACCCTGCTGACCTGACTTCGCTCAGCGCCTGCTGTTTCCCGCGCGAGCCGCGACTCCGGGCAGTGCGACGTGGCGGCGGATGAACTCGCGCAGCTTCGGGTACACCGTCTCGCGCCAGCGGCGACCGCTGAAGATGCCGTAATGGCCCGCACCGGGCACTTCGTAGTGCTCGCGCATGGACTCGGGCACGCCAGTGCAGAGGCGGTGCGCGGCGCGGGTCTGGCCGATGCCGCTGATATCGTCGAGCTCCCCCTCGATGGTCATCAGGGCAACACCCTCGATGTCCTGGGGACGCACGCGCTCGCCGGCCACGTCCCACTCGCCCTTCGGCAGCAGATGCTGCTGGAACACCACGCGGATCGTGTCGAGGTAGTACTCGGCCGGCATGTCGAGCACCGCGTTGTACTCGTCGTAGAAGCGGCGATGGCCTTCGGCATCTTCCAGATCACCGCGCACCAGATCCTCATAGAAATCCCAGTGCGAGCTCATGTGCCGGCCCGGGTTCATCGCGATGAAGCCCGCGTGCTGCAGGAAGCCCGGATAGACGCGACGCCCGGCGCCGGGATAGTTCGGCGGCACGGTGTGGATGACGGTGTTCTGGAACCAGCTGTGCGGCTTGTTCACCGCAAGATCGTTGACCTTGGTCGGCGACTCGCGCGGGTCGATCGGCCCGCCCATCATGGTCAGCGTGCGCGGCAGCACTTCACCGCGGCTCGCCATCAGCGAGACCGCCGCCAGCACCGGCACGGTGGGCTGGCAGACCGAGATCACATGCAGGTTCTTCGCGCCGATGTGGCGGATGAACTCCTGCACGTAGGCGATGTAGTCGTCGAGATGAAAGGGCCCCGCCGACAGCGGGACCATGCGCGCGTCGATCCAGTCGGTGATGTAGACCTTGTGGTCCTGCAGCAGGGTCTTGACGGTGTCACGCAGCAGGGTCGAGTGGTGGCCGGACAGCGGCGCCACCACCAGCACCACAGGATCGTCCTTCAGATCGTTCACCACCTCGGCGTCATCGCTGAAGCGCTTGAAGCGCAGCAGCTTGCAGAAGGGCTTGCTGAGCACGCAGTACTCGACGATCGGAATCTCATGCCCGTGCGCCACCACCGTGCGGATACCGAACTCGGGCTTTTCGTAGTCCTTGCCGAGGCGGTACATCAACTCGAAGCCCGCCGCCATGCGATCGGCGCCAGGCAGCTTGGACATCCAGCTGCCGCTGCTCGCGTACATGCGCGCGGTGGCTTCGGAGTAAGCAACCAGCGGGCTCAGCAGCGAGCGCTGGAATTCGTGCAGGTGGTAAAGCATTGATTGCCTCCTCGTACAACGACAGGCCCGCTCGCGACGCGTCCTGTCGAAGGCCCTCTGCTCGGGGCACGGACGCTGGCGCGGTGTGGTCGACCTTCGCGGCCGAACGGACAGATGGGGTGAAGCATCTGCTGCGATGCAGCAATCATGCCACGCCTGATGCGACCAGACCCTGTGCAGGCGGTCACGGAAGCATCGGACCTTGGTCCGGGGTGGCGCACATCAATCTGCCCCATTCTGCAAGACAGACCAGCGCTGAACGTGCCGCGCCAGCTCGGCCACGCCGTCGGTCAGCGCCGCGGGACCTGGCTGCAGGATCAGCGGCGACTTCACCTCGATCAGGAAGCCATCGCGCACGGCGGGCACGCTGCTCCAGCCCGGACGTGCTGCCACCTGTTCGGGGCGGAACTTCTTGCCGCACCAGGAGCCGAACACGATCTGTGGCGCGCGCTGGATGATGGCGTCGTCGCTCGCGAGGATGCGCTGCTTCGCCAGCGACTCGGCGGCGAGCTCAGGAAAGATGTCGTCGCCACCGGCGATGCCGATCAGCTCGGAGACCCAGCGGATGCCGCTGATCCGGGGCTCGTCCCACTCTTCGAAGTAGACGCGGGGGCGCACCGGCAACTTCGCGGCTGTCTCCGCGATCGCGTCGAGCCCGGCGGCAAGCCGATCGGCCAGAGCCTCGGACCTGGCAGAGACGCCGACCAACGCCCCCAGCCGACGGATGTAGTCGAGAATCTCGGGCACGCTGCGGTGGTTGGCAATCCACACTTCGACGCCGCGCCGGATCAGCTCCGCCGCGATATCGGCCTGGATGTCCGAGAAACCGATCGCGAGATCGGGCTTGAGCGCAAGGATGGCCTCGACCTTGGCCGAGGTGAAGGCGGAGACCTTGGGCTTGTCGCGGCGGGCCTCCTTCGGGCGCACGGTGAAGCCGCTGATCCCGACGATGCGGTCCTGCTCGCCGAGCAGGTAGAGCGTCTCGGTGGGCTCCTCGGTCAGGCAGACGATGCGGCGCGGGCCGCGCAGGAACTGCGCGCTCACGGATACAGCAGGCGCTTGGTCCATTCGCCGTCCTCGCGCTCGTAGCGGTGACGGTCGTGCAGGCGCGCCGGCACGCCGTACCAGAACTCGATCATGTCCGGCACCACGCGGAAGCCCGACCAGTGCGGCGGTCGCGCGACTTCGCGGCCCTCGAACTCGCGATCCAGATCGGCGATGCGCTGATCCAGCGTGGCGCGGCTGTCCAGCGTCTCCGACTGCAGTGAGGCCCAGGCGCCGATCTGGCTGGCGCGAGGGCGCGAGGCGAAGTAGGCGTCGGCCTCGGCTGCGCTGACGGGCAGCACGGCGCCCTCGATCTTGGCCTGCACCTGGTAGCGCAGGGTCTTCCACAGGAACAGCAGGGCCGCCTGTGGATTGGCCTGCAGCTGCCGGCCCTTGCGGCTGTTGAAGTTGGTGTATAAGACGAAACCGCGCTCGTCGAAGTCCTTGAGCAGCACGGTGCGCGCCGAGGGTTTGCCCGCGGCATCGCAGGTGGCAACGGTCATTGCGGTGGGTTCGGGATCGCCGGCGGACTTCGCTTCTTCCAGCAGATCGCGGAAGGTGATCAGGGCTTCGGCGTAGAGGTCGCTCATGCGGGGCTCCGGGGGCGAGTCGCTGTGGATGTGTACAAACCGTGGCGACAGTGTCGAGGCCGCGCGAAAACCTGCGCTTGAGTTCGCGCAATGCGCGCGCAGCCAGTACCAACGGGGGAGGCGCGCAGTGTAGCGCCGCAGGCACCCTGCACCGCCGTCAACGCGGGAACGCGTCCCACGAGCAGGAAAGCGCGACGCTGACGTCGATTCCCCTTTTGCGATCCAAGGAGCGTCTGCCGCGTGTTCGCTTCGCCGCCATCTCCGCTGTTCGCACTCGCTCTGTTGGCCGCTCTCGTTTCGGCGCCGGTGGCAGCCGCGGAATCCGAGCTGCTGCATACCGACCATTTGCGCTCGCGCCTGGTCGCGGCCAGCGATGCGGCTGTGCCTGGGCAAACGCTCAAACTCGGCCTGCTGCTTCAGCACGACACGGGCTGGCACACCTACTGGAAGAACCCCGGCGACTCCGGCCTGCCCACGCGGATGGACTTCGCGCTGCCAGACGGCCTCGCAGCCGGCGAGATCGAATGGCCGCTGCCCGAACGTCAGCCGGCGGGCGGTCTGGTCAACTTCGGCTACAGCTACGAGGAGCTGCTGCCCGTCAGCGTCACCCTACCGGCGGACCTCTCTGCAGAGTCGATCGCGATCGCGCTCAAGGCCAGCTGGCTGATCTGCGAGCTGGAGTGCATACCGGGCAGCGGCGAGTATCGCCTGGAACTGCCGGTCGCTCGGTTCACCGAACCCAGCGCGCATGCCGAGGCGTTCGCGCGCGCCGCCGCGAGGCAGGCGCAGACGGTCGAAGTCGATGCTCGCTACAGCGCCGAGAAGAGCGGCGTGCGCATCGCCATACCGCTCGCGGGCGCGTTGGCTGAGACCTTCGCGGCCGGCACCGCGGGCTGGACCCTGATGCCGGCAACGCCGCAAGTACTGGCCAATGCCGATCCACCGCGCTTCGCGCTGGAAAACGGCCAGCTCCGCATCGAAGTCGCGCGCTCGGAGTTCTTCGCCGGCGCGCCCGAACGCATCGAGCTGCTGCTGAGCAACGGCGAGCGCGGCTACACGATGTTTGCGCGCCACAAGGCCAACGCAAGCTCTGAAGCCACCGCGGCGGGCGCTGCCTCGACGCCTGATCCAAGCCGCAGCATCGACCGCAGAACGAACTCCGGTGCACAGGTCGGTCTATGGCTGGCGCTGGTGCTGGCCTTTGCCGGCGGTCTCGTGCTGAACCTGATGCCCTGCGTGTTTCCGGTGCTGAGCCTGAAAGCACTGGGCGCGATCGAATCCGCGCACGACGCCGCCGAGATGCGGCGGCACGGCCTTTGGTACACGCTCGGCGTGCTCGCCAGCGTGCTGCTTGTGGCCGGCATCCTGCTCGGCCTGCGCGCCGGCGGCGAAGCCATCGGCTGGGGCTTCCAATTGCAGGAGCCCGGCTTCGTTGCCGCCATCGCCCTGCTGCTGTTCGCCATGGGCCTGTCCTTCTCGGGCCTGTACGAATTCGGCGCCGGCATCACCGGCCTCGGCCAGCAGCTCACCGAGGGCGGCGGCCGCCGCGGCGCCTTCTTCACCGGCGTGCTGGCCTGTGTGGTTGCCAGCCCCTGCACGGCGCCTTTCATGGGCACGGCGCTGGGCGCCGCGCTGGTGCTGCCCGCGCATGAGGCCCTGCTGGTGTTCGCCTTCCTCGCGCTGGGGCTCGCCTTGCCCATGCTGCTGCTGGGCTATGTGCCGGCGCTGGCGAGGCTCCTGCCGCGGCCGGGCGCATGGATGCAGACCTTCCGCGAGCTGCTGGCGTTTCCGCTCTATCTCACCGTGCTCTGGTTGGCCTGGGTGTTTGGACGGCAGACCGGGATGCTGGCGCTGACCGCTCTAGGCGCCGGTTTCATCGCCGTCGCCTTCGCCCTATGGCTGCTGCGGCGCGCGCAGGGCCTCGAGCGAGGCACCCTGCCCCTGCACGCACTGGCGGTTCTCGCGCTGATCTCCGCGCTCGCGCTGCCGCTGCTCGCGCCGCGCGAAACCGGCGCCGAGAGCGGATCGGAGGCCAAGGCCCTGCACGAGCCGTGGACGCCGTCGCGCTTCGCCGCGCTTCGCGCCGAGGGTCGGCCGGTGCTGGTGAACATGACCGCTGACTGGTGCATCACCTGTCTTGCCAACGAGCGCGTGGCCCTGTCGTCCAGCGCGTTTGCGGAGGCACTGAAGGCACGCGGCGTGGTGTATCTCAAGGGCGACTGGACCCGTCAGGACGCCGACATCACGACCTATCTCGAATCCTTCGGCCGCAGCGGCGTGCCGCTGTACGTGCTGTATCCCGCGCAGGGCGAGCCGATCGTCCTGCCGCAACTTCTGACGCCCGCGATCGTGCGCGAGGCGCTCGAAGCTCTGCCCCCGGCACCCGCCGGCGGCTGATTCCACCCACCCAGCAACGCAGCAGGAGACCCGCATGAACCGCATCGCCCTGTCCCGCCTCGCCTTCGCCAGCCTCGCCGCCTTCGGCTTTGCCGTCGGCAGCGCATCGGCCGCGCCGGAAATCGGTGCCGCAGCCCCGTCCTTTACTCTGACCGACGCCGAGGGCAAGACCCACTCGCTGGAAGACTTCCGCGGCAAGACCGTGGTGCTGGAGTGGACCAACCATGAATGCCCCTTCGTCAAGAAGCATTACAACGGCGAGAACATGCAGAAGCAGCAGCGCGACGCCTCCGAGGGTGGCGTGGTGTGGCTGACCATCAACTCTTCGGCCCCCGGCAAGCAGGGCCACGTCAGCGCCGATCAGGCCAAGCAGATCGCCGCCGGCTGGAGTGCCGCCAACGCAGCCTATCTGTTCGATAGCGACGGCACCGTCGGCCGCGCCTACGCCGCCAAGACCACGCCGCACATGTACGTGATCGATGCCGAAGGCGTGCTGCGCTACAACGGCGCCATCGACAGCATTCCCAGCGCCGATGTCGCCGACATACCGAAGGCCACCCAGTACGTGCCGACCGGGCTGTCCGAGCTCGCCGCGGGCGGCAGCATCAGCACCGCAGTCACCCAGCCCTACGGCTGCAGCATCAAGTACGCGGATTCCTGAGCCTATCCTCGGGTGATCGGAGGGCGGTGATCGCCTTCGCCCTCCGATCGGCATCGACAGCGTGGGGCCCGACGTGGTCCAAGGTTTGCAGGCCCCTCTGCGAAAGTGCTGGCTGCGTCAGCCTGCGTTGGTGCGGGCCGCACTAGACTGCCGCGCACTCCGTCTCCAGTGATCCGCACGCATGGCCTTCCGCGCCCCAACCCCCGAACAGATCCGCAGCGGCCAGTTGGGCCGTCTGTTCGGTCCGCGCCTCGCCGACAGCAAGCTGTGGACGCGGCGACGCCGCAGCGTCGCCTTGGGCATGGCGGTCGGGGTGTTCTTCGGCTTCCTGATCCCGCTGGGGCAGTTCCTGTTCGCCGGCGCACTCGCGATCCTGCTGCGCGCCAACGTGCCCACGGCGCTGGTCAGCACACTGGTCACCAACCCCTTCACCTTCGGCCCGGTGTATTACGCAGCCTACCTCGTCGGCAGTTGGGTGTTGGGCAGCGCTCCCAGCGAGGCCGAGGTGCAGGGCGCACTGGCCGCGGCCGAGGCGGCCAGCGGGTGGTCGCACTGGTTGAACGGGGTTGGCGCGCCTCTGATCACCGGGCTCGCGCTGTTCGCCTGCGTGGGGAGCTCGGTGGCCTACTTCGGAGTGCGCTGGCTATGGATGTTGAACGTCCTCCGCCGCCGTCGCCGCCAGCGGCTGGCAAGATCGGCGAGACCCGCAGCGCGCTGATTTCCCGAACGCCTTCCTCGAAACGGCAGACACCCAAACACGAAGGCCACCGCGAAACTCGCGATGGCCTTCGTGTGAATCTGGCGGAGAGGGAGGGATTCGAACCCTCGATACGCCGGAGGCGTATACCGGATTTCGAGTCCGGCGCATTCGACCACTCTGCCACCTCTCCAGATGGTTTCTGCAGGACGGCGGGCCGCCCGGCAAGGCCGCGCATCATACGTACAGCATGGGATCTGCACAAGCCCAAATGAGCGCGAAAGAAGCGTCAGCGATCGTGCTCACCGCGCCGCCTATTCTTCCCGAGGGCTGACGGACAGGGGCTGCTTTCTCCGTATAGGATTGCATCAACCTTGTGATGCCGGCCGACTCCGCGACCGGCGTCCACCCCCGCCAATACGCAGGTCTGCACGCATGATCGAATTCGGGCTGCTCAGTCACGTCGGGCTGCGTCGCGAGCACAACGAGGACACGTTCTACGGCGATAGTGAGCTCGGCCTCTGGTTGGTCGCCGATGGCATGGGTGGACACGAGTTCGGCGAAGTCGCGAGTGCAATGGCGCGAGACGCGATCGTCCGCGAGGTGCGAGGCGGTGCCTCGCTGAGTGCCGCCATCCAGCGCGCCGACGAAGAGCTGATCGATCACAGTCGCCAGCGCAGCGATGCCCTCCCCATGGGCACAACGGTTGCCGCCGTGCGCGTGCAGCGCGATCGCTTCGAAGTGGCCTGGGTCGGAGACAGTCGTGCCTACTTGTGGAACGGTCGGCTGCAGCAGCTCTCACAGGACCACAGCTACGTGCAGGAGCTGATCGAACAGGGCGCGATCACGGCCGAGCAGGCGCGCAGCCATCCACACCGCAATGTCGTGACGCAGGCGCTCGGCGTTACCGACCCCGACAACCTGCGCGTCGAGACCATCAGCGGCGAGTTGAAACCTGGCATGCAGCTGTTGCTCTGCAGCGACGGTCTCACCGAAGAGGTGGATGACGGCGAGATCGAGCGCACGCTGGCGCGCAGCGATCTCAGTGCGCAGGAGTGTGTCGATCAGCTGATCGTCGCTGCCCTTGACGGCGGCGGCTCTGACAACGTCACCGTGGTACTGGTGCGCCGCCACTGAAGCCCGCCACGTCGGCGGCAATCGCCGATCAGGCCAGCAGCAGGTCCTCGAAGAAGGCACCGATCGGAAGGGTCGGGTGACGGATCTGAATCTCCAGCACCCACAGGCCCGGCGCCGGAATGAACTCGGCGGCCGCGAGCTTGCAGGCCCTGTGCACGGCGTGCGGGAAGTCGCCGAGCCGATGTCCGGGCGCGCCCAGATTGAGCACATAGCCGCGCTGTTCGGCCGCGCGCTCGGCGAATGCGTAGAGCTCGCGGCCGCTGCAGCCTTTGCGCCAGTGGTCGGCCACCACGTCGAACAACTCCCGGGCCGCAACGGCAATGGCGTGATGTTCGGGGTCGCGACCTAGCACGAAGGTGTCGCCGTAGTCGCCCTCATGGCCGTCCCAGACGGGGCCGATGTCGATGAAGAACAGATCGTTCTCGCCGAGCACGACCTCCGGATCAGAGCCTTCCTTGTAGAGCTTTAGCGTATTGCGGCCGAAACGGATATGGGTCGGATGCCAGATCCGCTCGAAGCCGAGATCCCGGAAGACATGCTCGGCAATCCGGTTGGCCTCATCCTCGCGCATGCCAGGACGAAGCAGCCCGGCAATACGCTGCGTCGCCTGCACGGAGCGTTCGCGCGCCACCAGCAAGCGTGCAGCGTCGAAGTCCGACCCGACGCCCTCACCCGGATGAGGGCCCGCGCCCCAAGGCAGAATCGACATCTTCGACACTCCGTGCAGTGAAAGAGCCTGCACCTTGTGCACGGAGCTCGCCGCAGTCAAGCCGGCGCGGTGAGCCCGAACTGCTATCCTGACGCGTGATGGAAGACGATCGCACGCTCGGCGGGCCGGGCCCCGCATGACGACACCACAGCCCGCACGCTCCATGGCCGCGCGATTTCGCGGTTTTCTTCCCGTTGTTGTGGACGTCGAAACCGGGGGCTTTGACGCCGAGCGCCACGCCCTGCTGGAAATCGCCGCATCGCCCATCGAAATGGACGAAGAGGGGCGGGTCTTTCCCGGCGTCGTGGTGTCCACCCACGTGATGCCCTTTCCCGGCGCCGAGATCGATCCCAAGGCGCTGGAAGTTACAGGCATCGACGTCGACCACCCCTTTCGCGGTGCGGTCAACGAGCGAGTCGCGCTGGACCACCTGTTCGTTCCCATCCGCGCGGCATTGAAGCGCTACGGTTGCCAGCGCGCGGTGCTGGTGGGCCACAATGCCGCCTTCGATCTGGGATTCCTCAACGCCGCGGTCAGGCGTACAGGCCATAAGCGCAATCCCTTCCACCCGTTCAGCTGTTTCGACACAGCCACGCTGGCGGGTCTTGCCTTCGGTCAGACGGTATTGAGCCGGGCGGTGCAAGCCGCGGGCATTCCGTGGAACAGCGCGGAAGCGCACTCCGCAGTCTACGATACTGAACGCACGGCCGAGTTGTTCTGCACGATTGTGAATCGCTGGCGCGCGCTGTCCAGCCTCGACGCTGGCAGCGTCGATGAAGCCCTGCTGGCCGACGACACCCTCCCCTGAGCGCGCGCCGCGCTGGGCTCGACCCCCTTCAACAGCCCAAAAAAAGAGGGCCCCACCTGCGTGGAGCCCTTCGAGATCAAGCCCTGTTAACTTGAGTCCTCAGGAGTGCCCTGCCAAAGACAGGGTGGAAAGCTAGAACGCAACCGACCAATTGAGCTCCACTTCCACTTGCGATCCATCGCGATAGCGGTTGCGGAAGGGGTTAGGCCCCAGGATGTACTGCGCCGGCGCGTAGCTCGCACCGATGCTTAAAGAACTGTCGCCGCCGACCTGGCGCTGATAGCGCGCGGCGATGTGATTGGCCGAATAAAGCTCGCGAAGAGCGAGATCAAAAAGCGGGGACGTCGGTGAAGGCTGCTGACGGGTGGTGACCTCCAGACCCCACTGACCGCCGGCGGGATCGGCAAGTTCGGCGCGTAGCGAGTACACATTCAGGTCGCGCCAGGCGAACACAGGCGCAGAACCGTCGCCAAGCAGGGCGAGCAACTGGGACGGCAAGGCGTAGGTGGTGAACGCCGCGACGTCGCTGTAGAACACCCGCTCGGCCCCCAAGTGCAGCGAAAGGCCTTGCGCAGGCCTCATGCCAAGACTGACACCGGTACGCGCCGGCATGTCAAAGTCGCCCGGCTCGGAGAACAGACCGCGGTAGGTCTTGAACGCGTCCATGTCGACGCGCGACTGCAGGTTGAGCCCAACCACGACGCGTTCGCCCAAGTCCGAATCAAAGCCGAAGTGCACACCTTGCCCGTAGGACTGCTCAGAGGCCCCTGCGGCCGAGCGCATGCCCATTTGCGGCAACCACTGGCTGGAAGCCCGCACCTCTCCAAAGCCTGGAGTCGCGAAGCGCTGGCTGGCTACCGTGAGACCGAAGCGCAGCTCTGAGGCAGAGCCGACCCGGGTCTGCACCTGCGGCGAAAAGGAGGTGGTGCTGAAGCGCGACGCTTCGACGGCGAATCGGGCGAGCGGTGCCTCGATGCCGTAGGACGCCTTTGGAACCGCAAGTGCGGACGCAAGAGGGGCAGGCGCGAACGCAGCCTGCACGGACAGCTTCAGGCGGCTGACGGCTTGGGACAGAACGCGGTCGTTGCCGTGTTCGGCCTCGGGAACCGCACTCTGCCCATTGCCGCCAAAGGTGTGGCTCAGGCTTCCCTGCAGGCTCAGTCGGGCATACTCGCGCCATCCATCGGATTCCGTGGCGGCGCCGCTGGCGCGAGCGAACGGCGCGGCCAGCACGAGCGGAACGACCAGAGTCGAAAGCGCCAGCGGGCGAAGCGATCGAGACTGCGTTGCAGAGCGGCGGTGCACCGTTGAGATTCCCCCATTGAGCCCCCGGCTTGCCGGGGCGAACGCAGTATGGACAAAACACAACAAGTGCACAAGCATCCGCAGCGCACACGCAACAACTTCGCTCTGGGGCCGTCAGCACCCACGCGGCCGTACCTTACTGCCCGCATTTTCAACGCTGCCCTCACCGTTGGGCAGGTCGCCCCATGGCTGGAGCACGGCAACCTCGCACTCTTGAGCGCACGAAATGTCTCATTCCCACAACACCACCGATGCACGCTGCCCCTCCGTCTTGAGTATCGCCGGTTCGGACTCCGGGGGCGGTGCAGGCATTCAGGCCGACCTGAAGACATTTGCTGCGCTTGGCGTGCATGGGCTCACAGCGATTTCCGCCCTTACTGCGCAGACAACGCGCGGCGTGAGCGCGGTCGAACTGCCCTCGCTCACCTTCCTCCATGAGCAGATCCGCTGCCTGTTGGAAGACTTCGACATCCGCGCGATCAAGATCGGCATGCTGGCGGACGCCGAGAGGATCCGCTGCGTCGCCGATGCGCTCTCCATGCGGCCAGAGATTCCGGTGGTACTGGACCCGGTCATGGTGGCCAGCTCAGGCGCTCGCCTGTTGGCTGCGGATGCAATCGATGCCCTCAGGCGCACCCTGCTGCCTCGCGCGACGGTGATCACCCCGAACCTGGCCGAAGCAGAGGTCCTTGTCGATCGCCCGCTGCCGAATGCCGCTGCCTGCGCCGAAGCAGCAGCGGAGTTGCGGCTGGGCGGCGCCCGCTGGGTGCTGATGAAAGGCGGACACCTCAATGAGGGCGCTCAGGTTCATGACCGACTGTTTGGCGACGGCCCCGCCCCACTGACCTGGACACAACAACGGCTAGACCTCGCCCCTCACGGAACAGGCTGCACCCTGTCGTCAGCCATCGCCGCCCTCATCGCCAACGGCATGGACGTGCCGTCCTCCGTGGGTCATGCGATCGAGTTTGTCCACCGCGGGCTGCGCCATGCCTACCGTCCGGGTGGGGGTGCGCTTTGGGTGCTCGATCACGTCAAGGCAGCGCGCGGGGACACTTGAGCACATTCCAGGATTTCGTGCGAGGACGAGAAGCCTTCACGACGAACCGCCACGCCGAGTCGACACCGGCAGGGCTGTAGTACGCGGCGCTTGCCCGGCAACGACTGCACGAGCACCCTTTGTCACACTCTGTCCAGTCGCGACTCTACGCCGCGCCTGCGACCACTGAGGCCCTTCATTGAGGTTCACACGCCATGACCAGACGATGGATTCTGCCTGTCACCCTGATCGCACTTGCGCCGAGCCCGGCAGCCCTGGCCTCGAAGCCCGAGTACCACACGATGTGGGTGCCCGCCGGGAAGTCCGCGCGCGATGTGAAGCCGAGACCGCAGGCTCGCGCGGACGCACCGGTGGTGCTTGAACTGCGCGCTCACAGACACCCGGACGGCAGCCTGCACTTTCAATGCGATCACCTGCATCCGCCCCAAGGGGCCGATAACGCAAGGCACGAGGGTCAAGAACCGTGAAGAAGCTTGCACTTCCGTTTTCCCTGCTGTGCGCAGCCGCGCCCCTGTCGGCGTTGGCGCAGTCCACGAACCTCCCGCTGACTCCGGGCCAGCCGCAGACCCTGCAATTGCCCGCCAATGGCTTGAGCACATCCTGGGTGGTCGATGTGCCGGCGGGCGTGCGGCAAATGCGCGTGGAGTTGCTGGCCAGCAACACTGCGCGGGATATCGATCTGGTTCTTCGCAAGGGCAGCCCGTTTGACCTGCGCATCGAGGGCACGGTCGATGTCGATCAATTGTTCGACCAGGCGCACTACCGATCGGTAAGTTCGGCTGGCGACGAATACATTGTGGTCAGCGACGCGAATGCCATTGCACTGGCTCCCGGGCGCTGGTTCATAGGGGTGGTGAACTTCGAGGCAAGTGCCGTCGACGCACAACTGACGGCACGCTTCGCCAGCGAGCCGCTGTATTCCGATGTGCAGTTCGTTTTCGACGACCCCGGCACAGCGCAGCGCCCGTGTGACACCAGCGGTTGGACCGACCCGACACCACGAACTCCGGAACGGGGCAACGTCGGAACCACCCTGGGAGAGCAGCGCAGGGAGGCGGCGCGGGAGGCAGCGCGTCTTCTGACCGAGCAACTCAGGCCTCGGATCCCGGTGCGGATCCAAGCCTGCTGGTCCGATCTCGGGGATGCGACGGGCACCCGATTCACGCTGGCTCAGGCCGGTCCGCAGTACCTGTTCGTGAACGACACCGGGTTCGGCTCCCACTTCCCTGCCTTCGAGCGCGACTACACCTGGTTTGCCGCTGCGGCGGCGGCCCAGCAGCTGGGCACCAGCATCTGCCGCATCGACGGAGGTATCCGCTGCAACAGCGGCTTCGATGTCCGCGCCACGTTCAACTCCAAACTCGATCAGGCGGGGGCTGCGCGGTTCGACTATGGGATCACCGCCACAGGCAGCGGAAGCAGCTTTGTCTCCGTCGCCATGCACGAGATCCTGCACGGCCTTGGCATTTTCGGATTGATCAAGCTGCAGGAAGACGCCAATGGCCCCGTTGGCGCAAAGCTCAACCTGATTCCAGGCGGACCGGCCTGGGACGACGTGTACGGCGCCCGCACCGTGTCAGTCGATCCGGACGGCCAGGGCTTCAGGGAGTTCCTCCGCATCAGCGATGCAGAGCGGGCCGCAACACTGAGCACGCCCTGGCGCCTGCGGTTCGCTGGCGAACGGGCCATTGCCGCCGCCTCGACGCTGAACTTCGCGCCACCGGAGAACTTCATCCGGCTGCATGCTCCGACGACCATCGAGCCTGGCTCGACCTACTCCCATATCCAGAGCCAGCTCAGCTACGGCGTGCAGCTGATGTATCCAACCATCGGCGGCGCTGCGCCGCGCGATACGGGCATCGCCGGCGGCATGCTGCAGGACTTGGGCTGGAGGGATACGCCCGGAGCGGTCAAGACCTTCGGCAGCGCCCCCAGCTTCCAGTTCTACGACCCGGCTCGTAGCGGGCACGGCATCGACTTCCGTCTGATTTCGCCCAGCATCACCGGCCGTGACGCCCAATACTTCCTGGGCTTCTACACCTTCGACGGCGGCGGCAATCCCGAGTGGTACATCTCCACCGGCCCGATCGTCGATGGCGTCTTCGTGCCCGCGCGGAACGCCTTCGGCGATTCCCTGCTGCGGCAAAACTACCTGGGACCCAACAACTCGGTGTCCGATGCCAGTGCCGGTTACTCCGGCACGATCCGCATCAATTTCAACAACGCCCGATTGCATCCGGCCTGCCAGGATGGTCACCCCGCGCGCAGGCTCGACGGCCCGCTGGCGGTCATGACAGCGCGCATCAATGGCGAGCGCATCCAGTGGTGCATGCAGCCTGTGGTAGTTCCCAGCCGCGTGCGGCGCGACTTCAGCAGCATCTGGTACTCACTCGGTGACAGCGGCTGGGGGCTCGCCCTGCAGAGTTTTGACGGCGCCAACGCTACCGGGGCCCCGACTGATGGACTTTTCTCGATCCTGTTCTACGCGGACGCCGCAGGCAAGCCACGCTGGGCGATCGGCCAGACGACCGATTTCCGCCCTGGCGAGGCTCAAGCTTTGCGGCAGGTGACGGGCTACTGCCGGACCTGCCCTTCGACCTCCGGTATCCAACTCTCGGATCCCATCGGCAGCATGACGCTTGATCTCATCCAGGGCGGCGCCGGCGCCCAGGGCAATCGCATCAGTTTCGATCTGACCTACCCGGGAACCGAGGGAGGGCGGTTCCAGCGCAGCGGGGTCAACCTGTTCCCGAACAGCGATCCGACGCTGGGCGGCAACTGAGCGCCGAGCCCCCGTCCGCCAGATACAAACCAAAGAGGCGGCGTGCTTCCGCACGCCGCCTCTCGCGCTGTCAGAGTATCGCGCCTGATGGCAATCAGGCGGCGGCGCGCTCGGCGATCGCGCGCGCGAACTCCATCGTGCTGCCGGAGCCACCCAGATCAGGAGTGACACGGTCGCGGGCCTCCATCGTGGCGACGATCGCGGCGCGCAAGCGCTTGGCAGCCGGCTCCATGCCGAGGTGACCCAGCATCTGGGCGGCACCCAGCAGCAGCGCGCACGGGTTGGCGATCCCCTGGCCCGCAATGTCCGGCGCCGAGCCGTGCACCGCCTCGAAGATCGCGGCCTTCTCGCCGATGTTGGCGCCCGGCGCGAGGCCGAGGCCACCGACGAGGCCCGCGCAGAGATCAGACACGATGTCACCGAAAAGGTTGGTGGTGCAGATGATGTCGAACTGCTCGGGGCGCATCACCAACTGCATGCAAGTGTTGTCGACGATCATCTCGTTGCACTCGATGTCCGGGTACAGCTTGGCGACTTCACGGGCTACCTTCAGGAACAGGCCCGAGGTGCTCTTCAGGATGTTGGCCTTGTGCACGATGGTGACCTTGCGGCGGCCTGCGCTGCGCGCAAGTTCAAAGGCATAGCGCACGATGCGCTCCGAGCCCTTGCGGGTGATCTTCTGGGTCAGCGTGGCGACCTCGCCATCCGGCGAGACGGTCTGACCCTCGCCGATGTAGGCGCCTTCCGTGTTCTCGCGCACCGTGATGATGTCGATGCCGCTGTAGCGCGCCTTGGTGTTCGGAAACGAGATCGCCGGGCGCACGTTGGCGTAGAGGTCGAAGCGCTTGCGCAGTTCGACGTTGATCGACGAGAAGCCCTCACCCACGGGCGTTGTCAGCGGGCTCTTGAGCGCCACACCCAATCGGGAGATGGCATCGAGGGTTGTCGCCGGCAGGAGATCGCCGTGCTTCTCGAGCGCGGCCATGCCGGCATCGACGAATTCGTACTTCAGGCCGAGCTGCATCGCATCCAGCACGTGCAGGGTGGCATCCATGATCTCGGGACCGATGCCGTCGCCGCGGATGACCGCGATAGTGGTGCTCATAAATGGGATTCCGTTTGCCTGTCTCGAATGAGGGACAGGACCCGGGACCGGGTCCTGGAAGTCCTTGGGTGCGCTCCGCGCGAACACTGCTTGGCAGCGAACGCTAGCGGGCGCGTGGCCGACCCGCCATTATCCGAAAGACGCAGAGCCAGCGGAACCCGCCTGTGGTCATGCGATTCAGGCCCGGTCCGCGCAGCATCTGCCAGGCGCCATCGGCGCTGACTGCAGGGAGCCATGCAGCCTCCGTGCCGATCCGCCCCCATCAACCTGCTAGAGTGCGGGTCTTTACTGTCCATTCCTTCGCTCACCATGCTCCGAGCCTGCGCCCTGCTGTTGTGGTTCATGCTGCCGTCCCTCGCCTCGGCGGCGGGCGCGCGGATGACGATGTTGGCGGGCGCGGCCGAACCCGGAGGAGCGTTCGATCTGCGCATCGATGACGCTTGGCCCAACACCTGCGTGCCTCGGCTCGAGGCCATCGAGGTCTCGGGCCCAGATCTTTGGGTGGTCGCGCGCGACACCAGCGAAGCGGCGGTGTGCGGACAAACCCTGACTCCTTACTCGCTCGACACCCGGCTGCTCGCAAGCAATCGCGAGGGCATCGAACTCGTCGGCGTGCAGCGTCTGCATTACGTTGTGAGATCGACCGCGAATCTCCGTCTGCGCGGCTTCGATCTGGTCGCCATGGGTGAAAGCCTCGAGCTCGCGCCGGAGCCCGAGAGCGGCTACTGGTGGGCAGACCCGGCGGCTAGCAACCCCTGGGCGGGCCGGGGAATCGGACTGAATCTGGAACGCCAGGGCGCGACGCTCAGCGGCGTCCTCTTCGGCTACGACGTCAGTGGAGAACCCGAGTGGAGTCTTGGGGCTGGCAGCATCGGCCCCTACTTCAGCCGACTCGGCCTGAGTCGGCTTTCTGACGGCTCAGGCCCTGCTCAGCCCTACCGGGAACCACGGTCGCTGCGGCCCCTCGGAGCCCTGCTGCTGGAGCCGACCTCGCCCTCCCGAGCGCGCGTATGGCTGGTCTACCAGGATTCGGAAACTGCCGACCTCAGCCTGCGCCAGATCGATCTCGTGCGTTTCGGCTTCGACGCCTCGCCTGCGCGCGTTTGGAGCACAGGCGAGTGGTTGCTGCTTCCGCCGGCCGACGAGACTGGCCGATCGATTGCCCGCCAGTTCGCGTTTTCGCACGTCGAGGGCAACGCCAGCGGCTTCACGCTCATGGATCCCGAGCGCGGCGCCGCGCTCGTCTGCCGCATGGGCAGCGCCAACTCGGAGCGTGTTCCAGAGCGCTGCGAACTGAGTGTGGTCTCCGAAGACGAAGCCACAACGCACAGCTTCGATCGAATCGGGCTGAGGCGAATGCAGGGCGCGGCGCCTGACGGGGGCAGCGTTCGCCTCATCCATCTTGACGCGAACTGAGAGCAAGCGAAAACACCACACACGTATCGAGGCCGCCTATGGACGCTCTCGCTACGGTGTCTGGGTTTTTCACACGGCCTTTGTGCTCTTCCAAGCTGCAGCGCGCCGAAGCCACACCTGAAGATGCGGCTTGCAGCCTTGGCAGCCTCAAGTGACTCAGCCAAGCTCAGCGGCATCCCGGGGTTTGCCTAGCTGACCCAACACTTCCCAGACCACGAACTGGGGAAAACCGCGCCGGAGCAGGAAGTCGGCGAGCCGACGGCGCACACGCGGATCAGACGGGTCGTCGCCACGCAACCGGCGCGTCACCAGTTCGAGGGCACGCTCACCCCAGGCCTGCTCGCCTTCGGCAGCCTCGATAGCACGCTCTGCCAGACCGTCCGAGAGCCTGTGCTGGGCGAGCTCGGCCTTGAGCCGCAACGGGCCTCGCCCGCTACTGGCGCGCGCGCGGACCAATGCTTGAGCGAAGCGCGCATCGTCCTGCAGGCCCTGTTCGCCCAGGCGGGCAAGTGCGGCCTCGACCTCATCGGCGGGAAAGCCCCGCGCCAGCAGCTTGCGCTGCAACTCGAGCGCCGAGTGCTCGCGCCGCGCCAGCAAGGCGACGGCGCGCGTCAGCGCTGACGCCGAGCGTCGACGCCTGGACGGCTCGCCGTCAGTCATCCGCGGAGTCGTCGCCCGCCACCGCCACGGAAGGCACGAACAGCTCGCGCAGCTTGGCTTCGAGCTCGGCGGCGGCCGCCGGGTTGTCCTTGAGCCACTGGCGGGCGTTCTCCTTGCCCTGGCCGATGCGCTCACCGTTGTAGCCGTACCAGGCGCCGGACTTCTCGACGAGCTTGGCGTCGACGCCCATATCGATCAGCTCGCCTTCGCGGCTGATGCCCTCGCCGTACAGGATCTCGGTGACGATCTGCTTGAAGGGCGGCGCCATCTTGTTCTTGACGACCTTGATCTTGGTCTGGTTGCCGATGATCTCGTCGCCCTTCTTGACCGCGCCGATGCGGCGGATGTCGAGGCGCACCGAAGCGTAGAACTTGAGCGCGTTGCCGCCGGTGGTGGTTTCCGGGCTCTGACCCGGCATCATCACGCCGATCTTCATGCGCAGCTGGTTGATGAAGATGACCAGACAGTTGCTGCGCTTGATGTTGCCGGTAAGCTTGCGCAGGGCCTGGCTCATCAGGCGGGCCTGCAGGCCGGGCAGCTGGTCACCCATGTCGCCTTCGATTTCGGCCTTGGGCGTCAGCGCCGCCACCGAGTCGATGACCACCATGTCGACGGCATTCGAGCGCACCAGCATGTCGGCGATTTCCAGCGCCTGTTCGCCGGTGTCGGGCTGGCTCACCAGCAGATCGTCGACGTTCACGCCCAGCTTGACGGCGTAGGTGGGGTCGAGCGCGTGCTCGGCGTCGACGAAAGCGGCGGTGCCGCCCTGCTTCTGGCACTGGGCGATCGCCTGCAGGGTCAGGGTGGTTTTGCCCGAAGACTCGGGGCCGTAGATCTCGATCACACGTCCCTTGGGCAGACCACCAATGCCGAGCGCGATGTCGAGCATCAGCGAGCCGGTGCCGATGACCTCGGCCTTCTCGATGGCCTGATCGCCCATACGCATCACCGCGCCCTTGCCGAACTGCTTTTCGATCTGGGACAGGGCTGCGGAGAGGGCGCGCTTCTTGTTGTCGTCCATGGCGGATCCTTGACGGCGGTGTCGTTGAAAGTGCGGGGAGGTTGCGGAAGCGCGTTCTCAGAAGCTGAGACCACTGCCGCAGGGCCAGCGCAGAGTATCCCACACATTCGTGTGGTGCTTCGGCAAAAGGCTTACCCGGGCATAGGAATCGCGAGGATTCCGCGCAGGGCAACTGCCACTGTCTGCCGACGGATCGCCTCGCGATCGCCCTCAAAGTGATGCAGCTCGGCGCGCGGATAGCCGCCGCGCCGCTTCCACGCTAACCACACCGTGCCGACCGGCTTGTCCTCGGTACCACCAGTGGGCCCGGCAATCCCGGTGACCGCCACCGAAACCGTTGCGCCGGCATGAGTCAGCGCGCCCGAGACCATCTCGAGCACGGTCTCGCGGCTGACCGCGCCGTGCTCCAGCAGGGTGTCCGGACGCACGCCGAGCAGCCCCTGCTTGGCCTCGTAGCTGTAGGCGGCGATGCCACACTCGAACCACGCGGAACACCCCGGCACGTCGGTGACCATCTTGGCGATCCAGCCGCCGGTGCAGCTCTCGGCAGTCACCAACGACAGGCGCTCGGCCTGCAGGCGCGCACCTACATCAACGGCCATCTTCAGCAGCTCGGCATCACTGGGAATGTGCATGGTGGGCGCGGCGGACTCCGGACGGCCTGCCAGCATGGCCAGCGGGCCCGGCCCGCACAAGACCCAGGCGCCGGAACCCGCGGGCGAGTAGCCGCAAGTGTCTGTCGGGCCTACAATTGCCGGCTTCGCCGGCGCCCACGCAGGAAACAGTGCGCCGCTCCACTCCTTCGCAAGGTGCCCCGCCCATGGCCGGCAAACTCTTCGTCAAGACCCACGGCTGCCAGATGAACGAGTACGACTCGGACAAGATGGCCGCCGTGCTGGCCGAATCGCATGGCCTCGAACTCACCGAGAACGAGGACGAGGCCGACGTCATCCTGGTCAACACCTGCTCGATCCGCGAGAAGGCGCAGGAGAAGGTGTTCAGCCAATTGGGCCGCTGGAAGCAGCTCAAGAAGAAGAACGACAAGGTCATCATCGGCGTCGGCGGTTGTGTGGCGAGCCAGGAGGGCGAGGCCATCCTGAAGCGCGCGCCCTACGTCGACCTCGTGTTCGGCCCGCAGACCCTGCACCGCCTGCCCGAGATGATCGAGGCCAAGCGCGAGACCGGCCGCCCGCAGGTCGACATCAGCTTCCCCGAGATCGAAAAGTTCGACCGCCTGCCCGAGCCGCGCGCCGAAGGCCCCACGGCATTCGTCTCGATCATGGAAGGCTGCAGCAAGTACTGCACCTTCTGCGTGGTGCCCTACACCCGCGGGGAAGAAGTCAGCCGGCCCTTCGAGGACGTGCTGGTGGAGGTCGCCCAGCTGGCCGAACAGGGTGTGAAGGAAGTGAACCTGCTGGGCCAGAACGTCAACGCCTACCGCGGCGCGCTGGACCGCAACGATGCCGAGGCCGGCACCGCCGATCTCGCCGACCTGATCCGCGCGATCGCCGAAATCCCGGGCATCGGTCGCATCCGCTATACCACCTCGCACCCGGTCGAGTTCAGCGACAGCCTGATCGAAGCGCATCGCGACGTGCCCCAGCTGGCGTCCTTCGTTCACCTGCCGGTGCAGGCGGGCTCGGACCGCATTCTGGCGGCGATGAAGCGCGGCCACACCGCGCTGGAATACAAGGCCAAGATCCGGCGCCTGAAGGAAGCCAAGCCGGGCATCTCGATCAGCTCGGACTTCATCGTCGGATTCCCCGGCGAGAGCGAGCGCGACTTCGAGGCGACCATGAAGCTGATCGAGGACATCGGCTTCGATCAGAGCTTCTCCTTCATCTACTCCTCGCGCCCCGGTACGCCCGCCGCCAACCTGCCCGACGAAACACCCGCGGCGGAAAAGAGCGCGCGCCTGGCCCGCCTGCAGGCGGCGATCGACGCCAATGCGAAGAAAATCTCGCAGGCCATGGTCGGCACCGTGCAGCGCGTGCTCGTCGAGGGCCCGAGCAAGAAAGACCCGAACGAGCTGACCGGCCGCACCGAGAACATGCGCTTCGTGAACTTCGCGGCTCCTGCCCGCCTCGTCGGCGAGTTCGTGGACGTGCTGATCACCGAAGCCATGAGCAACTCCCTGCGCGGCCGCGTACAGCTCCGCGACGGCGCGGAGGCGGCGTGAGCGGCAACGCACTCGTCCAGCGCGACTTTGTTCTCGAACCCGACAGCCTGGAGCGGCTGGCCAACCTCTGCGGCCCGCTGGACGAGCACCTGCGCCAGATCGAGCTGCGTCTCGGCGTCGAGATCGCCAACCGCGGCAATGTGTTCCGGGTGATCGCCGAGGAGCCCCTGGCCGAGAAGGCCGAGTTGCTGCTGCGCGATCTCTACGCCGATACCGAACAGGAAGTGCTGAACGCGGGCGCGGTGCATCTGCGGCTGCAGGACGCCGGCGTCGATGCTTTGGTCGAGCGCACGGTCGCCGACGCCGCGCGCGGCGCGCAGGAGGTCGCGATCAAGGTCAAGCGCGGCGTGGTCAAGGGCCGCGGCCCCAACCAGGCGCGCTACCTGCACGCCATCGCCACCCACGACATCAACTTCGGCATCGGCCCCGCCGGAACCGGCAAGACCTTTCTCGCCGTGGCGATGGCCGTGGAAGCGCTCAACGAGAACCGCGTCCAGCGCCTGATGCTCGTGCGCCCTGCCGTCGAGGCCGGTGAAAAACTCGGCTTCCTGCCGGGCGATCTGAGCCAGAAGGTCGATCCCTACCTGCGGCCGCTGTACGACGCGCTGTACGAAATGCTCGGCACCGAGCGCGTGGCCAAACTGCTGGAGCGCAACGTCATCGAGATTGCGCCGCTGGCCTATATGCGCGGGCGCACCCTCAACGATGCCTTCGTGATTCTGGATGAAGCACAGAACACCACGGTCGAGCAGATGAAGATGTTCCTGACCCGCATCGGCTTCGGCGCCACCGCGGTGATCACCGGGGACTTGAGCCAGATCGACCTGCAGCGCGGCCAGAAGTCGGGCCTGCGCGATGCGCTGGAGGTGCTGAAGGACGTGCCGGGCATCTCGTTCACCTTCTTTACCGCCAGCGACGTGGTGCGGCATCCGCTGGTGGCGCGCATTGTCCGCGCCTACGACCGCCGCGACGAGGTGCGCGAGCTGGCCAAGCGCGAGGCGCAGGCGGCCAGTGCCGAGGCCGCGACGCCGAAGGCCCAGGCATGAGCCGTATCGACGTCAGCTACGGCCTGCCGCGCGCGGGGCTGCCTGCAGCCGGCACGCTGCGCGCCTATGCCGAGGCCGCACTGGCGGGCCGCCGCGAGGACGGCGAGCTGTCGGTGCGCCTCGTCGACGCCGACGAAGGCCGCGCGCTCAATCGCGACTACCGCGACAAGGACTACGCCACCAACGTGTTGAGCTTCGCGGCCGAACTGCCGCCGGGGGTGCCGCTGCCGATCCTCGGCGACCTGGTGCTGTGCGCGCCGGTCATCGCCCGCGAGGCCGAGGAACAGGGCAAGCCGCTCAAGCACCACTACGCACACATGCTCGTGCACGGCGTGCTGCACCTTCTGGGCCACGACCACATGGACGAGGCCGAAGCCGAGGCCATGGAAGCGATCGAGCGCGAGGTGCTGGAGGGGCTGGGCATCCCCGACCCTTACGCCTGAGCGCCATCCGCACTGACTAAACTTCTGGACCGTTCCGCGGTCTCGGCCCGCTCTTCCCATGGACCCGTCTTTCGCATGAGCACACTTCTGGTCACCGGCGGCGCCGGTTTCATCGGCGGCAACTTCGTCCTGCAGCAGGTGGCCGCGGGCCACCGCGTCATCAACCTCGATGCCCTGACCTACGCCGGCAACCGCGACACCCTGAGCAGCCTCGACGGCAACCCGAATCACGTCTTCGTCCAGGGCGATATCGGCGACCGCGAGCTGGTGCGGCGCCTGCTGGCCGAGCACCGCCCCGATGCGATCGTGAACTTCGCCGCCGAAAGCCACGTCGACCGCAGCATCGACGGCCCCGGCGCCTTCGTGCAGACGAACATCGTCGGCACCTTCCAACTGCTCGAAGCCGCACGCGGCTGGTATGCAGAGCTGGATGAAGCCGCACGCAGCCGCTTCCGCTTCCTGCACGTCTCGACCGACGAGGTCTACGGCTCCCTGGGCGAGACCGGCAAGTTCACCGAGACCACGCCCTACCAGCCCAACTCGCCCTATTCGGCTTCCAAGGCAGCATCGGATCATCTGGTGCGCGCCTATCACCACACCTACGGGCTGCCGGTGCTGACCACCAACTGCAGCAACAACTACGGCCCGTTCCAGTTTCCCGAGAAGTTGATCCCGCTGATCATCCAGCGCGCGGTGGCCGGCGAGCCCCTGCCCGTCTACGGCGACGGCCGCAACGTGCGCGACTGGCTGTACGTCGGCGACCACTGCCGCGCGATCGCGCGTGTGCTCGAAGCCGGCCGCGTCGGTGAGGTCTACAACATCGGCGGTGACGCCGAACGCCAGAACATCGAGGTCGTGCACACCATCTGCCGGCTGCTGGATACGCGCCGTCCGCGCGCCGACGGCGCGCCGCGCGAATCGCAGATCGCCTTCGTCAAGGACCGCCCCGGTCACGACCGCCGCTACGCCATCGACGCCAGCAAGCTGAAGTCGGAACTGGGCTGGGCACCCTCGCGCAGCTTCGAGCAGGGCATCGAGGAAACCGTCGACTGGTACCTGCAGCACCAGGACTGGGTGCAGCGCGTGCTGGACGGCAGCTATCGACTGGAAAGAATCGGGCGAGGTGACGCGTGCTAGCGGACACCCGGTGGGTGTCCGCTGCGGCGCCGAGCGCCCAGCCAAGGATGGCTGGGCAGGGCTGTGCTATTGCGACAGGCTTGCGCCATGGATGGCAACCGCTGACGACTGAGAACTTCGGAACGCGCTCATGAAAGGCATCATCCTCGCCGGCGGCTCCGGCACCCGGCTGTATCCGATCACCCAGGCGATCAGCAAGCAGCTGCTGCCGGTCTACGACAAGCCGATGATCTACTACCCGCTCAGCACCCTGATGCTGGCGGGCATCCGCGAAGTGCTGGTGATCAATACGCCGCACGAGCAGGCGCTGTTCAAGCAGCTGCTCGGCGACGGCAGCCAGTGGGGCATGCGCATCGATTACGCCGTGCAGCCCAGCCCCGACGGACTGGCGCAGGCGTATCTGATCGGTCGTGAGTTCGTCGCCGGCCAGCCAAGCTGCCTGGTGCTGGGCGACAACATTTTCTACGGCCACGGTTTCTCAGAGCAGCTCCGCCGCGCCTCGACCCTGCAGAACGGCGCGGTGGTGTTCGGCTACTGGGTGCGCGATCCGGAGCGCTACGGCGTGGCCGAGTTCGATGCCAGTGGCACCGTGATCGGACTCGAAGAAAAGCCGAAGACACCCAAGTCGAACTACGCGGTCACCGGCCTGTACTTCTACGACGGCCGTGCCCCCGAGTTCGCTGCCGAGCTGAAGCCTTCTTCGCGCGGCGAGCTGGAGATCACCGATCTCAACCGGCGCTATCTCGAAGACGGCAGCCTGAAGCTCGAGAAGCTCGGTCGCGGCTATGCCTGGCTCGACACCGGCACGCACGAATCCCTGCTGCAGGCCGGCACCTTCGTCGAGACCATCGAGGCGCGGCAGGGCCTGAAAATCTGCTGCCCGGAGGAGATCGCCTACATGAACGGCTGGATCAACGCCGCCCAGCTCGAAGCCCTCGCGCAGCCGCTGCTGAAGAACGGCTACGGCCAGTACCTGATGAGCCTGCTCAAGCTGGGGCTGGCCAAATGAAGTTGATCGAAACCGACCTGCCCGGCTGCCTGGTGATCGAACCGCGCGTGTTCGGCGACGCCCGCGGCTTCTTCTTCGAGCAGTGGAACCAGCAGCGCTACGCCGAGCACGGCATCGTGATGGACGCCGTGCAGGCCAACCTCTCGCGCTCGGCGCGCGGCGTGCTGCGCGGTCTGCACTACCAGCTGCCGAATCCGCAGGGCAAGCTGGTCTCGGTGCTGGAGGGCGAGGTCTACGACGTTGCCGTGGACATCCGCCGCGGCTCGCCGACCTTCGGCAAGTGGGCGGCTGTGGTGCTCAGCGCCGCCAACCAGCGTCAGTTCTGGATTCCGCCCGGCTTCGCCCATGGCTTCGCGGTCACTTCGGAGTTCGCGCTGTTCCAGTACTTCTGCAGCACGCCCTATGACGCCGCCGCCGACAAGGGCATCCGCTGGGACGACCCCGCACTGGCGATCGACTGGCCGGTGGCGGCCCCCGAGCTGTCGGCCAAGGACCGCGCTGCGCCGCTGCTGGCCGAGGTGCCCACGGATCGCTTGCCGGTCTACTGAGAGGCGCCCACTTCGCCTCGGAGGCTGAGGCCGGCGGTGTGCGCGAGCTGCGGCCGCAGCCGACCGCAGCCGACCGCAGGCCGGTCCACGCGCGAGCGCGCTGCCGCCACGGGCGCTTGGCCGCAGAGCCAGCGCTTCGCAGAGGTGGCCTGCGCTACCCTTCCCGCCCATCTGAACGATCACGCTCAAGGCCATGCAGGACATCCTTCCCGTCATTCTCTCCGGGGGCTCCGGCACCCGCCTGTGGCCGCTCTCGCGCGAGTCGTATCCGAAGCAGTTCCTGCCGCTCACCGGCGAGGACAGCCTGCTGCAGGCGACCTGGAAGCGCGTGGCCACGCTGACTCCCTGCCGGCCGATCGTGGTCGGCAACCTCGATCACCGCTTCATGATCGCCGAGCAGCTGCGCGAGGCCGGGGTGACGCCGGCGTCGATCCTGCTCGAACCGGTGGGCCGCAACACCGCGCCCGCCATTGCGGTTGCGGCTCTGGAAGCCACCCGCAGCGGTGAGGATGCGCTGCTGCTGGTGCTGCCTTCAGATCATCTGATCCAGCAGGTCGAGGCCTTCCACGCGGCGGTGCATGCAGCCACGGCGGCGGCGGCAGCCGGCCAGCTGGTGACCTTCGGGGTGGTGCCGACCTCGCCCGAAACCGGCTACGGCTACATCAAGGCGACCGAGGGCAGCGGTGCGCGCGCGGTCGAACGTTTTGTCGAGAAACCCGATCTCGCCACGGCGCAGAACTACGTCGCCTCCGGCCAGTACTTCTGGAACAGCGGCATGTTCCTGATCCGCGCCAGTCGCTACCTGGAAGAACTCGAGCGTCTCGCGCCGGAGATGCTGGCCGCCTGCCGGGATGCGCTGACCAAAGCGCGCCGGGATGAGGACTTCGTACGCCTGGATGCCGAAGCGTTCGCAGGCTGCCCCGCGGACTCCATCGACTACGCAGTGATGGAGCACACGCCGCATGCCGCCGTCGTGCCGCTGGACGCGGGCTGGAGTGATGTCGGTTCGTGGGGCGCGCTGTGGGAAGTCAGCCCCAAGGACGCCGAGGGCAATGCGCATCGCGGCGACGTCATCGCCATCGACTGCCGCAACACCTACGCCCACGGCCAGCGCCTGATCACCCTGATCGGGCTGGAGGACGTCGTGGTGGTGGAAACCGACGATGCCCTGCTGGTCGGCCGGCGCGACCAGCTGCAGAAGGTCAAGGATCTGGTCGGCACACTGAAGTCCGACGGCCGCAGCCACGCAGTCTGGCACCGCAAGGTCTACCGCCCCTGGGGCGCCTACGACAGCATCGACTCGGGCGAGCGTTTCCAGGTCAAGCGCATCACGGTCAAACCCGGCGGCAGCCTCAGCCTGCAGATGCACCACCACCGCGCCGAGCATTGGATCGTGGTCAGCGGCACGGCCCGCGTGACCCGCGGCGAGGAAGTGCTGCTGCTCACCGAGAACCAGAGCACCTACATTCCGCTCGGCGTGGTCCATCGCCTGGAGAACCCCGGCAAGCTGCCGCTGGAGATGATCGAGGTGCAGTCAGGCAGCTACCTGGGCGAGGACGACATCGTCCGCTTCGAGGACGTCTACGGCCGCATGGCGTGAGCCGAGCGCTGCGGCGCCAACAACCGGCGTCAAGTGGCGAGCACCACAACAAGAAACGCCCCGGAAAAGACCGGGGCGTTTCCTTTCGCGGCAGTTCTCAAGTCATCAGTTTCCACGGTCGCCGCAGCAAGAGCGCAGACCCGCCCGCGAATCCCGAATCCCCAATCCCGAATCCCGGCCTCTCAGTGCCCCCCGTCCAGCGCCTTCAGCTCGGCCACCAGCTGGTTGACCATGCCGGCGCCGTCGCCGAACAGCATGCGGGTGTTGTCGGCGTAGAAGAGCGCGTTCTCGATGCCGGCGAAACCCGTGCCCTTGCCGCGCTTGATGACGATGGTGTTCTTCGAGTTCACCACGTCAAGAATCGGCATGCCGTAGATCGGGCTGGCCGGGTCGGTCTTGGCCACCGGGTTGACGACGTCGTTGGCGCCGATCACCAGCGACACGTCGGTGATCGCGAACTCCGGGTTGATGTCGTCCATGTCGGCGATCAGGTCGTAGGGCACGCCGGCCTCGGCGAGCAGCACATTCATGTGGCCCGGCATGCGGCCAGCGACAGGATGGATCGCGAACTTCACCTGCACGCCGCGCTTCATCAGCTGCTGGGTCAGCTCCCACACTTTGTGCTGCGCCTGCGCCACCGCCAGACCATAGCCCGGCACGATCACCACGCGCTCGGCGTAGGCCATCATGGCTGCCACATCCGAGGCCTCGATGGGCTTCTGGCTGCCGGTGATCTCCTGGGCAGTGCCGCCGCCACCGCCGAAGTTCGAGAACAGCACGTTGCTGATCGGCCGGTTCATGGCCTTGGCCATGAGCTGGGTCAGCAGCATGCCGGCGGCGCCGACCACGGTGCCGGCGATGATCAGCGACTCGCTCTGCAGCACATAGCCCTTGAAGGCGACAGCGAGGCCGGTGAAAGCGTTGTACAGCGAGATCACCACTGGCATGTCAGCGCCGCCGATCGGCAGGGTCATCAGCACGCCGAAGATGAGCGTCAGCACGAAGAAGGCGATGATCACCCGCACGTCGAGTTCGAACACCAGCCAGGCGCCGAGGCCCAGGCAGGCGACAAACACCAGCAGGTTGACGATCTGCTGGCCGCTGAAGCTGAAGCGCTTGTCGAGGCGGCCATCGAGCTTGGCCCAGGCGATGACCGAACCCGAGAACGAGACCGCACCGATCAGCGAGCCGAGCACAGCGAGCACGAGTTTGGTCGTGTCCATGCAGGCATGCGCCGCCATGTCGGCCGGCGTGCAGGCGCCTGTGTGCGCGGCCGAGTTGATCAGCGCATAGGCGCCGATCGCGGCGGCAGAGCCACCGCCCATGCCGTTGAAGATGGCGACCATCTGCGGCATGTCGGTGATCGGAACGCGCTTGCCCCAGACCCAGAACACGAAGGACAGCACGATCGCGACGACCATCAGGCCAAGGTTCAGAGGATCGATGCCGTGCGTACCCCAGGTACTGGGCGCGAAGAAGGTCACCACCGTGGCGATGACCATGCCCACGCCAGCCCAGCGGATGCCGCGCTTGGCGGTCACCGGCGAGCCCATCTGCATGAGGCCGATGATGAACAGCAGAGCGGCGGCGAAGTAGCTGGACTTGGCCAGCAGGTCGAGCAGTTCGGGAAGGCTCATCGATCAGCCCTCCTTCTTCTTGCTGGACTTGAACATTTCCAGCATGCGCTCGGTGACGACATAGCCGCCCACCGCATTGCCGGCGCCGAGCAGCACCCCGAGGAAGCCGATGGCGCGTTCCAGCGTGGTGTCGGCATGGGCCAGCGAGATCATCGCGCCCACCACCACGATGCCGTGCACGAAGTTCGAGCCTGACATCAGCGGCGTGTGCAGGATCACCGGCACGCGCGAGATGATGACGTGGCCGCAGATCGCGGCCAGCATGAAGATATACAGCGCCACAAAGCCGTCCATCAGGCCGCTCCTCCCTCGATCCGCTGCTTGCTGGGGCCGTGCTTGATCTCGCCGGCGTGGGTGAGACAGGTCTGCGCGACCAGTTCGTCGTTCCAGTCGGCGCTGATGGCGCCCTCTTTGATCGACAGCACCAGGAAGTTGTAGAGGTTGCGCGCGTACATCTCGCTGGCGTGGATGCAGCCCATCGAGGCCAGGTGTGTCGGCCCGACCACGGCCACACCGTTCGCCGTCTGCACGGTCTCGCCCGCTTTCGTCAGCTCGCAGTTGCCGCCGGTCTCGGCGGCCAGATCAACGATCACGCTGCCAGCCTTCATGCCTTCGACCATCGCCGCAGTGATGATCTTTGGCGCCGGCCGACCCGGCACGGCGGCGGTGGTGACAATGACGTCGATGCCCTTGAGATGGTCCGCCAGTTTGCGCTGCTGCTCGGCGCGCTCTTCGGCCGTCAGTTCGCGCGCATAGCCGCCGCTGCCGGCGGCGCTCACGCCGAGGTCAAGGAACTTCGCCCCCAGCGATTCGATCTGCTCGCGGGTCTCGGGACGCACGTCGAAGCCTTCGACCTGGGCTCCGAGCCGGCGCGCCGTGGCGATCGCCTGCAGGCCAGCCACGCCGGCGCCAACGATCAGCACCTTGCTGGGGCGGATGGTGCCGGCCGCGGTGGTCAGCATCGGGAAGAATTTGCCGCTGGTCTGCGCTGCGATCAGCACCGCCTTGTAGCCGGCCATACCGGCCTGCGAGCTGAGCACGTCCATGGCCTGTGCACGCGTGGTGCGCGGCAGCAGCTCCATCGCGAAGCTGGTGAGCTTGCGGTCGCGCAGGCTGCGCACGCGTTCGTCGCCGGTGTGTGGCTGCAGGTAGCCGATCACGATGGCGCCCTCTTTCAGCGCGGCGATTTCATCGGCCTCGGGCGGCTGAACCTTCAGCAGCACATCCGCGCGAGCCAAGGCCGCGGCCGCGGTATCGACGAACTCGACATCGGCATAGGCGCTATCCGGAAACGCGGCCGAGCTGCCGGCGCCTTTCTCCAGAACCACGGCAACGCCAGCGGCGCGCAGCTTTTTTGCGATCTCCGGCGTCAGCGCGACCCGGCGTTCGCCAGGCACCCGCTCGACCACGGCACAGACGGTTGCCGCCATGCGCATCACTCCCCTCGTGTGAACCCCGGGTGGATGCTAGCCGAAAGTCGTATCCACAGGCAGGACGAGCACAGCGCGAGCCCTGTGCGCATATGCGGATGCGTCGCCAGCTCGATCGAGAAGGACCGGGACCGGCGGCGACACCGACCACGCGCACGGGCGCGCTTGCAACGGAGCGACAGCAGCTCAGGTGTGGCCGGCGCCCTCGCCCGCCTTGCCGCTGGCACGCAGGCGGCCGAGCACCTGGTTCATCGCATGCTCGAAGGCGGCGTCATTCTGGCGGATGACCAGTCGCTTGGCCCCGATCATCGCTGCCAGCTCCTCCGCGGATGCCACGCAGTAGCGCAGCCCGCGACGATTGACGAAGAGCAGGCGATTCGAGATCGGACTCTGCCAGCTCAGCTTGGCGGGCTGGGCATTGCCGTCCTCGTCCATGAACTGCACCCAGGTGCCCACAGGCAACTTGCGGATGCGCTCGACGTCATCCGCATCGAACTCGAGCCCAGCGAGAGGATCCGGCTCGGGCTCGGACTCTTCCGCTGGCGAGGTCACCGCGAGGGTCGGCGAATCCGCCGGCGGCGCGTTGCGCTCGACCGCGCCCGCCAGCTGCTGCTGGATTTCGGGCGAGGCTGCGCGCGGACTCAGCGCAGCGAAGAGCGAATGCAGGACTTCATCCGCCGCCGCGCCGACGCAGCCGGCGCTCTGCAGGACCGGCTCGAGCTGCGGCCGCAGGGCGATGAAGGCGGTCTCGGAGAACTGCCGTCGCTCGCGCGACTCGGACCATGCGCCCAGCAGAGCATCGCCAGCGGCCAGAGCGGCCTGGTACTTCGGCGCATCGTGGCCTTCCCGCAGGCCCATCAGCGTGATGTGGTGCACCCAATAGCGACGCAGGAAGGAATCGACGGCCGGCGCCAGCTCAGGGTGCAAGTCGATGCGCCGATTGAGCTCGGCGGTGGCGGCGGCGCGGGCGAACTCGAGGCGCTCCTTGCCGCGCTGCGCCTCGGCGGCGCGGCGCTCGGCCAGGGCGATGCGCCGCCGATGTTGCTCGATGAACTCGCGGAACTCCTGCTCAAGGGCCTCGAAGATCGCGACATCCTCGTTGAATTCAACGGTCAGGCGATCCACGGTGCGACGGACCCGATCCAGCAGTTCGCGGTCCTGCGGGGCCTCACCGGTATTGCCCTCGCAGGCCTCCGCCAGCGAGTTCAACAGCTTGCGAGCCGGATGGGTCTTCTGCAGAAACATGCGCCGATCAAGCAGGGCCACCTTGACAAAGGGAACGATCAGCCGGCTGATGGTCTTGCGGGTGTCCGTGTGGAAGTCGCGCTCTTCAAGCAGAACCTCGAACAGCATGCCGACCAGATCGATCGCATCCTCGTCCGCGGCGCTCATCCGCGAAGTCTTGGGGTCCAGGCCGAGTCGCTCCGCGCCCGTCAGAAGTTCCTGCTTGAGGCGCTGCGCCAGACTCTGCTCGGGATCGTCCAGGGCCTCACTCACCGCCTCGGGCAACTCGCCCTGATAGAGCGAGAGCACGGAGAGCATTTCGTTGGGCGACAGCGGCCGCAGGGGCACGGCGCCCTCGGAACCGGATTCATCGCCGGCAGCAGAATGCCCCTGCGGCAATGAGAATGCGCCGCGAGAGCCCCGTGCGCCCCGGTAGGTTTCCAGCAATTCGTGCAGGGTGGAAAAGAGTGCCTGTTCGGCCGCTGGGCTGACCGCGGGTTGCGACTCGGCGTAGTCGCGCGCGCCGCTTGAGTAGCCCTGCTCGGACTCACCATCGCGCAAGGCCTCAGGCTGTCGCGGAGGCAAGCCAGGGCGGCGGGCGACGCTGTGGCGGATCTCGGGAAGCACCCCGGACTCCACCAGCGCCTTGTTGAGATCGACGTAGAACGCGGGCAACAAGCGCTGGAATTCACGCTCGTAAAGCTTGAACAGAAGCACCTTGACCCGAACCGAAAGTTCGAGCCCGGTCAGCGCGGCCCGGAAAGCCTGAGCGATATGCGCGGGGCCGACCGGGCTGTTCTCGTCGTCGATCTCGACGCCGCCGATCAGCACACCGAGACGCCGATTCAACTGGTGCAGGGCCGGCCCAAGACCACGCGAGATGGCAACCGCGACCATGCGCGCGCTGAGTTGCTCCTCGAGTTCCTCTTCCGACACCAGGCTGAGCTCGCCCGTCTGGGTGCTGCGTCCGCCCTGTTCCAGGTCGATCCTTTGCGGGGTGCGCCGTTCGTAGGCTGCGAAGGCACCCAAGATGTGCTCGACGAAGCGCTGCTCGACCATCGGACGCTGCCGGCGCAACTCGCGCATGGCATCGAAGTACTCCTGATGATTCAGGGAGCCATCGGCGCGCTGTACGAAATCGAACAGGGTGTTGTCGGCTTTATCGAGGGTTTCCCCCAGAAACGCGGGCAGGCGCTTGGCGGCGCGCGCGCGCAGGCCGGCGAGCAGCGACGAGATGTCGAACCCAGGCTTCATCGCAAGTCGGCCGTTGATGTCCAATACATTGTCGGGGGTAGACTTGCTGACCATGGCGTTCGTCCTCCGGCGCGGAATACGCCCCCTCTGGGTCAGCGAGTCTACGGCTCACAATTGTGGCGAAACGTGAGAAGCCTCGCGCTTCAATAGTGCGTAGGCCCACAGTGCGGCGCCGGAGGCGTGCAAGTGTGACAGAGATGGCGCAAGCGCGACTGCTCTCGTCACCTCTTCTTCCATCGCGAGAAACCAATCAATGCAGTCACTCGTGCTCGACCAGCGTCGATCGACACCCTCGCGTCTGCTGGGCGAACCCGCCCCGGACGACAACCAGCTCGGCGAGCTGCTGCGCATCGCCTCGCGCGTGCCCGATCACGGCGCTCTGGCGCCTTGGCGCTTCCTGCGCCTCCAGGGCGAGGCGCGCGTGCAGCTCGGCGAGGCCCTTGCCGTGCGGGCGCGAGTGCTTGACCCGATGATTGATGAAACCGCTCTCGACAAAGAGCGCAACCGCTTTGTGCAGGCCCCGCTGGTCATCGTGGTGATCGGCTGCTACCAGCACCCCCACAAGATCCCGGTGGTCGAGCAACAGCTCACGGCGGGCTGCGTGTGTTTTTGCCTGCTGCAGGCGGCGCAGGCGGCCGGATTCGGCGCGCAGTGGCTGACCGGATGGGCGGCCTACGATCCCGAGATCCGCGCCCGTCTCGGCCTGTCCGAAACCGAGGCGGTGGTCGGATTCATCCACATCGGTACGCCCAAGGGCGCCGCGCCCGAGCGCCCGCGCCCGGATCCCTCGATGCGCATTGCGGATTGGACCGCTTGAGCGCGGCGCCTGCCCTGCTGGTCGACGCCAGCCTCTATGTGTTCCGCGCGTGGCATTCGATCCCGGATGAGTTCACGGATGCCGAAGGACGTCCGGTCAATGCCGTGCAGGGGTTCCTCCGCTTCCTGCTGGAACTGCTCGAGACCCAGAGACCGGAACGCATCGCCGTGGCGTTCGACGAATCGCTCGAAACCTCGTTCCGCAATCGGCTCTACCCGCCCTACAAGGCCAACAGGGAGCCCGCGCCCGAGTCGCTGAAGCACCAGTTCAGGCAGTGCCAGGCACTCAGTGAAGCGCTCGGCCTGTGCACCCTGGCCGACCCGGAGTTCGAGGCCGATGATCTGATCGGCAGCCTGCTGAGCGGCCTGCATGCGGGAGGCCTGGGGGGACTCATCGTCTCGGCGGACAAGGACCTGTCGCAACTGCTGCGCGACGGCGACTGCCAGTGGGACTACGCGCGCGATCTGCGTTGGGACGCGTCAGGCGTGCGCGAGCGCTATGGCGTGCATGCAGCGCAGATTCCGGATTTCCTCGGTCTCGCCGGCGACGCCGTCGACAACATCCCAGGGGTTCCCGGCGTGGGAGCCAAGACTGCAGCCGCCCTCCTCGATCATTTCGGAAGTCTCGACGGGCTGCTCGATCGGCTCGGCGAACTGCCGTATCTGCGGCTTCGGGGAGCGGCGGCGCACGCGCAGCGGATTGCAGCACACCGCGAGATGGCGCTGCTGTGCCGTGAACTCGCCACCATCCGCAAGGATCTCGACGTTGGCCATGCGCCGGACCGCTGCCGTCGACTCGCACCGGACCGCCAGCGTCTGGAAGCGCTCGCCGAGAGCCTGCGTTTGGGCCCCATGACCCGGCGGCGCCTCACGGCCATCGCCGAGGCGCACCGCTGATCGCGCCGAGAGGCTCCACCAGCCGACAGCACGTGCATCGCGTTGCCGGTTTTGGTCCCGCCAGTGCGCGCATTCGTGCCGGAACGACCGCGATCCCGCACAGCGGGAGCTCGGCCGCTGTCTCCGCTGTTCAGCGAACGAATTGCGTGGGACGCGCTTCAACGCGCTCCATGGCGAAGTCAGCCTGCAAGCGGTAGATGCGCGCACCCTCGAGGCGTTCGCGATTGCGCGGCAGGCCGAAGCGGTCGTACTGGCCGCGCTGGCTGTTGCCGATAAGGAACAACTCGGCGTCCTTGCCGATCGCCGCACCGACCTGCAGAGGCAGCGCCTGCTGGTTGGCCTCCAGAGGGTGGCCAAGCAGGATCTGGCGGCCGTCGTCAGACAGCTTCAAGCGCATGATGCGGTTCGGCGGGAGCTCGTTCTGGACAATCACGAGATGGTTGTTCCACCACGCCATCGATTCGATGCCCGCCAGGGTGAGCTTGGCGGGCACCGCTACGTCGAAGGCCTTGCCAGACTCGAGATCGATCCCGAACACGCCGCGCTGCACATCGCTGAAATACAGGCGCTTGGAGTCGCCCGACACCGCGAGCGATCGCACGCTGCTGAGATGCGGGGCCTGCAACAGGCGTCGGAAGCTGTCATCTCGGACCTGGTAGATCGCATTGTTCACGCCATCCGCCACGTAGACGCTGCCATCGGCAGCCGCTGCAATCGACGACAGCACGAAGCTCTGGCCAGGCACCGTCGGCGAAAGGAAGCTCTTCACAAACTTTCCGCTGGCCAGCTCGAACTTGAAGATGCCGGCCTTGCCAAGGTCCTTCTCAGCGTCGTACCCCTTGAAGTGCGGAACCGCCGTCGATGCGACCCACAGCACGCCGCGCTCGGCATCCACGGCGACTCCGAGAACGCCCCACATGCCGTTGGCTTCGGTGGCTTCGGCAACGACCTTCAGGCTGCCGTCTTCCTCCACCGCATAGACCTTGCCCTCGCGCACGCTACCCACGAGCACCTGGCCGCGGGTGGGATCGTAGGCCAGACTTTCGATGAGCAGGTCCTCGCGCGGAAGCGTATAGGCCACAGCGCCCTCCCCGAAACTGTCTCGGTTGCGCTGGAAGCCCTGCACGATGTACTGCCACACCTCGGTGGTGGTGACCTTCTCGAAACGTGCATCCTTTTCGACTTCCTGGGCGAAGCCGGCCGCCTGCAGCTCCAGCAGGGTGTTGTAGGCCTCGCTCTTCAGATCCTGCTGGGCATAGGCAGCCGCCAGCTCATAGCGCAGGCTGCCGACATGGGGACGCAGCACGGAAAGCCGCTTCCAAACCAGGGTTTCCTTGGCGATCTCGCCCGCTTCACGCAGCTGGCCAGCGAGCTGCAGCAGGCTGTCGACGTCCTCCACGCTGGCGAGCGCCTGCTCAAGCTGCTCCGGGGTTTCCAGGGTCTTGCCTTGGGTGGCGGGATCTTGGGCAGCGGCCCCGAGGGGGAGGCACAGCAGGGCGGCAAGCAGGTAACGCTTCAGCAGCATGGGGAGTTTCCGGGAGATGGGGCAGGTGAACGGGGCGCTCCGACCCCGGATGGGGGCGAGGGTTCCCCGCGACACCCTGCGTGGGGCGCGGAGCGGGGCGCAGACACGGGCGCGCGACTGGCTAAGATGGCGCGCATTCTAGCCAAGGTCGTCCCATGAAGCCCGAACCCGCCGGCAGCAGCGTCGAGACCCTGCACGAAGCCCGCTTCCTGCGCCTTTGCCGTCGCGGGCGCTGGGAGTACGCCGAGCGCACCAACGCGGGCAGTGCCGTGATCGTGGTGGCGGTGACACCGGACGATCGCATCGTCTTTGTCGAACAGTTCCGAGAACCGATCCAGCAGCGCAGCATCGAGATGCCCGCCGGCCTGGTGGGCGACATCGACGGCGAGGAGTCGATCGAACTGGCCGCCCAGCGCGAACTGGAAGAAGAAACCGGCTGGCGCGCCGAGCGCGTCGAGTTCCTAATGATGGGGCCTTCGTCCTCGGGCATGAGCACCGAGCAGATCGCCTTTGTCCGCGCCCACGGGCTGGTGCGGGTCGGCAGCGGCGGCGGCGACAGCAGCGAGAACATCACCGTGCACGAGGTGCCGCGCG
>JBKCVA010000150.1:0-86158 GCA_046318115.1 Lysobacterales bacterium | reverse complement strand
GACTGCGTCGCAGGGCTGGCCTTGCTCGGCCAGCTGGCCGATCGCGCGGAAGATCAGCTGGTGGTCGCGGCGGTAGAAGTCTTCTTCGGTGAGTTTGTCGGCCACCTTGTCCCAGGCCTCACCGGACAGCATCAGGCCGCCGAGGACAGCTTGCTCGGCCTCGATCGAATGCGGCGGCACGCGCAAGCCATCGGCACGCTCATCATGCGACTGGAAACTGCGTTCGGGCTTGCGCCCCGGAAAAACTGCGGCCATGGGCTGTGGATTCTCTGCGGCGCGCGAAGCTCGTTGGCGCAGCGCGCGGACCCGGGATCATACGGGGGCATCGCCTGCGCCGTTGCGCATAAGCCTGTGGATAAGCGGGGCACATCTCAGCGTCTGAGACTGGGCAGCGGCCGGTTTCGGCGTATCGCAACGAAAACGGGCGCCTCCCGGCGCCCGTTTTCGGTCACGCGATGGCTTGGCGCCTCATCAGGCTTCCGGCACCACGATGACCTTGACCGTGGCTTCGACGTCAGCGTGCAGATGCACGACCAGGTCGAACTCGCCAACGCGACGGATCGGACCTTCGCCCATCACCACTTCGCTCTTCTCCAGCGGAAGGCCAGCGGCGGTGAAAGCCTCGGCGATGTCGCGCGGACCCACCGAACCGTACAGCTTGCCTTCGGTGGAGGCATTGGCAGCGATGGTGACGCTGGCGCCTTCCAGGCGCTCGCGGCGGGCTTCAGCGCCTGCCGACAGTTCCCGGGCGCGGGCTTCGTACTCGGCGCGACGGGCTTCGAACTCGGCCACATTGGCGGCGGTGGCCGGCACCGCCTTGCCCTGCGGGACAAGGAAGTTGCGGCCGTAGCCCGGCTTCACGTTGACCTGGTCGCCCAAGTTGCCGAGGTTGGTGACTTTCTGCAGCAGAACAAGCTTCATGGAGTGCTCCTGATCGTTAGCGCCGGCATGCTCGCCGACGCAGCCCTGCGGGCTGTCCGATGGATGGGGAGAAGTGCGCGACGGTCACCGCCGCGCACCGCTCGGTCAGTGGTTGTCGCAGTACGGCAGCAGCGCCAGGAAGCGGGCGCGCTTGATGGCCGCGGCCAGCTGACGCTGGTACTTGGCCTTGGTGCCGGTGATGCGCGAGGGCACGATCTTGCCCGTCTCGGTGATGTACTGGCGCAGGGTGTTGAGATCCATGTAGTCGATCTCGGTGATGCCCTCGGCAGTGAACTTGCAGAACTTGCGGCGGCGGAAGAACTTGGACATTTCGATAGGCTCCGGGAGGCTTAGACGGCTTCTTCGCTGGCGCGCTCGGCGCCGACGGACTCACCTTCAGAATCGTCGTCGCGACGACGACGCTCCGGCTTCTCGTCCTTGCTCTTCAGGATCAGCGAGGCTTCGGTCACGGGGCCTTCGCGGCTGATCACCAGATGACGCAGCACGGCGTCATTGAAGCGGAAGCCCGCGACCAGCTCGTCGAGCACGGCCTGCGAGACTTCGATGTTCATCAGCACGTAGTGCGCCTTGACCAGATTCTCGATCGGGTAGGCCAGCTGGCGACGACCCCAGTCTTCGAGGCGGTGGATCTTGCCGCCGTCGTTCTCGATGAGCGACTTGTAGCGGTCGACCATCGCCGGGACCTGTTCACTCTGGTCCGGGTGGACCATGAACACGATTTCGTAGTGACGCATGGATGACTCCTTGTGGATGACGCTCCGACGGCTGCCGGTGCGAAAGCCTCCCGCCAGCGGCGATGAGGCAAGGTTGCCCACGCAATGCGCAGGCAAGCCGCGCACGATAGCCCAACGCGGCCGGGCTGGCAAGACGATAGGGCTTGGGGTCGCTGGCGGAACTGACTCAGCCGGCCGTCGTAAAGCTTTCGCCGCAGCCGCAGGCGGCAGCGGCCTGCGGGTTGCGGAAGGCGAACTGCTGGTTCAAGCCCTGGCGGACGAAATCGATCTCGGTGCCCTGCACCAGCGGCAGGCTTTGGCCGTCGACCAGGACCTTGACGCCGTCCTGCTCGACCACGGTATCGCCGTCCTGAATCTCGCGCGCGACGTCGACCACATAGCCCCAGCCCGAACAGCCGGTGCGCTTGACGCCGAAGCGCAAGCCAAGACTGCCAGGCTCGCGTTCGACGAACTGCCGGACGCGCTCTACGGCGGCGGGGGTCAGGTGGATACCCATGGTCTGATTCCTTTCTGAGGCTGCGGTCGGTGGTGGCGCTTCGGGCGCAGAGGCTTCCGCTATGATTGCGGGCTGTCTGCAAACCTGCAAATCCTTTCCCTAGCGGTGGTCAAGAGGAAGTCATGACGGTGCTCAGCGTGGTGGACGCCCTGCAGGGCGATGAATATGTCGGCCAAGTCGTCAGCGTGCGCGGTTGGGTTCGCACCCGGCGCGATTCCAAGGCCGGTCTGAGCTTCGTCAACGTCTCGGATGGCAGCTGCTTCGACCCCATCCAGGTGGTGGCGCCGGCAGAGCTTTCCAACTACGAGTCGGAGGTAAAGCACCTCACCGCCGGATGCGCCGTCATCGCCACCGGCGAGTTGGTGCCCTCCAGCGGCCAAGGCCAGCGCTTCGAGTTGAAGGCCGAGCGCGTTGAGGTGGTGGGCTGGGTGGACGACCCCGAGACCTACCCGATCCAACCCAAACCGCATTCGCTGGAGTTCTTGCGCGAAGTCGCGCACCTGCGCCCGCGCACCACCCTGTTCGGCGCGGTCACACGCATCCGTCACTGCCTAGCGCAAGCGGTGCACCGTTTCTTCCATGAGAACGGCTTCTACTGGATCAACACGCCCATCGTCACGACGTCCGACGCCGAGGGCGCGGGTCAGATGTTCCGCGTCTCGACGCTGGACCTCGCCAACCTGCCGCGCACCGACAAAGGCGCGATTGACTTCAGCCGCGACTTCTTCGGCAAAGAAACCTTCCTGACGGTGTCGGGACAGTTGAACGTTGAGGCCTACTGTCTCGCGCTCAGCAAGGTCTACACCTTTGGCCCGACCTTCCGCGCCGAGAACTCGAACACCACCCGCCATCTCGCCGAGTTCTGGATGATCGAGCCGGAGATCGCGTTTGCCGATCTGAACGACGATGCCAACCTTGCCGAGGCCTTTCTCAAGTACCTGTTCCGCACCGTGCTGGAAGAACGCGGTGACGACATGGCCTTCATCGCCGAACGCATCGAGAAGACCGCGATCAGCCGCCTGCAGAGCTTCATCGACTCGCCCTTCGAGCGCATCGACTACAGCGAGGCCATTACGCTGCTGCAGAAGTCCGGCCGCAAGTTCGACTTTCCGGTCGAATGGGGCCTCGACCTACAGACCGAGCACGAGCGCTGGCTGACCGAGGAACACGTCGGCCGCCCGGTAGTGGTGATGAACTACCCCGAGCACATCAAGGCGTTCTACATGCGCCTGAACGACGATGGCCGCACCGTCGCGGCCATGGATGTGCTGGCGCCGGGTATCGGCGAGATCATCGGCGGCAGCCAGCGCGAGGAGCGCCTTGACCTGCTCGACAAGCGCATGGCGCAGTTCGGCCTCGATCCTGCCCACTATCAGTGGTACCGCGATTTCCGCCGCTATGGCACGGTGCCGCATGCGGGCTTCGGTCTTGGATTCGAGCGACTGGTCGTCTACACCTGCGGCCTGTCGAACATCCGCGATGCCATCCCCTACCCGCGTGCGCCGGGCCAAGCCGAATATTGAGGATTGCCGATGGACATCCTCAGTATGTTTCTGTTGCTGCTGGTGACGGGTATCGGGCTTTCCGGTGCGACCGGCTACCTCATCTTCGGGCCGCTGGCCTATCGACATCTGCAGGACCGGAAGGCGACCGTGGGTGGACATGCGTTCTCGCTGGCCTACCTCGGATTCCTGTTGGGTGGGCGTTTCCGCGCGCTGGGAGATCGCAGCCTCAACGGTCTTGCAACGCCGGCCCAGCTGCTGCTGTGGTGCGCGATCTTCGGTGTGGTCGGCGCTGTTGTACTGCTGCTGGCCTTGTGAGCCAGAGCCCAACGGGAGCAGCCAGATGAGCGATACGGAGAGCGTAGTGTCCACCCAGTGGTGGCTTGCCAGTCTGGGAAAGACTCTGATCTGGGCCCGCCTGGACCTACTGTCCGAAGGCACGGCGCGGGTGTTCGACTGTGACGGCCGGAAGGTGTCCTACGACAGCGAAGACTCCGCGCGCGCGGCCCTGCTGGATGCGGAGTTCCGAGCCTATGACGGGCTGGATGCCGAGGATGCCGGGGAGCTCGGCTTTTCTCTGGAAGCCGTGCAGCCGCCGCATGCGGAGTCGGACGAGGCGCTGCGCGAACTGATGGTTCAGCAGTTGGGGAAGCACTGAACCGCACGCGAGACGTCTCGCCCGCCACTCAGGTGCCTTGGCTTGAGATTGGCACAGTGTAAGGGCCGCCTTCTGGCGGCCCTTACGGCTCCACGGTAACGACAGGTCTTCAGAGCTCTCGAGCGACGCGGAAGCCAAGCCGCGCGTTGGTTGTCGTAGGTGACGCGGTCAGGCGGAAGGCCGAACGGGCTTGGTCCGGCGAGCTTGCCCAGGAGCCACCCCGGATCACGCGCCGGTTGCAACCCGGGTTCACCCAGGCCGATCCGTCGGTGGGCGCGCGCTGGTAGTTGTCATGCCAGCAGTCCTCAACCCATTCCGAGACGTTGCCGTTGACGTCGTGGATGCCAAAGCGGTTGGCCTCGTAGCTGCGCACCGGAGCTGGGCCCCAGTATCCGTCCTCATAGTCGGGGAAGGCGTTGACCCAGTTGCGGCGGGTGTCGCTGCGATCACCGTCACCGGTGAGGTTGCCGACGAGGCGTGTCGGGTTGCCCTCGCCCCAGGGATACCGGGTTTGCGTTCCTGCACGCAGCACGTACTCGAACTCGGACTCCGACGGTAGCCGATAGCGCTTGCCTGTCTCTTGCGCCAGCCAGTCGGCGTAAGCCTTCGCATCTACCCAGGACACGTGGATCACAGGCAGGTCTGCGGGTGCTGGGCGTCCGTTGTGGTCGCTTTCCCAAGTCACACCGCTGCGCGCAGTCATGCTGCCGCTGCGCTCGTCATAAATCGTGGAACTGCCATTCTGGCTGGCGCTCGGGGTGTAGCCAGTGGCTTGGACAAACGCCCGGAACTGGCCCACGGTTGTCTCGGAGCGGGCAAGCGCGAAGCCGCGCTGGATGCGCACGCTCACGCGCGGACCTTCGTTGCCCTTGCGGTCCGGCTCGTTGTCGGGTGAGCCCATCTGGAAACTGCCCAGCGGAATCACCACCAGTTCAGGCCCGCTGCCGCCCGCACCGAGCGGATCGCTCAGGCTCTGCCCAGGGCGCAACGATGCATAACTGCGCGCGTTCTCGATCGCGGTCTTGAACTGCTCGATGCCGTCGGCGTTTGCGGATTCGCTTTCCAACTGCGTGAGCACAGCCTGGGCCTGGTCGAGATCGCCCGCCTCCAAGGCGACATTGCCCTCCTGAATCAGCGCGCCAACGCGCTGCTCGCGCAGCTCGTTGACGCGCGCGCTGGCGTCCTGCACGGCCTCGGAGCCTGGAACGACGCGCCCCGCCTCGGCAAGAATGCGTTCGGAGTCGCCGAAGTTGCCGGATTCCGCCGCAGTCGCGGCTCGCTCGACCAGCATGCGCTCGACTCGGGCCAAACCGTCCTTGGCGCCAGGGTTCTCCGGGTCGCCGCGAAGAATCTGACGGTAGATTTCGGAGGCGTTCTCGCCGCTGGGCTCCACCAGTTGCCCGGCCCGCTCCAGCCGCAGCGCTTCGGCAAGGAGACCGGCGACTTCACGACCAGACTCGAGTTTGGCGCGGAGAGAAGCCAGCGCCGGAGTGTCTGGACGCAACGGCGCAACGACCCCCACGATGCGGGTGGCCTCGTTGAATCTGGCCTCGGCGAACGCCTCCTCACCGCGCTCCAGCAGCGCGCTTACTGTTCGATCAATGCCCGCGCGCGCCGGCGCGTTATCGGGTTCGTTCTGGAGTACTGCCGTGAACAGCGCAAGGGCACTGTTGTCATCCCCCTCCAGTCGGCCAGCGACCAGCGCGCGCTCGGCCTCAGCCAGGGTCTCATCGACATTGAAGTTCGGCAGCGGCGCGTACTCCGGGGTCCATTCCTGGGCCACCGTCGCATCCATGAGGCGACGCCGCATGCCAGCGTTGCCCTCTGATTCCGATGCGCTGCCAACTTCAGCCGTCTCGGCAGGTGGAGCAGTGGCAGCGGAGGCAGCCTCTGTCGATTCGGCTGCCGGTGGTTCCGAGCCGCCGCATCCCGACAACAAGAACACAAGTGCAGTCAGACCGCTGGCTGCACCCAGAAAACGCTTTGCCACTCTGCCTCCTCCCCGCCCCTGTGCGGGATAGTTGATGCGATGAGCCCTCGGCGTCTGCCCAACGGCTCCTGCTTCAAGCCACCGTGATGTGGTCGACCCTTGATCTTGACGGGGGGGCACGCCGGCAGAGCGTGATCCAGTTCAAAGGATCAAGGCAAAAAGGCTATCTTGGCCAACCTCCTGCTTGGGAACCTGCGCATGCAATGGATCGAATCGCCCGAAGATGCCTCTCATCTCATCCGCTGGGTCGGGGACGCTGGGGCTATCGCCATGGACACCGAATTCATGCGCGAAAAAACCTTCTACCCCGAGTTGGCGCTGGTGCAGCTGGGGAGGCCGGGCGAAGTCCTGCTGCTCGACGCGCCTCGGCTTGGCCGCTTGCAGCCAATGTGTGAGCTACTGAGTTCGCCCGCGCTGAAGGTCATGCACAGCGCAAGCGAAGATCTCCAGGCGCTGCATCGCGCGTACGCAACTTTGCCCGCCCCCTTGTTCGACACGCAGATCGCCGCGGGTCTGGCCGGCCTCGATCCCTCGCTCAGCTATCAGAAGCTTGTCGCCGAGCTGTGCGGCGTTACGCTCGAAAAGGGAGAAACCCGCAGCGACTGGCTGAGGCGGCCGCTCACCGAGGCGCAGTTGAGCTATGCGGCCGACGATGTCCGGTACCTCCTGCAGCCCTATGAAGAACTGTCGCGGAGGCTGGACGCGCTGGGACGGATCGAGTGGCTGCGCGAAGACTGTGAGCGTGCCCTCCAGCAGGCCGTCGAAGCGGATGACACACAGCCGCACCTGTCGGTGCGTCCCGCGCAAGGGCTGCCACGCGCGGCGCAAGCGCGGCTGCGACGTCTTTTGCTATGGCGGGACGAACAGGCCCGGGCCAGCAACCGCCCGCGCAGCTGGATGCTCGATACCGGGCTCGCCTTGGACATCGCCCAGCGAGCGCCCATGCAGCGCAGCGCCTTCGAACAGATGCTCGATCGCAATCCGAAGGCCCCGCGTCGCCGTCGTGACGAGCTTTTCGATCTGGCGAATGCAGAGCCGTCCGCCGAGGAACTCGACATCCCCCTGGCCGAACTGCCGGAGGCAAGTGAGCGCGATCTGCTGCGCAAACTTCAGCAGGCGGTGGCCGCAGCCGCGGTGGATCTCAAGATTGCGGACGCGATGCTCGCCTCGCGTCGGCACCTCGAGACGCTGCTTCGAGATGGACGCTGGTCGAAGCACCTGTCCGGCTGGCGCCGAGGAGTTCTGGAGGCTCGCCTTGTGCCGTTGCTGCCTGCCGAACAGGCTCGACGGGCGCAGGCCTGAGGCCGGTTCGCGGATCTGCCAGCCTGCGGCACACCCCGCGACCTCTTGGCAGCATGCACGGCGCTGGCTATCATTCCGGTGTCGTGGGGCGGTAGCTCAGCTGGGAGAGCGCTGCGTTCGCAATGCAGAGGTCGGGAGTTCGATCCTCCTCCGCTCCACCATGATTTGAGGAAAAGGCCACCGCACACGGTGGCCTTTTCGCTTTCATGAGCCCGCAGAACGGGCGCCGCGCAAGGCGGCTTCGGAATTGTCTGGCCTCAGGCCCCTCCGTCGCCAAAAGGCCATCAGGGCGCGGCGGGCGGCAGTCTCTGCCGAAAGAGCACGCCAGCCTTGCGGGCTGATCGTCAAGGGGCACCTGGCCGGGTCATCAAGACCGCCTCCGCGCAAGCCGCGGCGCTCAGGACGCCGTTCAGCGACGGGGGTGCCGATGGATCGGAGCTTCCAATGATGGCCTTGAGCCCAGCTACCAAGCGCAGGCCGCCGTCGATACGCAAGGAAAGATCCCCGTGGCCGCGGAACTGACCGCGTGCGCCACCGGCAGCGGTCAGTTGCTTCCGATGGCGGCGGCGGTCGAACACCGATTGGGCGCAGGAAGCCTGCCACCAGCGGTCAGGGTCGAGTCCTCGCTCAGGACCGGCACAGGTTCTGCACGGATCGGCCGCGCTTTCGCGCATGCATGGTCAGCCTCTCAAACGGAGTCCGTCATGTTGAACCGTCCCCTGTTCGCCACCGCCCTGCTGTTGGCTGCCCCGCTCGCGCCCGCGGCCACCCTGACCTGGCCTTCCCCGTCCGGCCTCGGCCCCTGCGCCGGCACCCTGCAGGCCTGCGTCAATGCCGCCGCCGCCGGCGACACCGTGCTGATCGGCGCCGATGAGCCATTGCTCCCGGACGCCTACACCGCGATCAACGAGCCGATCACGATCGGCAAGTCGCTCACCCTTGCGGCTGCGCCGGGCATCGATGCGGTGTTCGGGCCCGGCTTCAACGTCGGCTTCCAGCCGACCGTGCCGGGGCCGCACCAGGTGACGATCTCGGGCCTGGTGCTGCGCCAGGGGTCGGTCAGCATCCGCGACGAGGGCACCGTCGCCGGCAGCGTGTTCCGCGTCGAGCGCATGCGCATCGTCGAGCCCACCGCGCCGAACGCGGTGCCCTGTGCGATCAACTTCGACCTGCAGAGTCCCTCGGCGCAGGTGATCGCGGGCGACAACGTGATCGGCGGCGGCGACACCGCGGGCGAACTGCGCAGCGGCATCTGCGCGTTCGCCAGCGGCGCCGGCACCACCATCAATGCCAGCCTGTTCCGCAACCGGGTCACCACCGGCGCGGCCGGCCTGCGCAGCGGCATCAGCGTGGTGGTACCGGCCGCCGGCGGCAGCGTCGCGGTGTCCGGCAACACCGTCATCGGCCCGCGCCTCGAACTGGGCATCTCGGTGCAGCGCGCGCAGGGCACTGCCACCACCACGGTGCGGATCGACAACAACGTGGTCAGCGGGCAATCCGATCCGGCCGGCTGGGGCGTGCGGGTGCTGGCCGGCAACAGCACGGCCACCGTGGTCAACAACACTGTCGTGTTCGGCGCGCGCGGCCTGTTCGTCACCGGTTTCGACGCGCTGCCGGTCAGCGGACGCGTGGCCAACAACCTGGTCGCCTTCCATTCCTCCACCGGCGTGTCGATCCCCGACGGCGGCGCGAGCAACAGCCACAACCTCGTGTTCGGCAACGCCTTCAACGCCTACACCGCGGGGCCGTCCACCGTGACAGCCGACCCACGCATCCTGCGCCCGACCCATCCGCGCCCGTCCAACGGCTCGCCGGCGATCAATGCCGGCAACAATGCCGACGTGCCGTCGCTGGTGTTGTTCGACGCCGACGGCGAGCGCCGCCGCACGCTGGGCGCGGTCGACATCGGCGCCTATGAGGCGAGCGGCGATGCCGCCGAACGCATCACCGTCACCGAGGACACGCGTTTCTTCAACGAGGCCTACATCACGCCATTCCCGGTTCCCCTCACGCCGACCGAGGCCTTGGTCGGCGTGGCGGGCTTCGGGACCTGGCCGATGGGCGCGTCGGCGCACCACCTCGGCGTGTATCCGAACCCGGCTGGGCCCTCCGGCTGGTCGGTGTTCCTGCAGCCGATCGCGCTGCAAATGCCGGTCGGCGCCACCTTCCACATCCTCTCGCCCTTCGGCAGCAAGACCGGCATCCGCCACGCGACGGCCGCGGGCAACGTCAGCGGCGCCCTGACCACCCTCGACGACGCCGAGCTCAACGGCGCCCTCAACCGTGCGCGCATCGCGGTGCCGTTCCATCGCTGGGACGGCCTCTACCACGACTTCCCGATCGGCATGCGCTGGGTGTCCACCAGCGGCGGGCGCTGGCAGATCCGCAACGAGGACGGCGCCGCGATGCCGTCGAACCAGAACTTCAACGTGGTGGTCGCGCCCTCGCTCAGTCCGAATGCGTTCCGCACCACGCTCGATGCATTCGCCCGCAGGACCTGGCGACTGGAGCATCCGCTGCTCGACAGCAATCCCTGCGCGGCCCCGATCGTCGGCCGCGTCGACGATCCGGACGTCGCCGGCGACATCACCAACCCGACGCCGTTCGGCGTGGTGTTCGACCCACCCAGCGGCCCCGGCGCCCCGGGCCGCTGGGTGGTAGTCGCCGACGCGCCCTCCGGCACGCCAACGCTGGCCGCCGGCTCGGCCTTCAATGTGATCATCGACGGCGACCAGGCCAACCGCTGCCGCGCGCCGCTGCAGAATTCAGTGTTCGCCAACGGCTTCGAGGCCGGGGGCTAGTGTCCCCTGACGTCAATCGACTTCACCGAGTTCGCCTCTCCCGGACCATCTCTCTGACTTTCAGGGAGACGGCCGTGGCGGCAGGCACGGTGATCGGACATCGACAGCGACGATATCGCAACGCAGTTCCTGCGCTTCCTCGACCCATTGATGCAAACGTGCCGAAGGCGCAGGAGGTCTACCTCATCCTCGACAACTAGAGCTCGTACACGACAGAACAGGTGCGCGCTTGGTTCGCCAAACGGCCCCGCTACCACCTTCGCTTCACCCCGACCTCGGCGTCGTGGATCAATCTGCTCGGGCGGTTGTTCGCATTGGTCAGCGAGCCCCACATCAAGCGCGGCGCTCACACCAGTGCCAAAGACCTCGGGACTTCGATCAGCCGCAATCGCGAGGTCTACAACCAGCCACAAGGCCGTTCGTGTGGGCCGAGTCCGAAGACACCATCCTCGGCTCGATCGCGCGACGCTCAACCAAGCTGGTTCTTGCGGCGACCTGATGGCAAAGCACACTGAAGTGGATGTGCTTGCTGCTTGTGGAAGCAGGCGCTTCCATCCACTTTGGACATGAGCCCATGCTGGGCAAGTCCTTGATTTATGGCGCCCCCGGCGCGATTTGAACGCACGACCTTCCCCTTAGGAGGGGGACGCTCTATCCAGCTGAGCTACGGGGGCTGCGGGCGCGGATTCTGCCATGCCTTTGACGTTCGCGGTGGGTGCGGTGGGGGCGCCTCAAGGACCCTGTAGTAAACTGCGAGCCCGGTCGCGCCCGCTCGGGCCGCAGACGCCCCCTTCGCTTCCTTCGCAGGTACTTCGCATGAGCTCCCCGCTGCTGCAGGCCCTTGGCCTGTCCGACGTCAATTCCGGCACCTACCTCGGTCACGGCGAATGGTCGACCACCACCGACGCGGGTGTGTTGCAGTCGATCAACCCGACCACGAACGCCCTGATCGCCGAAGTGCATGCCAGCAGCGAAGCCGATTACGAGACCGTGATCGCCCGCGCCCAGGCCGCCTTCAAGGTCTGGCGCACGACGCCCGCGCCACGCCGCGGCGAAGCTGTGCGTCTGTGCGGCGAAGCACTGCGCAGGCACAAGGATGCTCTGGGTTCCCTGGTCGCGCTGGAGATGGGCAAGAGCAAGCCCGAGGGCGACGGCGAAGTCCAGGAAATGATCGACATCGCCGACTTCGCCGTTGGCCAGAGCCGCATGCTGTACGGCTATACCATGCACTCCGAACGGCCCGGCCACCGCATGTACGAGCAGTACCACCCGCTTGGCTTGGTCGGCATCATCAGCGCGTTCAACTTTCCGGTCGCGGTGTGGGCGTGGAACTCCTTCCTCGCGGCCATTTGCGGCGATGTCTGCATCTGGAAGCCGTCCAACAAGACGCCGCTGACCGCGATCGCTTCAATGAAGATCTGCAACGAGGCCCTGCGCTCCGGCGGTTTCCCGGACATTTTCTTCCTGATCAATGACGCTGGCATCGAGCTCGCCCAGCGCTTTGTGGACGACCGCCGCATCCCGCTGATCAGCTTCACCGGCTCCACCGAGGTCGGCCGCACTGTGGGTGAGCGCGTGGCACGCCGGATGGGCCGCAGCCTGCTGGAGCTGGGCGGCAACAACGCCATCATTCTCGATGAGACCGCTGACCTGAAACTGGCCATCCCCGGCATCGTGTTCGGTGCGGTCGGTACCGCCGGCCAGCGCTGCACCACGACCCGCCGCCTGCTGGTGCACGAATCGATCTACGACACCGTGCTGACGACGCTGGTCAAAGCCTACACGCAGGTCGAGGGCAAGATCGGCGACCCTACCGACCCGGCCAACCTGATGGGGCCACTGAACAGCCAAGGTGCCGTACAGCAGTTTCTCGCCGCGATCGAGAAGGCCAAGGCCAGCGGCGGCAAGGTCGAAACCGGGGGGGCGGCGATCGACCGTCCCGGCAACTTCGTGCTGCCGACGATCATTACCGGACTCAACAACAGTGACGAGGTTGTGCAGCACGAAACCTTCGCCCCGATCCTCTACGTCATGAAGTTCAAGGCTTTGGACGAGGCCATCGAAATGCAGAACGGCGTTCCGCAGGGGCTGTCGTCCTCTATCTTCACCCAGAATCTGAAAGCGGCCGAGCAGTTCCTGTCGGCGGCCGGCTCGGACTGTGGCATCGCGAACGTCAACATCGGCACCTCGGGTGCAGAAATCGGCGGCGCCTTCGGCGGCGAGAAGGAGACTGGCGGTGGCCGCGAATCGGGTTCGGACGCGTGGAAGGTCTACATGCGCCGCCAGACCAACACCATCAATTACTCGAACTCCCTACCTCTGGCACAGGGCATTCGCTTCGACATCGATTGAGCTACGGAGTCGGGGCGGGGTCTCTGGATCCCGCCCCGTGTACGCGGATAGCGCTCGCTGGGGAGAGAGCGCACGCGAGGGGCGCTGGCGTCTTTTTGCGCTTCTGACTTCAGGCCTCGCCGGGTGGGACGGACAGGCGGCCCCTGCCTCTCTCTCCAGGCTCCACGTTCGGAAACCTCTCCATGTACTCCTTCGCCCGCCCGCTGCTCATGATGATGGACGCCGAACGCGCCCATGACCTAGCACTAGCCGGGCTGTCTTCCCTCTACCGTTTCGGGCTCAACCCGCTCGTCGCGCAACGCTCCAAACCGCTGCCAGTGAAGCTTTGGGACCTTGAGTTCCCCAATCCTGTCGGGCTTGCGGCTGGCCTCGACAAGAACGGCAGTCATATCGATGCGCTTGGGGCTTTGGGTTTTGGGTACGTCGAGATCGGCACCACCACGCCACGCCCCCAAGAGGGCAACCCCAAGCCGCGCATGTTCCGCCTGCGCTCGCATGCCGCCGTCATCAACCGGATGGGCTTCAACAACGAGGGCGTCAACTCCCTTTTGGCCAACGTCGAGCGCAGCCGCTACCGTGGCGTGCTCGGCATCAACATCGGCAAGAACAAGGAGACGCCGAACGATCGCGCCTTCGAGGACTACCTCTACTGTCTGGAACGGGTGTTCCCGGTCGCCAGTTACGTCACGGTCAACATCTCCTCACCGAACACCGCAGGTCTGCGAGACCTGCAAGGGGCCGATGAACTGCATCGTCTGCTCAGCCAGCTGCGGGACGCGCAGGAGCGCCTCGCCGCCAAGCATCGTCGACGCACGCCCATCCTCATCAAGGTCGCACCTGACCTCAGCGACGAGCAGATCGAACGGATGGGGCTGATCCTCGCCGCCGCGCGCGTCGATGGTGTGATCGCGACCAACACGACCGTGGACCGCCTCCCTGTGGAGGGGCATCCGATGGCCAAAGAGACCGGCGGCCTCTCGGGGCGTCCTCTGTATGGACGTTCGACCTGGGTTCTGCGCCATCTGCGCTCCCACCTGCCGGCGTCAATTCCGCTGATTGGCGTGGGTGGTATCCATACCGGCGCAGATGCGGTGGGCAAGATCACGGCCGGCGCCAGCCTTGTCCAGGTTTACACCGGTTTCGTGTATCGCGGCCCTGTGCTGATCCGGCAGTGCGTGGAAGCCATCCGCCGGCGCCGAGAGCAACCCGTGCGCGGCTTGTCTCGATGAACGCAGCGGTGGTTTGGTGTGACGACGTCGATCTCACCAACCTCAACAGCTTTCGTGTCCAGGCGCGGGCGAAACGCTTCTGCCGCGTCGAATCCGTCGACACCTTGGTGGCCGCCGCACGGGATTGCCGGGCCGAAAACACCGTCCCCTTCGTTCTAGGGGGGGGCAGCAATCTGCTGCTTGTGGGCGACCTCTACGAGCCGGTCATCCAGCCAGCCCTGAGCGGTCTGTCGATTCTGTCCATGAGTGATGGCCTGTGCGAGCTGCAGGCCGCGGCCGGTGAGTGCTGGGACGCAGTCGTTGCCTTCGCAAGCGAAGCGAAGGCTTGGGGCATCGAGAACCTCGCGCTCATTCCGGGCACCGCGGGGGCAGCCCCTGTGCAGAACATCGGGGCCTACGGTGTGGAGCTCGGTGACTGCCTTACGTGGGTCGAAGCCCTGGACCTGATGGAACTTCGTGTCCGGCGCCTGACGAGGGATGAGCTCGCACTTGGATATCGCGACAGTCGCTTCAAGGCCGAGCGAGGCCGCTGGATCATCACGCGTATCGCGCTCCGACTGACACGAAGCCCGCAGCCGAAACTGGGCTATGCCGGCTTGCGCGAAGCTTTCGGGGAGAGTCAGCCGACCGAGCCGGGACAAATCGCTGAGGCGGTGCGAGCGATTCGTCGCCGCAAGCTGCCGGATCCGGCCCGGCTCGGTAACGCCGGCAGTTTCTTCAAGAACCCGGAAGTGCCCGAGACGAGCGCTCAGCGCCTTGCTCTTGAGCACCCCGGTCTGCCCGTCTACCCGTGCAGTCAACCCGGCTTGAGCAAGCTGTCCGCGGGCTGGTTGATCGAGCACGCAGGCTGCAAGGGTCTGCGCCGTGGCGATGCCGGCGTTTCGGACACTCATGCGCTCGTGCTGGTCAACCACGGCGGAGCCAGCGGTCGCGAACTGCTGGAGCTTGCAGAGGATGTGCGGGATCGCGTGTTGGCGCGATTCGGAGTCCTGCTTGATCCCGAACCGACTGTGCTGGGAGACCCTGGCCTCGCGCGCGGGAACGCACGGGCATGAACGCCGCCGCGCTCGCATCCGCACAGGTGTGGCGGGCAGTGCTGTTGATGCTGGCGAGCGCGTGCATGTTCGGCTGCATGGCGGTGGTCATCCGCCTCGCCTCAGCGCAGCTGCACCCCTTCGAAATCGCATTCTTCCGAAACCTGTTCGGCCTGGCGTTCGCCCTGCCTCTGCTGGCGAGGCACGGTCCAAGCCTGCTAAAGACATCGAAGCTCCCGTTGTACTTCTTTCGTTCGGCGATCGGCATCGTCTCGATGCTGTGCGGTTTCTGGGCGATCGTGAACCTGCCGCTGGCGCAGGCGGTTTCCTTGTCCTACTCGACCCCGCTGTTCGTGACCATCGGTGCAGTGCTGGTGCTGGGTGAAGTGGTGCGTGCGCGTCGCTGGACTGCCGTTGCGCTTGGCTTTGTGGGCGTGATCCTGATTCTGCGGCCTGGCGCAGAATTCAGTCCCGGCGTGCTGGTCGCCCTATTGGCGGCAGCGCTGAGTGCGGCGGTGGCGATCAGCATCAAATTCCTGTCGCGCACCGAAAAACCCGACGCGATCGTGCTGTACACCACCCTGCTCTGGGTGCCGCTGTCGCTGATCCCCGCACTGTGGGTCTGGGAAAACCCGGAGGGGATCACTTGGCTGTGGATCGTGCTCGCCGGCTTCTTCGGCACGGCCGGACACATGTGCTGGGCGCGAGCACTTCAGCTGGGGGACGCGTCGATGCTCACGCCGATCAGCTTTCTGCAGGTGCCGATCGTAGCCACGGCTGGCTACCTGCTGTTCGAGGAGCACCTGGACGCCTGGATCGTGGTCGGCGCCGGCACCATCTTCCTGGCCAACGCCTACATCGCCCACCGCGAGGCTCAGCTGGCGCGTCGCGCTGTCACCGACCCCGAGATCGCCAAGGAGCCCCCCGCCACCCGTTGAAGCGAAATGCAGCGCGCCCTCAATGGGGCGCGTAGAGGAAAAGCGCGATCAACGCACCGGCAATGGCTGCGGCGGCAACGATCAGCCACACGAAATTGAAGCCTCGCGTCTCGTTCCGCGTGGTCGTACTGACAGTATCCGTGGCCCCGGCTTCTGCGGCCGCCCGAACCAGTTCGACCGCACGCATCGGCTTGACGGGCGTGTGCGGATCGTCTCTGCGACCCGGACGAAGCCCGGGCGCTTCCAGCACGAACCGGGAACTCCCCACCCGCAGTTGATCGCCCGGCAGCATCCAGCCTGCGGCAAGCGCATGTCCGTTGAGTTCGAACGCTGGGCCCAGATCCGGCGGCTCTCCTTGGACCAGGCATCGGTCTCCGTACCAGTGCAGTCGCAGCTGGATTGAAGCGAGGCCATCTTCGTCCACGCACAAATCGGCGCGCTCGCTCCGACCGATGCTCAGGCTGGGCGAAAACCCGAAACTACGCCCGAAGTAGGGACCTGAAACCGCTCTCAAAACCACCCGGGGACCGCCAGGTCGGGCGCCACTCGTTGCCTCACCAGTCGCCGGCAGTGGAGCGTTCGAGACCGGCCCCAGCACTTGGACCCGCACGCGGTTCAAGGTCAGCACATCGCCAGCGCGCAGGAGAGCCAAGCTGCGAACAGGACGCGCATTCAGGTACCCAAGGGCACCCGGGGCGAGTCGCAGAGCGCAAATGCGCCGCTCCGGCTGCAATTCGATGCGCGCATGTCCGGGCTTTAGCCCGGCCGCAGGCAGGCACACGGTATCCGCGGCCTCAGACCCTATGCTGAGGCTGCCCCGGGTCAACTCAAGGCCGGCATGCTCGCCGTTTGGGAATGTGAAACGCATGCGGCATCCTAACGCGTGCCTCGCCCGCCATCTAGCAACCCGGACCGGAGGAGCCGCGCGATCAGGCTCGATGCGTTCGAGCCTTCCCCGCGGCAGAGCCCCCGCATACTCTGCGCGGGTAGCGAAGCGCCTCGCTGCGCCCCAACCGCCCACGTTCGACGAGCCTCCAGACCATGCCGAGCATCCAGATCTCACGCCGACACACGCGAACGATGAAGGAGGCGCGCGTTGCCATCGAGCACGTCGCCGAGAAGCTGGCCGAAAAGTTCGCCGTCGAATACGCGTGGGACGGCAACACCTTGCATTTCGAGCGCATGGGGGTGAACGGCAACATCGCGCTTGGCCGCGGCAAGGTCGACGTCCTTGTCCAACTGGGCTTCCTGCTGTCGGCCTTGCGGGGGCCCATCGAGGCCGAGATCCACCGCTACATCGATCGCGAACTCGGCCCGGAGGAGTAGCTCGCAAAGCGACCGCTTCAGCGCGGCGGCCGGATATCGATCGCGGTATCGAAGTCGTAGACGATGCGCACCGTGTCCTGCCCGCGTTTACCGCTGGTCGAGGTCAACTTCCGCGGCAGCCCACTGTCTTTGCACACCGCCATCTCAGTGGTGCTGTCGCTTGTGATGCCCATGAATTTGCCCCGGGTCGTGTAGCGATAGCTGATCGCATCACAGCCCTCGACCATCCCCTCACCGATCCGCTCAACCTCGACGAGGCCGCGCTTGCCCTCTTCGATGGCGTCGGAGCTGTAAGCGTCGACCATTCGCGACATGTTCATCGGCATCTGCATCCAGTTGCCGTCCACCCGCATCCAAGTGCCTTGGGGCAGCATGATCATCTCGCTGTCGGGCGAGCGCATGTGGAAACTCGCCGGGAGCTGTACGTCCAGCTCCTGGCTGGTGGTGCGGCCACGGCTTTCGACTTCCATGCGCATCCGGTAGCTGCCGTGGTCAAGCGTCTTCTGCCAGGCGGCCACGACATCGTCGCGCGCATCGGCTTGGGCAAGGTCTGCGCCGAGAGAGGTCAAAGCGATACAGCACAGCAAGAACCGCGGTCGATTCATGGGGAACTCCGTGGGCATGGGAAATCACCGGCGCGACGCCACGACGACGCCGGTGTACGCAAACGTACGGAGAAAGTCGCCGGAAACCGACATCGGCGCACGCAGGTTTGCGCTGCAGCGCAGGGTGTGACCGGCGAATGTCCGGGCTAGAATGCGCGGCTTCCCGGATCCGATTGCGTATCCGGGCGTTTCCACGCAACGGGCCGCCCCCGCCCCACCGGAGTCTGCAATGATCTTCGAAACCCTGTCGCGCACCGGCCATGAGCAGGTCGTGTTCTGCCACAACGCCGATGCCGGCCTGAAGGCCATCATCGCCATCCACAACACCGTGCTGGGCCCGGCGCTGGGCGGCACACGCATGTGGAACTACGCGAGCGACGAGGAAGCGCTGAATGACGTGCTGCGCCTGTCGCGCGGCATGACCTACAAGGCCGCGGTGTCGGGCCTGAACCTAGGCGGCGGCAAAGCCGTGATCTGGGGCGACCCGAACAAGGACAAGTCCGAGGCGCTGTTCCGCGCCTTCGGCCGCTTCGTGAACTCCTTGAACGGCCGCTACATCACCGCCGAAGACGTCGGCATCGACGTCAACGACATGGAGTACGTGCTGAAGGAGACCGAGTTCGTCACCGGCGTGCATCAGGTGCACGGCGGCTCGGGTGACCCCTCGCCTTTCACTGCCTACGGCACCCTGCAGGGCCTGATGGCGGCGATGAACGTCAAGCACGGCCACGAGGAAGTCGGCAAGCTGAGCTACGCTGTGCAGGGCGTGGGCCACGTCGGCATGGAGTTCGTCAAGCTGCTGCGCGAGCGCGGCGCCAAGGTCTATGTCACCGACATCAACCAGAAGGCAGTGGCGCGCGCGGTCGAGGAGTTCGGCTGCGAGGCCGTGGGTCTGGATGAGATCTACGACGTGCCGGCCGATGTGTTCTCGCCGACCGCGCTGGGCGGCACCCTCAACGAGAAGACCATCGACCGCATCAAGGCCGGCATCATCTGCGGCGCGGCCAACAACCAGCTGGCTACCGATGCGATCGGCGACGAGCTGCACCGCCGTGGCGTGCTTTATGCGCCGGATTACGCGGTCAATGCCGGTGGCCTGATGAACGTCTCGCTGGAGATCGACGGCTACAACCGCGAGCGCGCCATGCGCATGATGCGGACGATCTACTACAACCTCGGTCGCATCTTCGAGATCAGCGCCCGCGACAACATACCGACCTACAAGGCTGCCGACCGGATGGCCGAAGAGCGCATCGTCGCCATCGGCAAGGTCAAGCTTCCGCACATGGGCAATTCGGCGCCGCGCTTCCTGGGTCGCATGCGCAACGGCTGATCCGCCGTCGCGCGATGACGCGATGCGCATGCCCGCTGCGGCATGCTCATCCCGTCCGTGCCCTGCCCGCTTCTCGTCCATCCCGTGCGCGCACCTGCTGGTGCCCGCACGCAACATCACCGGAGTCAGCCCATGCGAGCCTTTGAACTCGGCGAAGACATCGACAGCCTGCGCGAAGCCGTCGCCCGTTTCGCCGCCGCCGAGATCGCCCCGCGCGCCGAGGCCATCGACCGCGACAACGCGTTTCCGATGGACCTGTGGCGCAAGCTGGGCGAGATGGGCCTGCTCGGCATCACCCTGCCGGGCGAGTACGGCGGCTCGGAGATGGGCTACCTCGCGCATCTGGTGGCGATGGAGGAGATCTCCCGCGCCTCCGGCTCGGTGGGTCTCTCTTACGGCGCGCACAGCAACCTCTGCGTGCAGAACCTCTACAACCACGGCACGCCCGAGCAGCGCGAGCGCTTCCTGCCCAAGCTCTGCAGCGGCGAGTTCGTGGGCGCGCTGGCGATGAGCGAGCCGGGCGCGGGATCCGACGTGGTCGGCTCGATGGCCTGCCGCGCCGAACTGCACGGCGACACCTGGATCGCCAACGGCAGCAAGATGTGGATCACCAACGGCCCTGACGCCGACGTGCTGATCGTCTACATGCGCACGGCCGACAAATCGGAAGGCTCCCGCTGCATGACCGCCTTCCTGGTCGAGAAGGGCATGAAGGGCTTCCGCACCGCGCAGAAGCTGGACAAGCTCGGCATGCGCGGCAGCAACACCTGCGAGCTGGTGTTCGAGGACTGCGAAATCCCGGCTGCCAACGTGCTCGGCGAAGTGCACCTCGGCGTCAAGGTGCTGATGTCCGGCCTGAACAGCGAGCGTCTGGTGCTGTCCGGCGGGCCGATCGGCTTGATGCAGGCGGCGATGGACATCGTCCTGCCCTACGTGCGCGAGCGCCGCCAGTTCGATTCGCCGATCGGCCGCTTCGGCATCATGCAGGCCAAGATCGCCGACATGTACACCGCCCTGCAGTCTTCGCGCGCCTTCGCCTACTCGGTGGCCCGTGAATACGATCGCGGCGTGCGCTCGCGCGTCGATGCCGCGAGCTGCCTGCTGCATTCGTCGGAGTCAGCGGTGAAGGTGACGCTGGAGGCCATCCAGACCCTGGGCGGCAACGGCTACATCAACGACTACCCCACCGGCCGCCTGCTGCGCGACGCCAAGCTCTACGAGATCGGCGCAGGCACCAACGAGATCCGCCGCATGCTGATCGGCCGCGAGCTGTTCGAGGGACGGTTCTGAAAGAGCTGGGATTGGGGATTCGGGATTCGGGATTCGGGATTCGTCGGCTTGACAGTGAGGCCTGATCGCTGATCCTGCGTTGCCGCTTCGCAAACTCGCAAAGCATTCGCTGCCTCAGCCTGGCGACTGCATAGGGTGGGCCCCGGCCTACCGCACCTGAACGCTGGCCCCATTCACCACTCGAAGCGCGGCGAGGAACGGCCGCGCCTCGTTGCCTCAACTCACTCCCCCAACGGCAGCACTTCCGCCGACGGCGTGTAGTCGCCGACCACGTCCGCGTTCGCCGGCACCTGGAAGCGGAAGAAGCCCGCCTCGAAGCGCGGATTGCGCTGCCACTCGCTGAAGCTGATGCGCGTGCGTTGGCCCAGCGAGTCGATGAACTCCATGCGCGCCAAGGTCTGTCCGTCGATGCCGAGAAGCGCGGTGCGGATCTGAGCGTCCTCCAGCTTGGATTCAAGCTCGATCCACTCCAGCCCGTCGCGCCGGCCCGCACTTTTCGAATTGAACTGCCGCTGCCGCTCTTCAGAATCGATCAAGGCCAGAAGCGGGCTCTGCTGCTCGTCCTCGATCTGCCGGCGCACGGTCACCTGCTCCAGGTCCGGGTCGTAGATGAAGAGATGTTCGCCGTCGGCGACGATCAGCTGCGGAAACGGCGTCTCGTACTCCCAGCGCAGCTGGCGCGGCACCGCCAGCGCGATGCTGCCGCTGGTCTGCTCCTTGAGTGTGCCGTTCTGGTCCAGCACCTGCTGCTCGAAGCGGCCCTGAAGTCCGCTGAGGCCGCTCGTGAATCCCTCGATGACGGACTCCGCGTCCGCTGCGAGTGCCGACAGAGAAGCGATACTCAAGATGCAGACAGCGATCAAGCGCATGTGGGTTCTTCTGATTCGGGGCAGAGGGGGTTCGATTGTGGGCAGTGATTGCTTAATCGACTCGCTCTGCACGCTCAATCGATCCTTGCGAACCGCGCCGGAACATTGATCTTGACCCAGCGCACCGGCAGCTCAGGGTGTTCGGCGAGCACCGTCTCGATGGCGGTGTCGATTGACCGGCATACCCGGCAATCATCGCCAACCAATTGCACGAACAACAGCCCATCCTCCGGCGCACGAAAGCCCAGCGGCACCCCGACCATGGCGTCGATCGAACACGGGTCAAGCCAGGGCACGTGGTAGATGTGGCCGTCGACAAGCTCCGACCAAAAGGCCGTCTCTTCGGCGCGCCTGAAGGCAGGGTCTGCCAATCGTGGATCCGGGCGATGGAGCCCGCTTACGAACTCCCCCTGCGGCCCGAATACGTACAGTCCAGGCAAACGGGACATCAGGTCGACGCGGCGTTTCGCTTCCAGGATTACAGCCCGCCCTGGCGCCCCAGGGCCATGAGTCGCCGCGCCCCCGGCAAGCGCAGGGTGCGGATGCGACGGGTCCCCTGGCACGCCGGAGCAGACTGGTGACATCGCCAGTGGCGGAGGAATCGCGGCGCAGGCTGTCAGCAGCACAAGCGCAGAAACGAGCAGGAATGCATGGTTCGGCTGTCGCCTCAAATCAATCACCCCGCGGCGGCACCAGCACGGTGCGGTCGCCATTGTGCTCGGGCGGGCTGACGATGCCGGCGGCTTCCATGGCCTCGATCAGGCGCGCGGCGCGGTTGTAGCCGATCTTGAGCCGGCGCTGCACGCCGGAGATCGAGGCACGGCGGGTTTCCATCACCACCTGGACAGCCTGGTCATACAGCGCATCGGCTTCGGGATCGCCGGACTTGAACTCCTCCGGCAGGCCGTTCGCGCCGACAACGACCCCATCGCCCAGGGTCTGCACCTCGTCGAGCACGCCCTCCAGGTAGTCGGGGCCGCCGCTGATCTGGCGCAGGTGCTCCACCACGCGATGCACTTCCTCGTCGCTGACGAAGGCACCGTGCACGCGGTCCGGCATGGCGGTGCCAGGAGGCAGATACAGCATGTCGCCGTGGCCGAGCAGGGTCTCGGCGCCCGATTGGTCGAGGATCGTGCGCGAGTCGATCTTGGAGCTGACCTGGACGGCGATGCGGGTCGGGATAATGGCCTTGCTCAGGCCGGTGATGCCATCGACCGAAGGCCGCTGGGTGGCGAGGATCAGGTGGATGCCGGCAGCGCGGGCTTTCTGCGCCAGACGCGCGATGAGTTCCTCCACCTTCTTGCCGACGATCATCATCATGTCGGCGAACTCGTCGATGATCACGACGAGGTAGGGCAAGGTTTCCAGCGCGCGCGGTGCCTCGCCCAACTCGGGATTGGGCTTGAACAGCGGGTCCATCAGCGGCTGGCCGGCGTCGATGGCGTCGCGCACCTTCTTGTTGAAGCCGGCCAGATTGCGCACGCCGACCGCGGCCATCAGCTTGTAGCGGCGCTCCATCTCGGCCACACACCAGCGCAGGCCGTTGGCGGCCTCCTTCATGTCGGTGACCACCGGTGCGAGCAGGTGCGGAATGCCCTCGTAGACCGAGAGTTCCAGCATCTTCGGGTCGATCATCAGCATGCGCACGTCGTTGGCGGTGGCCTTGTACAGCAGGCTCAGCACCATCGCGTTCAAGGCCACCGACTTGCCCGAACCGGTGGTGCCGGCGACCAGCAGATGCGGCATGCGGGCGAGATCGACCACGGTGGGGCGGCCGCCGATGTCCTTGCCCAGGGCGAGTGCCAGCGGCGAGCTGATCTTGTCGTACTCCTTGGAGCGCAGGATCTCAGACAGGTAGATGATTTCGCGGTTGGCGTTGGGGATCTCCAAGCCAATCACCGACTTGCCCGGGATCACGTCGACCACGCGCACCGACTTCACCGACAGGCCGCGCGCGATGTCCTTGTCCAGCGAGGAGATCTGGCTGCCCTTGATGCCGGGTGCGGGCTCCATCTCGAAGCGGGTGATGACCGGCCCCGGATAGACGCCGACCACCTGCACTTCGATACGGAAGTCCTTGAGCTTGAATTCGATCTGCCGCGACAGCGTGGCCAGGGCCTCGTCGGAGTAGCCCTTGGGCTGCGGCTTGGGATCGTCCAGCAGGGACAGCGGCGGCAGCGCACCGTTCTCACCCAGCGAGACCGTGAACAGCGGGATCTGCTGCTCGCGATGGGCGCGCTCGCTGCGCTCGGGTGCAGGCGGCTGCGGCTCGATGCGCACCGGCTCGCGCTTGGCGCGCTTGACCTTCTCTTCGCGGCGCACTTCCTCGCGTTCGGCAATCGCCGCGCGGGCGACGCGATACTCGCTGGCCGCGTGCACCTGCTTGCGCCCACGTTCGGCCAGCCACAGCACGCCGCGGCCGAGGCGATCCATCAGGCCCAGCCAGGACAGGCCGGTCGCCAGGGTGATCGACAGCAGCAGCAGGGCCAGCAAAAAGAGACTGGCGCCAGCGAAACCGATGCCGCGGGTGAGCGCCGATCCGACCAGGCTGCCCAACAGGCCGCCGGCCTGCATCGGCAGTTCGCTGCCCCAGTCGGTGTAATGCAGGGCCGCCATCGCGGCGCTCGCGACCAGAAATCCAACCACGCCGATGAGGCGCAGAGCGGGCGTCAGCGGGGTCTCTTCATCGGCCGCGCGCGGGCGCAAGGCGACCGCGGCGATGATTCCGGCTAGCACCGGCACGAAATAGGCGGTCAGCCCGAAGAACGAAAACAGCAGGTCGGAGAAGGTGGCGCCCGCTAGGCCACCCAAGTTGCGGATGTCGCCGGTGATCTCGCCCGAGCGCGACCAGCCCGGGTCCTGCGGGCTCCAGGTCCACAGACAGGCCAGCACGTAGAGCAGCACCGGCGCCAGCAGCAGAATCAGCGCCTCGCGCCAGAGGCCACGACGGTTCTCGGCAATCACCGGCTTGCGGGAGTCTTCCTTCGGTCGTGACACAGGCGCGCGGATCCTTGGGCTTGCTGCAGCGGCGGCGCCCGATTCTACACCTGCCCTTCGAAGGGCTCGCACTTCATGGAAGCCCGGCGAACGGCCGCTTGATCGTCCCAGAAGCAAACCCCATTCTTGCGGGCTGGCCGGGTTGCGCCGATCGCGCTGACCCTTCCCCTTCTTTCGACCATGCCGCGGCCGCGGCGGAGACTCCATGAGCGCACCCCAACTGCCCGTCCGTCACTGTCCGCTGCTGATCCTGGGCTCCGGCCCGGCCGGCTGGACCGCCGCTGTCTACGCGGCCCGCGCCAACCTGAAGCCTGTCGTCATCACCGGCCTGCAGCAGGGTGGCCAGCTGATGACCACCACCGAGGTCGACAACTGGCCGGGCGACGCTCATGGCCTGCTAGGCCCGGACCTGATGGCGCGCATGCAGGCGCACGCCGAGCGTTTCGAGACCGAAGTGGTGTTCGACCATATCCACACGGCCGATCTGTCCAAGCGCCCCTTCACCCTGACCGGCGACTCGGGCGTCTACACCTGCGATGCCCTGATCATCGCCACCGGCGCCACCGCCAAGTACCTCGGGCTGCCCTCGGAGGACGCTTTCAAGGGCCGCGGCGTTTCGGCCTGCGCCACCTGCGACGGCTTCTTCTTCCGCGATCAGGAGGTCGCCGTGATCGGCGGTGGCAATACCGCGGTCGAAGAAGCCCTGTACCTGTCGAACATCTGCCGCAAGGTCACCGTGGTGCATCGTCGCGACAAATTCCGCGCCGAGAAGATCCTGCAGGACAAGCTGTTCGCCAAGGAGAAGGCAGGCAAGGTCGAGATCGTCTGGAACCACGAGGTGGACGAATTCCTCGGCGACAACAGCGGCATCACTGGCCTGCGCATCAAGAGTCGCGAGAACGGCAGCCCCCGCGAGCTGGCGTTGACCGGCGTATTCGTCGCCATCGGGCATGCACCCAACACCTCGCTGTTCGAAGGCCAACTGGAGATGAAGAACGGCTACCTGAAGATCCGCAGCGGCATCGAGGGCGGGGCCACCGCCACTTCCGTGCCGGGCGTGTTCGCTGCCGGCGACGTCGCCGATCAGGTCTACCGCCAGGCGATCACCTCGGCCGGCTTCGGCTGCATGGCCGCGCTGGATGCCGAGAAGTTCCTCGACGGCGAGCACTGATCCGTCTTGCGGGTGGCGGTGTCGAGCCCGCACCGTCACCCTCCAACGACGATCACCGCCCTTGCACGGCGCAGTGGCCAGCGTGAGGCCACCTCATCGGACGTCTGACTCGCATGTCGCTGCGCCATCGCTTCATTCCGCGTCTTGCCGAGGTGGACGCCGCGCGCTGGGACGCCCTGCGCGGCAGCGATGACCCCTTCACCTCACATGCCTTTCTGTCGGGCCTGGAGGAGACCGGCTGCCTGCGTCCGCGCTGGGGATGGACGCCGCATCACCTGATCATCGAGGACGAAGCCAACGGGCTGCTGGCTGCCGCCCCCTGCTACCTCAAGACCAACTCGCACGGCGAGTTCGTGTTCGACCATGCCTGGGCCGAGGCCTACTACCGCGCCGGCCTCGACTACTTCCCCAAGCTGCTGGTCGCGGTGCCCTATTCGCCCGTCACCGGCCCCCGACTGCTGTGTGGTGGCAATGCGCAGCTCCGCGCCGAACTGCTGCGCGCGCTGGAGGGCTTCGCCAGCGAGCACCAGCTGTCCGGCGCGCACATCAACTTCCATCCGGCCGAAGCATCGCCCGGGGGCGCATGGCTGGCGCGCTCGGATCTCCAGTTCCACTGGCACAACGCCGGCTACGCGAGCTTCGAGGCGTTCCTCGCGGCGCTGTCGTCGAAGAAGCGCAAGAACCTCCGCCAGGAGCGCGCCCAGGTGGCGCGCGCCGGTATTCGCGTGCGCCGTGTGCCCGGGGATCTCGCGACGCGAGAGGAAATCGCAACGGCACATCAGCTCTACTGCCGCACCTTCGATGACAAGGGCAACCACGCCGCGCTGACCCTGGACTTCTTCGAGCATCTGGCGCGGCAGCTGGGGCAGCGTTTTGTGCTCGTGCTGGCCGAGCGCGACGCCGGGATCCTCGCCATGGCGCTGTGTCTGCGCTCGTCCGACACCCTGTACGGACGCTACTGGGGGTGCTTCGAAGAGGTGCCCGGGCTGCACTTCGAATGCTGCTACTACCAGGGTATCGAGTACTGCATCGAGCAGGGTGTGCAGCGCTTTGAGCCGGGCGCGCAGGGTGAGCACAAGCTGGCGCGGGGCTTCTTGCCGGAGCTGACCCACTCCAGCCACTACCTGCCGATGCCGGCCTTTCGCGAGGCGGTGGCGCGATCGCTTGAGGACGAGCGCCGCTGGCTCGCGCAGTATCGGCAAGAGCTGTTGGCGCACAGCCCGTACCGCGCTGAGGGCGCTTCTGGATGAGCTTCCGGCTGCCCGAGCTTGGCACCAGCCCACAAGCGCCTTTTCCGCCGGTGCAGCAGGCCTTGCGTGATCCCAATGGGCTGCTGGCCTGGGGCGGCGGACTGGAACCCGAGCGCCTGCTGCGCGCGTATGCGCAGGGCATCTTTCCGTGGTTCTCGCCGGGCGAGCCGCCGCTGTGGTGGAGCCCCGACCCGCGCATGGTGATCGCCACCGACGCGCTGCATCTCAGCCGCCGCTTTCGCCGCGAGCTTCGCGCGCAGGCGTGGACGGTCACCGCCGACCGCGACTTCGAGGCGGTGATCAGTCTCTGCGCCAAGGTGCCGCGCCGCGGCCAGCGCGGCACCTGGATCGTACCCGCCATGCGTCGCGCCTACACCGCGCTGCACCGGCTTGGGTATGCGCATTCGATCGAAGCCTGGGACGGTGAGCGGCTGATCGGCGGTCTCTACGGCCTCAGCATCGGCCGCGCCTTCTTCGGCGAGTCGATGTTCAGCCTCGAATCGGGCGCGTCCAAATGCGTCATTGCGGCCCTGTGTCGACGGCTCGCCGATTGGGAGATGCCCCTCCTGGATGGCCAGGTCGAGTCTGAGCATCTCGCGCGTCTCGGGTTCCGTACCGTGCCGCGCGAACGTTTCCTGGCCGAGCTGGGCGAACTCGCTTCGGCACCGTCGCGGGCCGGCAACTGGGGCGCTGCGTTCGGGAGCCTGAGCGCTCGCGACGTGGCTGACTGACGCCTTCCGCCAACTCCGGTTGAGGCCTCGCGCTTCTCCCCTGCCGTCTGGCGTGGCAGAATGCGCGACTTGTCCGCGGCCCGCAGGCCGCCTCCTGACCCAAGACCGAATGTCCAAAGACGATTCCATCGAGATGGAGGGCACCGTGTTGGAGACCCTTCCCAACACCGTGTTCCGCGTGAAGCTCGAAAACGGCCACGTGGTGACTGCCCACATCTCCGGTCGCATGCGCAAGAACTACATCCGCATCCTGACCGGCGACAAGGTGAAGGTCGAAATGACCCCGTACGACCTGACCAAGGGTCGTATCACCTACCGCATGAAGTGATTGAACGACGAAGCCCCGGCCTGCGCGAGCAGGCCGGGGCTTTCGTATGCGTGCGATTCAAGTGCCTTGTCAGGCTGAGTTGGGTCGCGCAGTCGCGCCCGTCCACGGCAGATGGGCCGAAGACGGGCGCGCCGGCCTTACTGGACCTCGAAACCGTTGGCAAAGACCGCGTCGGGAATCACCGCCGATGCCCCTGGCGTCAGAGTCTCGACTCGCACCGTGCTCGAGGTTCCGGGCTCTGCGATCCCGAGGAAGCCGCTCCCTGCCACCGGGCTCGCTGTGGTGGTGACCGAGAACCGGAACATCACACCCCAGTTGAGCGGATTGACCGGCGCCGTCGCCGTGCCGCCGGCTTGCCAGACCAGATTGGCGCCCTCTCGCGACGCCGTCCAGTTGTTGGCGGTGTTCAGATCGCCATCGGCGAACTCGGTGGAAACCAGCAACGCGCTAGGCGCGAAAGGCAGCTCGAACCGGTTGAACCCGTTGTTCCGGAGCACCCGAAGGTTGGGCTCGGCGCCCTGGGTCACCGCACGAGCGAAATCGAGGTTCATCACCGCATAGTCGTAGCGGTACTGACCGTTGCCCACGTCATTGACCCGCAGGGCGACCCGCAGATGCCCTTCGCTGGTCTTGATGTCTACGCTGCGCTCATTGGCTGCGGTGGTGTTGGGAGCGACCCAGCGCCCCAGGGCCGGCCCCAAGCGCAGGGGCGTGCCGTTCGCGCTGTTCCATGCGCTGCCGGTCCAGCTGAAGGTGATGGGGCGCGACTGCATCGTGTTGAGGACATTGACGTCGTCGCGAACGATGTACCAGGACTCGGCGAAGTAGGTCGCCCCCGGGTTCTGCGAGCTGTCGATGAACTGCTCGATCACCGGCATCCGGAAGGCGTAGCTGTTGCAGTCGGCGCCGCCAACGTTGGAGCAAGGTGCACTGGCATCCGGGCTGGCATTGCAGTCGGTGTCGTACACCGACCCGCAGCGGCCCCATTGACCCGAGTGCGGAATGATCTCGTTGCGCGGGCCAAGGTCACCAATGGCGTCGTTGTTGCCGGTGCCGTAGGTATCGCCGCAGCCGCGCCCGAGAATGTGGCCATTGCCCGGGTTGACGTCGCAGCCAGAGTTGATGGTCAGCCAGGCGTGCTTCACGCCTGAGCGCCCCACCTGCTCGATGCGTCCGCTGGCGTCGATGCGGTAGAGGTTCCAGATGAGAAACGGGTGCTGATCGTTGTTGTAGGGCGCAAAGTTGCCGGTGAATTTGGTGTGCCATGGAACGTCGGCGGCGTAGCGGACCGAGCTGGTGCCCAGCGGGTCACCCGGCACCGTCGCCAGCAAAGGGTTGGCGAGGTTCGATTCATCGGCCGTGCCCGTGCCCCGGTTGTTCCTCAGGGTCGAGCTGGGCGTGAACACCACCAGACCGGCGTTCTGCCCTCCCGGGCCATCGGCGGCTGACTGTTTGCGGGTGTACTGCAGCGTAAAGAAATCCATAAAGACATCGGACTCGTACACCCCACCGTTTGGCGCAGGGCTGCCGTGCCAGCGCGAGCTGCCCTTGGGTGCCGCGACCACCGCGCCCGGCGTCGCGACGCGGGCATACATCTCAAGCCCTGCCACCACCCAGCCTGCGTAGGTCTCATTGCCCAACGCAGCGGCTAGCCGGGGAGCGATTCGCAGGTCCATGGCCCGCACGCTCATGCGCGGATCGCCGCCGCCCTCCAGCTTGTACATCAGGCGATCAATGTAGAACCAAGCCTCGCCGTCCGCGCTGATCACATCCAGCTGGAAGGGGCTCTTCGCGCTGGGGCGCAGCACCAGGTTGCTCAGATCGATATCGAGATCCTTTCCTGCGACCCGAAAGCCCCCGCGGGACTGCAGTCGACCGCCGGCGAAGCCCACGAAGTCCGAGGACTTCTCGACGCGGATCTCAAGCCCAGCGGCCTCGCGCAGGGCAATGCGCTCGATGTGCGGCGCATCGCCCACCTCCAGACGGTCCTTGGCGGCGCTCACGGTGAACCCGAGATCCCCCATCAGATCGCGGTTCCAGTTGAAGCGCAGCTCGCCGCCCCAGACGGTCCACTGCTGGGCGGTCTGGACCGCGTCCACGTCGCCACTGGCGGCGACTGCCGTCGTCATGGGGACGAAAGCCAGCGCAGCCAGAAGTGCCGCAGGAAGATGCTTGAACATCGTTACCCCCAAGAAACCGTAGGATTGATCGCGCACCCTGTCCCTGTGCTGCGTTCGGGTGTGTGAAACCTCTCACGCCTCTGAACCTTGCCGTTGCGGAACCCGCGGCGACTCCGGGGATCAGGGCACCTGCGCCGAAGCGCTTCTCATCAAGACCGGCGGCGACCTGCCGTACGCCGGGTTGGACCACAGTCCGTACAGGTAGGCACCGCGACTCAGGTTCTGCGGGCCCACGTCAAACGGCCGCCCCGGCCCACCCGCACACATCTGGTTCTCGCCCTGGAAGCCGCGTTCGACGGCCTGATTGCGAAGGAACTCGATGTACTCCTTGCTGGAAATCTGGAAATGCAGCCGCGCCTGCACCGTCAGCGGACCGCTGACGCCCGCGATCGGCACGCTGTAGCGGGCCACATCGACGTTCCGCAAGCGGTTGGAACCGGGGCGCTCGGGCGGATAGACCGCGCCAACGGGGGCGATCTCAAGGTCGTCACCGCCAGTGAAGCCCAGCGGAGGAATGCGATTGTCCTTGGCCACGCAGTTGTTCAGCACGAAGTGGAAGCTCGACCTGCCCTGTCCGTCGGCGATGCGACAGCTGCCGGAAGCGGCGTCCCAGATACCCTGCTTGATCTCGTAGACGCGAGTCTGCGCATCGCGCTGCAGCTCGCCGGTCGCTGGATCCCAGCTGCCGTTGCGGTAGACGGTGGCGCCCTGGGCATTGCGCACTTCCAGCTCGATCCACATGCGCCGGCCTTCCGAGTAGCCCGTGGGCAGCTTGTGGCCTGACAGATTGGTGACTTCGACTTCCACATCCAGCGTCTGTCCGCCGGGTGAGCGCTGGCCGCGCGCCGACAGCAGCGCGGTGCGCTGAGTGAGGAGTTGCGTCGACCACAGGATGGCCTGATCAAAGGCCTCGTCGTAACCCAAGCCCGGGAATTCGCCCTTGAGGATCTTCGGCACCCAGGTGTTGGCGCCAGAGAAGTTGTGGACGGACAGCTTGCCGTTGCGGTTGGGGCCGAAGAAGCAGCCCAGGAACTGCTCCTCTGGATTGTCGCTGCGCGCGGTTTCCATGTGGCAGTCCTGGCAGGTCTGCTGCTGCTTGACCGAGATGCCGGGCTGATTGCGGATGGGCGCGGCTTCGACACCGTCGGCGAACAATGCGGTGCCGTAGTCACTCTTGCGCCACTCGCTGTAGGTGCGCTCGATCGGAAAGGCGATGCCCGTGTCCACACCCGCCGAGCTGATCAGCGTGCGCAAGGGCACGCCGTTGTTGAGCGGCGAGGTGACGTCGTGGCAGCTGCCGCACATCTCACTGCTGGACAAATGAGCCGACTGCTTCCAGGGATGCGGCGGCGGCGAGGTGCCCTCGCGCAGGTAGTCGTAAGGGCCGGCGCGACAGGGCCCATTGCCGCCATTGGCGCAGGCCACGTCGTCCAGCCAGATGTCGCCGCTTTCCAGGTAGTTCGGCTCGCCGTTCGGCCCATTCGGCTCAGCGCGATGGCAGTAGTGGCAGCCAACGCCCGCGTAATCGTTGCCAAAGCCAGGTACGTCATCGTGCTTGCCCTGGAGAAGGCAGCCGTTGGTGCCATTAACGCGCGCGCCGCTGGCGGTCTTGCTGACGCGGCCGGCGAACCAGCCCTCGGGCACGTGGCAGCGCAAACACCAGTCGCCCACGCCGGGCACGCCGATGCTCTCTCCATCGGCATTGGCGACGTCCAGCGCTGCCCAGAACACCGGGTCGCGCCCGGCGTTGGCCATCATCGAGCCCTTCCAGCTGGTGGCCGGATAGTGGAACTCGATGGTGCCGCCGGCATGGCAGCCCATGCAGTTGCCGGAGGTTTCGATGGGATGCACCAGCCCCGGCTGCGAGCCCCGCGCCGTCAGGTCAGGCAGCAGCCCTCCCGCATAGACCGAGAGCGCGGACGCCAACCCCACCAGCAGCGCCAGTGCGCCGCCCCATCGCTTGCTTGCCCGCACGCCTTCCCCCACGGAAGAACGGCGCCCTGCGGGGCGCCGTCTGTAAAGAATCCGTCGAGGTTATGCGCGAAAACCGGACAGAGCAACAATCCAGTGGCTCGACCAGCCGACGCGCGGACGTCGAGTGGGGGCCAGACGCGGCATTTGCGAAGGCTGTCGCGGTTTACTCCACGGTGCTGAGTTCGCCCTGCAGCTCTTCGGCCGCCTCCACCGCCAGCTTGCCCTCGCGCACCAGCACGGTGACCCGCCCGCCATTGACCAGCTTGCCGAAAAGCAGCTCGTCGGCCAGCGGACGCTTGACCTGGTCCTGGATGACGCGGGCCATCGGGCGTGCGCCCATCTGCGGATCGAAGCCGTTCTGGGCCAGCCAGCGCCGGGCCTCGGGCTCGACGTTGAGGGCCACGTGCTTCTCCTGCAGCTGGGTTTCGAGCTCGATGATGAACTTGTCGACCACGCGCAGGATGTGGTCGAAGTCCAGCCCGCCGAACTGCACCACCGCATCCAGACGGTTGCGGAACTCCGGCGAGAAGCTCTTGCGGATGACTTCCATCGCGTCCGTCGCGTGGTTCTGCTCGACGAAGCCGATGCTGCGGCGCGCCGCCTGGGCGGCACCGGCGTTGGTGGTCATCACCAGGATCACGTTGCGGAAATTGGCCTCGCGGCCATTGGTGTCGGTGAGCGTTCCGCGGTCCATCACCTGCAGCAGGATGTTGAAGACGTCAGGGTGGGCCTTTTCGATCTCATCCAGCAGTAGCACGCAGTGCGGCGTCTTGACGATCTTCTCGGTGAGCAGCCCGCCCTGATCAAAGCCCACATAGCCCGGAGGTGCGCCGATCAGGCGGCTGACCGAATGGGCTTCCATGTACTCCGACATGTCGAAGCGCACCAGCTCGATGCCCAGCTGCATGGCCAGCTGACGGGTGACTTCGGTCTTGCCGACGCCGGTCGGGCCCGCGAACAGGAAGCTGCCGATCGGCTTGTCGGGGTTGGCGAGGCCCGAGCGCGCCATCTTGATGGCGGAGGCCAGAGTATCGATAGCCTCGTCCTGGCCGAACACCACCATCTTCAGGTTGCGATCGAGGTTGCGCAGCACATCGCGGTCGGACGCCGAGACCTGCTTGGCGGGGATGCGCGCCATGCGGGCGACGATGTATTCGATCTCGGCGACGTCGATGATCGCCTTGCGCTTGTCCTCGGGCAGCAGGCGCTGCCGCGCGCCGGCCTCGTCAATGACGTCGATGGCCTTGTCGGGCAGCAGGCGATCGCCGATGTGCTTCACCGAAAGATCCACGGCCGCCTGCAGGGCTTCGCCGAGGTATTCGACGCGGTGATGTTCCTCGAACTTGGTCTTGAGGCCGTTCAGGATGGCAACGGCATCGGCCACAGAGGGTTCGACGATGTCGATCTTCTGGAAGCGCCGCGCCAGCGCGCGGTCCTTCTCGAACACACCGCGGTATTCCTGGAACGTGGTCGAGCCAATGCAGCGCAGCTCGCCTGAGGCCAGCACCGGCTTGATCAGATTCGAAGCGTCCATAGTGCCGCCGGAGGCCGAGCCGGCGCCGATGATGGTGTGGATCTCGTCGATGAACAGCACGGCGCCCGGCTCTTTCTTGAGCTGTGCCAGCACGGCTTTCAGGCGCTTTTCGAAATCGCCGCGGTACTTGGTGCCGGCCACCAGCGCGCCGAGATCCAGCGCGTAGATGGTCGCGTCCGCCAACACCTCGGGCACTTCGCCGTCGACGATGCGCTTGGCCAAGCCTTCCGCCAGGGCCGTTTTGCCGACACCGGCCTCGCCGACCAGCAGGGGATTGTTCTTGCGGCGGCGGCAGAGCACTTGGATCACGCGCTCGATCTCTTCGGAGCGTCCGATCAGCGGGTCGATCTTGCCCGCCTTGGCCTGTTCGTTCAGATTGCTGGCGTACTCCGACAGCGGATTGGCCTTGCCCTCCTCGCCCTCGCCTTCCTTCTGCGCCTCGGGCTCGGCCGGCTTGACCTGTTCGCTGCTGAGCTTGGCCACGCCGTGGCTGATGTAGTTGACGACATCCAGACGGCTGATTTCCTGCTGACCGAGAAAATAGACGGCATGGCTGTCCTTCTCGCCGAAGATGGCGACCAGTACGTTGGCGCCAGTGACTTCTTTCCGGCCCGACGACTGGACGTGATACACCGCGCGCTGCAACACGCGCTGGAAGCCGAGCGTCGGCTGGGTATCGCGGGTGTCGTCCGCGGCCAATACCGGCACGGTCTCGCTGATGATGTTGCGCAGTTCCTGACCCAGCCGGGTGAGGTCGGCGCCGCAGGCGCGCAGCACGGCCACGGCGGACGGATTTTCGAGCAGCGACAGCAGCAGGTGCTCGACCGTCATGAACTCATGACGCGCCTCGCGGGCCTGCTTGTAGCACTGGCCGATGCTGAACTCGAGATCTTTGCTGAACATGCCGGGCTCCTTGCGCCTGACGGATATCGCGACTGCCGCTGCCTGCCGGTGCCATCACCGGCCGGCGTGGATTGCACTCTTACGCCTTTTCCATACTGCACAGCAGCGGATGCTGGTGTGAGCGCGCGAATTCATTCACCTGTTGGACCTTGGTTTCCGCCACTTCGCGTGTGTACACCCCGCAGACGCCTTTGCCGCGGGTATGCACGTGGAGCATGACTTGGGTGGCACGCTCGATGTTGAGGCCGAAGAACACCTGCAAGACTTCGACCACGAAATCCATCGGCGTGTAGTCGTCGTTCAGCAGGACCACCTGGTACAGCGGCGGGCGAATGACTTCCGGCCGCGCCTCCTCCACCGCCAGGCCGCGCTGCTGGGCGTCTTCCGGGGCGCCGTCCGGGTCGCCGGCCATCCTCGGAGACTGAGCCACAAAAGGCGTTGGGAGACTGTGTCGGAAGTCAGGCAGTTCGATCATGGCGTGCTATGTGGTTACGCTGCGGCCCGTTGCAAGGGCCGAGATGAGCCGCAGTCTGGCCGGCGTTCCGTCAAACGGGACTGAACCTGCGTCGGAGGCCGCGCTGCGGGCTGTTGTAAAGTTCCGCCTCTTTGCCAGCCGGCGTGGTCCTGTGCCCAAGAGTGACATCCAGTTCAACCCGGACATCACCGTGGCCTGCGTCATCGTACGCGAGGGGCGGTTCCTGCTGGTGGAGGAGGAGGTGCGCGGCCGGCTCGTGCTGAATCAGCCCGCCGGCCATCTGGAGCCCGGTGAAGGCCTGATCGAGGCCGCCGCACGCGAGGCCCTGGAGGAAACCGGCTGGCAGGTGCGCGCGCAGTGCTTCATCGGCAGCTACCTGTGGCGGGCCGAAACCGGCAAGACCTACATTCGGTTCGCCTTTGGCGCGGAGGCCTTGAGCCATGATCCGACCCGGCCGCTCGATGCGGGCATCACCCGCTGCCTGTGGCTGACACCCGGCGAGATCGACGCCGAAGCCGAGCGCCTGCGCAGCCCACTGGTGCAGGCAGTGGTGTGCGATTTTCTGGCAGGGCAGCGCGCGCCGCTGCACCACGTGCGCCACCTCCCGAGCTGAAGCCTGTGCAGTCCGGTAAGGTCATCGTCGGCATGTCCGGGGGCGTGGACTCTTCGGTCGCCGCGCTGCTGCTTCAGCGCGAAGGTAGACCGATCGAAGGCCTGTTCATGCAGAACTGGGAGGAAGACGACCGCGAGGTCGGCTGCCGGGCGGAAGAGGACCGCAAGGACGCGATCGCCGTCTGCGGGCGCCTAGGCATCCGCTGCCACACCCGCAACTTCGCCGCCGAATACTGGGACGGCGTGTTCGCCCACTTTGTCGCCGAGTACCGCGCCGGGCGCACGCCCAACCCTGACATTCTCTGCAACCGCGAGATCAAGTTCCGCACCTTCCTCGACCACGCCCGCGCGCTGGGCGCCGAACGCATCGCCACCGGTCACTACGCCCGCGTGCGCTGCGAGGGCGGCCGCTGGCAGCTGCTGCGAGGGCTCGACGCCAGCAAGGATCAGAGCTATTTCCTCTATACCCTCGGCCAGGACGCGCTGTCGACCACGCTGTTTCCGGTCGGTGAACTGCCGAAGTCGGAAGTGCGCCGCCTCGCGGCCGAAGCTGCCCTGCCCACCCATGCCAAGAAGGACTCGACCGGGATCTGCTTCATCGGCGAGCGCGACTTCCGCGAATTTCTGGGCCGCTACCTGCCCGCTCGCGAGGGCGAGATCGTCGATCCCGAGGGAGTCGTTCTCGGCCGCCACAGCGGCGCTTTCTTCTACACGCTGGGACAGCGCGAAGGCCTGAATCTGGGCGGCGTGCGCGGCCGGCCGCAGGCGCCCTGGTTCGTCGTCGGCAAGGACATCGCCCGCAATCGCCTGATCGTCGATCAGGGCCATGACAGCCCCTATCTGATGAGCCAGCGCCTGCGCACCGCCCTGCCCGACTTCGTCGCAGGCACGGCGCCAGCCGCGGCTTTCGAGTGCACCGCGAAGACCCGCTATCGCCAGGCCGATGAGGCCTGCAGCGTCGAGGTGCGTGAGAACGGCAGCCTCCGGGTCGCGTTCTCGCGCCCGCAGCGCGCCGTCACTCCCGGCCAATCCATCGTTTTCTATGCTGGCGAGGTTTGCCTGGGCGGGGCCGTCATCGAAGCCACCGACGCCCCGCTTGAAGCCCACGCCATGGAGGTTGAATGAAAGACCGCGTGCTCGCGCTCGCCGGCCTGCTGCAGGCGCTCAGCGCCGTGCGACAGATCGCTCACGAAGGCCGTGCCGACGCCGAACTGGTGCAGCCCTGCCTGGATAGCGTGTTCCGGCTGGACGCCGAAAACGTCGAAGCCGTGTACGGCAGGGCCCAGCTGCTGAAACCCGGGCTCGAATGCCTGCTGCGCCAGATCAACGGCCAAGGCCGCGATGTCGCGATCTCGCGCATGGCCGCCACCGTCCTGCATCTGGAGCGCCAGCTGATCCGACAGCCGAAAATGCTGGACGCCCTGCGCCAGGGCATTGAGTCGATCGAGCGCCAGCGCGAGCACTTCGGCAGCGAGCACGGCAGCGTCAGCCAGCGGCTGGCCGACCTCTACGCCGATACACTCAGCCAGCTGAAGCCACGGGTGATGGTGCAGGGCAATCCCCTGCAACTCGCCCAATCCGGCGTGGTTTCGCAGATTCGCGGCGCGCTGCTGGCGGCCGTTAGATCGGCGGTGCTGTGGCGCCAGCTGGGCGGCAGCTACTGGGACTTCGCCCTGCGGCGCGGGGCCATGAGCCGCATCGCCCGCGAGTTGCTGCAACAGGGCTAGGCTCCACTGCCGTAGCGTTGCTCCAGCTCGGCCAGCGAATCGCGCTGGATCTGCTCCAGCACCGCGACATCGAGATCGGCGAGCTTCCTGAAATAGAGGCAGCACTTGCCGAGGCGGTGCTTGCCCAGCTTCGCTAGAAGGCCGTGGTTGGGCTCTTCTTGGCCCATGACATAAACCACGAGCTCTTTGCCGCGTATGGCGAAGCTTGCACGAGGCGACTCACCCGAATGGCCGCTGGCATAGGTGTAGCGGTAGCGACCGAAACCGACGATGCTCGGCCCCCACATCAACGGGGGCTGACCGGTGAGGCGCTGCAGCATCGCGATCAGGTGGCGACAGTCTTCCGCCTGAGCAGCACTGCCGCGCTCGGCGATGTGGGCCTCGACGCTGGCGCCAGTGGGCTGAGTCTTCGGTTCGGCCATCGGGGCAATCTCCAGCGCGGGCTGAGCAGCGGCATGCTCGCTCTGATCGCGACAGCTCGCAACAGCCGGGGCCGAACACGCGCAACCCGCATGCATGCGGGCGTCTTGGGGGCTCAGCGAGCTTCGCGCTCCGCGATGGTCTGCGCGACCTTGTCGCGCAGGTACAGCGGCTGCACGTCTTCCGGGCGATCAGGATAGGTCCGCAGGGCGTATGCGCGCGCAGCAAGACGGGCGAGATCGCCCGCCGCTGGTAGCGCGCCGGGTTCGAGTCGCCAGCCCTGCGCCTGCAGGCGCTGCCCGACCTCACCCTGACCCGCGGCGAGCCCGGTGCCGCGGGCCCAGCCGTAGCTGTCCTCGGGCAAACGCACCTCGTCGGGTCGCGCCAGCTGAGGCGCTTCGATAGGTTCGGGCATGCCGTCGCGATGGATGCGCAACGCCGCCGCGTAAACCTCGCCCATGCGCGCATCAATACAGGCGAACACGCCGTCACCGGGCTGTGCACCTCGCGCGCCGGTGGCGAGGATCTGCAGGCTGCTGATGCCGATCAGCGGTCGTCCCAAGGCCAGCGCCAGACCCTGCCCCATCGCCACCGCCAGGCGCACGCCAGTGAACGCACCGGGGCCAATGCCAACCGCGATCGCATCGAGCTCGCTGCGGGCGATGCCGGCTTCCGCCAGCAGCTCATCCGCCCAGGGCAACACCAGCTCGGCATGGCGACGCGGCGCGATTTCGAAACGCTCCAGCACGCTGTCGCCGCAGCGCAGGGCCACGCTGCAGGCTTCGGTGGCGGTCTCGATGGCGAGCAGATTCATCGTGGGGCCGGACAACGGGAAACCATCGAGTGTACGTGCAGAGAGCGCCCTGTCCAGCCGCGGGATCGGGCGAGATCCACCTTGTCTGGCCGCGCTGAGCCTCAGACCAGATCTGGCTCGTCAATGTCGAAGCTGTGGATCAGGCCGGTGTTGGCCCGCTTGCCTTCAGCTTCGAGCGACAGTGGAACGGCGGCGAAGAACGTACGCACGTCGTCGATCGCCTCGGTGCGCGGCAGCGGCGGCAGGCTGTTGAGGAAGCTGCGCCCGTAACCCTTGCGGGTCAGGCGCGGGTCGCAGAGCACCAGCACCCCGCGGTCGCTTTCGCTGCGGATCAGCCGGCCCACGCCCTGCTTGAAGGCGATCACCGCGGTCGGCAGCTGCCAGTCGCGAAAGGGGTTGCCGCCGTTGCGGCGGATATGGTCCAGCCGCGCTTCCAGCACCGGATCGTCAGGGGCCGCAAAGGGCAGCTTGTCGATCAGCACGAGCGAAAGCGCTTCGCCCGCCACGTCGACGCCCTCCCAGAAGCTGGCCGCACCCAGCAGCAGGCCGTTGCCCGATTCGCGGAACGCCTGCAGCAGGCGGTGCCGCGGCTGGCTGCCCTGCACGAACAGTGGAAAGCCGGGCGCGTTCGCCGCCAGCCACTCGGCCGCTTCGCGCAGCGCACGGTGGCTGGTGAACAGCAGGAAGGCGCGCCCCTGCGAGGCCTCCAGCGCCGGCAGGCAGGCGCGCAGCACGGCCGCGGTGTAGCCGCGTTCGATCGGATCCGGCAAGGCCGGCGGCAGCCAGGCCAGCGACTGCTTCACGTAGTCGAAGGGGCTGGGCTGCAGCAGGGTGCGCGGCTCGATCAGGCCCAGCTGATCGGCGAAGTGGCTGAAGCTGCCGCTCACGGCAAGAGTGGCCGAAGTGAAAATCCAGGCCGCATGCGCCTTGGCGCGGAACTCGGTCAGCGGGCCGGCGACATCCAGCGGCGTCACATGCAGGCTGAAGCCGCGCGCGACCAGCTCGTACCAGCGCACCTGTGGCACGGCGTCATCGCCGCGCGGATGCAGAGCCTGCATGCGCTGCTGCAGCGCCTGGGCGCGGGCGAGACAGGCTTCGAGGCCGGGGCTGCGCTCGGCTTGGCCTTCGATGGCCTGGAGCAGCCCGTCCAGCGCGTGCTCCAGCACCTCCAGGCTGTCGGCGCAAGGATCGTGGCGCAGGGCCTGCTCGATCGGGCCGCGCGCGGGCAGCGGGTCCCAGGCCAGGCGGAACTCGCGCAGGGCCTTGTCGAGCGCTTCCACCGCTGGCTGCAGGGCGCCGACAGCCCCCGAGGCCTGCTGCGCTTCGGCGAGCGCATCGCGGCCCAGCTCCTGCAGCTGACGCGCAGACAGGCTGCTGCCGAAAAAGCGCGTGGCGAGCTCGGGCAGCTGGTGCGCCTCGTCGATCACGAAGGCGTGCGCGCCGGGCAGGATTTCGGCGAAGCCCTCGCGCTTCAGCGCGAGGTCGGCGAACAGCAGATGGTGGTTGACCACCACCAGATCGGCCGCCTGCGCGCGGGCACGCGCCTTGGCGACGAAGCACTCGCCGTAGAAGGGACACTCGCTGCCCAGGCAGTTGTCCGGCGTCGAGGTGATCTGCGGCCACAGCGCCGAATCCTCGGCGACGAAGTCGATGCCGGCGATGTCGCCGTCCTCGCTGGCGCCGGCAAAGCTCCAGACCCGCGCCAGCTGTGCAGCCTGCTCGCGCGAGCCAAACAGGCGATCGCTGCGCGCGCGGTCCATGCGGTACCAGCACAGGTAGTTGCTGCGGCCCTTCAGCAGCGCAGTCTTGAGGCCCACGCCGAGCGCCTCGAGCAGGCGCGGGAGATCGCGGTGATAGAGCTGGTCCTGCAGGGCGCGCGTACCGGTGGAGACGATCACCCGCAGGCCGGACAGTAGGGCGGGCACGAGGTAGGCGTAGGTCTTGCCGGTGCCCGTGCCGGCTTCGGCGACCAGTTCGCCGCGCTCAACGAACGCGGTGGCGACAGCTTCGGCCAGCCGCTGCTGTGCCTCACGCGCACGGAACTCCGGCCAGGCCCGCGCCAGCGGGCCCTGCGCGGACAGTACCGCGGCCGTGGCGTCGAGCAATTCCATCCCGCAGAGGATACGTGGGTTCGAATCCGACTCCGATCCCCTGCGTGTGCTTTCCGGTTCCTGTCGGCGCTCTCGGCAGCGCTCAGCCCGGTCGCGCCGAGGGTCCCTGGGTCATGACTTCCGGCGGGTGTTCGACTCTGAATTGGTGTTGTAGTTTGCTACATCACTGAAACGGAGGTCGCCATGCTCTCGATCCGCTCGCTCACCAAGACCTATGCCAACGGCGTTCGCGCCATCGACGGCGTCAGCTTGGAGGTTCCCACCGGTCTTTTCGGCCTGCTCGGCCCGAACGGTGCCGGGAAAAGCTCACTGATGCGAACCATCGCAACGCTGCAGGAACCCGATGCCGGAAGCATCAACTTCAACGGCCTCGACGTGCTGACTGAAAAGGACGCCCTGCGTCGCCAGCTGGGCTATCTGCCGCAGGACTTCGGCGTCTACCCGAAAGTGAGCGCCGAAGAACTCCTGAATCACTTCGCCGTGCTCAAGGGTCTGACCCGCAGCGGCCCACGACGCGAGACCGTGGAGGCGCTGCTGCACAAGGTGAACCTCTGGGATGCGCGCAAACGCAAACTCGGCACGTACTCCGGCGGCATGCGCCAGCGTTTCGGCATCGCCCAGGCCCTGATCGGCGATCCGAAGCTCGTGATCGTGGATGAGCCCACTGCGGGGCTGGATCCCGAAGAACGCAACCGCTTTCTCAATCTGTTGAGCGAGATCGGCGAAAAAGTCGTCGTGATTCTCTCCACCCACATTGTCGAGGATGTCACCGATCTCTGCCCGCGCATGGCGATCATCAACCGCGGGCAGGTGCTGCTGACGGGCGAGCCCAACACCACCATTCAGGCGCTTGCCGGCCAGGTCTGGCGCAAACAGCTCGACAAGTCCGAACTCGCAGACCACCAGTCGCGCTACCAGATCCTCTCCACCCGGCTGGTGGCCGGTCGGCCCCTGATTCACGTGTTCAGCGAGAGCGCGCCAGGCGACGGCTTCGTTGCGGTCGAGCCGGATCTCGAAGACGTCTATTTCCAGCGCCTGCGCCAGCACGCGCGTGCGGCCTGAGGGTGCCGCCATGATGCGCGAGTTCTTCCGATTCGAGCTGCGCGAACAGCTGCGTTCCCCCCTGCTCTGGCTAATCGCCGGCCTGTTCGGTCTGATCGCCTTCTCCGTCGCCAGCACGGACGCCGTGACGCTTGGCAGCGCCGTTGGCAACGTCAACCGCAACGCACCGCTGGTGACGCTGCAGTTCCTGGTGTTCGCCTCAGTGCTCGGTCTTTTCTTGATCTGCATCTTCATCGCCGGAGCGCTGCTCCGGGACTTCGAGGCGGGCACCGCCGATCTGCTGTTCTCGAACCCGATCCGCAAACGTGACTACCTCGCAGGGCGATTCGGGGCCGGCCTGACAGCCAGTCTGATCGTCTACATCGCCTTCGCCATCGGCCTCTTCATCGCCCCCTACATGCCCTGGATCGATCCGGCACGGATCGGACCGAACACGCTTTACCCCTATGCGTGGGGAATGGGAGTGCTGGTCCTGCCCAATCTGCTGCTGACCGGCGCGCTGCTGGCCCTGCTCGCCGTCACCACGCGCAGCTTGCTGGCGGTCTACGTGGGCGTGATCGCGTTCTTCGTGCTGTTCCTCGTGTCGGGCGTGCTGCTGAGCGATCTCGACAACGAATGGCTGGCAGCGCTTTCCGATCCGTTCGGCGTGCGGGCGCTGGGACTCAGCACCCGCTATTGGTCGGCGCAGGACCGCAACACCCTGCTACCCGAACTCGGGGGCTTCCTGATCGCCAACCGCGCGCTCTGGATCGGCATCGGACTGGTGCTGGCGGCCGCAGCGTTTCGCCTGTTCAAGACCGAGCGCAGCGGCACCGGGCGCGCCTGGTTCAGGCGCAGACCCGTGCAGGCCGCCGCAAGCGTGCAGCGGGTCGTGACTCTGCCGAAAACGCAGCCCGACAGCGGTCTGCGCGTCGCCCTGCGCCAGTACCTACAGATCCTGCTGTTCGATGCGCGAGGTGTTTTCACCAGCGTGCCTTTCCTGATCATGCTGCTGTTCGGGATGTTCAACTTTCTCGGCAGCGCCACCGACATCAGCTCGCTCTACGGGACGCCTTCGTATCCGGTGACTTCGCTGATGCTGGATACGCTGGAAGCTGCGTATGGCTGGCTGCTCTACATCATCGTCATGTTCTACGCCGGTGAGCTGGTCTGGCGGGAACGGCAGCTGCGACTGAGTGATGTCACGGACGCGCTGCCCGTGCCTGACGCGGCACCGCTGTTCGCGAAGTTCTCCGCGCTGGTGCTGGTGGTGTTCGCCTTTCTCGGCGCGGGCGTTCTCGCCTCAATGGGCGTGCAGCTGTCGAAGGGGTTCACCCAGCTCGAGCCGCTGCTGTATCTGAAGGCGACCCTGATCATGGCTGTGCCGGCGATTCTCGTCGCCGGTGCTGCGCTTGTGCTGCAGGTGCTCTCGAACAACAAGTTCATCGGTTATGGCCTGCTGATCGGCGGCATCGCCCTGTTCGTCGTGCTGGATTACGTGGGTTACGAGAACAACCTCTACCGCTACAACGGCAGCCCCGCTCTGCCCTACTCCGACTTGAACGGCTACGGCCACTTCTGGATCGCGTGGGCGTGGTTCAAGGGCTACTGGGCGCTGTTTCTCACCGCCCTGCTGCTGCTTGCCACCGCGCTGTGGGTACGCGGCACCATCACCCGCCGCAGCGAACGTTTGCGGCTCGCGCGCCAGCGCATGCATGGTCCTCTTGGCGCCGGCATCGCGCTCGCCACGCTGGCCTGGCTGGGCGTCGGCAGCTACATCTTCTACAACACGCATGTTCTGAATCGATACAGCAGTCGCGAGACCGCGATCGCCGACCAGATCCGCTATGAGGAGCTCTACAAGAAGTACGAAGGCCAGCCGCAACCCCTGATCACTGCGCAGGCGATCGAGGTGGATCTGGACCCCTATGCGCTCAAGCTGGAGGTGCGGGGCGAGTACACCCTGCGCAACCCGCACTTTGTTCCGCTGCAGGAAATCCATGTCCAGCTGAACCCGCTGGCCGAATATCCACGCATGGACCTCGGCTCGGCGGAGCTGCGACATGACGATGTCGAGCTGGGCTACCGCATCTACCGGCTTGAACAAGCCATGCAGCCGGGAGAAACCCGCCCGATGCGGTTCACCCAGCGTTGGGAGCAGCGCGGATTCGGCAACCAGCGCGGCCCCACCGACATCGTCCACAACGGGACCTTCTTCAACAACTTCAGCTTTCCATCCCTCGGCTACAGCAGCGAGCGCACTCTGGGCGATCGCAACGAAAGGCGCAAACGCGGTTTGCCCGAGGCGCCCCGGATGGCTGACCTCGACGACACCGAGGCGCACGCACACACCTATCTGAGCGACGACGGACACTGGATCGACTTCAGTGCGACCTTCTGTACGGCGACCGACCAGATCGGACTCGCACCGGGCTATCTGAAGCGGGAATTCGAGCGCGACGGCCGGCGCTGTTTCGAGTACTCCATGGACCGACCGATCCTGCCCTTCTACGCTTTTCTCTCCGCCCGCTGGCAGGTGACCCGCGGCGAATTCAATGGCCTGCCGATCGAGGTCTATCACCATCCGCGGCATGACTGGAACACCGCTCGCATGATCAAGTCGGTACAGGACTCACTTGATTACTTCGGCACCCGATTCAGCCCCTACCAGCATCGCCAGGTACGGATCATCGAGTTTCCGGGATATCAGAGTTTCGCCCAGGCGTTTCCGAACACCATTCCCTATTCCGAGGCGATCGGCTTCATCGCCGACTTGCGTGATCCGGAAGACATCGACTATGTCTACTACGTCACGGCGCATGAGATCGCGCACCAGTGGTGGGCGCATCAGGTGATCGGAGCCGACGTGCAGGGCTCGACGGTGATGTCGGAGTCACTTGCGCAGTACTCCGCATTGATGGTGATGGAGCGCGAATACGGGCGGGAGCGGATGCGACGCTTTCTGCGCTATGAACTGGATCGCTACCTCTCGGGTCGCGGCGGGGAAAGTCGCGAGGAGCAGCCGCTCTATCGTGTCGAGAACCAGCCCTACATCCACTATCGCAAAGGGACGCTGGTGTTCTACCGGCTGCGCGAGGAGATTGGCGAGGAAGCGCTCAACCGCGCGCTCAGCCGCTATCTTGAGGACAAGGCCTTCCAGACTGCACCGTTCACCACCAGCCGCGAGCTGCTGGCCTACCTGCGCGCCGAGGCGGGAGCCGAGCACGAGCAGCTGATCACCGATCTCTTCGAGCGGATCGTCTTCTACGACAACCGGGTGGACGACGTGCAGGTGGAAGCACTTCCGGGCGACCGTTACGCACTGACGCTCACACTCAGCGCGGCGAAGTTCAGCGCGGACGGCATCGGTCGCGAGACCCCGATGGCTATCAACGACTGGATTGAAGTCGGGGTGTTCGCGCGCGCGCCGGGCGCGAGCGAGCGCGAGGAGACCGTGCTGTCGCTGGAGCGACATCGCATCACCGAGGCGCAAACCCAGCTGCGGATCGAAGTCGACGGGAAGCCGTTCGAAGTGGGGTTCGACCCCTACAACAAGCTCATTGATCGCGTCTCGGCCGACAACCGCAAACGCGTCAGCCTGCCCTGACCCTGACCCTGACCGTGACTCTGACGCGGACGCGGACGCGGCCGATGCTCCGCGTTGGCCGCTGTCGGCGCGGAGCAGTCAAGACGCAGCTGCAGCGTCCAGTGTGCCGGGCGTCAGACTTGCCGGCGCCATGCCCGGTCCAGATCCCGGGACCTGGCGCCTACGCTGCAACCGCCAGCGAGTGGGACCCCCAAATGGCTCCGCGGAGCGCGCCGGCAGTGCGCGCACCACGCCACCCTTGAACGGCCTGTTGTGCGCGAAAGACCGATCGCTGAAGAGCCCCGGAGGGCTTACTCACTCACCGGCTGCGGGGGCCTCGGCGTGGTCACCCCGCGCACTACGCTCGCACAGGCGCTCCGGCGTGGCCCATGAAGCTGCGACGTCCACTGACGTTGATTCGATGGCGGGCACATCACCCTACATCCGCAGCACAGGCTCCGCCGTGCAGCGCTGCGACTGCTCACGCGCAGTTTCGGCTTCGGCGAGGTTGCCACGCACTTCCCGGGCCAGCTGGATCGCCGCCCAGTTGCGGCGGCACAGAGGGCCGAGGCGCGGGCCGTTTTCGAAGGAAGCGATGGCGTACTGCTCGGCTTCATCCAGCAGCTGCTGACCCAAGGCGACTTCCGCGCGCATCTGCAGCAGGTCGGGCCGGCCCGGACGGATCTCCAGCGCCTGCGCCAGGCTGCGCGCGGCACGTTCGAGATCGCGCAGAGCCAGGGCCTCATGCGCCGCCGCGCGAAGGTCCTCGATCTCGGGATCCGGCAAGGGCTCGACCACGATGGCGTCATCGGCCTCGACCATCGCATAGAGCTCGGCGATGAGGTCACGCGCAGGAGGCGCGGGTTCGGGCGCCTGCACCGTTTCCGCCGGCTGGAACATCGCGCAGCCGGAAAGCAGCAGGCCAGTGCACGCAAGCAGGGTCAGACGCTTCATTGTTCGGGTTCTCCGCCGCCGAACCACTCGCGCACGCGCGCCATCGGGCAGCCGTCATAGGTTTCTGGGGTATAGCCGCGAATGAAGGCGAAGCGGCGTGCGCCGGGGCAGCCTTCGTCGGTGAGGGCGAAATTGTCGGCGGACAGCCACGCGAACTCCAGCCCCTCGTCGCCCACGTTCAGCGTCGCGCTGGGCAGGCGCTTGAACAGACTGGTCCAAACCCGCATCGCACCCGAGGCGCCATACAGCCCGGTCGGCGCATTGCCGTCGTTGCCCACCCAGACGACAGCGAGGTGGGAGCCGGTGTAGCCGGCAAACCAGCTGTCGCGGCTGTCGTTGCTGGTGCCGGTCTTGCCGGCCGGCTGCAGGTGGCCGAGGCCGTCGGCATACAAGCGCCGCCCTGTGCCGCTGCGCGCGGCCTCCTGCAGGGCGATGCCGATCAGCCGCGCGGCCAGGGCGTCGCCAGGCTGGGGCGGCTCCGAGGGCTGTTCGTAGCGGGTCAAGGTCTGCCCCTGTTCGTCCAGCACGCCGCGCACAGCGCGCAGCGGCTGCAGACGCCCCCCGGAGGCGACGAACTGGTACAGCTGAGCCATCTGATAGGGGCTCATGTCGACCGCGCCGAGCAGCAGCGAAGGGTGGGCGGGCGGATGCGTGCCGGACAGCGCTTCGATCAACCGGCTGACACGATCGACGCCCAGCTCCATGCCCAGCCGCACTGTCGCCTGGTTGTAGGACTGCGCTAACGCCTGCAGCAGGGTGACGGTGCCGTGGCTGATGTCATCCGAGTTGGCCGGCGCCCAGGTCTGGCCGTTGGGCAGACGCAGCTCGATCGGCTGGTCCTCGACCGGCGTGGCCAGCGCGTAGCGCCCCGGCTGGGCCAGGGCCAGCAGATACACGAAGGGCTTGATCAGCGAGCCGACGGGGCGCTGGGCGTCGAGCGCGCGGTTGAAGCCGCTGCCCTCGCCCTCGCGATCGCCCACCAGGGCGAGCACTTCGCCGCGCTCGCTGTCGGTGAGCACGACCGCCGCCTGCAGCTCGGGGCGGCCTTGCGTCTGCAGCTCCGCCAGCTGCTCGCGCGCGGCGCGCTCGGCCAGCGACTGCGCCAGCGGCGACAGCGTGGTGTGGATGGTGAGCCCTGCGCCGCGCAGGTCCTCGGCCTTGTAGTCGCGCTCCAGCTGGGTGCGCACCAAGGCGAGGAAGGACGGCGCACGGTTGCCGGCCAGCCCGACCTGGCGCTTGATGCCGAGTGGCAGTGCGGCCTCGCGCTCGGCGGTCGCGACATCGATCAGGCCGGTCTCGGCCATCTGGTTCAGCACGCGGTTGCGTCGCGTCAGGGCACGTTCGGGGTGGCGGCGCGGGTCGTAGTAGGACGGCCCGCGGATCATGCCGATGATCAGGGCGATCTCATGCGGCTTGAGCTGGCCCAGCTCGCGGCCGAACCAGAAATCCGCGGCTGCGGCCACGCCGTGGATGGCCTGGTTGCCCTGCTGGCCGAGGAAGATCTCGTTGAGGTAGGCCTCCAGGATCTGCGCCTTGGAGAAGCGGCGCTCCATCGCCAGCGCGTGCAGGGCCTCTTTCACCTTGCGCCACAGGGCCTGCTCGCGCGTCAGGTAGAGGTTGCGGGCGAGCTGCTGGGTGAGCGTGCTGGCGCCCTGCCGCACCTCGCCCTCGCGCAGGTTGACCCAGGCCGCGCGCACGATCCCGCTGAAATCGACGCCGATGTGGTGCTTGAAATCGCGGTCCTCGACCGCCTGCAGACTCATCACAAACAGCGGCGGCACGTCCTCCAGCCGCACCAGCCGGCGCTCCTCGCGCTTCTCGCCGTACAGCGTGGCAATGCGCGCGGGGTCCACGCGCAGCTCGCGCACCGTCTTACCGGACGGGTCGGTCAACGCGCGTACCTGTCCTCGCGCCAGCTGGACGCGCACGCTGCGCGAAGGCTGGGGGCCATCGACATCGACAAAGGCGCGCGTCGTCAGCTGCACCGAGCTGGCGTTGACTCCGTAGCTGCCGGCCTCCCGGCCCTGCCCGTCCTCGCGGTAGCCGGCCGCGTCGAGCTCAGCGCGCAGGCCGGCCAGGTCCATCGGCACGCCCACGTCGAGCCGCAGCGGCCGGGCCATGACCCGCGTCGGCACCTGCCAGGTGAGCGCGGCGAAATCCGCCGCGACGCGTTGATCGATGACGTAGAAGTACGGCGCGAGGAACCCAGCGCCCAAACCCAGGCCCAGCAGCAGGACAGGCGTAAGCAGTCCCCGCAGAAGGCCGGTCAAGCGACGGGCGTCGGGAGTCACTGGCGCCTGACGGGTGGTGTTCTGTCGACTCAAGGCGGGATCCGATACGGCCGGGCCAGGATGGCCTGGGCGGCAGTGTAGCCAGCCCGGAGGATTCCGCTTCCGTCCGTCCTGTGGCTTGTTCGGGCAGGATTCGGGCACGCGCCCCTCCCGTCTCCCGGCAATCGCGCTGGCCTCGCCTGCGCGCGGTTGCGATAATCGGGCACCCCGCGCCGGAAGGGCGTCAATCGTGCCCGCGGCCGTTCGCCCGTCGCATCACTCCATCGGATCGTCCTTGAACTCCAGTCTCCCGTCGGACGGAACCCACCCCGTCCTGCTCTGCCTCTACGCCAGAGACTTCGCGCCCGGCCAGGGCCGCCTCGATGCGCTGCCGCCCCATCCCAGCCTTGCGGGTCTTCCCGGCGATCTGGGCTTCCTGCAAGCCAGCGACGCTGCGACGGCGCTGCAGTCCGCCCTGCTGGCGCAGCCGGGCTGCCCGGTTCTCCTGCTCGACCTCGACGCCGAACCCCCGCCGTATGCCGCCCTGCGCATGCTGCGGCTCCCGCGCAGCGAGCGCGTGCTGAGCGCACTGGACGCACAGTGGTTGGGATTCGCGCCCGACGATACGGAAGCTCTCGACCAGCGATGCTGGCTCGTCGGGCCTGCGCATCCCCTTCCGATCGCCGGGTTTGATCCGCGCTGCTGTCGAATTCCTGCCGCTCGCATCGCCCAGTTCGCCGCCCTGCTCGCCACCTCCAACACCCCTGAGTTGCCAGCGGACTGCGAGTCCGAGCTGTACGCGCGACTGTGCCTGCGGCCAAGCGCGACGGGCCGGCGTTTGCCGAGCCCGGTGGTCGACGGGCTTTCGGTGCGCCTCGGCCAACTGTCCGGTGAGGCGCCGGCCAGTGGCTATCCGGGACTCGACGACAAGCCGGTCCTGCTGCACGCCCTGCACGGATGGGGCGGTGGCAGCGAGCGCTTCGTCGCCGATCTGATTCGCGCGGATCCCAGCCGTCACCACCTGGTGCTGCAGGCGGTGAGCGATCCCGCTGCCCGCCTGACCGGAACATCGCTCGTGTTGAAGCTCGCGCCTGCTGCCGCGGCCCTTCGGGAGCACCCGCTCGCCGCCCCCATCACAGTAACGGCGATCCAGTCGAGCGAGTGCGCCGACTTCCTGGAGGCGCTGTGCGCCGATTTCGGCGTCGGCGGCGTGCTGGTGTCATCTCTGATCGGGCTGAGCCTTGACGTGCTCCGAACCGGGTTGCCGACCTCCGTCGTCTGTCACGACTACCATCCTTTCTGGCCTACCCTGCATGCCGACTTCGGTGCCGCCGGCTTCGACGCCTCGGAATCCGCCCTGCGTGCACAGTTGGAGGCCGCGTCGGCGGACCTGCCGTTCGCCGAAAGGCGAGCGGACGCCTGGCTGGCGCTCCGCCGGGCCTATCTGCAGGCCCTGCTCGACGCCCGAGCGCAGCTGATTGCCCCGACCCGGATCGTGCTCGAAAACCTGCTGCGGATGGCGCCGGACCTGCGCGAGCTGAGCACGCACTGCATTCCGCATGGGATCGCGCCCTGGGCGGAGCCCGTTCCGCCACGCGCCACCCGTGGACCCGGCGCACGTTTGCGCGTGTGGGTACCGGGACGTATCAACGGTGGAAAGGGCGAACACCTGCTGTCGCGCCTCGTTCCGCAGCTGCCTCCCAATACGGAGCTGGTGCTGCTGGGCTGTGGCGCCGCAGGCATGCGGTTCTTCGGCGCCGATCGCGTCCATGTGCTGCTGGACTACAGGCGCGAGGAGTTGCCCCGGCTGGCCGCGGAGCTCGCCCCCGATCTTGTGCTGCTGCCCGCGAGCGTGGCCGAGACGTTCAGCTACACGCTCAGCGAAATGCGTCTCCTCGGCCTGCCGGTTCTGGCCACCCGCCTCGGCAGCTACGTCGAGCGCATCCAGCACGGTCGGGATGGCCTGCTGGTCGAGCCGGACGCCGGTGCGATCGCGCGCGCACTGCAGTTCATCGCCAACCATCCCGCAGCGCTGTCCCGCCTGAGCGCCCAGCCCGCGGCTGTGCAAAGCCTGCAGGCGATGGCGGTGGCGTACGCCGCGATCCTCGGCACCCAGCGGCGTTCCGCCCTGGTACACGCAGGCACGGACGCCACACTGCTTCAGGTGGCTGCCCTCAGCCTCGCCGACCGGCTCGAAGATGCCGTCAATGGAGAACGCGCATGGCGCGAGGCCAGCGCGAACTGGGAGAGCGAGGCTGCGGAGCGCGCGCGTTGGGCGCGCGACCAGGAACGACTGGTCGAAGAGCGATCCGCCTGGGCAGCGCGTCTCGACCAGGAAATCGCGTCGCAGAACAACCGGCTGCAAGCCCAGCAGGACGCCATCGATGCGCTCGATCACGAGTTGGAGCGCGCACGCTCGACTGCGCTCGATCTTCGACAGCAGCTGCTGCAGACGCTTCGCGAAGCAGGTGAAGCCCAGGAACGCCTGGGCGACGACGCCGATGCCTTCGCTCTTCTGAAGGTCGTGGGTGGACGTTTCGAGGCCTTGGACCACGAAGTGCGCCGACTGCGGGCCTGGGTCGATGCGCTGGAGCGTCAGCGTGACCAGTTTGAAGCGGAGCGCAATCGCATTCTCCTCAGCCGCTCCTGGCGACTGACACGGCCGCTGCGTGGCCTCAGACGCCTGTTGGAGCGCGGCCTCGCCAGCATGGGTTTCCGCCGCCAGCGCGCGGGCTCGCTGGTCGGTCGCGGCCTGCGCAGCCTGCGCACGCGTGGTGTCGCTGGAACCCTCCAGCGCATCCGCGCCGAAGTGCGGCCAGAGCTGCCGCAGACCGTGCTCGAGGTGCCGGCCAGCGCACCTTTCGCGCCCTTCGCCCTGCCCTGCCCCGAGGCGCCGCGGGTCAGCGTGGTGATTCCGGTCTACAACCATCTCGACCACAGCCTGACCTGCCTGCGCTCGATCGCCGCGCACCCATCAGTGGTTGCCGCCGAGATCCTCGTTGTCGACGACTGCTCGTCCGACGACACTGAAGCCACGCTGCCGCAGATCGAGGGCCTTCGCTACCAGCGCAATCCGCAGAACCTCGGCTTCATCGGCGCCTGCAATGCCGGCGCAGTCGCAGCGCGCGGCGAGTACCTGGTCTTCCTCAACAACGACACCGCGGTGCAGCCGGGCTGGCTGGATGCACTGATCGAGACCTTCGACACACAGGAACGCGTGGGCCTGGTCGGCGCCAAACTGATCTACCCCGATGGCCGCCTGCAGGAAGCCGGCGGCATCGTCTTCAACGACGCCTCGGGCTGGAACTACGGCCGCTTCGGCGACCCGGCCGCGCCCGAGTACAACTACCTGCGCGAGGTCGACTACTGCTCGGGTGCGGCGATCGCCATCCGCGCCGATCTGTTCGCCGAGTTCGGCGGCTTCGACCGCCACTACGCACCGGCCTATTACGAAGACACCGACCTCGCCATGAAGGTCTGGGCCCACGGCCTGCGCGTGCTCTACCAGCCGAAGTCGGCGGTGGTGCATTTCGAGGGCGTGAGCTCGGGCACCGACACCTCGACCGGGGTCAAGGCCTACCAGGTTGTCAACCAGCAGAAGTTCCTTGAGCGCTGGGGCGAGCGGCTGAAGGCGCACCCGGCGCCGGGCACCCCGATCGCGCTGGCGCGCCAGCATCGCGACGGTCGCCGGGTGCTGATCATCGATGCCACCACGCCGACACCGGACCAGGATTCCGGCTCGCTGCGCATGGTCAACCTGATGCGCGTGCTGCGCGCCGAGGGCGTGGCTGTCAGCTTCTTCGCCGACAACCGCGCCCTGGTCGAGCGCTACACCAGCGAGCTGCAGCAGCTCGGCGTTGAAGTGCTCTGGCATCCCTTCCTGGCCGACGTGCCGGGCTGGTTCGCCGAACATGGCCGCCGCTTCAACCTGATCGTGCTGAGCCGGCACTACATCGCCACCCAGTACGTCGACCTGGTGCGCCTGCACGCGCCCCAGGCGCGGCTGGTGTTCGACACTGTCGACCTGCACTACCTGCGCGAGCAGCGCGAGGCCGAGCTGTCCGGGCGCGAGGACCTGCGTCGCCAGGCCGCGCAGACCCGCGAGAAGGAGCTGGATCTCATCCGTCGCAGCGACATCACGCTGGTGGTCAGTCCGGTCGAGCAGGCTTTGCTGGCCACGGAGGCCCCCGGCGCGCGCGTCGACATCCTCTCGAACGTCCACGAGGTGTTCGGCTGCCGCACGCCCTTCGAGCAGCGCCACGACATCGTGTTCATGGGCGGCTACCAGCACACTCCGAACGTCGATGCCGTGCTGTGGTTCGCCGATGAGGTACTGCCGCTGATCCACGCTGAGGCGCCTGAGATCACCTTCCATGTCGTTGGCAGCAAGGCGCCCGATGCGGTGCGTGCGCTCGGCGAGCGGCCCGGCATCATGTTCCAAGGCTTCGTCCCCGACGTCGCGCCCTTCATGGACAGCTGTCGGCTGGCGGTGGCGCCGCTGCGCTACGGCGCCGGCGTCAAGGGCAAGGTCAACATGAGCATGAGTTACGGCCAGCCTGTGGTGGCCACGCCGATCGCGATCGAAGGCATGCACGCTGAGCCCGGACGCGACGTGCTGATCGCGGAAACCGCCGAGGAGTTCGCTGGACAGGTCCTGCGCGCCTATCGTGATCGCGAGCTCTGGTACACCCTGTCGGCCGGCGGCCTTGCGAATGTCGAACGCCACTTCGGCTTCGAGAGCGCGCGCCAGGCAGTGCGCGGACTGTTTGCGGACTGAACGCCCAAGGCCTACGCCACCGGCGTGCTGCGCAGCAGTGACGCCGGCGGCAGCTCTCCGGCGGTCCATCACACAGCCCCTGCCGCCAGCCTTCAGGAAAGACGCGCGCGGCGCATCCCCGCTCAGGGTCAGGGGTCGACCGGCGATCCGCGATCGCTTGCCGTGCTCTCAAGCCGCTCCGGGCCGCGATCGATCACTTCGATCTTCGGCGCATCCCAGCCGCCCTCGACGCTGTAGAGCGTGCGGTTCATCTGCTTCATCGGAGCGTTCAGCACGGCCTGCGCGACCGCCCCCACGGCCGCTCCGGCCGGACCGGCGGTAATCGCGCCGAGCGCCGGCAGCACGCTGCCCGTGCGCGGCAGGACCTCCACCTCAAGGGCGTAGTCGCGGGCGGCCAGGCCTGTGCGTCCACGGAGCTTGATCTCCGCGGCCGGGCCATCGATCCGCAGGTCTTCGGTCACCGCGTTGCCGCCGAGCAGCTGGAAGGTGCCCTCGATGCTGTTGAAGGCGAGACCCGAGCGGAAGAAGTCGCTGAAATCCAAGGCGAGGCGGCGCGGGATCTCGGCAAGGCTGAGCAGGCCGATGAAACGTCCCGCCCCCGGTTCCAGCTCCGGCACGCGCCCCTTGCCCACGGTGAGACGGAGTTGGCCGTCGGCGGCCGAGAACGCGAAGTTGGCCGGGCCGCCCTGCCAGCGCAGGTCCATATCGGCGCGGGTCTTGCCGCCCTGGACCAGCGGAGTGATGCCCAGTGCGCCGAGCATGCGACCGAGGTCCTCGCCCGCGAAGCCGAGGGTGAAGCGGCTTTCGCTGCCCTGCAGAGTGCGGCTCCAGTCGCCGCGGATATCGATGGTCAGATCTGTCGAGCGCGTCTGCAGGCGCTCCACCAGCTGGCCGTCCGGGCCGCGGCGGGTCAGCAGATCGAGACGACCCAGTTTCATCTTGCCGAAGCCTGCGTCCGCGACCTGCAGGTCAAACGGCGGCAAGGCCGTGGGATCAGGCTCCTGTACCCGACGAGGCGGAACATTTGGATCTTCGTCCGGACCTGGCGGCCAATACAGACGCTCGAAGCGCCCCACCACCGGCTGCTTGGGATCCAAGGGCCACTCGATTCGCCCTTGAGCGGACGCGCCGTCCAGCAGGATTTCGCGGACTCCATCCTCTCGCAGGCGGTAGCGCAGGCGCTGGTCGCCCAAGCCCCGCTCGCCGATGCGCAGCTGCCCTGCGACGAGATCGATGTTGTCCAGCGCCACGCCCTGTCCACCGCCGGCGCTGGCGACGGCGATCCAGGCCGGCGCATCCAGCACCGAGGCACTGCCGCGCACGGCCAAGCCTCGCTCAGGCAGGTCGAAGGGCGGCTCGCCGCCGAACGCGGCCAGGCCTCGGAACTGGCTCGCGCTGGCACCCGGACGCGCCACAAAGCGCAGCAACTGACCGAGCCGCAGATCGATCGAGCCATCCGCCAGCGGCATGCCGATCCGCAGGTCCAGCGGCAGCGCGTCAAGGGCAGCCTTGCGCAACGGCGCTGGAAGCCGAAGTTCGGTCCCTGCGAGATCAGAACGCACACGCAGCTGCGGGCCGCTGGCTTCGACGGGCCGACTGCCGGCACTCGCGCCTGCATCCGCCGCCACCGGAGCCGGGACGTGGAAGTCCAGCGACCACGCCGAGCGTCCCGCCAGATAGGGCTCAAGCCAGTGCAGTTCGGGGCGGAGCGCCAGCAGGGAATCAGGGCTGAAGCTGCCGCTCAAGCTGGCCTCGAAAACATGCGCAGGTTCGGCGCAGAAACGCCCGGCAGCGAGGCTCAGGCTGGCCGGCTGGCCATCGAAGCGGACGCCGAGCGCGTCCGCACTGAAGCCCTCGCGGGTGAAGCGCAGGCGGCCGGAGGCCTCGCCAAACCGCAGCCCCCACTGCGCGTCGACCAGATCGGCCTCGGCAATGTCGACCTGCCCCTCCAGCACAAGTTCGCCCAGTTGGCGGCGCAGTGGTGCTTCGATGCGCACCCGCGCCTGTCCGCGCCCTCCAATGCTCAAGCCTCGAAGGTGTTGCCCGAAGCGCTGCCACAGCGGCGTCTCGCGCAGAAGTGCCAGCAGCCGGCCGCCCTCTGCGCCTCCCTCCAGTTCCAGTTTGAGAACCGGCGCCGAGAAGTCGGCAACCCCACCTGCCGCCTTGCTGACAGGCACGCCCAGCACGCGCGCGGAGATCTCACCGTCAAGACTGTTGTTCAGGAACCGGGCCCAGCCCTCGATTCGGGTACCGATGGGCCAGCCGGGAAGGTAGTCCATCACCACCTCGCGCACTTCGGCACGGGCATCGAACACCCCCTCGAAGTTGCGGAAGGGCCAATCGTCGAGATCGCCACGGATCAGCGCAACGCCGGAGACGAGCTGGCCTTCGACCAAGGCGCGCTCCAGCCATTCGACCGTTCTGGGCGGCATGCGGTTGCGCACCCAGAACCGGTGGGAGGCACGGATCGGCCCCGGATCGACGACCGCACGCAAATCGAGGCTGGGGCGGCGGCCGCGGTCGTCCAGCCAAGCCAAGCCCTCGACCGTGGCACCGAAATCGGGCCCGGCGACACGCAAGGGACTGAACTCGATGTGCGGCACACCGTCCTCGCGCCAAGCACTGATCTGCCCGGACAGCGCGGTCGGCACCGGGCCGCGCAGACTCTCGGGCGCTTCGAAAATGAACGCCGGCGCGTCCAGTTCGACCGACAGCACGCCGCCCTGCCCGTGCACTTTACCGCTCAGCCCGGAAAAGCCGGGGCGCGCGCCGACCGCGGAAAGGCCGAGATCGGACAGCCGCGTGGACAGAGAGACCTGACCCGCGCCGTCGATCGCGAGCTCAAGCGCCTCCAGCCGGCCACGGGGATGCGCCGCATGAAGCCAGGCGAGAAGTTCGGGCTCGATGGGCGTGAGCGCCGGCAGCAGCTCGGCGAACGCCGCGAACTCCAGCGTGTCGAGGCGCAGTGCAAGGCGGTCGTCCTGCCAGCGCAGATCAAGCCCACTCAAGGAGCGGGCATCGTCCGAGCTCAGGTCGAAGCGCGGCAGGCTGAGCCGCCAGCCTTCACCTTCGCGCCTGAGCCACAGCTGCAGTGCCAGGGATTTCAGTTGGGCAGCGGGCGCCTGCGGACCCGCGGCCGCCGCCCGCATTCGCACATCACTGAGCTTGGCGATGCTGTCGACCTCGGCCACACGGCCATCTTCGATGCGCAGCCAGAGGTCGAGGTCCGAACGTCCGGAGTCGAGGCCCAGCCCCGCGAGCCGACTGCCCTGCAGCCAGGCCGGCAGGTCCAGTCCGCGCGCACCAAGATGCAGCTGTCCGTCCAGCAGCCGCGTATCGAGCTGGCCGGTCAGGCGCAGCGGCGGACTGTCCTCGGCATGCACGCGCAAGGCGAAGCGGAAGCGTCCGTCGGCGGTGCGCAGGCGGGCGTCGATGCGTTCCAACTGCACGTCGAAGTCGGAATAGCGGTCCTCGATCGCCAAGGCGCCATCGAACAGTTCGACTTCGCCGATTCGCTCGAGCTGGGCCAAGGCCTGCTCGATTTCGATGCCGGCGCCGCCCGCGAAGCCGCGCGCCTGCCACTGGCCTTCCAGGGTGCGCGCCAGTTCGAGTCGCAGGCCTTCAACGCGCAGGCTGAGCAGGGGCAGGCCGGGCAGCAGGCCGGTGTAGACATTCACCCGCACCCTCGCGCTGCCGATGTCGAGCCCGGAACCGGGGCTGCCGTCGCCGCCGATGCGCAGGTCGCGCAGGTCCAGCAGCGGGCCGCGCCGGCTCCAGCGCGCGCTGACGCCGCTGATGCTCACCGGCTGGCCGATGCGTGCCTCCAGCCATCGGGCAACCTCGACCGGATGGCGCTCCAGCACCGGCAGCAGCTGGTGGGCGAGCGCCACGACTACGGCCGAGCAGATCAGCAGCAGCGCCGCCGACAGCCCCAGCCATCGACGCAGTCGCCGCCCGAGGCGGCGCAGCGGCTGGGTCACAGCAGAACCACGTCGTACTGCTCCTGCGCGTAGTTCTCATCCGGCTGGAAGCGGATCGTCTTGCCGATGAACTCCTCGAGCTCGGCGACCGCGCTCGACTCCTCGTCGAGGATGCGCGCCACCACCTTGGGCGAGGCCAGCACCAGCAGCTTCTGCGCGTCGAACTGGCGCACCGCGCGGGTGATCTCGCGGAAGATCTCGTAAGTGACCGTCTCGGCGGTCTTGACCGTGCCGCGCCCGCCGCAGGCGTTGCAGGGCTCACAGAGCTGGCGCTCCAGGCTGTCGATGGTGCGCTTGCGGGTCATCTCGACCAGTCCCAGGGGCGAGAACTCGTAGACCGTGGTCTTCGCATGGTCGCGGGTCAGCGACTTCTCGAGCTGGCGCAGCACCTGGCGACGGTGCTCGGCATCGGTCATGTCGATGAAGTCGATGATGATAATGCCGCCGAGGTTGCGCAGGCGCAGCTGGCGGGCGACGGCCTGGGCGGCTTCGAGGTTGGTGCGGTAGACCGTCTCCTCGAGGTTGCGGCTGCCCAGGAAGGCGCCGGTGTTGACGTCGACCGTGGTCATGGCCTCGGTCTGGTCGATCACCAGATAGCCGCCCGACTTCAGCGGCACTTCCTTCTGCATCGCCCGCTGGATCTCGTCCTCGACGCCATACAGGTCGAAGATCGGCCGCTCGCCGGGGTAGTGCTCGATGCGCGGCGCCAGTTCCGGCATGAACTGGCTGGCGAAGCGCAGGGTGCGCTCGAAGGTCTCGCGCGAATCGACGCGCACCTTCTCGACCTCGTCATGCAACAGGTCGCGCAGCGCCCGCAGCGGCAGCGAGAGGTCCTCGTAGATGCAACTGCCGACCTTGCTCTGCTGCGAGCCAGCCTGGATCGCATCCCAGAGCTTGCCGAGATAGGCGAGGTCATCGGCGAGCGCTTCGGCCGGCTGCCCATCGGCATTGGTCCGGACGATGTAGCCGAGGCTCGCTCCCTGCGAGAGCTCAGCGATCGCTGCCTTCAGTCGGGCCCGCTCGGTTTCGTCCTCGATCCGCGCCGACACCCCCAGTACGCGGCTGTAGGGCAACAGGACGAGATAGCGCGATGGAATGCTGAGCTGGGTGGTGAGTCGCGCGCCCTTGCTGCCGATCGGGTCTTTCACGACCTGCACGACAACTTCCTGGCCTTCACGCACCAACTCCGAGATTGGTGGGGTGGGCGTCGCCGCCGGCGGCTCCTCGCCGTCGGGCGGCAGCGGCAGCGCGGTCGGCAAGCGCAGGATGTCGGAGGCGTGCAGGAAAGCCGCCCGCTGAAGACCGATCTCCACGAAAGCCGCCTGCATTCCGGGCATGACCCGGATCACCTTGCCCTTGTAGATGTTGCCGACGTAACCGCGTCGCGAGGCCCGCTCGATGTGGACCTCCTGCAGCATGCCGTTCTCGACCACCGCGACGCGCGTCTCGCGGGGGGTGACATTGATCAGGATCTCTTCGGACAAGGGATGGCCGCGGACAGAAGTCGGAATCCCGGCACTTATAGCCGACGCGGACTGAACCGGCCAGAGCGGCATGTGCATTGCATCCCAGTTTCGCGTCGGCGCATCGGCGTCATGAAGCGGACGAACCACTTCACACGATGACTTGGTCCGACCTCCTCCCACCTCTGCTTGCCGCCAGCTCGGGCGCGCTGCTGTATGCCTGTGTCTACCACCTCGCCGCAGGGCTCAGGCCGCCGCGAAACCGTCAACACCTGCTGCTGGCCGGCGTCGCCCTGCTGGGCTCGGGCTTTGCCGTGATCAAGCTGTTGATCCTCGACGCTCCTTCCTTCCCATTGATGGCTGCGCTGAACAAGTGGGGGCTGGCGCTGCTGTTGCCGATCTACCCGTTGCTCTACCTGTTTTTCTCCAGCCTGACCGGCCACAGATCACGCTGGTGGAGGCCGGCGCTCGCTTTCGGTGCCGTGATCTGGCTGCTGAACCTCCTGCAGCCCCATGGCCTTCAGTTCGCCTCCGTGAGCGGGATGGAGGCGGCATTGCTTTCCACTCAGAAGGCCGATGAGCTCCCAAGCTGGCGTCCGGAATGGGGCTTCGCGGCAGGCCTCGCCTGGGCGATCGGGCTGCTCGGGGCCTGCGTACAGGCCACCTGGCGTCTCTGGCAGCGCGAACGCAGTCGACGCTGGCTGCTGCTGTTCCTTTCGACGGTCTTTCTGTTGTTGAGCAGCTTCGGAGGTGGTCTGGGCAGGTTGGGCGTCCTGCCGATTCCGCAACTGGGCCTGTTCGGTCTGCTCGCGGTCACCCTGATACTGAGCGCCATCTTCATCCACGACGAACGCGAACATCGTCAGCGAGACGCGGAAAGCCGGGCAGCGGTCACACGGCGCCTGAGCTCGCTGTTCGAGGCAGCTCCCGAGGGAATCATCGTTTGCAGCTCGGAGGGACGCGTGCTCGCGGCCAATCCGGCCTGCGAACCGCTTTTCGGATTCCCTCTTGACGAGCTGAAGGGCAAGCCGATCGAAATCCTGGTGCCACGCAAGCAGGCGGAACATCACCATCAGCTTCGCCATGATTTCCAGAGCGCTCCCCGCAAGCGTTCGCACGGCAAGAACTCACTGGTGCACGCGCAACGCGCAGACGGCCGCGTGATCGCGATCGACATCTCACTCGCCCCGCTCGAGTGGGGCGGTGAGTCCTGCACGCTTGCCTTCGTGCGGGATGTGAGCGATCTGATCCAGACGCTTGAACGTTTGCGCTGGCTGGCACGTCACGACGAGCTGACCGGTCTTCCCAACCTGAACTCCCTCGCTGAGCAGATCGACAGCCACATCGAAAGGCAGGAACCCTTCGTGCTCGCCCTGCTGGGCCTCGACCATCTGGGGCGTATCAACGAAGTGGTCGGCTATGAGGGAGGCAACCGGATCCTGCTTGCCGTGTCCGAGCGCCTGTCCGCACTCGGAGACGCCGTCTCTTCTGCTGCACGATTCGAGGGCGACAAGTTTGCGGTCGTGTTGCCAGACGTCGAGGACATCGAGGCCCGCCTCCGAGTGCTGATGCATCGCGTGGGCGGGGAAGTCGACCTTGCAGACGGGGTGCGTCTGGATGTTTCCCTGACGGCGGGCTTCGCACGCTGGCCTCAGCACGCACAAAGCGGCGAGGCCCTGCTGCAAAGAGCCGCAACCGCGCTGTTGTTCGCGAAGCGAAGAGCCCGACGCGGATTACTCACCTTCAATCCCGAACAGCTTGAACACGACCGGAGGTGGCTGGGACTCGCGTCGCGCATGCCGGCAGCCCTGCTCTCTGGGGAGTTCCATCTGGTGTTCCAGCCGCGCCTGCGCCTGCGCGATCGTCTATGCGCGGGCTTCGAAGTGCTCTTGCGCTGGAACAGCCCGGAAGGCGCGATCAGCCCGTCCGAGTTCATTCCAGTGGCGGAAGAGTCGGGGTTCATCCTGGATCTCGGCGCATGGGTCATGACCGAATCCGTGCGCCAGGCGGCGCAATGGCAAGCCCAAGGGCTCGAGTTTGGTCGACTCGCGATCAATCTTTCGACGAAGCAGCTGCTCGACCGTGATCTGCCCAGCAACGTGGCTCGCGAGTTGGCTCGCCAGGGCATGCAGGCCAGTCGCATCGAGTTCGAAATCACCGAAACCGCAGCCATGGAGAACATCGAGCTCGCTCGCCCGCAGCTCGAAGCACTTGCCGCAATGGGACTCTGCCTTGCGATGGACGACTTCGGAACCGGCTACTCCTCTCTGTCCTATCTGCAGCGACTGCCCTTCACGGTCATCAAGGTCGATCTGTCCTTCACCCGCCGGCTGGGTACCGCGGATGGCGAAAGCCTGATGCGAAGCCTGCTCGGCCTGATCAAGAGCATGAAGCGCTACGCCATCGCCGAGGGCGTCGAAACCCAGGCTCAGCTCGAGTGGCTGCTGGACGCGGGCTTCGACGAGGGTCAGGGCTACCACTTGGGGCGTCCCATGGAAGCCCACGCGGCCGCCGAGTGGATGCGTGAGCATTCGCTGCTGAAACAGGCTTAGCCGACCCGAAGCTTCAGCTGCGCGATTCCGCAGCGGGCCGCTCATCGCCCGGCTCACGCCGAGGCACGATCACCGAAAAACGAGCCGAGCGCATCTCGGGTCGAAGTTCCGCCAGTCTCCGCGCGAAACCTTGACGGATCTCATAGCCGGCGGGCGCCAACAGCTGCCCGCCTTCCGTGTACAGCGGCTTGGCCAGCACCATTCCGGTCTCCAGGGCGGCCAGCCCCACCTCGCGAAGCTCACCGCCCTCGTCTCCACTGCCCACCAGAGCCGACAGCGCCTCAGTGAGCGCTGGGTCGAGGCCTGAGCGCAGCTTGGCCACGGCGGCATCCGCCGGAAAGCCGTTGGCTTCCAGCCGCACGAAGCTCCGAGCCGTGCGCAGGATGGCCGACCACTGCCGGATCGCCTCGCGCTGGTCAGGCTGCCATTCGAGGTTGCCGCCCGACAGAGGCTCAGCCAGGCGGATGACGTCTCGCACCGGTCCCAGTCTCGGGACCTGCTGAAGGTTCTCGAGGGCATGGCTGAACCCTTGCGCGACCAGCTGCCGCTGCCGTGGATCGGGATCCTCGCCCTGCAGCAGGCGCTTCTGGATGTCTTCGGGCAGGCCAACCAGGCCGAGGTGCAGAAGCATGGCGGCGATTTCCAGCACCCAGTCGCTCCGGCCATTGAGCCGTACCGCGAGCGCGGCGCACAGGCTGCGCACGCGCTGGGCCTGGCCGAACACCGCCGGGCTGGCCATGGCCAAGGCATCGGTCATGGCGTCGATCGCCCCCTTCAGTGTGTGCTCCAGCAGCTCGCGCTCGGCACAGACGAGCTCATGCTGGCGCAGCGCATCGCGCACCGACGCGTGCAGCACCTCGCGCTCGCAGGGCTTGGTGAGAAAGCGGAAGATGCGGCCGTGGTTGACCGCCGAAATCGCATCGGCAATGTCGGTATAGCCTGTCAGCAGGATGCGCGTCGCGTCCGGGTAGGCCGCATGGAAATCCTTGAGCACCCGGGCGCCATCACGCACCGGCATGCGCATGTCGCAAATGACGAGTGCGAGCCGCGGCAGCCTGGCAGCGATCTCGAGAGCCTCCATGCCGGATTCGGCGGTATGCACCTCGCCCAACCCGTGCAGGCTGAGCTCCAGCCCCTCGAGCACGGCAGGTTCGTCGTCGATGCAGAGGATCTGCGGTCTGGCAGGCATGCGGCTCCCCTTCAGGACTGCCAGTCGGCAGCGGCCCGTTCGGCGGCATCAAGCCGCGCCTCATCGATCCGGCCCGAGGCCAGCAGATCACCGTCGAAGCCCGGCTGGCTGGGCCACGCCACGCGCTCCGCCGAGGCCAGCCTTCTCGTCAGCACCAGAGCGAGATGCAGGGTCACGGCTGGATGGTCGCCGTCGCAGCCCAGCAGCGAGGGTTGATCGGCGAAAGCCACTGTCTGTACGAGACCGAAGGGCAGTCCCCAGAGCGACAGCAGATAGCCGGCGAGCTCACCATCGGCCACATCCGCATGATGCAACTCCGGCAGGGAAAGCCGCTGCAAGCGTCCGACGCCATAAAGCACCGCTGCGATGAAGAGGCGTCGTCGATCCTGTGATGGCAGGGCGATGCAGGAAGCGATGTACGCACAGCGCAGCGTCTCGCGCTGGCATTGGGCGACGCTCGCGTGCAGTACGCTTCCGCGCTCGATGCGCGAATACAGCTCCTCGCTGAGCACGAGGCCTCGGATGAGCTCGAATCCCAGACGGGTGATGGCGGTACGCAGGTCGCTCACTTCACCTGCGCCCCGGAAGAAGGGCGAGTTGGCGACATGCAGGATCCTGGAGACGATTGCCGGGTCCTCCTCGAGAATGTCCGCCACGTCCTGTGCGAAGGTGCCTTCGTCGAGGAGAGCGATCTCCAGTCGGGCGCTGATCTCGGGCAAGCTCGGCAGCACCATGAGGTCATGCACGGCACTGACGACGGTCTCGCTGTGCAGTCGCTCCTGCAGCTGCAGGGTCTCGCCGATCAGTCGCTGCAAGGCCACGAGGTCGCAAGGCTTGGAAAGCACCTGGTGCGCCACCGCAGCCGCGCGAAGAAAGCCGCGCGCACCGGTTTCGCCTGAAAGGATGATGCGTACGGTGGCCGGAAAACGCAGCTTGATGACCTCCAGAAACTCAGCGCCGTCCATGCCCGGCATGCGCATGTCGGACACCACCACATCGGCTGGCTTCTGGTTGAGCATCTTGAGTGCTTCGACACCGGATTCGGCGAAGCGGCAACGCCAGTTCGAACGGATGGAGTAGAGCCTGTTCTCGATGCCTTCCAGCACATCCGGCTCGTCATCGACGAACATCACCTCGATAGCCATCAGCCGTCCTCCTTGGCCGGACCCGCCGTCGGGAGGCGGACAAGGAAGCGCGTACCTTGCGGCACGACACGCTCGAAGCTGAGCTCGCCCCGCAGCTTGTCGACCACGATGGCGCGCGAAATCGCCAAACCCTGCCCCGTACCGGTACCGACGGGTTTGGTGGTGAAGAAGGGGTCGAACACGCGATGCGCGATGGTCTCCGGGATACCGCAGCCATTGTCCTCCACCGCGATCTCGACCTTTCCCTGCGCCTGCAGATGACGCGTGCAGATGCGAAGCAGGCCGCGCTCGCCGCGCTCGCCGAATTCAGCCTCCATGGCATGCGCGGCATTGGTGATCAGGTTCAGCACCACCTGGCCCAGATCGCCGCGCACAGCGGGAACGGTGGGCACCTCTGACAGCTGCAGGTCCAGATCCGCGATGTACTTGAACGCGTTGGCGGAGACGGTCACCGCGTTCTCGATCAGTGCGTTGACATCGACATGCTCCAGAGCCACGCCCGGATGCGCGAACAGCCGCATGGCGCCGACGATCCGGCTGACCCTCAGCACGCCGTCGTGGGCGCGTTCGATGGCGCGCGGCAGGCGACGCCGCAGGAAATCGAGGTCGAGATCCTCCCGGCGGCGCTGGCCGTCAGCGAGGGCAAGCAGGTCGCTGGCGCACTGCTCGATGAAGTGCAGGTTGTCGCTGATGAACTGCATGGGTGTGTTGATCTCATGCGCCACACCCGCCGCCAGCTGGCCGATCGACTCGAGCTTCTGTGCATGTCGCAGCTCAAGCTCCAGCCGCTTTCGCTCGCGCAGGTCGAGCCCGACCAGCAGCAGGCTTTGCAGCTGCCCGTCCTCGTCGTACTGGGCGGCACTGCTCAGCAGCACGGGCAGGTCGCTTCCGTCCGCGCTTCGGAAGGCGAACTCGCCGCGACGGGACGCGCGCTCGCAGCCGCTGAGGAAGGGCTGGGTGACTTCGGCGGCCGCAGGCAGGAGGCGGTCGAGCGTGCTGCCTTTCAGCACGACTTCGCTGTAGCCCAGCAGCTTGCTCGCCTCGGAGTTCGCGCGCGTGACCCGCAAGCTTCCATCAAGGACCAGCAGCAGGCCGGGAATCAGGTCATACAGCCCCGCCAGGTAGGAGAACACCCGCGACATCTGGCTCTCGGTGACCTGCAGCTCCAGAAGCTTGGCCTGGAGTTCGCGGCGCAGCGAAGCGTTTTCCGCCACCAGCGCGTCCGGTTGGGGCTGCGGTGTCGCGCTGTCTGAGCCGATATGCATCGTGGCCGTCTCGCTCGGGGACTGAGCCGTACGTGCAAATCCCGTTCCGCGAATTGGGACCGAGCGGCGCCAGGTTCCTTGTCGGAGACAGCCCCCTACCACAACGAAGCCGCCCGCTTCGACCTGCCGCACCGGGCGCGACGCCGGCGATCTGCCGCGGGAGTAGCCGGACATGCTCACCCGCGCGCTGAAGCTCCCCGCGCGCAGCCAGACTGGCCGCCTTGGCTGTGCCCTCAGGTCGGGGCGGTCTGGCGGCGACGGTGCAGCAGCGAAGACCAGATCGAAAGCGCGATCAGGACCACGCCGGCCAACCCGGTGAAGACCTCTGGAACGTGGTGGAAGGTGCTCACCAGCATGAGCACCGCGAGGATGCCGATCGCGTAGTGCGCGCCATGTTCAAGATAGATGAACTTGTCGAGCGTGCCGCGATTGACCAGATGCACGGTCATCGAGCGCACGAACATCGCGCCGATGGCGAGGCCCAGCATGATGATCACCACGTCCTGGGTAATCGCGAAGGCACCGATCACTCCGTCAAACGAGAACGAAGCGTCCAGCACCTCCAGATAGATGAAACCCGCAGCGCCCGAGCGGCGCACAGTCTGGACGGCGGCCGCCCCATCCTCCGGGTTCTCGAAGAACACATCCAGACTGCCCACACCGACGTAGAGCAGAATGCCCCAGGCACCGGCGACCAGCGCATCCATACGCGATTCCGGGGGCAGAAAGCCCTGCAGCGTGAGCAGGGCAAGAATCGCAAGCCCGACGTTGACCGAATCGGCGCGACCCACTGCGGACAGTCGACGCTCCAGCGGCCCGAACCAGTGGGTGTCCTTGTCCGCATCGATCAGGAAGTTGAGGAAGACCAGCAGCAGGAACATCCCGCCGAACGCCGCGATCGGCACGTGGCTTTCCATAAGGTGCCGGGAGTATTCCTTTGGCGACTCCAGCGCCATGTCGATCACTTCGAGCGCGCCCAGGCCCGTAGCCACCGCGACGATCACGATGGGAAACACCAGACGCATGCCGAATACCGCGATCAGGATGCCGACGGTGAGGAACATCTGCCGCCACCATTCATCCATGTCGCGAAGCACGCGCGCATTCACCACCGCGTTGTCGAAGGACAGGCTGACCTCGAGGATGCCGAGGATAACCGTGATCAGCAGCGCGGCCCACAGGCCATCCGCCGTATGCGCGCCCCACCAGGCGGCGAGCACGAGACAGATCGCGGTGACCAGGAAGGAGTAGCGGAAATCTCTCACACGTGAGGCCCGGGACGAAAGGAACGGCGCGCATTCTACGCCCCTGCCCTGGAGCTCCAAGCATCGCCGTCGATCCTCCGCTGCCTGCGACGCTCAAGAGGAGACCGGCACGGTGGTGGAGGACCGACAGTCGCCTGCGACGACCGAGCGCATACAAAAAGGCCCCGCATGGCGGGGCCTTGCTTCTCGAAGCCTCCCCACCGCGGGCGGGGTACTCCTCAGAACGGAATGTCGTCTTCCTCGAAGTTGTCAACCGGCGGCGCCTGGCGCGGCGAGGCCGGGGCGCCGCCACGCGGAGGCGCCGCGCGCTCACCGCCGCGCGAGTAGCCGCCGCCCTGTTCGCGCATGCCGCCGGAGTCGCCGCCTCGCATGCCGCCACCTTCGCCGCCGGCGCCCCCCAGCATCTGCATGTCGTTGGCGACGATGTCGGTGCTGTAGCGCTCGATGCCGTCCTTGTCGGTGTACTTGTCGGTACGCAGGCTGCCCTCGATGTAAACCTGCTTGCCCTTCTTCAGGTATTCGGCAGCGATCTCGGCCAAGCGGCCGAACATCTTGACGCGGTGCCACTCGGTGCGTTCCTGCTTCTGGCCGGTCTGCTTGTCGGTCCAGCTTTCGTTGGTGGCCAGCCGCATGCTGGTGATGGCCGAACCGGAAGCCGTATAGCGGGTTTCGGGATCGGCGCCGAGGGTGCCGACGATGATGACCTTGTTGATGCCACGGGCCATGGGCGCTGTGTCCTTGTGTCTTGCGGCCGCCGACGCGACCAGGGTGCGGAGAGCCCAAGCGGGGCTCCAAGGTGGGGCGAAGTATACCGGGCAGGCTTCGGCGACGGGCCGCCCGTCGAGGGTCAGGTCCTGGCGTCCGCGGGTAGGAAAAGCGCCCGCAATCGCATCGGCCTCGCGCCCCCCCTCGCTATAATCGCGCCCCATGAACGCCGCCGCCCTGCCCGAGAGCCCCCGCCCCGCCCTGCGCCTGCCTGAGATCCAGCAGCTGGTGGCGGCCGACATGGAAGCGGTGAACCGCCTGATCCGCCAGCGCCTTTCGTCCGACGTGGTGCTGATCAACCAGATTTCGGAGCACATCATCGCCGCCGGCGGCAAGCGGCTGCGGCCGATGCTGGTGCTGCTGGCCGCGCGCGCCTTGGGCTACACCGGCTCGGACCATCTGCAGATGGCGGCCATCATCGAATTCATCCACACCTCGACACTTCTGCACGACGACGTGGTCGACGAGTCCGACCTGCGGCGCGGGCGCAAGACCGCGAACGCGCTGTGGGGCAATGCGGCCAGCGTACTCGTAGGCGACTTCCTCTACTCGCGCAGCTTCCAGTTGATGGTCGAGCTCGACCGCATGCCGATCATGCGCATCCTGGCCAACACCACCAATGCGATTGCCGAAGGCGAGGTGCTGCAACTGTTGCACGTGCACAACCCGGATACCGATGAAGCCGCCTATCTTCGGGTCATCGAGCGCAAGACAGCGGTGCTGTTCGCAGCTGCCACCCGTCTTGGCGCACTGCTCGCCGGCGCTAAGGAAGCGCAGCAGGCGGCGATGGAGCGCTTCGGTCTCGCGCTGGGCTACGCCTTCCAGATCGCCGACGACGTGCTCGATTACACGGCCGACGCCAACACGCTCGGCAAGAATCTCGGCGACGATCTCGCAGAGGGCAAGGCCACGCTGCCCCTGATCCATGCCCTGACCCGCGTTGACGCCGCCAGCCGCGCGCGCATGGCTGCGGCTATCGAGCAGGGCGACACCGGCGCCCTGCCCGAGATCGTCTCTGCCATCCGCGCGAGCGGCAGCCTGGACTACAGCCAGTATGTCGCCCGCCGCTACGCTGAGGCGGCGATCGCCGCCCTCGAGACGCTTCCGGAATCCCCCCAGTTGGCGGCGCTGCGAGGGCTGGCGATGTACTCGGTGGAGCGGGAGTACTGAACTGCGGGGATTGGAGATTGGGGATTGGGGATTGGGGATTGGGGATTCGCAAAAGCGTGGGATGGGCGCACGCAGACGAAGCAGCGCCGGATCAGCGGATCGCAACAGCGCTGCGCCCAGCCCCGGTGTTGCGGCTGATGTCCTCAACGCATCTTTCCGCGCGGCGCTTCGACCTTCGGTCCAATCCCCAATCCCGATTCCCCAATCCCGGCTCTCAAAACACCTCGGCAAAGAATGCGTCCATCATCCGGTAAGCGCGCTTGGCGCTGCGCTCGTGGTACTGGCAGCCCGGCGAGTTGGCGTCCGCCTCCGCAAAGCAGTGCACCGCGTCGGCGAAGTTGACGAACTGCCAGTCGGCGCCGGCTTCCGTCATTTCCTTCTGCAGGCCGGCGATCTCCTCGGCGCTGACGTAGGTATCGGCGGCGCCGTTGAGCACCAGCACGCCGGCCCCGACCTCACCCGCTTTGGCGGGCATCGACGTTGCCAGGCTGCCGTGAAAGCTGACCACGCCAGCGATGTCATCGCGGCCACTGCGCGCGAGCTCAAGTACCGTTGCACCACCAAAGCAGAAACCGATGGCGCCGATCTTGCCCTCGGCGAAGGCGCTGGCTTCCGGCTGGGCCTTGAGCTGTTCCACCGCGGCACTGGCGCGGGCGCGCAGCTGCGGGCGGTTTTCATACATCGAGCGTGCTGCCTGACCGGCTTCCTGCGCGTTCGCGGGACGCAAATCGGCGCCGTACACGTCAGCCAGGAGCACCGCATAGCCGCGCCCCGCAATGGCCTTCGCCTTATCGAGGGCGGAGTCGGTGACTCCCATCCAGTTGGGCACCATCACCAGGCCGCCGCGGGCCGTCATCGAATCGTCGTGGACGAAGTGACCGCGCATGGCAACGCCGTCAACCTCCCAGTCGATTTCACGGGAAACGATCTCGGCCTGCGCCGGCAACGCGAGCGCAAGCATGGAAACTGCGAACAGGAACCGCATGGTGCCCCCCTCTTTGAGAATCGGGGGCCAGTGTAGTTGCGGCGAGCGTAGCGAGCGCGTGTCGGCCCCGCGCTTCAGTCGGCCTCGGGATCCAGGGCGCGAGCCTGGATGCGATCGAGATAGCTGTCGAGCTCTTCTACGGATCGAAAGATCTCACGCACCGGTACCGCCTTGACGATGTCGAAAACCTTCTGCACCTGAGGCTGCGGGTTGACCACCAGCACCCTGCCCTCGCGAAGCCCAAGTGCCTTTCGCGCGCGGAAGATCGAGCGCAAGCCGGCACTGCTGATGTAGTCCACGTCCTTCAGGTCGAGCACAAGATTCTGCAGCTCCTGGTTGTCCAGAAGAGGCTGCAGCTCACGGTCGAGGTCGGTGTGGTTACTTCCGTCCAACCTGCCACGGATCCAGACGTGCGCGCGCGTGGCTTCGGGAACTTCAATGCGGATTTCAAGACTCATGGCGATTGTCCGTGTCTTGGGTAACGCTTTCGGCCGCGTGAGCCAGCGCTCCGCCAGGGCGACGCGGCAGCCACAGCGACAGCAGGTTCAGCCCGTCGCGGCGCTGGTAACGGGGTTCTCGTGCGAGTTCACGCACGAGCAAGACACCGAGGCCGCCGATGCCGCGCTCCTCGATGGGCACGTCCACGTCAGGCAGGTTCTGTGCCAGCGGATTGAAAGGCGAACCGTCGTCTTCGAAATGCAGGTCGACACGGTCATCGAGTACGCCAAAGCTGATGTTTGCGCTCACGCCGAAAGTGCTGTGACAGCCGTGGGTGAGCGCGTTGCTGACGATCTCCTCCGCCACCAGCCGCACATCGTGAAGGGTTTCCTCGTCAAGACCTCGGGCTTCCAGCGCACTCTCCAGTTCCATCAGCAGATCGGGCAGCGCCTCGACGCCCAGAGAAGGCAGCAGACCGACCTGCCCGGCGTGGGCTTGGGGATCCGAAGGTCGCTGCAGGCAGAGCAAGGTCAGATCGTCGGCAGGACTCGCTCTGCGGTGTTGCTGAACCGCGGCCGTCAGCGCGTCCACGCACTGCTGCGGCTCCGGATCACGTAATGCCGCCATCACAGCTGCGATGCGCTCCTCACCGAACGCCTGCGCATTCACGTCCTCGGCCTCGCTCAGTCCGTCGGTGAACATGAGCAGGGAATCGCCGGGCCGGAGTCTCAGGCGGATCTGGGGATAGTCCGCACTTTCCTCGAACCCCAGTGCGGGCCCCGTCTCCATTGCAAGCTGCAGCACCCGTCCGTCGCGGGCACGCAGCATGGGAGGGTCGTGACCCGCGCTGGCCATGCTGAGCAGGCCCGTGGCGAGGTCGATACGCCCCACCAGCACGGTGACGAACATGCCGTTGGGGTTGTTCTGTGCGAGCAGCCGGCCAACGCGCTGCAGGGCCTCTGTCGGGGACTCGCCGCGTCCCGCGCTGGGCTCCAGCAAGGTCATTGTCCGCGCCATGAGCAGCGCAGCGGGCACGCCTTTGTCCGAGACATCCCCGATAAAGAACATCACCCTGTCGCTATCCACAGGCAGCACGTTGAAGAAGTCCCCGCCGACCGCCCGCATGGGCTCAAGTACGGCGGCCAACTTGAGCCCGAGCCAACCCTCCAGCCGGCTGCGCGAGGGCAGCATGGCCATCTGGATTTCCCGGGCTGCATCCAGTTCACCTTCGGCACGCAGTGCTTCAGCCCGGACTTCCGCGAGCTGGGCGCGCAATTCGGACTCTTTGGCGAACTCTTCCTGCAGCTGCTGGTAGCTCTCACCCAGCCGATGGCCAAGCCTGAGAAAGGCGCCCTCGAGACGGGCCAGCTCAGACAGCTCACTGCGGTGCTGGAACCTCTCGGGGTGGCTGGACAGCGACAACCGGTCCATCCGCAGCGCGATGTCCTCCAGAGGGCGCAGAAAGCGCTGGACGAATCGCCGGCCGGCAACCAATGCGAGCACCGCCATCGCCAGCAGCGCGAGCATCACCACGGCGAGGTCGAGCAGTGTGCGCTCGAGCAAAGCCTGACGCGGCATCAGCGCGAGTACGCGCCATCCCAGCGCGGTCGGACGCTCCAGCAGCAGGACATCGCCCTCGGGCAGCCCGGGAATGCTGGCGCGCTGGAAGGTCGGCAGGGTGAGGGGGAGTTCGCGGCTCAGCCCCTCAGGAGCAGGCTCCAGAGGATTCAGGCCGAGCGCGGGGCTCGCCCAGGCAATCCTCGCTTCCGGATCGAGAATGACGAGCTGCAAGCCCTCGGAATGGCTGGCGGCACCGAAAGCGGCGCTAAGCTCTTCAAGGCGAATCGACCCCTGCACGACGCCGGCGAAACGCTCGCCGTCCACCAGAATCGGGGCTGAGACCGCGCAGAGCGCATCCTCCCCGAAACCTCGGCCCTGGAAAACGCCGCTAACGACCGGCTGGAGACCTTCGCGCGCCTTGCGGAAGTAGGCGCGGTCGGAAACGTCGATACCGTGCCAGATCGTCCGATCAATGCCGGTGCGGTTGTCGAACGAGCCCGCAATCACACGCCCTGCAGCGTCGGTGGCCAGCATGGTCAGCAGACCGGGAAATGCGCTGCGCGTGCTTTCGAGTCGGCGGACGAGGTCCTCCTCGGTACCGGAAGTGCGGGCGAATTCAGCGGCCAGTTGCTGGACTGCGCTCCGATGCGAAACGAGAAAAAGGTCCAGGTCGGCGCTGGCTGCAGTGACCGCCGCGCCCAACGAGGCTTGGGCCTGATTCAAGCGCACCAGGTAATCCCCCGCACCCGCAACGAGCCCCAGCAGCAGCAGGGGCAGCAGACCGAAGGCGGCGAGTGCGCGGGTCAGAATCCGCTGAAGGCTGGCGCGTGCGAGCCCGCTGTCTGATGCGTCGGTTTGCAACGTCAATTCATCGTCGCTGGTTGGGAATGGAATCTGCATCGTGCGGCCTGTCGCGCGTGCCCTTCGGGGTACCGCGGTGCGGCGTCTGCGCTGGCCGTTGCAACCGCCGTGCCCACCCTACTCCGTTCCTGGCCTTCCGGATTTCTGCATGCTGATCATCGTTGGCGCCATCCTTGTGACCCTCTGCGTGTTCGGCGGCTTCATGCTCGCCGGCGGCAACATCATGACGGTGGCCGAAGCGGCCGCGATCGAGCTCTTCATCATCGGCGGGGGCGCTTTCGGCGCCTTCGTGGTCGCCAACTCGATGAAGACCCTGAAGGGCGCCATCGGAGGCACGCTTGCTCTGCTGAAGCCCGCGAAGTTCCAGCGCGCCGACTACATCGACCTGCTCAAGCTGCTCTACGAGATTCTGCAGAAGATCCGCAAGGACGGCCTCATGTCGATCGAAGACCACGTCGAGAACCCGGCCAACAGCGCGATCTTCCAGAAGTACCCCAAGGTGCTCGAAGATCACCACCTGCTGGACTTCACCACCGACTGCCTGCGTCTGATCATCGGCGGCAACCTGGCCCCGCACGAGTTGGAAGGCCTGCTGGAAGTCGAGCTCGAGACCCACCACAAGGAAGCGCACACGCCAAGCCACGCCATCCAGACCGTGGCGGACGGCCTGCCCGCTTTCGGCATCGTCGCTGCCGTGCTCGGCATCGTGAAGGTGATGAGCATCGTCGGCGATGCGCCGCCGGCGGTGATCGGCCAGAAGGTCGCTTCCGCCCTGGTCGGCACCTTCCTTGGCATCCTGCTGGGTTACGGCTACGTCGGTCCCGTAGCCAATGCCTTGGGCGCGCGTGCGGACGAGGACAGCAAGCCGTTCGAAATCGTCAAGATGGCGCTGATCGCCTACCTGCGCGGCTATCCGCCGCAGGTGGCGATCGAGTTCGCGCGCAAGCTGCTGTTCAGCGATGTGCGGCCGAGCTTCCAGGATCTCGAAGCCGAACTCAAGGCAGCGAAGTGAGCCGCCCTTCGATGACGACTACGCCCCGACGCGCGGTGGGCTGCCATGGCTGAAGCCCAGCAACCGATCATCATCAAGCGGGTCAAGAAGGTCGCCGGTGGCCACCACGGCGGCGCCTGGAAGGTGGCCTACGCCGACTTCGTCACTGCGATGATGGCCTTCTTTCTGGTCATGTGGCTGGTTGTCTCGATGCCCGAGGAGAAGCTTTCCGGCATCTCCGCGTACTTCAAGAACCCGAGCGTGCTCCGCGGCACGTCCCAAGCGCCGCCGGCCGCGGCCATGGGCGCAGGAGGCTCGGGCACGAACCCGGTCAAGATCGGCCCCACCAACATCTCGCCGACCATGGACGGCGAAGGCCCGAAGATCGGCGAGGTCGAGGAAGTACCGGATGCGGAAGAGGCCAAGCGCCTCGCCGAGGAAGAGGAGAAGCGCCAGCTGGAATCACTCAAACAGGAGCTCGAAGCGGCGATCGAGATGAGCCAGGCCCTGCAGCCCTTCAAGGATCAACTGCTGCTGGACATCACACCCGAAGGCCTGCGCATACAGATCGTCGACCAGCAGAACCGGCCGATGTTCGATAGCGGCAGTGCGACGCTCAAGAACTACACCCGCGAAATCCTCAAGGAGTTGACGCCTTACATCGACAGCGTCGACAAACGCATCAGCCTTTCCGGCCACACGGACACCACGCCGTATGCGAGCAACAACGGGTACTCCAACTGGGAGCTGTCTGCGGATCGCGCGAACGCTGCGCGCCGAGAGCTGGTGCGCGCCGGCCTGCCAGAGGACAAGGTTTCTCGCGTTGTCGGCCTGTCGTCTTCTGTGCTGTTCGACAAAGACCAGCCCACCAACCCGATCAATCGCCGCATCAGCATCATCATCATGAACAAGGCGGCGGAGGACGCTGCACGCCGCACCGACGGATTCGGTGCGGAGAGCGTCAACGAGGAAAGCGAGGCCCCCTCCGACACGCCGGTCGAGGGAAGCGCGGAGGGCGCCGCCGACGGGCCACAAGCGGGCTCCGAGGCCTCTGTCGCGGTGCCGGCGCAACCTGATCTGGGTGCAGCGGCCAGGGCGCTCCAGGACCAGGGAATCGAGACCCGCCCGCGGAACTGACCCGCTGTGAGCCCTTCAGAGCACGCTCAGACGCGCGCGGCCTCGGCACGGAGTCGTTCGGTTTCCTCACTGCCGAGCCAGCGCTTGATGAGCAGGCGTGCGAGGTAGAGCAACGGGATCAGCGCCAAGGCCATGGCCACCTTGTAGACATAGTTGACCGTGCCCACTGCAAGAAACTGCGGAATCGGCCACTGCTGGGGCCCGATCACGAAGGCGATGTAGAGCACGATGAAGCTGTCGAAGAACTGGGATACGAGCGTCGAGCCCGTCGCGCGGAGCCAGATCAGTCGTTCACCAGTCAAACGACGGATGCGCTGGAAAACCGCGACATCTATGAGCTGACCGATCAGGAACGCTGTGACCGAGCCGCCGATCGTCCACAGCCCTTGGCCGAAGATCGCCGCGAACGCTGCCTGCAGATCCGGTACGCCCTGCGCGGTCCCCGCCTCGCGCCACCAACCGGCCGGCGCCAGCGCGATCGCCGCATAGGCGAACAGGAAGGCATAGAGAATCAAGCTCACGGTCAGCCAGGACACGAAGCGGACGCCGCGCGGGCCGAAGTACTCGTTGATGACGTCGGTCATCACGAACACCACGGGCCACAGCAGCACGCCCGCGGTGAAGCTCAGCGAACCCGTCTGGCCGAACAGATTCCAGTTGAAGGGCGCGAGGCCCAAGGTGTCCTCTAGCGCGAAGATCTTGACCCCGATCAGCTCAGCGAGGATGGCATTGGCCACGAAGAAACCCGCGAGAACGACAAACAGGCGCTGGCTGCGGTGACTCATGGCTGGGCGTTCTCCCGGGGCTCGCGGTTGAAGGGAATCTCATCGGGGCTGACCGCCCCCCCCGAGATGATGAAGGCCATGGCCTGATCGACGGTCCAGTCGGTGGGCGTGAGGAACTCCACCGGCACGATCTCGAGATAACCCGATGTGGGGTTGGGCGTGGTCGGCACATAGACAGCCGCGAGCTCCCGGCCGGAGCCTTCTTCGCGAATGACGCGAGTGACGAAGCCGATCACCTTCATCTGGCGATGCGGAAAGTCGATCAGCACCACCCGCTGCGCGCCCTCGGGTTTGGTCTGCAGCACCGACAGCAGCTTCTTGGTGCCGCCATAGATCGCCTTGACCAGCGGGATGCGATCGATCAGGGCATCAAGCGCGGTCAGAAGACGCTTGCCAACGACACGATTGGCCAGCCAACCCAGCCCGTACAGGCTGAGCAAGGTCAACACCACGGCGAGTGTGAAACGCAGGGAGCCGATATCGAACAGACGCTCGACGTTCGGGAACATGCGGGTGAGCGCCAGCATCAGTGCATCGACAAAGGGTGCGCCGAGGCGCGAGAGCTGCCGCAGCAGAAACTCGAACACCACCCAGGTGAGCCAGAGCGGAAACACCGTGAGCAGGCCGGTGATCAGGTAGCGCTGGATGTGCAGGTTGGGGCGACGCCTGGGCGGGCTCTCGATCTCGCCGCCGGGCGCTCCGGGCTCAGTTTCGGTTGTCTTCGGCATTCATTCTTCACTCGGCATAGGCATCAAGGCTGGGCGACCGGCAGGCTCTCGGCATCGACCTCGCGCAGCAGGCGCAGACCGACATCGTCATGGCCGCGCAGGCGCTCGCCTTCGGCCACGGCGAGGCGAAGATCCGGAGCGAAGCTCTCGCGCCACGAGCCGCCGGCGATCAGATGGCGCTCGCAGTTGGAGCCACGCGCGCAGTCGGCCAACCACTCGGCCACGTTGCCGGCAAGGTCGGCGAAGCCAAGAGGGTCTCTCTGGAAACGCCCTGCTGCATTGGTATGGCGGACGCTGTCGCGGCAGCCATCGCGCTCGGCGAGGTTGGCTTCGGCGCAGAGCCCGGGCCGCTGTCCGGCTTGCGCCGCGTGTCGCCATTCCCCCAGGGTCGGCAGGCGGTAGCGCGCGCCGGTGCGAGCGCTCAGCCAGTCGGCGTAGGCGCGCGCATCGGCCTGGCTGATGCACACCACCGGCTCGTCGTCGCCCTGCTCGAAACCAGGTGCGTTCCAGCGTCGGCGGAAGGGCGATGGGATCAGGCTGTCGCGGCGGCGACAGGGCGCGGCTTCGCGCCGCGTCGCTGCGGCGAAACGTGCGTATTCAGCACGGGTGAGCTCGCGTTGCATCAGCGCGAAGGGGCGCTCGACGCGGGAACCCTCGAGCCGTACGGGCACCAGCAGCAGCGGTGGCCCGCCCGCATCGGCAAGGCGCATACCGGCTGCCGGCAGGCCCGCGACGCGATCCGCGAGCGCCTCAAGCTCCGGACCACGCCCGCCCAACTCGCGCCACCGGCGCAGCAGGGCCTCGGCGCCGTCACGATCAAGCGCCTTCAGGTTGGCCTCGATGCGCTCGCGCATCAGCGCGCCCAAGGCGCCGGCAAAGCGCTGCCAGCCGGGCCGCGAATGGAGTCGAGCACTGTCAGCCAGGAGACGGGCTTCCTCGACTCGCAGCAATGCCTCATCGTCGCGTCCCTCGCTGAGCGCGGCGACTGCGCGCTGGGAGAGGCCATCGAACACCGCATCAAGTCCGAGCAGCGCCTCCTCGCGCGCCGGATCGGCCTGCAACACGGCCAGATAGCTTTCGGCGGCATTGGCACCAGCAGGCGTGACCAGATCGCCGCGGGCAAGCTGCAGCGCGGCCTCATCCAGTCGACGCTGGATGGCCGCCAGCGCCGCGGCATCCAGCCCGATGGCATGCTCGACGATCGCGTCAGGGGCGTCGGTTCGTGACTCGGATCGCCGGGATTCGAAAAGCACCGCCAGCACCAGGCTCAAGCACAATCCGGCCAGTACCAGCACCGGCGGTGACCTGAGCGGCTGGGCCCGCGCCTGCAGCCAGATCCGTCGAAGATTGAATCCCGAGAGAGTGCGCGCGGCCAACGCATCCAGCGCGCGTTGCATCGCATTGGCATTGCGAAAGCGTCGACGCGGATCCTTGGCCATGGCCTGGTCGAGGAAACTCTGCCAGTGCGACAGCGTCTGCGGCAGTCTCGGCACGGGACTCTGCGCATGCATCAGCGCGAGCGTGAGCGCATCGCTGGCGCGGAATGGAAGCTCGCCGGTGAGCAACTCGTAGGTCAGAACACCCAGGCTGTAGAGATCGGCGCGGCCATCGACATCCTCGCCGCGCGACTGCTCTGGGCTCATGTAGCCGCCCGAGCCCATGGCAAGCCCGTCACTGGTGATGCGTGCATTCACGCTACGCCGCGAGAGTGCGATTCCGAAGTCGGCCAATTGCGGCCGTCCTCCGCTGTCGAACAGCACGTTCTCGGGCTTGACGTCCCGATGCACGATGCCGCGCGCATGGGCATAGCCGAGCGCATCGAGCAACGCAGTCAGCACGTCGATGACCTGGTCCTCGTCGGCGCTGAGGTCGCGCTGCGCGAGATCGCCTCGGGCGAGATACGGCATCACGTAGTACGGCCGCCCATCCAGCGTGCGACCCACCTCGTGGATGCCGACGATGCTGGGGTGTTCCAGACGCGCGATGATCCGCGCTTCCCGCTCGAAGCGCTCGGCGCGTTCTGCATCGACGCTGGCCTCCTGCGCCATCACCTTGATCGCCACTTCGCGGTCAAGCGAGAGCTGCACCGCCAGGTAGACCACGGCCATGCCCCCGCGACCCAAGGGGCGCAGCAGACGGTAACCGGTGATCTGCGGCAGGCCGTCGCTCACAAACTGGGCGAGGGCGGGATCGGAGCTCATGCGGGAATCGGGCGCTTCTGCGTTCAGGCCCGCGAGCATAGGCGAGGCCCGGCCGCAGGGCGAGCTTCGCTGCGGCTTCAGCCGTTCTCGCGCTTGCGGCGGATGTAGAGCTGCTTGCGCACGCGCGCCACGGTGTCGCCATCCTCGTCGACCACGTCGGTTTCGAACCAGTGCAGAACCTTCCGCTCGTGGCGTGCCTGTTCGCGGAGGCGGTGGACCAGCTCCGGCTCGAGATGGAACTCGGCCCGCACGCGACCACGGCCCGGTTTGACGAATTCGATCTCGCCGGCTTTGTCCCAGACGATGAACTCCCGCCCCAGCGATTCCATGGCCAGCAGCATCCAGAACGGATCGGTCATTGCGAACAGGCTGCCGCCAAAGTGGGTGCGCACATAGTTGCGGTTGTACCAGCGCAAATCCATGCGCACCCGCGCACGCGTCCAGTCCTCAGCGATGTGCTCGACGCGGATTCCGGCAAACAGGAAGGGCGGCCAGAGGTTGAAGATCCAGCGCAGACGGCGCGGAGTGATGCGCATCAATGGCTTCCGTACGGCGAGGTGTGGGCGCGCAGTTTTAGCGGATTCCATCGCGGCGCGACTGTGCCGAAGGCTGCGCAACCGGCTGCCCCGCGAATCGTTGGCCACATACGAACAGAAAGGGCGGGCCCTTCGGCCCGCCCTTCCTGTCGCGTCACGGTGATCCTGACGGATCAGCCGGCGGCTTCGTCTTCCAGCACGGCCTTCATCGACAGGCGGATGCGGCCCTGCTTGTCGACCTCCAGCACCTTGACCTTGACGATGTCGCCTTCCTTCAGCTTGTCCGACACCTTCTCGACGCGCTCGGAGGAGATCTGCGAGACATGCACGAGACCATCCTTGCCCGGAGCGATGGTGACGAACGCACCAAAGTCCATCAGCTTGGCGACCTTGCCCTCGTAGATCCGGCCCGGCTCGACATCGGAGGTGATCTGCTCGATGCGGGCCTTGGCAGCCTGCGCCTGGGCGGCGTTGACCGACGCGATGACGATGGTGCCGTCATCCTGGATGTCGATCTGGGTGCCCGTTTCCTTCGTGATGCCCTGGATGGTGGCGCCGCCCTTGCCGATCACTTCGCGGATCTTGTCCGGGTGGATCTTGATGGTCAGCAGCCGCGGGGCGTACTCGCTCATCTCGGCGCGCGGCGCGTTGATGACCTTGTTCATCTCGCCGAGGATGTGCAGTCGACCGGCCTTGGCCTGGTCGAGCGCGATCTTCATGATCTCCTCGGTGATGCCCTCGATCTTGATGTCCATCTGCAGGGCCGAGATGCCCTTCTCGGTGCCGGCGACCTTGAAATCCATGTCGCCCAGGTGGTCTTCGTCACCGAGGATGTCGGACAGCACGGCGAAGGCGCTGCCTTCCTTGATCAGGCCCATGGCGATACCGGCCACCGGCGCCTTGATCGGCACGCCCGCGTCCATCAGCGCCAGCGAGGAGCCGCAGACCGACGCCATCGACGAGGAACCGTTCGACTCGGTGATCTCCGACACGCAGCGGATGGTGTACGGGAACTCTTCCATCGACGGCATCACCGCCAGCACGCCGCGTTTGGCCAGACGGCCGTGGCCGATCTCGCGACGCTTCGGGCCCATCATCGGACGGGTCTCGCCCGTGCAGTAGGGCGGGAAGTTGTAGTGGAACAGGAAGTGTTCCTTGTACTCGCCCGACACCGCATCGATGATCTGGCCGTCGCGTGCGGTGCCCAGCGTGGCCACCACGATCGACTGCGTCTCACCGCGGGTGAACAGGGCCGAGCCGTGGGTGCGCGGCAGCACGCCGGTACGCACGGCAATCGGGCGGACGGTGGTCAGGTCGCGGCCGTCGACGCGGCTCTTGGTAGCGAGCACCATGGCGCGCATGGTGTGGTACTCGAGGTCGCCGAACTCGGCGAAGAACTGCTTGGTCGTCCAGCCGTTCGCCTCGAACTGCGGCTCGATCGCCGCGAGGACGTCCTTGCGCAGGGCGTTGATGGCTTCGCGACGCTCGGCCTTGGCCTGGATACGGTAGGCCTTCTCCAGCCGGTCGCCCACCGCCGCCTTGATGGCGTCGATGAAGGCGGTCGCCGGCTCCGGCGCGGCCCACGGGAACGCACTCACGCCGACCTCGGCGACCAGCTCGTTGATGGCGTTGATGACCGTCTGCAGCTGCTGATGGCCGTAGACCACCGCGCCCAGCATGACTTCTTCGGACAGCAGCTTGGCCTCGGACTCGACCATCAGCACCGCGTCCTTGGTGCCGGCAACGACCAGCTCCAGATCGGAGGTGGCCAGCTCGCTGGCGGTCGGGTTCAGCAGGTACTGGCCGTTCTTGTAGCCGACCTTGGCCGCACCGATCGGGCCCTTGAAGGGCACGCCGGTCAGGCACAGGGCGGCCGAGGCGCCGATCATGGCCGGGATGTCGCCATCGACTTCCGGGTTCATGGACATCACCGTGGCGATGACCTGGACCTCATGACGGAAGGTTTCCGGGAACAGCGGGCGGATCGGACGATCGATCAGACGCGAGGTCAGCGTCTCTTTCTCGGTCAGGCGACCTTCGCGCTTGAAGAAGCCGCCCGGGATGCGGCCGCCGGCGTAGAACTTCTCCTGGTAGTCGACCGTGAGCGGGAAGAAGTCGATGCCGTCGCGCAGGCCCTTGTTGGCAACTGCCGTGACCAGCACAACGGTGTCGGCCATCTTGACGAGGACCGCACCGCCGGCCTGGCGGGCGATTTCACCCGTCTCCAGCGTGACCTGGTGGTTTCCGTACTGAAAAGTCTTGGTTACTTTCGCCACGTTTGACGTCCCCTTATGGGCTTAGCGACGGATGCCGAGGCGCTCGATGAGCGTCTTGTAGCGATCACCGTCCTTGTTCTTGAGATAGCTCAGGAGGCGACGGCGCTGATTGACCAGGCGGATCAGACCGCGACGGCCGTGGTGGTCGAGCTTGTGGATCTTGAAGTGCTCGGTCAGCTGCTCGATGCGAGCCGACAGCAGGGCCACCTGCACTTCCGGGGAGCCGGTGTCGCCGGGGCCGCGCTTGAAATCTTCGATGATCTTCTGGGTGTCGATGGACATGTGAACCTCTTGGATGCGGGAACCGCAGGAACTCCGGAGTGCGTGCAAAAGAGGCACGCGCGGAGCACCGCGAGGACCGCCGTGGTGGGGGTGTGGGTTTGCCGCCTCGAAGGCTGCGGGCGGTGAGCGCGCCAGCCCAAGGGGCGCGAAAGTGTAGTCCACGCGAGGGTTTGCCCACAACCGCGAAGCAAGAAAGGACTTCTTCACCTCGCCCGCGAGCACAGCCCGGACCAGGCCAACACGGACCAGGAACGTCCTGTCCCTGGTCAGCAATCGCGAGTCTGGCTCGTATCGGAACTCGTTCGGTCGCTACGCGGGGAGGCATTCGCGTCGCCCGGTTGCATGGGGGTCAAGCCCTTGCGCGCCCAGTCCGCGGGCGTGCCCTCCACGACACCCGACAAGACTGCTCTCTCCAGCACGACCTTGGGCCCCTGATACCGGCGCGCATGACCATCGGGTATCGCTCAACCCCTGGGCAAGCCCCATGCTGAGCGCTTAGACGGTGCTGAAGCCGAGAGTCGGCGACGGAAATCCAACGCCTCCCCGTTCCAGCCCGCGCCTCTCCCTCCTTACGTCCTGCGAGCCACTTTTCTCCATGAATTCGCGAGCCCCTGCCCCGCGCCGCCTCCGCCTCTCGCTTTTTGTCTACGCGGCGGTTTTCGCCAGCGTCCTGGGTGGCGCCTACTATGGGTTCGGCCCACGTGGCGACGCTGCACTCAGCTACAAGACCGTGCCGCTTGAGCGCGGGGATCTGCGCGTTGCCATTTCGGCCACCGGAGCGCTGAAGGCGCTGTCCACGGTCGACATCGGCTCGCAGGTATCGGGCCAGATCCAGGAAGTGCTCGTCGACTTCAACGAGCGCGTCACCCGCAACCAGATCATTGCGAGGCTTGATCCCGCGAACTACCAGGCGCGTCTGACCCAGACCCGCGCGGCCCTCGCCAGCGCGCGCGCCAGCCTGCAGGAGGCGCTGGCCGCCCAGAAGAACGCCGAGGCCGACTATGCGCGCAAGCAGGAGCTGATCGGACGCCAGCTCGTTTCGCGCGCAGAGGTCGATCTCGCGGTCGCCGCCCGCGAACAGGCGGTGGCGCGGGTAGCCTCCGCCCGCGCTCAGATCGAACAGGCCGAAGCCAACGTGGCCAATGCCGAGCTCGACCTCGCCTACACGGTCATCCGCGCGCCGGTCGACGGCGTGGTGCTGAGCCGCACGGCCGAACCCGGCCAGACCGTGGCCGCCAGCTTCCAGTCGCCGGTGCTGTTCCAGATCGCCGAGGACTTGAGCCAGATGCAGATCGAGCTCAGCGTCGACGAGAGCGACGTCGGCCAGATACGTTCGGGCCAGCCGGTGAAGTTCACCGTGGATGCCTTCGCAGGCCGCGAGTTCCGCGGCGAGGTCAAGCAGGTGCGGCTGGCCGCAGTGAACACCCAGAACGTCATCACCTACCCGGTCATCATCGCCGTCGACAACCCCGACTTCAGCCTGCTGCCCGGGATGACGGCCAACGCGAGCATCGAGGTCAGCGAGCGTCAGGGGGTTCTGCGGGTGCCCAATGCGGCCCTGCGCTACAAGCCGGCTGATGCGCCCACCGAAAACCCGATGGCCCGCATGTTCGGCGGCGGCAACCTCGCCGACGACCTCGCCCGCATCGCCAAGGGGCTGGAACTCAAGCCGGAACAGCAGGCCGCCTTCGAGACCGATGCCACCGCGGCGCGCGAGCGCGCCGAACGCATGCGCCAGCAGATCCAGCAGCGCATGGCCCAGGGCGGCGGCGGTGGCGGCGGCCCCATGTTCTCGATGGGCGGCGGCGGCCCCAGCCAGGCGCAGATCGCCGCCGGCATGACGGCGCGCATCCGAGAGGGCTACGCGGCATTCCTCGCCACACTCGACGACAGCCAGCGGCAGCGCTTCGATGCCCAGCTGAACGAGCTGGTCAATGCGCGCGCCGTCACCGTGTATGTGCTGCGCGACGGCGCACCCACGGCCGTGCAGACGCGGGCCGGCCTGTCGGACAGCAGCCATACCGAGATCGTCGGCAGCGCGCTCGCCGAAGGGGATGCCGTGATCACCGGCACCGAGGGCGGCGCATGACGGCCGCCGCGCCCGTCATCCACTGCTCTGACCTGCGCAAGGTCTACGCCGAAGGCACCGCAGCAGAAGTGGTCGCCCTGCGCGGCGTCAGCTTCGACATCGCCCACGGCGAGTTCGTCGCCATCATCGGCCCCTCCGGCTCGGGCAAGTCGACCCTGATGAACCTGATCGGCTGCCTCGACTCGCCCAGCGCCGGCCGCTACCTCTGCGACGGTGTCGATGTCGCCGAACTCGACGCCGCCGGCCGCGCGCGCCTGCGCCTCGAGAAGATCGGTTTCGTCTTCCAGGGCTTTCATCTCCTGAGCCGCATGTCGGCGCTGGACAACGTGATGCTGCCCTTGACCTATGCCGGCGTGCCGCCTCAGCTGCGCCGCGAACGCGCCCTGCTGGCCCTCGCCGAGGTGGGCTTGGCCGACCGCGGCAAGCACCGCCCCAGCGAGCTCTCCGGCGGCCAGCAGCAGCGCGTGGCCATCGCCCGCGCGCTGATCAACCGTGCGCCGATCCTGCTCGCCGATGAGCCCACCGGCGCGCTCGATTCGCGCACCGGCGAGGAGATCCTGAAGTTGTTCCAGAGCCTGCAGGCGCAGGGGCATACGATCGTGCTGATCACCCACGATCCCGATGTGGCAGAGCGCGCGGATCGCGTGCTGTCCATGCACGACGGCGAACTGAAGGAGCTGCCCCGATGAGCCCGAACCCGCCGCAGACCTTCGTGCCGCCGGGGCGCGTGCGCTTCCGCGACATCCTCTACATGGCCCTGTTCGCGCTGCGCGGCAACTGGCTGCGCAGCACCCTGACCGCGCTCGGCGTGATCATCGGCATCGCAGCGGTCATCGTGATGGTGTCGGTCGGCCAGGGCACCCAGGCCCAGCTCGACCAGACCATCTCGCGACTCGGCTCGAACCGCATCGACGTGATGCCCAACTGGGGTCGCCAGGGGGCCGTGCGGATGGGCGCAGGCAGCATCTTCTCGCTGACCATGGACGACGTTGAAGCCATCCGCGAGCGCATTCCTGAAGCGCGTTTCGTCAGCGCCACGGTGCGCGGCGGCGCGCAGGTGATCCAGGCCGAGCAGAACTGGAGCACCCAGTGGCAGGGCGTGCAGCCGGACTTCTTCCGCATTCTCGACTGGAGCCTGTCTGCCGGCGACGAAGGCGAGCTGGCGGGCTTCGACGGCACGGACACCGTGGTGGTGCTGGGCCAGACCGTGCGCGAGAAGCTGTTCGGGGAAGACGATCCGATCGGCGCGAGCATCCGCATCGGTCGCGTGCCCTTTACCGTGGTCGGCGTGGCGAACCCGAAGGGCCAGAGCGGCTGGGGCGGCGACCAGGACGACACCGTGTTCGTGCCGCTCGACACAGCGCGCAGGCGCCTGATGGGTCAGATGCAGCTGCCGCCGGGCACCGTGCAGGGCATTGTCGTGGGCACCGCCAGCTCGAAGGACATGGTCAAGGTCGAGGCCGACCTCAACAGCGTGCTGAAGGAAACCCACAACATCGCGCCGGGCGCGGAGGACGACTTCATCGTCCGCAACCTCACCCAGCTGGTCAGCGCGCGCAACGAAACCACGCGCCTGATGTCGATGCTGCTCGGTGCGGTCGCCGGCATTTCGCTGATCGTGGGCGGCATCGGCATCATGAACATCATGCTGGTCTCGGTGACCGAGCGGATCCGCGAAATCGGCCTGCGCATGGCGGTCGGTGCAGGCCCAAAGGAGATCCAGCGGCAGTTCCTTGCCGAGGCCATGATGATCTCGCTCGGCGGCGGCATCATCGGCATCGCCATCGGCATCGCCGGTGCCCTGCTGGCCGGGCGCATCGGCGCACTGCCCGTCGAACTCAGCTTCGAAGTGATCGCACTCGCCACCGGCTTCGCCGTCGCCACCGGGCTGTTCTTCGGCTACTACCCGGCGCGCAAAGCGGCCCAGCTCGACCCGATCGAAGCGCTGCGGCATCAGGGCTGAGGGCTGGGAATCGGGAATCGGGAATCGGGAATCGGGAAGAGCGTGCCCGCGCCTCCAATGTGCTGCAGAAAGCTCAAGACCCTGCAAAAGCGCCGGCAGGGTTTTGCCGCGTCAGCAGATACCGCATCGGGCAAACACCGCTTTAACGCGGAGCACGATGCTTCTGTTGCACGCTCCCGATCAACGCCCCTTTGGGCGAGTTGGAAGCTAGCCAGATGAACAGTCGTCGTCCGCATGGCTGTAGCAGAACGGAACTGTGCCGGACTCTGAAACAACGTCCAAGAACGCAGCACCAGCCAGCGTTCCCGCAAATGGCGTCCGAAACCTCAACGCTCCTGCTCGGAGCGGCGCTGGCATTCTGGGCGCCGAGCGCACTCGCGCTCGGCAACGAGGGCCCTGCGCCCACAGCAGTGTTTGCGGCAGCGCCCGCCAACGCTTGGGACGCCTACGACACGGTTCAGACCCTGCGAAGCAAGCACTCCGATGTCATTCACCAAGGCGCTCCGGCGAGCGAGACCACGCTTCAGAACATTCGTGCGGATCTTTCTGCAGCCCTGACCTGGCTTGACACACCGATCGTCCGCGACATGGCTAACGGAAACACATACCTGAAATTCCGACGCTTCGACCTTCTGCGGGATCAGGCCCATGTGCTGTCCAGAGTGGGTCAGCCGGAGGCTGCAGTCCGCAGCCTTGAAACCATGACGGACATGATGTGGCTGCCGCCCCAGTTCTTCGAGAACCCGGACTTCGCTGCGCTCATCGAACGCGAAGACGCGGCCCGCGTGCGTGACCGCGCCGCCGTGAGCCTGCGCTTGTCCGAGGATTCCAGTCTCGCCACGCCCTACGTGGACGTGCTGTCGGAAGCGGAACGTATCGCCGGCCTGTCGCGGATCTGGAGCGTCGCCAGAGACGAGTTCGTATGGTTCGACCAGGTGCCCGAGCTCGACTGGGATCGCGCCTACCTGGATGCCATCCCGAAGGTGATGGCGGCGACGGACACCGCCGAGTACTACCGCGAGCTGCAGCGCTTCGTGGCGCTCCTGCAGGATGGGCACAGCAACGTCAATCCACCCGACGAACTGATCTCCAAGTTCTACGCGCGTCCTGGACTACAGACGCGGCTGATCGAGGATCAGGTGGTGGTGAGTGGGGTATTCGACGCTGCCTTGGCGGGTGAAGGCGTGGTTGCAGGCGAGACCGTGCTCAGCATCGATGGCGAACCCACCGAGGAGTACGCGCGGCGCAGGATCGCGCCTTTAGTCAGCAGCTCGAC
>JBKCVA010000149.1:0-21448 GCA_046318115.1 Lysobacterales bacterium | reverse complement strand
CAGCAGGATCGACTGCTCGCCAACACCGTGGCGATCGAGCAGGGCCTGCACCTTGTCCAGGGCTTCGTCGAGATAGCGCTCGGCCTCGGCCATCGCGAGGCCGCAGGTTGGCAGCGCGACGCAGGCGAGCGCCTCGCGCTTAAAGGCGCTGGTTTCGAGCGCGTCGAGCAGGCCGTACTGGCGCAGCAGGGCATCGATGCCGGCGCGGCGCTCAGGCGTGATGTCGGCGATCACCAGGTTCTGGTTGGGCGTCATGCGGAAGTGCCCGCGATGCACCTTGGCGACTTCGCGCAGGCCGGTGAGGTGCAGCCGATCCGCGCTGTCCTGGATGCGCCCGGCGGGGATGCGCAGGGTCAGGTGCCACTGGCCGCTGTCCGCTTCGACCCAGCCGAAGCGGTCGCCGCTGTGGGCGAATTCGAAGGCGCGCGGCGGCTGCAGGCTCACGCCTGAGCGACGCTCGACCTCGCCGCGGAAGAAGTCGAGCCCGTGCTCGTCGATCGTGTACTTCAGACGCGCGCGCTTGCGGGTGGCGCGGTTGCCGAAATCGCGCTGCGCCGTAACCACGGCCTCGCCGACAGGGATCACGTCGTGGGGAGAAATGAACCCGAGGACGTCGGCGAGGCGTGGGTAGGTTTCGGCGTCGCCATGGGTGCTGCCCATGCCACCGCCGACGGTAACGTTGTAGCCGGCGAGCTCGCCGTTCTCGATGACAGCGATGAAGCCGAGGTCCTGGCTGAAGACATCGACATCGTTGTACGGCGGGATCGCGAAGCCGATCTTGAACTTGCGCGGCAGGTAGGTCGCCCCGTAGATGGGCTCGCCCTCGTCGCCAGCGACGCGCTCTTCGTCCAGCCAGATCTCGTAGTAGGCGCGGGTATTGGGCAGCAGGTGTTCGGACAGCGCGGCCGCCTGCCGGTAGACCGTGTCGTGCAGCGCCGACAGCAGCGGGTTGGCGGCGACTGCGACATTGCGGTTGACGTCGCCGCAGGCGGCCAGCGTGTCGATCAGCGCGGCGTTGATCGCCTGCATGGTGGGCTTGAGATCGCGCTTGATCACGCCGTGGAACTGGAAGGCCTGGCGGGTGGTGATGCGCAGGCCGCGCTCGGCGTAGGTGGTGGCGATGGCGTCGAGCTTCAGCCACTGCTCGGGCGTGATCACCCCGCCCGGCGTGCGCGTGCGGATCATGAAGCTGTGCGCGGGTTCGAGCTTGGCGCGGCGGCGCTCCTCGCGGATATCGCGGTCGTCCTGCTGGTAGCTGCCGTGATACTTGAGCACCACCTGGTCGGTGTCGCGCAGGGCGCCGGTGACGGGGTCGGCGAGGCTTTGTTCAACCGTGCCGCGCAGGCCGCGGCTGGCGCGCTTGATGTCTTCGACGGAATGGCTGGCCATGGCGCGGTCTCAGTAGACGTCGCGGGCGTAGCGCCCGGACTGCTGCAGCTGCTGCAGGGCCTCGGTCGCCGCTTCGGCGCTGCCGAGGCGCTGGGCGAACAGGTCGAGCAGGGTCTGGTGGACGTCGCGGCCCAGCGCAAGGCTGCCGCAGACGTAGAAGTGCGCGCCGCCGTCCAGCCACTCGAACAGGCGTGCGGCCTGCTCGCGCAGGCGCTGCTGCACGTAGACGCGCGGCTTGGCATCGCGCGAGAAAGCGAGGTCGATGTGCTGCAGCGCGCCGCGGCGCTGGTGCTCCTGCCATTCGGTCTGGTAGAGGAAGTCGTCGCGCAGGGAGCGTGCGCCGAACAGCAGCCAGTGCCGGCCGCTGGCGCCCTCAGCCACGCGCTGCTGCACGAAGGCGCGGTAGGGTGCGATGCCGGTGCCGGCGCCGAGCATGATCAGGTCGCGGCTGCTGTCGGCGGGCAGGCGGAAGCGCGGGTTCTCCTCGATGAAGACCCGCGCACGCGCGCCGGGATCAAGCGTGGCCAGATGGTGCGAGGCCAACCCGAGGCGCAGTGGATCGGAATCCTCAGCGCCGACCACGTCGACCGTGAGATGCACCTCGTCGGCATAGGCCAGCGGGCTGGAGGCGATTGAGTACAGGCGCGGCGCCATCGGCCGCAGCGCGCGTACGAAGGCTTCGGCGGTCCACGCGCCCGGCCACTCGCGCAGCACGTCGACCAGCTGGTGGCTGGACAGCAGGGCCGAAAGCGAAGCGGCCTCGGCCGGATCCAGCAGGCTGTGCAGCTCGCGATGCTTGGACACCGCGCCCAGCGCCACCAGCAGCGGCTTGGCGAGGCGGGTCAGTTCGCGGTGCTCGCTCAGCCACACGCGCAGCGGACGCTCCACGCCCTCCAGCGTGAGCGGTGCATCGCCGTCGAGCCGGGTCAGTTCAAGCACGGCCTCGACCAGGGCCGAGGGGTTCGGTGCCCACACGCCCAGCGCATCGCCCGGCGCGTAGTGCAGGCCCGAGCCGGCGAGGCTGAATTCGAGATGGCGGACGTCGCGCTGGCTGCCGCGGCCGGTCAGGCGCACCTGCTCGATCAGTTCGGCGGCAAAGGGCTGCTCGCGCGAATGCAGGGCGGCCGCCAAGGCCGGGCGCAGCGGAATGATCGCGGCCGAGTGCGCGCCTGCAGGCAGCGCGGCTGCCGCGGCTGGCGCGAGTTCGGCCGCCAGCGCCTTCAGCGATTCCACCGCGCGCGTGCGCCACGGGGTCGCGACCGCGTCGATGTCGACATCGGCCTCGCCCAGCGGCTGCAGGCGCTGAGCGCCCAGCTCGGCCAGACGCGCGTCGATCTGGCGGCCGGTCTCGCAGAACTTCGGATAGCTGCTGTCGCCCAGGCCCAGCACGGCGTACTTCAGTTCGGGCAGCTTCGGTGCGCGCCGGCCGAGCAGGAATTCGACGAAGCCGAGTGAATCCTCTGGCGGCTCGCCCTCGCCCTGGGTGCTGATCACCACCCACAGCAGGCGCTCGTCCTTGAGCTCGCGCGTGGCGTAGGCATCCGCGCGAAGCAGCCGCACCGCGAAGCCGGCGGCTTCGGCCGCGGCGGCCAGCGCTTCCGCCGTGCGCTTGGCATTGCCGGTCTGGCTGCCGTAGAGCACGGTGAGACGCGGCAAGACCACCGCCTCGACCTGCGGGGCGGCGGCGCCGCCCGCCAGTGCGCCGCGGGCCAGACCCGCCGCATAGCCCGACAGCCACCACAGGCTGGCCGGATCGAGCCCATCCAGCGCGCGGGCGATCGGCGCCAGCGTGGTGGCGGCAGGCAGGGGCAGGGTGCCAAGGTCGGGCAGGGCGGTCAGCGCGGTCATGGGCGCGTCGATCAGAGAGCGGGCCTGCACTCTCGCAATCGCGCTGACCGGACTGAAACGCGGATCGGCACCTTGGATAGTCCGGAACGGACCTAAGCCGAAGGTTTCGCGCTGCGGGGAGCGGCGCCAACGCCGACGCGCGGGCGATGGCTGCGCGCCGATGCGATCGGTCAGCTGATCCTTCCCGGAGACCCCGCCGACACGCGACAACGACACCAGTGAAACCTGCGGAACGAGCCGCGTGCGAGGCGAGGACCTGAACCCCGGTCGGTTCTTCACCCGTTTCCGACAAAATCCTGTGCCCGCGTGGACTTACGGCACAGGCTAAGGAGGCCGGCGCGATTCATGCTTCACATCCGTGGAAGCCGCGGCCGGCGCGTGCCCGCCTCGGCGTCCTGCCGGCCCGACGCCGCTCCCCCGTCTGCATTGCCGCGTCGCCGCCCCCTTCGCCGCTGCCGGCCCGAATCAACGCCCCGAGGTTCGCATGCTCCAGGCTTCAAACCGTCTCCGCCGTCGCGCTGTCGCGCCGCTTCTGTCCGCTCTGGTGGTCGCCCTCGCTCTCGCGGGCTGCGGCGGTGCCGATGCGCCAGCGGCCGGCCCGGGCGCCGGCATGCCGCCCGCCGTGGTCACCACCCGCACCGTTGAAATGCAGCCATGGGTCGATGTGATCGAGGCGCTGGGCACGGCGCAGGCGCGCGAGTCGCTGACGATCACCGCCAAGGTCACCGAAACCGTGGACTCGGTGAAGTTCGAAGACGGCGATCGGGTGGCGGCCGGCGACATCCTGGTAGATCTGTCCGGGCGCGCCGAGGTGGCCAACCTCGAAGAAGCGCAGGCCACGTTCAAGGAAGCGCGCCAGCAGTACGAGCGTCTGGTCGGTCTGGTCGAGAACGGCACCGTGCCGCGCAGCCAGCTCGACACCCAGGTCGCCGCCCGTGACGCCGCCCGCGCCCGCGTCGAGACCATCCGCGCGCGCCTCGCCGATCGCGTCATCGTTGCCCCTTTCGATGGTGTCCTCGGCTTCCGCCAGGTCAGCCCCGGCACCCTGGTGACGCCGGGCACGCCGATTGCCACGCTCGATGACGTGTCGGTGATCAAGCTTGATTTCTCGGTGCCGGAGACCTTCCTCTCGGCGATCGCCGCGGGACAGGTGGTGCGCGCGCGCAGCGCGGCCTACCCCGACCGCGATTTCACCGGGACGGTCGCCACCGTTGGATCGCGCGTCGATCCCGTCACCCGCGCGGTCACCGTGCGCGCCGATTTCGCCAACCCGGACGGTGAGATCCGGCCGGGCATGCTGATGACCGTGCGGGTCGAGAAGCCGACCCGGCAGGCCGTGGTGATCCCCGAGCTTGCGCTGCTGCAGATCGGCGGCCAGAGCTTCGTGTACGCGGTGGGTGAGGGCGACGCGGTGCAGCGCGTCGACGTGCGCTCAGGCGCGCGCCGCGCCGGCGAGGTCGAAATCGTCGAAGGCCTCGCCGCCGGCACCCGCATCGTGGTCGAAGGCACGGTCAAGCTGCGGCCCGGCGCGCGCATCGCCGAAGCGCCGGCGGCTGCAGTCGCCGCGCAGGCCGGTGGAGGTCTCTGACGATGCTGCTCTCCGACATCTCCATCAAGCGCCCGGTGCTCGCCACCGTGATGAACCTGCTGCTGGTCGTGCTCGGCGTGATGGCCTACGGCACGCTCAGCGTGCGCGAGCTGCCCGACATCGATCCGCCGATCGTCTCGGTGGAGGTGGTTTACACAGGCGCCTCGGCGGCGGTGGTCGAGACCCGCGTCACCCAGATCCTCGAAGACGCGGTCAGCGGCATCGAGGGTATCGAGTCGGTCGACTCGCGCAGCCGCAACGGTGCCAGCAACGTCACCATCGAGTTCGGCCTGGGCCGCGACATCGAGGCCGCGACCAATGACGTCCGCGATGCCATCAGCCGGGTCATCGACCGTCTGCCCGACGAGGTCAACGCGCCCCAGGTGGCCAAGGTCGAGGCCGACTCGCAGCCGATCATCTGGCTGAACATGAACTCCGACCGGCTCGACACGCTCGAGCTCACCGACTACGCCAACCGCTACATCACCGACAGCCTGTCCGCGATCGATGGCGTGGCGGCGGTGCGCGTCGGCGGCCAGCAGCGCTACGCCATGCGGGTGTGGCTGGACCGGCAGGCGCTGGCCGCGCGCGGGCTGACCGTCAATGACGTCGAGAGCGCGTTGCGCCGCGAGAACATCGAGTTGCCGGCGGGTCGCCTGCAATCGCAAACCCGCGACTTCACCCTGCGCGTCAACCGCGGCTATCGCGAGGCTGACGATTTCGCACGGCTGTCGCTAGCCAAGGGCGAAGACGGCTACGTGGTGCGGCTGGGCGATGTGGCCCGCGTCGAACGCGCTTCCAGCGAGCGCCGCGCCTATTTCCGCGGCAACGGCCAGCCCAATCTCGGGCTGGGTATCGTCAAGACATCGACCGCCAACAGCCTCGACGTGGCCACCGCCGTGCGCGCCCAGGTCGAGCGCATCGAACGCACCTTGCCCGAGGGCATGAGCCTGATCGTGGCCTTCGACACCACCATCTTCATCGACGAGGCCCTGAAGCGCGTGCAGTGGACGCTGATCGAGGCGATGGTGCTGGTGCTGATCGTGATCTACCTCTTCCTCGGCAGCGCGCGCGCGGCTCTGATCCCGGCGGTGACGGTTCCCGTCTGTCTGATTGCCGCCTTCATGGCGCTGTCGGCGTTCGGCTTCTCGATCAACCTGCTGACTCTGCTGGCGCTGGTGCTGTGCATCGGTCTTGTGGTCGACGACGCCATCATCGTGCTGGAGAACGTCCAGCGACGCGCCGATCTGGGCGAGCCCCCGCTGCTGGCCGCCAAGCGCGGCACCGCGCAGGTCGCGTTCGCGGTGATCGCAACCACCGCGGTGCTGGTGGCGGTGTTCCTGCCGGTCGCCTTCATGCAGTCCAATGCCGGCCGTCTGTTCCGCGAGCTCGCGGTGGCGCTGTCGGCGGCGGTGGCGATCTCGAGCTTCGTCGCGCTGACCCTGACCCCGATGATGTGCTCGAAGCTGGTGCGTCCGAACCAGAAGCACAACCGCTTCAATCAGGTCTTCATCGGCTTCATCGATCGCGTCAGCCAGGCCTATGCACGCCTGGTGGGGGGCATGGTCCGACTGCGCCGGGGTGCGCTGTGGCTGGGCCTCACGGTCGCCTTCGGCGTGGTCGGCGGCGCTTCGGTGATGTTGTTCAACAGCGTGCCCAGCGAGCTTGCGCCCGATGAGGATCGCGGCAGCTTCTTCGTGAGCATCCAGGGCCCCGAAGGCGCCGGCTTCGATTACACGGTCGGCCAGGTGCAGCTGATCGAGGACAAGCTGAAACCCTGGATTGCCGAAGACGGCCCGGTCGAGCGCATCAACACCCGCGTGCCGGGCGGGTTTGGCGTCAGCGAAGAGATGCACACCGGCTTTGCGATCGTGATCCTGAAGGACTGGGCCGAGCGCAGCATGAGCACGGGCGAGGTGATCGATGGCTTCCGCACGGACTTGAACAGCATTCCCGGCGTGCGCGCCTTCGCCCAGGGTCGCGGTGGCGGTCTCGGCGGCGGCCGCGGGCAGCCGCTGCAGTTCGTGCTTGGCGGGCCGACCTACGAGGAGCTGGCCGACTGGCGCGACCGCATGCTGGCGCGCATCGAGGGCAATCCCGGCATCTTCGCCGCCGACTCCGACTACCAGGAAACCCGCCCGCAGATCCGCATCGACATCGACCGCGCGCGCGCCGCCGACCTCGGCGTCTCGGTGCAGGAAATCGGCCGCACCCTGGAAACCCTGATGGGTTCGCGCCGAGTTACCACCTACGTCGAGGACGGCGAGGAGTACGACGTGGTGCTGCAGGCCGACGAGGCCTCGCGCGCCAGCCCCACCGACCTGACCGGGGTCTACGTGCGCTCGGAGCGTTCGCGCGAGCTGATTCCACTGTCCAACCTCGTGACCCTGTCCGAGTTGGCCGAGCCGGGCAGCTTCAACCGCTTCAACCGGCTGCGCGCGATCACCATCTCCGCCAACCTCGCCGAGGGCTACACCCTGGGCGAGGCCCTGCAGTGGGTGGAACAGACCGCACGCGAAGAGCTGCCCGACTATGCCCAGCTCGACTACAAGGGCGGCTCGCGCGAGTTCGTCAAGGCCAGCGGCAGCGCGCTGGCGACATTCGCGCTCGCCCTGCTGGTGGTCTATCTGGTGCTGGCCGCGCAGTTCGAAAGCTTCATCCACCCGCTGGTGATCATGTTCACCGTGCCGCTGGCGGTGCTGGGCGCGCTCGGCGGGCTTTGGATCACCGGCGGCACGCTCAACCTGTTCAGCCAGATCGGCATCGTCATGCTGGTCGGGCTGGCGGCGAAGAACGGCATCCTGATCGTCGAGTTCGCCAACCAGCTGCGCGACGAGGGCAGGCAGGTGCTGGACGCGATCGTCGAGTCGGCGTCGGTGCGTCTGCGGCCGATCCTGATGACCTCGATCGCCACCATCGCCGGCGCGGTGCCGCTGGTCGCGGCCGGCGGCCCGGGCTCGGCCAGCCGCGCCACGATCGGCGTGGTGGTGATCTTCGGCGTGGCCTTCTCGACCCTGCTGTCGCTGTTCGTGGTGCCGGCCTTCTACGCCCTGCTGGCGCCGTTCACGCGCTCGCCCGAGGCCCTCGGCCGCAGGCTGGATGAACTGGAAGAGCAGGTCGCACCGGTCGGTGGCCACGCATGAGCCGCGAAGGCGAGGACGGCGGCAAACGCTCGCCCTGGGGCCGGCCGAAGCCCGCCGGTTCTCCGGGCGCTGGCGGCGCTGACCGCAAAGGCCCGGCGCGCGCGCAGGGTGATGCGGGTGTCCGCGGGACTCGCCCGGAGAAGCGCCAAGGCGATCGCGCCTCGGCGACACGCGATGCGACGGGCGCGGAACGCGGCGCTGCTCGACCGCCCCGCGAAGCCGCGGCCGAACCGCGCGGCAGCGCGCGAAGCCCTTGGCAGGGCGGTGCGGCCAGCCGCAGCGAGCGCCCGCGCGATCAAGCTGCGGCTCCGCGCGATGACAGGTCGCGCTCCGACGACCGAGCGCCGCGCGCGCACGCTGGCGCCGAGCGACGTGGGCCGCCGCGCGAGCGCGGCAGTGCAGCTGAGCATCGGCGCCCGCCTGCGGGCGAGCGCAATCACGACGGTGCCGCCGAGCGCGCGTCCACGGGCTTCATCGCGCGCGGTGCAGAGCAGAAGATCTGCGGCCTGAATGCAGCCCGCGCGGCCTTTGCCGCGCGCCCCGAGGCGCTGCGCAAGGTCTATCTGAGCGAGGCCCGGATCGGCACCCTGCGCGAACTGCTGGCCTTCTGCGTGGCCAATCGGCTCGGCTATCGCGTCGTCGAAGACGACGAACTCGAACGCATCAGCGGCAGCAGCCATCACGAGGGCGTCTGCCTGCAGATGCTGCCGCGCCCCGAACTGGATCTGGACACCCTGCTGCAGCGCCTGCCGCGCAGCGGTCCGGTGCGCCTGCTGTGGCTGGACGGCGTCGGCAACCCGCACAACCTTGGCGCGGTGCTGCGCTCGGCGGCGCACTTTGGCGTGCACGCGGTGCTGCTGCCGCCGCAGTCGACCTTGACCCTGTCAGCCGCGGCCGCGCGTGTGGCCGAGGGTGGCGCCGAGCATGTGCCCCTGCTGCGCATCGAGGGCCAGGGTGGCAATGCCGAAATCGCTGCGCTTGAGCGCCTGGCCGAAGCCGGCTTCGTGACCATGGCGACGCTGCCGTCCGGTGCGCCGGATCTGTACGCACTGCCGCTGCCGCAGCGCGCCGTGTTCGTGCTCGGCGCCGAGGGCGAGGGCATGCAGAAGCGGCTGGTCGATCAGTGCGATCGCAGGGTCTGCATTCCCGGCAGCGGCCGCGTCGAGAGCCTCAACATCGCCAACGCCGTCGCGGTGCTGCTGGCCGAACACTGGCGCCAGCATCCCCCGCGCTGAGGCGGAAATCGTCTACAGCAGCTGGTCGGGCGAAAACTCGACCGCGGCCGGCAGCGACTGCGCGCGTGCGATCGACTGCGCCAGCAGACGGTCGGCGGCGACCGGGCCGAGCGCGTCGCAGGCGGCGATGTAGAGGCCGTGCACCAGTTCCTTCAGCGATTCATCGGTCATGCCGGTCAGCAGGCCGTCCTCGACCGCTCCGGCGCGTGCCCAATTGAGCGCGCGCAGGTGATCCGAGCTCGCCAGGCGGGTCTGACGGAACGCGTCGGCGAGGATCTCGCCGATGACTTCCGGCTTGCTGCGCAGCTGTGCGCGGATTGGGCTCAGCAGCGAACGCGCGACCGCGCCGGTGACCAGGGCGGAAGCCGTCGGCGGCAGCGCGGCGTGCGCGGTCTCCAGTGCGGGCGGCGCAGAGCCGGCAGGCGCCTCCGGCGTTGCGATCGTCTCCGTCGCGGCGTCGACCAGTTCGTTCGGGTAGGGATCCAGCTGATCGTAGGGCTGGGCCAGCAGCTCGAAGATCCGCCGGGTCAGCAGCATCCGCTCGGCGTCATCGAGTGCCGCCTGCTCGGCGCACACCCGCACGTAGCGGGTCACCACGAAATGCGGTTGACCGGCGAAGTCGCGCTCCCAGATGCGGAAGCAGGCGGGAATCAGCGCGGGACGCGAGCCCAGCACCGAGCGCAGCGCGGTATAGACCGCGCGGCGGCGCTGGTTGAGCTTCGAGCTTTCCACGGGGGCGGTGCTCATGCTCAGGCGCCCGGAGGCGTGTCCATGTCGCGATGGGTACGGGCGGACATGAACTCGGGGTAGCCGAGTTCGTAGTGCTCGGTGTAATCGAGGCCCGCGCGCTCATGCTCGCCCGGTGCGCGCAGGCCCACGAAGACGTCGATCGCCTTGAACACGATCCAGCCGGCGCCGAAAGCCCAGACCGCGGCAGTGGCCGCGCCCAGCGCCTGCACGCCGATGCGGTCCGGATTCAGCGGGTCGCCGGCGAACAGCACGCCGGTCATCACGGTGCCCCACAGCCCGCAGAAGGCGTGCACCGGCACTGCGTCGACCACATCGTCGATTCGCAGGCGCTGCAGCAGGGCGCTGCCGAGCACCACGATCAGGCCCGCGCTCAAGCCCACCAACACGGCGCTGCCTGCGTCGAAGTACTTGGCGCCAGCAGTGACGCTGACCAGGCCGCCGAGCGCACCGTTGATCACCGTGCTCATCATCAGCGGCTTGCGCCGCAGCACCAGCAGCGCAATCGAGCCGAGGATGCCGGCCGCCGCGGCGAGGTGGGTGTTCAGCACGATCCGGCCGAGATCCGAGAAATCCCCCTCGGCCGAGCCACCGTTGAAACCGAACCAGCCGATCCACAGCAGGAAAGCACCGAGCGCGGCCAACGGCAGGCTGTGTCCCGGGATCTCGCGCACGCTGCCGTCGCGGCCGAAGCGGCCGAAGCGCGGGCCCAGCACGAGACACGCCGCCAACGCGACGAAGCCGCCGACGGTGTGCACGGCGGCGCCGCCGGCGGAATCCAGGAAGCCCATGCCGCGCAGCCAGCCCGGCGCCTCCGCGCTGCCGCCCCAGACCCAGCTGCCGTACAGCGGATAGATCAGCACCACCACGGCGAAAGTGCCGATCAGGTAGGGCAGGTAACGAATGCGCTCGGCGACCGCACCGCTGATGATGGTCGCGGCGGTGGCCGCGAACAGGGTCTGGAACAGCACGTTGACCAGGCCGTCGCCGCTGGCGGGCATGAAGTCGCTGGTACCGAACCAGCCGCTGGGATTGCTGCCGAACAGCAGGCCGAAGCCCACCATCCAGAACGCGAGCGACGTGATCGCGCAGTCGGTGAAGTTCTTCATCAACACGTTGACGGCGTTCTTGCTGCGCGCCAGGCCGCTTTCGAGCAGCGCGAAGCCGGGCTGCATCATCAGCACCAGCCCACAGCAGACCGCGACCCAGATCAGCTGCAGCGTCGCGGCGGGAATCGATTCGATCGTCTGCGCCGCAGCGGGCGACGAGACGCCCAGGGCGAGCGCGCCCACGCCTGTTCGGGTCAACATCACCTGGAGTCCCCTGTTTGGAAGTCGGCCGCGGAACCTGCGCGTCGGCGTCGCAGAACGCGTCCGATTGCGCACAGTACGCAACAGCGGATACCGCCTTGCCCCAGTGCTGTCAACCGCGACCACGCTCTGCGACGACTCGACTCCGCTGCGCTGCAGTAGGGGCTACGCTCCGATGGTCCGGCCGCGGCCCGAATCTGCGCGATCCTCAAGGCTATCGAAGGCGGTCAGAAGATTTGGCGCGCGCGGGTCTTCTGCCTCCGGGATTGACGATCTTTGACGCGGTCAGCGGCGGATCCGTGGCTTGGCTGCAGAGAGGACCCGCTGTCCGGCCAAACAGATGCGGCAACGGCTCACGGTTCGAAGCCGTTGGCGAACAACCGAGGATCCGGCGTGGCGAAGGCGGCGATCGCGAAGTCATCGTCGCTGAGGCCTGCGAATCGGCTGCGGCCCGCGAGCAGGATGCGCGAACCATCGAGGCGCAGGTCGCGCACGGTGGCCAAGGTGGAGTCGAGACCGCCTGCCGCAGGAAAGCTGGTGCGGATCTGCGCACTGCCGCTGTTGAAGCCGGTGTCCGGCGTGCCGTCCGCGAGGTAGCGGAACAGGCCGAAACGGCTGGTCGGCCCCGAGCTGTTGGTGATGTCGGCGGCGACCAGCAGGCGGCCCTCTGCGTCCGCAGCGACGGCGCGGAAGCGAAGGTCGTCGGTGGGAAACGGCGCGAACTCGGTGCGCAGGAAGTACTGCCCACCGCTGCCGGGAATCCGCGTCAGCAGGCCGACCTGGCGTCCGCTGCCAACCGCAGTCGGAGCCTCGCGATGGGCGGTGAGCAGCGCGTCACCGCTGCCGGGGATCGGTGCCACTGCGGTGACGCTCACCTGGGTGCAGCCATTGGTGGCGCCGGCCACCGTAGCGCTGCCCAGCGGGTCGGCGTCCAGCGTGAGGCCACCCGGACCCTGCCCCAGGCTGACGCTGTAGACGCCGAGCAGGCAGCTCTGCGAGGTGGAGATGGGCAGCCCGACCAGCAGGGCATTGCGCCCGTTCGACCACGCCGCCGCGCCGGTTTCCAGCAGGGGTGAAGCGCTCAGGAATACCGCGCCGAAGTTCTGCGCGCTGGCATCCATGGCCGCGACCTGGGTCGTCCAGCCGAAGCTCGGATCTGGCCGCGCGCGCACCAAGGCCAGCACCTGGTCCTGCGGGCCAACGGCCAGTGCAAGCACATTGTCTTCGGTGTTCAGATCGATCCGCGCGAGCCCCAGAAACCCGAAGCTCGGGTCCACGTCGCCGTTGGGCAGCATGCGCGCCAGCAGCACGTCGCTGCCGCCCGCGACCGTCTCCGTGCCCGCGAAGATCACCCGGCCCTGGCTGTCCTGCACGGCGTCGGCGATCGAGGCCACGTTCAGTGCATAGGTTCGCTTGCCGTTGACGCCGAAGCCGATGTCGACGTTGCCGGCTGCCGTGAGACGGGTCAGAGCCAGGGCGATGCCGGGGCTGTTGCTGGCCTGGCCCACCACCAGATAGCCGCCGCCCGCGGTGGGGAAGATCCGCCGTGCGCCGTCGGTGGCGGCGCTGTCGAGATCGAAGGAGACGGTGCGACGTCCGCCGCTGCCGAAGCTCGGGTCGAGGTCGACCTGGGCGCTGGCGGGCAGGGCGAACAGCAGCAGCGCTGCGCAGGTGGATCGAAGCAGGGGCGTGAGGCAGGTGAACATCGGCAGGCTCCGTGGGCGTCTGCAGGGGGATACGCAGAATCCGCGGTGAATCCGGCGCAGACCTTCCGTGGAGGGGTGAGCGCGACGCAGCGGGTTCTCTCCTCACCCGTCGAGCTGCTGCCGTAGGGTGGGCCAGGGCCCAGCATGGGCTCGGACATACATGTCACGGATGGACGCTGGCACAGAGGTGCGTGTGGTGCTCACGGTGGGTCAAGACCCACCCTATGGGCCACGGTGGGTCAAGACCCACGTTACGGCCTGCGTTCCGCTGCGATGGCCGTGGCCAGCTCCTCCGCGCTGGCGCGGGTCAGCGGGCTGTCTTCGCCGAGGCTGGCGCGTCGCTGTGCGAGCACGCTTTCGAGCAGCTCGATCACCCGCGCGCGCGGCGCCGCGGCCTGTGCGAGCAGGGCGAGGGCAAGCTCGCGTTCGGCTTCGGCACGACGCGGGCCGCCGTTCGGCGAGATGTTGTCGCGGTATTCGCTGACCACGACGTCGGCGACCTCGAAAGCTTCGTCGACCCGACCGGCGAGCCGCAGCGCGCGCGTCTGGATCACCCGCGTCCATGGCGTGGCCTGGCCGAGCTCGGCCGCCAGCCGCAGGCTTTCCTCGATCAGGGGCAGGGCTTCCGGCGCGCGCCGCGCGGCGATCCGCGCGAGCGCCAGCGAATTGAGCTGCCCCGACAGCCGCGCCGGATCATTCAGTGCGCGGCTCTGCGCGACCAGCGACTGCAGCGTTTCCAGCCCGGCCTCGACCTCGCCGACTTCGACCTTGGCCATGGCCTCGGCCTCCAGTGCATTGCGGGTCTTGTGCGAGTCCGCGCCGAAGGCACGTTCGAACAGTGCATGCGCCTCGCCAAAGCGTTGGCGCGCGAGAGCGAACTCGCCGCGGCGGAAACCGACCATGCCCCAGCCGAACAGGGCTTCCCCGCGCAGCGAATCGCGGTCGTCCAGTGCGCCGAGCGTCTGCCAAAGCGCGGCGTACTCGGCGTCGGCCTCGCCCAGCGCGCCGGCGCCGATCAGCAGCCCGCAGAGCATCATCCGCGCCCACTGGCTGCGCGCATGCGCCGGGCCGAGGCGCGCTTCGACCAATGCGATCACCTCGCGCTGGCGGGCCAGCGCGCGCGGGGTTTCGAGCAGGCCGCGCAGGGCCTCGACCTCGGTCTCGTACAGCTGCAGGCGCAGGCCCAGCGGCGTGCCCGCATCAAGCAGGGTGACAGCCTGTTCAACGTCAGCGACCGCTTCGCGCGGGCGGCCTGCCTGCATCTGTGCCTGTGCGCTCATGGCGAGCAGCTCGGCGCGCGCCTCGGGCTGTACCCAGGCGGCGGCCTGCAGGTACGGCTGCAGCTGATCGAGCGCAGGCTGCGCTTGCGAACGCGCCAGCAGCAGCTGGCTGCGCAGCGCCAGTTCGCGCCGGGCGAGCGCGTCGGGTGCACGCTGCGGGTCGGGCAGGCCCAGGTCCGCAAGCCGCGCGTGACCGCGATCGGCGGCGTCCTGGGCCAGGTCCAGCTCGGCGAGATCCAGCAGCAGCGCGCGCTGCTCGCCGGCGTCGAGTCCGGCCGCCGCGGCCTGGACCTCCGCTTCGCCCAGCAGCGCCGCCGCCTGGTCGAGCTGATCCAGACCGAGGCTGGCGCGTCCGAGATCCTGCATAAGCAGCGCCCGCGAGCGCGCATCGAGACCGGTCTCGGTGCGCAGGCGCTCGGCGCCGCGGCTGAGCAGGTCCTGCAGGCTCGGCGCGCTGTCGCCGTGCAGCTGCGGATCGGCGGCGCTGAACACCTCGCCGAGAAACCGCCGCGCGGCCTCGGCCTGGGCGGCGCGTTCGGCTGCGCGCTGCGCCTGCCACAGGCTGCTGGACACGCCGGCCACCACCGCGATGAGCGCGAGCGCGAGGCTTGCGCTGGCCAGCGGCTGCCGCCGCATCCACTTGCCGACGCGCTGCGGCCAGGGGGTGGGCCGACTCAGCAGAGGACGCTGCTGCAGCCAGGCGCGCAGATCTGCCGCGAACGCGGCCGCGCTGGGGTAGCGGTCCTGCGGCAGCGGCTGCAGGGCCCGGCTGAGGACCAGCTGCAGATCGCCGCGCAGCAGTCGGCGCAGCGGGCCTGCAGCCAGCGCGTAGCGGACCGCCGGCTCAGCGCTGCGGGTCCAGGCCCGCCACAGCGAATCCGGTGCGCTGCGCGCCGACACCGCGCTGGACCCGGCGAAGGGCGAACGTCCGCACAGCAGCTCGAACAGGAGCAGGCCGGCCGAGTAGACGTCGGCGGCGACGCCGGCCGGTTCGCCGGCCAATTGTTCGGGCGCTGCATAGCGCGGGGTCAGCGGCGCCGGCAGGCGGGTGCGGGTCAGGGCGGCATCGGCTTCGCTGTCATCCAGCAGCCGGGCGATGCCGAAGTCGAGCAGCTTGACCCGACCGCCGCTGTCGACCATGACGTTGCCGGGCTTCAGATCGCGATGCACCACCAGCTGCCGGTGCGCGTGGTCGAGCGCGTCCAGCACCTGCAGCAGCAGCCGCACCCGTGCCTGCGGGTCGAGCTGCCGAGTTTCGCAGTGCTCGCCCAGTCGCTCGCCCTCGACGTACTCCAGCGCCAGCCAGGGCGCGCCGCTGGCGTCCATGCCGGTGTCGATGAAGGCGGCGATGTGCGGGTGCTGCAGGCGGGCGAGAATGCGTCGCTCGCGCAGGAAGCGGGCGGTGAGCTCGGCGCCGAGGCCGTGGCGGATGCGCTTGATCGCGGCGCGCTGGGTGACCCCGCCCTCGTTGCGCTCGGCCAGCCAGACTTCGCCCATGCCGCCTTCGCCGAGGCGGCGCAGCAGGCGCCAGGGACCGACCGGATCGCCTGCGCTGGAGACCGACTGCGGGGGACCGCTGAACTCGGTGGACGCGTCGGCGCCCACGGCCTGCGCCGCCGCGCCCTGACCCAGGGCACTGTCGGCGCGGGCATGCGCGCGCAGCAGCACGTTCAGCCGCGGCAGCAGGTGTGCGACGTCCGGGTCGTGAGCCAAGGCCTCGAGCTCGGCCTGCCGTGAAGCCGGCTCAAGCTCGGCCAGCCGCTCGAACAGGCCGGCCAGCGCGGCCCAGTCGGTGTCCGTGCTCATGCGTCTTCGTCCAGCTCCGCCAGCAGGAAAGCGCGCGCCAGATCCCATCCGCGACGCACGCTGCGCTCGCTGATGCCCAGCGCCTCGCCGGTTTCGACAAAGCTGAGGCCCGCGAAGAAATAGGCCTCGACGATGCGGACGAGGCGCGGATCACGGCGTTCGAGTTTCTGCAGGGCCTGGTCAATGGCCAGCAGGTCGGGGCCGTCGGCGGCCGGCAGGGCGGTGCTGAGAGTGACCGCGATCCAGTCGCCGCCGCGCTTCTGCGCGCCGCGCTCGCGGGCCAGATCGACCAGCACCTGGCGCATGGCGCGCGCCGCCAGATTCATGAAGTGCGCGCGGCTTTCGAGCGCCTTCGCACCGCCCGGGAACAGCTTGAACCAGGCCTCATGCAGCAGCTCGGTGGGGCTGAGCTCCGACACCGCGCCGCTGCGCACGCGCTGGGCCAACGCGCGCAGCTGCGCATAAGTCGCCGCCAGTGCGCGCTCGCCGGCGCGTGCATCGCCAGCGCGCGCGGCGTTGATCAGGGCGGTCAGCGCCGGCCCGTTGTCCTCGGACTGGCCCGGCGCCGCGCTCACGCGTCGCCGGCCATGAGCCCGAGCGGGCCGAGGTCGAGGTCGGCGAGGCTGGCCGGCGCCTGCCAAGCGAGTCGGCCGAGGCAGGGCACCGGGATGCGCCGATGCAGGGCTTCGAAGTAGTGCTCGGCGAACTCGAGCTCCGGGTCGATCACGTTGCAGATCCAGCCGGCCACGCGCATGCCGTCGGCCTGCAGGGCCGCCAGGGTCAGCAGGGCGTGATTGATGCAGCCCAGACGCAGGCCGACCACCAGCACCACCGGCAGGTCGAGCGCCCGCACCAGGTCGGCCTGCATCAGCTCGTGGTTGAGCGGCGCACACCAGCCGCCGACGCCCTCCACCACCACATCGGCTTCGGCATGCAGCTGCTCGTAGGCGGTGATCAGCTGGGGCAGGCCGAACTGCACGCCCTCCATCTGGCACGCGATCTCGGGCGCGGTGGCGGCCCTCAGGCAGACCGGATTGACCCGCGCGTAGTCGGCCTGGAAGCTGCTGGCGCCCATCAGGTCCAGGGCGTCCTGGTTGACCCAGCCGTGGCGGTTCTCGCGGGCGCCCGAGGCGACCGGCTTCATGCCCACTGCGCGCCGGCCGAGGCGGCGGATGGCGTGCAGCAGGGCACAGCTGGCGTGGGTCTTGCCCGCGCCGGTGTCGGTGCCGGTGATGAAACAGCTGAAGTGCATGCAGAAACTCCGCGGGGGACGAAGAAGGCGCCAAGTCTAGCGCCGCGGCGCGCGCTGCTAGACTTGCGCGCCGCATCCACGCACGAGGATCTCCCGCATGTTCGAAGCCGCCGCCCTGACCGGTTCCAAGCCGGAACAGTACGCCGCTCTGGTCGAGCAGGCCCGGGCCCTGCTGGCCGGGGAGCACGACCGCGTCGCCAATGCCGCCAACCTGTCGGCGCTGGCCTTCCATGCGCTGCCCGATCTGAACTGGCTGGGCTTCTACTTCTACGACGGCAAGGAGCTGGTGGTCGGGCCCTTCCAGGGCAAGCCGGCCTGCGTGCGCATCGCGCTCGGGCGCGGTGTCTGCGGCACGGCCGCTGCCACTGGCCGCACCCAGCGCGTCGACGACGTCGACGCCTTCCCCGGCCATATCCCCTGCGACTCGGCCTCGCGCTCCGAGGTGGTGGTGCCGATGTTCCAGGGCGACCAGCTGGTTGGCGTGTTCGACATCGACAGCCCGGTGCTGGCGCGCTTCGACGCCGACGACGTGCGCGGCCTGGAAGCCTTGGCCGAGGTCTTCGTGGAGTCGCTGCGATGAGCGGTGATCGCCTGCGCAACGTCGGTCCCAAGTCGGCCGCCTGGCTGCGCCAGGTCGGCATCCGCACGCCCGAGGATCTGGTCGCGGCGGGCGCGGTGGGCGCCTTCATGAAGGTCAAGCGCGCCGGCTTCAAGCCCAGCTTGAACCTGCTGTATTCGCTCGAAGGCGCGCTGCTGGGCTGCCACTGGCAGCAGGTGCCGGAGGAGCGCCGTCAGCAGATGGCCGCCGAGGTCGAGCAGCTGAGCGCTCTGCTGCCCGATCCCAAGAAAAAGCGGCCCGGTGGCCCGGTGACCTACAGCGAAGGCCCGGCCATGCAGCGCGACAGCGGTGAGGACGAACGCGGGCCCGAGCTGAGCTTTGGCTTCGATGACCCTTACGGCGGCAGCGAGGGCGGCGACAGCGGGGGCCATGACGGCGGCGGCCACGACGGCGGCCACGGCAGCGACTGAGCGCGACGCTCAGGAACCCACACGCGAAGCCTTTTCGAAGCGCCTCCCCGGGCATACTGGACCGCGCCGGCGCGGGGAGCGCCGTGGGGGTCGCATGTCGAGACTGCGAACAGTGTTGCGCCAGCTGAGGTCGAGGCTGGCGGTGGGGGTGTTCCTGCGGGTGCTGCTCGCGCTGGTCGCGCTGTCGGTCGGGGCGACGGCGGGCGCCGAGCCCGCGCCCGCGGCGGAGGACGGTGTTGAGCTGGTGATGGGCGGGCGCCCGCTGCACGTCTTCCGCGCGCCGCTGGGGGCGCTGTCGGCCGAAGAGCGCGCGGAGCTTGCCGAGCGGCATGTTCGCGAAGCCCTGGAGAAAGGCGGCGCCGGTTGGACCTCGGTGCTGCCGCTGGCCGAGGGCGTGGCGGTCCAGCTCGATGAGGCCAACCTTTTCGTGGTGCTGCCCGGCGATGCGCGCAGCGAGCGCGGCGAGACCGCGCACGCCCTGGCCAATCGCTCGGCGCGGGTACTGCAGCAGATCGCGGCCGAACATCGCGAGCACCGCGATCCGCGCCTGAACCTGCTGGCCCTGGGCAAGCTGGCGGTCGCCCTGCTGCTGCTCACGCTGGCGCTGGCCGTGCTGCTGAAGCTGTCGCGCATGCTGCAGCGGCGACTCGGCGAGCGCCTGTCCCAGCAGATGCAGCAGCTGCTGCCGGGGGCGGTGCGGCCGCATCTGCAGAGCCTGCTGGTGACGCTGGCGGTGCGGGTCAGCGTGGTGCTGGTCTGGCTGCTCGCGCTGGCCGCGCTCGTCGCGTTTCTGGCCTATGCGCTGGGCCTGTTCGCGCTGACCCGCCCGGCCGCCGAGCGCCTGGTCGACTCGCTGCTGGGCTCGCTGGGTCAGGCCATGGCGGCCAGCGCTGCGGCGCTGCCGGGGCTGTTCGTGGCGCTGATGATCTTTCTGCTGGCGCGCCTGCTGACCCAGGTGACGCGCAGCCTGTTCGACCGCATCAACGAAGGCAGCGTGCAGCTCGGCGCCCTCGATGCGCACACCGCGCCGGCCACCCGCGGGCTGATCAACCTCGGCATCTGGCTGTTCGCCCTGGCGATGGCCTATCCCTATCTGCCGGGCTCACAGACCGAAGCCTTCAAGGGCCTGTCGGTCCTGCTCGGCCTGATGGTGTCGATCGGCGCCTCCGGCCTGGTCGGGCAGATTGCCGCAGGCCTGATCCTGGTATTCACCCGCGCCCTGCGGGTCGGCGAATACGTGCGCATCCAGGAGCACGAGGGCACGGTCACCGAAATCGGTCTTTGCCTCACCCGGCTCAAGAACGGCAAGGGCGAGGAGATCGCCCTGCCGAACTCGCTGGTGATTGGTCAGGTCACGCGCAATCTTTCGCGGCACGCGGCCAGCGCTGGCGGCTCGGTGCTGGAGACCGGCGTCACCATCGGCTACGACACCCCCTGGCGGCAGGTGCATGCCCTGCTGCAGTCGGCGGCGGCCGAAGTGCCTGATCTGCTGCGCGATCCGGCGCCCTACGTCATCCAGACCGCGCTGTCGGATTTCTATGTCGAGTACCGCCTGGTCGCCCAGCTCGACGGCAGCAGCGCGCTGCCGCGCGCGCAGGTGTTGAGCCAGCTGCACGCGGCCATTCTCGATGCCTTCAACACCCACGGCGTGCAGATCATGTCGCCGCACTACGAGGGTGACCCTGCCCAGGCCAAATGGGTGCCGCGCGCGCAGTGGCACGCATCGCCAGCGCCTGGCGAGGAGCGCTGAGGGCGATGCGAGCCGGCTTCGCCGCGGCTCTCTTCGGGCTGTCCGCTCTGCGAGTGGCCGCGCCTGCCGCCTGCGCGGAGGCCGTGGTCAGCGGTGACTGGATCGAAGACGGTGCGCTGTGTCTGCGCATCGCCATGGAACGCGATGCCGACGGACGCCTGCGCGCGGCCGCGCTGCGCGATCCACGCTATCAGCTTGGGTTGCGTTCGCCCGAACGCGGCTGTCAGGCGGTCCTCGGGCCTTCGATTGATTCCTCCGCGCTGGCGGAGCATCTGGAGGCGCTGCGCTCAGCGGCCGAACGAATCGCCGAACGCGACTGCGCACCGGTGGCGAGGCTCGGCGGGCTTGAGGGCGCGCAGACGCCCCAGCTGCACGCGCCGGAGTGTGCGGCCGCCGAACCAGCGCCGAACGCCAGTGCGACTGCGATCGCGACCGAGCCTCCGCCGGGGCCGGATCCCCTGGCCGCGTGGCGCGACCTGCGCGATCGACTGCAGCCCGACGGGCTGCGCATCGACGGCGCCTGGGATCGTGACCGCGCCGGCCAGCGCGTGGATTCGGAGTTGAATCTGCGCGCGAGGGCGCACTGGCAGGGCGGGCCCCATCGCATCGAACTGGAACTGGAGCACCAGCAGCGTCGACGCGATGGCCAGCTGCGCAAGAACCAGCAGTTGGGCAGCTTTGCCTGGACCACGGACCTGGGAGCGCACTGGTTCTTCCAGAGCGAGCTGGAGCTTGAGCGCGACCGCGTCAACATCGAGGGTTTCAGCCTCGACTATCTACTGACCCAGGCGGCCAGCGGCTTTGGTCCGCGCTGGCAGCCGCACCCCGCGCTCGAACTGCGGCTGGCCGCGCAGTGGTATCGCCTGCGCTTGCGCCTGCTCGATCTTGGCGCCAGCGTCTACGCGGACGGCCCGGCGGCGTTCGCCCAGGCCCATTGGAGACCGCTGCCCAGGCTTTCCTTGAATGCCGACGCCCGCCTGACGCGCTGGCCGGAGGGCAGCGAGGGCCTTGATCTCAACGCCGAGCTGCTGTTCGAGCTGAGCCGAAAAACAGGCCTTGGGCTGCGCCGCAGCATCAACCGCAACACCGCCTCGCTCAAGCGTGCCGATGAGGACGAAGTCGAGCTGTTCCTGCGCTACCGTTTCTGAGCCGCTCCGGCCTCAGAGGGTGTTGACAAATTAAGTGGTAAGGCGTCGAAGCAGCATCCGCGCCTCGGTGAGCCAAACCCAGGCTTCGGATACGCTGGTCTTGCGATCGTGATGCATCACCAGCCGACGCGCGCGCTCGTTCCACGCGTGCGTCCGCTCCACGATCCAGCGCTTGGCGATCGCAATGAATCCCTTGGCCTTGGCCGGAGACTCGAAC
>JBKCVA010000148.1:0-76455 GCA_046318115.1 Lysobacterales bacterium | reverse complement strand
GTGGGTCTTGACCCACCGGCCCTCACCGCCAACCGCGTTGCTCCATCCGAATGTCCGCGCGACGGTCTGCGCGTTGGATGCGCCCCGCGATTCCGCTACAGCAGAACGAGCGAGGCAAGCCCCAGGAACAGCCCCATGCTGAGCACGTCGGTGGCGGTGCTGAGCAGGATGGCCGAGGCCGTGGCCGGATCGGCGCCGGCCTTCTTCAGCGCCAGCGGCGCCATCGCACCGGCGACGCCGGCAAGCGCGCAGCCAATGCTCATAGCGGTGAAGGTGACCAGGGCCAGCAGCAGCGGATCGCCGCCCGGGTTGCGTCCGGCCGCCCAGTACATCGCGCCTGCGGCGAGAGCACCGGTGATGACGCCGTTGGCGAGGCCGAGCAGGGCCTCCTTGCCGGCGAGCTTGAGCGGTCGGATCTGCCGGGTCTCGCCCAGGGTCATCGCGCGCAGGGTCACCGCCAGCGACTGCGCGCCGAGGTTGCCGCACTGCCCCGCCAGCACCGGCAGGAACAGCGCCAGCACCACCAGCTGCTCGATCGCATGCTCGAACGCACCGACCACGCCCGCTGCCAGGAACACGGTGAGCAGATTGATCAGCAGCCAGGGATGGCGGAAGCGGAAGCTGCGCCACAAGGGCGTGGCGAGTCGCTCCTCGCGCTCGACGCCGACCATGGCACCGGCCTGGGCCGAGATCTCGAAGGCCTGCTGCTCGAACAGCACCGCGCCGGGCACGAGACCAATCAGCCGACCTTCGCCGTCGCAGACCGGGTACACCGGGTAATGCCGGGTCACCACCTCGCGCATGGCGTCTTCCAGCGGCATTTCCGGCCGCAGGCTGAAAGGCGTGCGCAGCATGATGTCGGCCAGCGTCTGCGCAGGCCGCGCGAACACCAGCTCGCGGAAGGCCACCACGCCCTGCAGGCGCTGCTGTGCATCCACCACAAAGACGTAGATCACCATGCGCCGCTGGACGATCTCGCGCAGTGCCTCGATGGCGGCATCGACGCGCAGCTCGGGCGCGAACACGGCGGGGGCGGATTCCAGCAGTCGACCGACGCAGCCCTCGGGATAGTCGAGCGCGCGCGCATCGGGCAGACCAGACACGCCGGCGGCGCGGATCGCCGCGCGCTGGCCTTCGCTGAGCTGTTCGAGCACCTCGGCCGCCTGGCCGTGGGTGAGATGCACCAGCGCCTCCGCGGCTTCGGCGGCATCGACCCGGCTCAGGCGGCGGGCCGCGCTGGCGGCATCGAGCAGGCGCAGGCTGGCGGTATCGACGGCAGGATTCGGCTCGGCGGGGCTCATGCGGACCTTGGGCGTGGGGACGGACACCGCGCCGGAGTCTACACAGCGCGCTTCAGCCGATCCGCAGCACGCGTGGGCGGGTGAAGCGCAAGCTGCCCTGCTGGGCGAGGGCATCGAGGGTCTGGGTTTCGCCTGCCGCTGGCAAGGCTTGGCCGGGGGCAAGCTCCAGCTGCGCGCCTTCGACCCGGTTTCGGCCGTTGGCCTTGGCCCGGTACAGGGCGCGGTCGGCCAGCTCCAGCGAAAGCTGCCAGTCGCCGCGGCTGCCGTGCAGGGGATGCTCGGCGACACCGATCGAGCAGGTGACGCGCAGGGCTTGGCCGCCCAGGGTGTGGAAGGCCGCCTGCGCGAGCGTCGCGCGCAACTGCTCGGCTTCGGCCAGCGCTTCCGCCAGATCAAGCGCCGGCCAGATCACCAGGAACTCCTCGCCGCCCCAGCGCGCAAGCACGGCGGAGGGCCCGAGGCGCGCGCGCATCAGGGTGGCCGCCGTGATCAGCACCTGATCGCCAGCGGCGTGGCCGTAGCGGTCGTTCAGCGCCTTGAAGTGGTCGAGGTCGACCAGCATCAGGGCATAGGCCGGCCACTCCGACAGCAGGCGGAGCGCGGCGCGGCGATTCGCGCAGCCGGTCAGCGCATCGGTGCGGCTTTCCTCCAGCAGCGCGGCATTGGCGCTGCGCAGTCGCTCGTTGGCACGGTGCAGCGCCTCGGTGCGCTCCCGCACGGCCTCAGCCAACGCACGTCGCTGCCGTTCGCTGCGGCCCAAGCTATGGCGCCAGCCCAGCGTGACAAGTGAGAGCAGAACCAGGGCCGCGCCGAGATGCACGCTGCGGAGTTCGTGCCAGGCGGGCTGGACGCTGATGTCCAGCGGGGTCTGCATTCGCTGCCACTCGCGCCCCGGGAAACGGCCCTCGAGCAGGAAGCGGTACTCGCCGGGCGGCAGGCCGGTGTAGACCGCGCGCAGGCCGACCGCGTCGGTCCAGACGCTCTGATAGCCATCGAGGCGGTAGCGGAACTGGACCTCATTGGCGTGGCGCAGGCTGACGCCCGCGAAGCGGATCGCGACATCGCGCGGCGGCGCCTCGATCCGGACCTCGCGGGGAAAGTCGAGCGCGCCGGACGCGGTTTCCACGGCTTCGATCGACAGTCCCGGCCAGTCGGCGGCGTGCTGCACGCGCTCGGTGTCGAGCCGTATCAGGCCATTGGTGGTGGGGTAGAACAGCTGGGTACCGAGCCGCGCACTGCGGGCATGACCACCGCCGTTGCAGCAGCCCATGCGCTGGTCGCCGCGCGCGCGGTTGACCGCGCGGATGACCACCTCGACCTGCAGGCCGGCCTCGCGATCCGGATCGAGCAGACGCGCCAGCGGCAGCCGGTAAGCACCATCGCTGGTGCTGATGTAGACATAGGCCCCGACGAGGTCCGAGGTCCAGCCGTTCGCCGAGGGCAACCCGTCCTGCGTGCCGAAGCTGCGCAACTCGCCTTGGCGATACAAGGCAATGCCCTTGTCGAGGGTGGTCAGCAGCAGAGCGCCATCCGGCAGCGACCGCAGGCTGGAGATGAAGCTGCCATTGAGCGGCTCAGCCCAGACGGGGCTGTCCCAGTGTTCACCGCGCAAGCGGCGCAGGCCGCCTTCCGTGCCCACCAGCAGGCTGCCGTCCTCCTGCCGCAACAGGCTGCGCACCCGTGCCTCGGGCGAGCCGGGGGCTGCGCCGAAGCGCACCAGTGCTCCCTCTTTCCAGCGCCAGAGCCCGTCCAGGCTGCCGATCCACAGCGCGTCGGGATCGTCCGCGAAACTGGTGATCTGCGCCGAGGCCAGCGGCTGGAAGGCCGGATCGACATCGATCACGCCGTCGACGAGACGCGCAAGACCAGCCCGCGTCCCGAGCCAGACGGTACCCTGCGGATCTCGGTGCAGACTGTAGACCGCAGGATCGGGCAGGGGGTCACCTCGCTCGACCCGGAGGAAGCCGGCACCGGGTCGCCAGCGGGCGAGGCCGCCGTTGGTGCCGACCCACAGCCCGCCCCCGGCATCGTCCAGCACGCTCCACAGCAGGTTGTCGTGCAGACCCTGCCGGGTACCGATCACCCGCAGCGCGGAGTCGCTGATGCGCAGCAGGCTTTCGCGCTGGCTGCCCAGCCAGAGGTCGCCGTCGCGGTCCTCGAAGATGACGTGCAGCCAGGGACGCGCCACGAACTCGGCCTCACCGATGATTTCGAGGCTGCCATCGGGTCGCAGGCGCTGCAGATGTTCGACGCTGGCGGCCCACAGGTTGCCGTGCCGGTCCGCGCGCAAGGTGGGCACCGTCTGGCCTGCCAACTGCGGGAACACCCGTCGCCAGAGGCCATCGCCCAGATCGAACAGCCAGACGCCATCGCGGCTGCCGAGCACGATGCTGCCCTGCCAGACAGCCAGCGTCAGCGGCCGGGTGTCGGCCTGCGGCAGCGGAAAGCGGCGCGCCTCGTGGCCCTGTTCGAGCTGGAACAGGGCGGAGTCGGTCGCGGCCCACAGGCGATCGACCGCATCAACGGCAAGCGCCTGCACCGACTCGCCACCGAGGTATTCGGCGCGACCGGGGCGACCAGGGCTGCGCAGACCGTCGACGGTGGCCGCGAGCAGCTGGCCATCCCAATACTGCAGGGCGCGCACCGAGGTCGCCGCCGAGGCGATCGCCACCGCTTCGAAGCGCCCGCCCTGCTGGCGCAGCAGACCGCGCGGCGTGCCAAACCAGACCTCGCCGTCGGGCCCGGCGAGGCTGGTCGCGGGCATGGTGAGGTCAAGGCCGGTGTTGGCGCGGTTGAAGGTCTGGAAGCGGCGGCCATCGAAACGGGCGATGCCATTCTGCGTACCCACCCAGAGATAGCCCTGGCTGTCCTGCGCGAGGGTGAGCACGGTGATCTGCGGCAGGCCGTCCTCGGCCGTCCAGCGCTCCAGCAGGTAATCGCCGAAGTCGGTGCCGGGGTCGAGCGCAGGCGCGGGTCCCGCCAGCGCCAGGCCGAGCAGCCAGGCGCAGGCGCGCAGCCAGACGCCCGGGCGGAGTCCGGCAGACGGCTCACACGGGGAGAGTTCGGCGCGCATGGCCGCCGGGATGCAAGCGCTGTTCCGCAGCACGATCAGGGCAGGTCCATCGAGCGGCTACCATAGGCATCCTATCCGGCCTGGGCGTGTGCGCTTGAACCTTCCCGACTACCCGTTCCAGCCTCGCCGCTTCGACCGCGGCGACGGCCTCGAAATGAGCTATCTGGACGAGGGCCAGGGCCCGGCCGTGGTGATGGTCCACGGCAATCCGACCTGGTCCTACTACTACCGCCACCTGGTGCTGGCCCTGCGCGGCAGCCACCGCTGCATCGTGCCCGACCACATCGGCATGGGCCTGTCGGACAAGCCCGACGACAGCCGCTACCGCTACACGCTCGACAGCCGCATCGACGACCTCGATCGCCTGCTCGCGGCGATCGAGCCCGAGCGCCCGGTCACCCTGGTGCTGCACGACTGGGGCGGGCTGATCGGGCTGGGCTGGGCGCTGCGGCATCCGCAGCGGGTGGTGCGGCTGGTGCTGCTGAACACCGCCGGCTTCACCATGCCGGCCGACAAGCGCCTGCCTGGCCTGCTCAAGCTGGGCCGCGATTCGTCGCTGGGCGCCCTGCTGATCCGCGGTTTCAATGCCTTCTCGGCCGGCGCCACGAAGCTGGCGGTGAAGAAGCCGATGCCGGCGGACGAGCGTCGCGCCTTCACCGCGCCCTACGACAGCTGGGCGAACCGCATTGCCACCCTGCGCTTTGTGCAGGACATCCCGCTCGGCGCCGGCGACCCGGCCTGGAACACCGTGGCCGAGATCGGCCGTCGCCTGCCCGAGTTCGCCGACCGTCCGGCCCTGCTGCTGTGGGGCATGCAGGATTTCGTCTTCGATCACACCTGCCTGCGCGAATTCCGCCGCGCGCTGCCGCAGGCGCAGGCGCGCGAGTACGCCAACGCCGGCCACTACGTGCTGGAGGACGCGCGCGCCGAGGTGCTGGCCGAAGTGCAGGCCTTCTTGAGAGCGCATCCGGTCGGGGCCTGAGGCTCCGCCAGGCTTCAGCCGGCGCCAAGCTCGACCCGCCCTCCGCCGGCATCCTTGGCGCGATACATCGCGCGATCGGCGCGGCGCAGTATCTCGTCCGGGCTGACGGCAGCGTCATCGAGCATGACCACGCCGACGCTGACGTCGAGCCGGACCTCGGCACCGCCCAGGCGATATCCAGGGGCAAGGGCATCGACCAGCCGCGCGGCCAGGTGGGCGGCGGCGTCGGGACGGTCCACATCGGCCAGCAGCACCACGAACTCGTCGCCGCCGAAGCGCGCGACCACATTGCCGCTGCTGCCCGCCAGGCCGGCATCGTCGGCGCGCAGGGCCGCGCGCATGCGCATCGCGGCCTTGCGCAGCAGGTCATCGCCGGCATCGTGACCGTAGCGGTCGTTGATCTGCTTGAAGCGGTCGAAATCGACAAACAGCAGAGCCGCTCCGTCCCGTTGTCCTGCCCGGAGTTCACGCAGCACCTGCTGCAGGCGCTGCAGCAGCAGGCCGCGGTTGGGCAGGCCGGTCAGCTCATCGGTCAGCGCGGCCCGCTGCAGCTGCTGCTCGAACTGCCGGCGCTCGGAGAGGTCCTGGACCACCGACCAGATCTGCTCGGCGCCATCCGGCTGGGTGATGCGAATGCCCGACAGCAGGACCGGCAGGCGACAACCGCTGGCGTGCACGTACTCCTTCTCGTAGGGGCCATAGGCGCCGGTCTGCATCAGGCTGCGCAGTTGCTCGGCCTCGGCTTCGGCGTAGTCACGCGGGGTGATGTCCCAGTAGCTGGCCGTGAGCAGCTGCTCGCGGCTGTAGCCGAGCATGCGCAGCAGTGCAGCATTGGCGTCGAGAAAGCGCCCTCCGACGAGATCGTTCAGCGCCACCCCCAATGGAGAGCGCTCGAACAGCCCCTGCAGCAGGACCTGGGTGCGCGCCAATTCGGCCTCCGCGCGCTTGCGCTGGCTGATCTCCGTATGGGTGCCGTAGACGCGCAGGGGTTGGCCGCCGGCATCGCGCAGAGCAACCCGCCCGCGCACCAGCACCCACACCCAGTGGCCTTCGCGATGACGCAGCCGCAGCTCGCACTCGTAGTGCTGGGCACGGCCGCTGAAGTGATCCTCGGCGACGCTCTGCACCCGCGCCAGATCGTCGGGATGGATGCGCTCGACCATGGCCTCCATGCGCACGGGATGCAGGCACTCCGGCGTCTCACCAATGATCTCGGCCCAGCGCGCGTCGACGTGCAGGGCTCCGCTGTCGACCTGCCACTCCCAGACGCCGGCGCGGGTGGTCTCAAGGCTGGCCAGCAGGCGCTCGCGCTCTGCATGCATCTGGGCTTGCACGGCTTTCTGCGCGGTCAGGTTGATGAAGCTGTTGACCACCGAACGCTCGCCGCTGTCGTGGTCGGTCATGAGCTCGGTGTTGACCTCGATCCACCGGCGCTCGCCGCTGGGCAGGCGGATGCCCATGACATCGCCGCGCACGGCCACGCCGTCGCGCAGCACGCGCATGCCGGGATGCTCGCTGCCCGGATAGGGGCTGCCATCCTCGCGGATCGCATCCCAATCGCCACTCTCGGAACTGGCGGACAGCAGTTGGGCGCGGCTGCGGCCAAGCAGGCGCTCGGCCTCGGCGTTGCAGTCAACGATCCGGCCCGAAGCGTCCTGCACCACAAGGCCGGCGATGGTCGAGTCGATCAGTCGACGCATCCGACGCCGCTCGCGCACCTGCGCGCTGACATCATGCAGCACGAGGGCGAAGCCAGCGGCAGCACCCTCCTCGCGCAGCGGCTGCAGGTCGGCCTCCAGCCACAGGCGGCGGCCGTCCGGCGTGCGCACCGACAGCGTGGTGTGGGTGGCGGCGTGCTGCTGAAGAGCCATGCGCAGCAGGGCAGTGTCATCCGGTTCGTCGGCCGCCGCGCCAGGCGCCAGCACCGACAGCAGGGGCTGGCCCAGCCAGGCGTCAGCCGCGCACAGGCCCAGCCCATCAAAGGCCGGGTTGGCCCAGAGCAGGCGGCTGTCGTGGCCGAGCAGCGCAAGGGCCGTGCGGGTGGAATGGGCGAACAGGCGCAGCACGCCACGGCCGAGGGTGGCGGCATCGAACTGCGTCGGCAGTTCCAAGGTGCGCCCAGAGCGCAGCACGGTGTTCGCGTCCAAGCCCCCTGACTCCCACTCGCTTCGCGGGCCCCAGCGCGCTGCTTGCGACTGCCGGCCTTGAACCCGCCTCAAACCCCACATCGGAGTGCAAGATCCAGGCCGCAGCAGTGCGTCAGCGGCCCTGCGTGATCCGCGGCGAGCCGCGAGGGCCCCGCAGCGCGACCTGTGCGGCGAACGCAGTCGCTGGCATGCTGGGCGGCCGTTCGACGATGCCGACGCCCGTGCTCAGCCTGCCGCCGCTCGCGCTCTACGTTCACATCCCGTGGTGCGTGCGCAAATGCCCCTACTGCGACTTCAACTCGCACCGCGCGCCCGAGGCGCTGCCGGTGGCCGACTACGTGCGCGCCCTGCTGACCGATCTCGACCAGGAGCTGCCGCAGGTCTGGGGCCGACCGGTGTCGAGCATTTTCTTTGGCGGCGGCACGCCCAGCCTGTTCCCGGGCGCGGCGATCGGCGAAATTCTCGCGGGTGTCTCCGCGCGCCTGCGGCTGATGCCGGGGCTGGAGGTGACGCTCGAAACCAACCCCGGCACCGCCGAGTTCGACCGCTTCGAGGCCTACCGCGCGGCCGGAGTGAACCGCATCAGCTTCGGCGTGCAGAGCTTCGACGATGCGCGCCTGGCGGCACTCGGCCGCATCCACGACGGCGGCCAGGCCAAGCGCGCCTTCGCACTCGCCCGCGCCGCCGGCTTCGACAACATCAATCTCGACCTCATGTATGCCTTGCCCGGGCAAACGCTCGACGGCGCGCTGTCGGACCTTGAGCAGGCCCTCGAACTCGCGCCCGAGCACCTGAGCCACTATCACCTGACGCTTGAGCCGAACACGCTGTTCGCGGCCAAGCCGCCGCCGGGTCTGCCCGATGAGGACAGCGCCTGGGACATGCAGGCGGCCTGCCAGCAGCGCCTGGCCGAAGCCGGCTATGCGCAGTACGAGATTTCGGCCTATGCGCGGCCCGGCCGACGCAGCCAGCACAACCTCAACTACTGGCAGTTCGGCGACTACCTCGGCATCGGCGCCGGCGCCCACGGCAAGATCACCCTGCCCGCCGAAGACGCCATCCTGCGGCGCTGGAAACTGAAGCATCCGCAGGCCTATCTGGACGCCGCCGCCAGCCCCGCGCGGATCGGCGGTGATCAGCGGCTCGCCGCCGCCGATCTGCCCTTCGAGTTCATGCTGAACGCGCTGCGCCTGCTCGAAGGCAGCACCCTCTCGACCTTCGAGGCCCGCACCGGCCTGCCGCGCAGCGCGCTCGATGCCGCCTTCGCCCAGGCGCAGGCGCGCGGCTGGCTGGAGAGCGACGGCGAGCGTTTCCGCGCCTCGGCGCTGGGTCAGCAGTTCCAGAATGATTTGATCGGACTCTTCCTGGCTTGAGGCCGGGAAGAGCGGGGATTCGGGATTGGGGATTGGGGATTCGCGAGGGCCGGCGAGCCTTAAGTACTACGCCGCCGGTGTACTCATCCGCGCACGACGCACAGGCTGTTCCAATCCCAAATCCCGAATCCCCGATCCCGCGCGCCGCAGGCGCGCCCACCCATGCTCACCGAACGCCACATCCACTGCCCCTGGTGCGGCGAGGGCTTCGATGCCTTCGTCGATCTGTCCTACGGCGAGTCCGAGTACACCGAGGACTGCCCGGTCTGCTGCCGGCCGATCAGCCTGAGCCTGCGCCTGGATGACGAGGGCGAACTGGAGGATCTCGGGGTCGATCGCGAATAGGGCCTGTCCTGCATTGACGCGGAACTCCGTATGGAGGGAGCACGGATCAGCAACACGCTGACCCGGTTCCAGACCGTACCGGAGTTCCTCGCATGTCCATCTCGCGTTTGCGTGTCCTCGCGGCCTTTGGCCTCGCCCTCGGCAGCATCGAAGCCGCCCGCGCCGGTTCACCGATCCTCAGTTGGCCCGGCGCCGGCGCCTGTGCCGGCACTCTGCAGGCCTGTATCGACAGCGCGCCTGTCGATGCCACTCTCGATCTGGTGCCCACCGCTGCCATCGACGAAAACATCAGCATTGCCCGCAGCCTGACCCTGCGCGGACGCAGCGCCGCGCGCACTGAATTCGCGGTCGGCCGCGGGATCAGTGTCACCACCAGCGGCAGCCTCGCCTTGACCCTGCGCCTGCAGGATCTGGGTTTCAGCAGCGGACGCATCCGGATCGACCATGGCGCCACCGGACCGGCCGACATCGTGCTGTCGGGGCTGCGGATGCGCGCGCGCAATGGCGTGATGCAGGGTGCGATCGCCGTCAACCTGCTTGCCAACAGCACCGAGAAGTTTGTCCACTCGGTGCGCATCGAGAACAACGATCTCGAGCTGGTCGCGCCCAGCAGTTTCGATGCCGGCATCGAGCTGGCGCTGTTCGGCGCCAGTCGGCGTGCACTCTTCGAGCTGCGCCACAACCGCATCCGCGCTGCCGCGGCCGGCCAGGGCCCCGGCGTGTTCATCGACGTCGCCGGTGGCGCCGATGCCGATGTCATCGCCCATGCCAACGAGATCCAGGGCGCCTTTGGCCGCGCGCTGCGGATCAGCGAGGGCCGCTTCAGCGGCACGGCGTCCACGCTGCGGGCGGACGTGGTCAGCAATGCCCTGATCGGCGGGGGCAACTTCACCGGCGGCGGCCTGGATGTGATCACCAACAACGGCAGCATCGAACTGGAGGCGATCAACAACACGATCGTGTTCGGCAGCGGCCTGGTGATCAGCCGCTGGGGCGGCACCGGCGGCACACCGGTCGGGCAGGTGACGGGCGGCATCTTCAACAACCTGATCGCCAATACCCGCTTCGGCCTTCAGAACACGCCCAGCGCGGGCGGCAACGCCACCGCCGACTGGAACCTCAAGTGGCAGAACAACCCGCCCGGCCTGCACACCGCTGGCGCCAACGATCTCAGCGTCGATCCGCAGCTGCGCTCGATGCTGGCGCCGCGGCTTTCGGCCGGCTCGCCCGCACGCAATGCCGGCAACGGCTTCGCTCTGCTGCGCGTGCCCGCAGCGCTGCAGAGCCACGATGCCGACGGCCTGCGCCGGCTGGTCAACGCGATCGACATCGGCGCCTTCGAGTTCGGTCATCGCGCCCTGTTGCGGCAGAAGCCCACGACCGCAGCGAGCCCGCAGTTCCCGATCGTCGACGCCGAGCTCGACCTCGACAGCAGCCGACGGATTTTCCTCACCCGCAACTTCGGCGCGGGCCCTGTGACCAACAACGCGCCCGTGGGCGTGAGCTTCTTCGACCAGTGGTTCATCACCAACCTCGGCGGCCAGAACATGGCGCAGGGCGTGGCCTTCAATCTGTTCGCCCCGATCGGCACCAGCACCAACGGCGTGTTCCAGCATGTCGCCAGCGGCAGCAATACGCTGGACGGCAGCAGCGTGATCGACTGGAGCCCGATAAACGGCCAGCCCGACCGCATCCTGCTGGCCACCCAGGCCACGCCCTTCGGCACGCCCTTCCATCCGGGCCCGGTGGTGCTGTCCTACGTCGGCAGCCGCTGGAACCTGGTCACCGCAGACGGCAGCAACCTGGTGACCAACACGCGCTGGAACCTCTACTCGCAGCTGCCCAGCCCGCAGGCCTTCGTGCATGAGGTGCGCGCCGACAACCGCAACGGCGGCTCGGGCAGCCTGATCGGACATCCGCGCCTTGACGGTGTCGCCTGCGCACAGATCCAGGTGATGCCGCTGGCCGGCAGCAGCGCGGCCGGCTCCGTCGTCGACGTCGAGTACCTGCCCACGCTCGGCCGCCACCAGCTGTTCTCGAACAACGGCGCACTGCCACTGGGCGCACGCTTCCACGTGCTGATCCTGCCGGAGCAGATCGAGGACTGCGCCGGCGGCGCGCTGTTCCGCGACGGCTTCGATGGCTTCGGCTGAGCGGCTGGCCGGCTGACACGCGACGGCGCGCATTCTCGTCAGTCGCGGTGAGAGGGCCGCACCGCGCCCGGGAGTCCGCGCCATGAGCATGATCCGTTTTCCTTCGCAGCGCCTGCTGCTCGCGCTGGCGCTCGCGGTCAGCGCGCCGCTGGCCTGCGCCGGCAACCTCGGCCTCTTCCGCATCACCGGCAGCAGCGGCAACCAGCCTGACGGCACGGTCCAGTACCCGGCAGTACACGACGGGGCCCTGCTGATCGCCTACTCGACGCAGGCCCGCAATCTGGGACTGGATCACCAGACTGGCGCGTCGCAGATCTACGTGCAGGACGTGGTCACCGACGCCCTGGAGCTGATCAGTGCGGCACCCAACGGTCTGGGCGGCAACGGCAATGCGGTGCATCCGGCCTTCAGTGGCAACGCCCGCTTCGTGGCCTTCAGCAGCTTTGCCAGCAACATCCTCGGCGTCGATCAGCCGCAGTTTCTCACCCTGTATCTGCGCGACCGCGTCAGCCAGACCACACGTCGGGTATCGAACGGGCTGAACGGATTGATCAACGGCCAGGCCCGCTATCCGACCGTCTCCGACGACGGCCGCTACATCGCCTACTACAGCCAGGCCAGCAACCAGGTGCCCAACGACACCAACGGGCTCGCCGACCTGCTGCTGACCGACATGGACACCGGAACCACCCAGCGACTGTCGCTGAGCAACAGCGGCGTCCAGGTCGCCGAAGGTGCCGTGGAGCACTCGATGCCCAGCCTGAGCGGAGACGCGCGCTATGCGGTGTTCGCCGCCCGCGGCAATCTCACGTCGATCCCGGACAATTCGGCCTTCCAGATCCATCTGCGCGACCGCATCGCCCAGACCACTACCGTCCTCAGCCTCAACGCTCAAGGCCAGGCCGGCAACAACAGCAGCAGTGAACCCAGTCTCTCCCGCAACGGCCGTTACGTGGCCTTCCGCAGCTTCGCCACCAACCTCATCGCCGGAACGCACAGCGGCGTGTTCCGACTCGACCGCAGCACTGGCCAACTGCTGGCCATTCCGACGCCGCCCAACAGTTTCGCCTGCAGCGTGCCCACGGTGTCCAATCGCGGGGATGTCAGCTTCCTCTGCTCCGACAGCCCGGGCAGCGGTCGCCAGGCGTGGCTGTTCCGTGGGCCAGCGAGCCTCTTCCTGCTGAGTGGCGGCAGCGCGGGCAACCCGAGCAACGGCATCACCGAGAGCGCGCACGCGATGGGCGACAACGGAGCGTTGATGGCGTTCTCGACAGCCGCCACCGACATCGTGGCGAACGACACCAATGGCAGTGCCGATGTCTTCGTTGTCGCCGATGTCGACCGCGTGGCGCAGATCTTCTCGGACGGCTTCGAGTAGTGGCGATGGTGCGCGGCGTGTCCGCGTTTCGACTCGACCTGCGTATCTCCGACGGGACCTGAACCCTGCGGTCCGCCACGGAGACCCGGACATGCGCGCGCATCCTTTCTACGGCCTGTTGCTGGCCCTTGTGGCCACCGCAAGCTGCCTTGGCTACGCGCCGGCTGAGCATATTCAGAGCGCCAAGGAGGGCGCGACCGGGAGCGCTGCGGGCGTCTGGCACGGTCAGTGGACGCTGCGGCGCGCGCATCCGGCGCTGCCTACGCTCGGTGCTTCGCGCGCGCTGGACATCGAGGTCTGGCACAGCGCGGACGAAACGACCGCCAGCGTTCAGTGGTCGACCGGCCCGGCGATCTGTCCCGAGATCGGAGACGAGCCCTGCGAGTGGACCAGCGCCCACGGCAGCAGCGAGGGCGCGGTCATCGATGGCCGATTGCATTTCGCCCTGCCGCTGTCGGCCGACAGCGAGGACCCACTGTTCGTGCACCTCCCCCTGCCCGGCGCCGGGCGAGGGGCCGCGGTCAATGCCAAGGGCGGAATCGCGTTCGCGCTTGAAGCCGAGCCACGGCTCCGCTGAGCCCCCGGCCTCGCCCCGCGGCGGCACTTGCGGTTTCTGATATCAGACTGATATCGTCCTCACGCACCCAAGGAGGACGCCATGAAAGAGCTGCCGGTCAAATCGCTGTCGGGTATTCCCACGCTGCTGGCGATCCTCGCCGGCATGCTGGCCATCGTGGTGCTCGGGGTGGCGGGCGTGCGCACCGGGCCACTCGGTGTCCTGATGGGCCTCACGTTCCTCGGGCTCGGGTTTGCCCTGTTCGGCCTGTATATGGTCGAACCCAACCAGGCGGCGGTGCTGAGCCTGTTCGGCCGCTATGTCGGCACGGTCAAGGACACCGGCCTACGCTGGAACAACCCCTTCTTCGCCAAGCGCAAGGTCTCCCTGCGCGTGCGCAACTTCGAGAGCGGCAAGCTCAAGGTGAATGAGCTGGAGGGCAGCCCGATCGAGATCGCCTCGGTCATCGTCTGGAAGGTGGTCGACTCGGCCGAGGCCGTGTTCAACGTCGATGACTACGAGAGCTTCGTGCACATCCAGTCGGAGTCTGCGCTGCGGGCGATGGCCAGCAGCTATCCCTACGAGCCGCACAACGATGGCGATATCGCCCTGCGCAGCCATGCCACCGAGGTGTCCAGGCATCTGACCGAGGAGATCCAGGCGCGGCTGGAGCAGGCGGGCGTCGAGGTGATCGAAGCGCGCATCAGCCACCTCGCCTACTCGGCCGAGATCGCCCAGGCCATGCTGCAACGCCAGCAGGCCAACGCGGTGATCGCCGCGCGCACGCGCATCGTCGAGGGCGCGGTGGGCATGGTCGAGATGGCGCTGGACAAGCTGGCCGAGCGCAAGGTCGTCGAGCTCGACGACGAGCGCCGTGCGGCCATGGTCAGCAATCTGCTGGTGGTGCTCTGCGGCGACCGTGGTCCGCAGCCGGTGCTGAACGCCGGCAGCCTGTACTGAACGGCAATGAGCGAGAAAAAGGCCTACCCGCTGCGGATTCGCGCCGAGGTGATCGAGGCCATGCAGCTGTGGGCGGACGACGAGCTGCGCTCGCTGAATGCGCAGATCGAGTACGTGCTGCGTGACGCGCTGCGCCGCAACGGCCGCTTGAAGGCGGCGCCGCCGGCGCCGCTCATCGAAAGCCCGGACGAATGAGCCGGGCTCAAGCGGGCGCGGCCAGACGCGGCCGCCCGCCGCCTGCTCAACCCACGTAACCGGCCAGCACGAACAGCGCGAGCACGCTCAACCAGACCAGAAGAACGCGCCACACCAGACTCATGGCGTCACGCAGTTCGCGCAGAGCGCCGGCCGGTATCTCGGTGGCGCTGGCAAGGCTGGCCTCGGCGGCATCGAGCTCCGCGTCGAGCGGCGGGGCCAGGCCTTCGTCGAGCGCTTCCTCGATCAGTTCCTCGCGCACACTGGCACGGGCCGCGACATCAAGAAACCCGAGATCCAGTACGAACCAGCCATGGCCGCGGCCGGCATGCCAGTCCCGCCAGGCCGCGAGGACGGCGTCGAAATGCGCGGCCAGCGCCAGCGCGAGACACATCAACTGCGCCGGTGCCCAGTCCAGCAGCAGGGCGAACCGGCGAAGTGGCTCCTGCTGGGCTTCGGGTGCAGCCGTGCGTTCGCGGGCTGCAAGCTGGGCCAGCCTGTACATCAGCGCGCCAAAGGCACCCAGTAGAAGGAACCAGAACAGCACGCCGAACCAGCGCGACAGGCCCTGGCGGAATACGGTGTGGACCAGCGGCGTGCCAGAAGGCGCGCTGTCGACGCCGCCCTCGCTCAGTTCCACCAGAGCCTGCCGACGCGCGTCCGCATCCGGCGCCGAGGCCACGGCTTCGACGTCGAGATCGAGGTCACGCGGGCCCCAGCACAGGAACAGCACGGCCAGCTGCATCAGAAAGCCCGGCAGGCCATACAGCCAACCGGACAGAAGCCACTGCAGCGCCGCCAGCACCAGCAGGGGCAGGGCCAGTGCAGGCAGCCAGCCCCAGCGGCCGGCGAGACTCGGCTGACGCCCCAGGCCCTCGAGTGCGTCGCGCAGCAGCGCGCCCGCCACGTCATGCTGGCGCAGCCGCTGTGCGGCGGGCGCGAGATGGTCGAGCACCAGCGAGAGCACTACGGCAACCAGCGCAGCAGACATCGTTCGGGTTCCTCTGTGGGGAGCGACGCGGACGCAGCGCGCGGACGTCGCGGAGCGCAGGGAGCGTGGTGCAAAAGGCGGCAGCCCGCAACCCTACGCCGGCGTAGCGCGCGAGCCTGTTGGCAGCCACGGGGGATGAGTGCTGGCGTGACTGCGGCTCGCACTTTGCGTATGTCTGTCGACGGGCATGAGGCAAGGGCAATCCGGCATGCACGGCAACGAGTCAATCATCACCGCGATCAACGCCACCGCGCTGTGGCAGGACCTGGTGCGCGAGGGCGAACAGCGCTGCGGCGCGCAGCTCGATGAGAACAGCGAGAGCTGGCTGGTGTTCACCCTGATGCGGCATCTCGGCAGCACCGGCCTGGCCGAACCCGCGATGGCGCTGACCTACCTCGAAGCGCTGCACACCGCCGGCAGCGCCCAGCGCAGCCTGGCCCTGCAGGATGTCGGCGAGCGCTGCCTGTTGATCGCCGGGCTGTACCCCGAGCTGGCGCTGCGGCGTCAGGTCAGCCAGCGCTACTACATCGAGCTGGGCCAGGGTGCCTTCCGCCAGCTCGCCGACGAAGCGCGTCGCGCCGCCGCCGAGCTGTATGCCGGCATCGCCGTGCAGTTCGCCCGGCTGGTGCGGGTGCTGGTGGAGCTGCGGGCACTGTCCGGGGAGTGGCGCGGGCTCGCCCCATTGGATCGACACGCCCTGAGCCTTGCGGCGGCAACGCCGCAGGACTTCAGCGCGCGCATCCTGATCGGCGAAGGCGGTCGCGCCTGAAAGCGTGTGGGGACGCTCCGCCTGCTGCGGCCGCCTCTGGCCGCCCGTGGCGGCAGCGCGCTACGCGAATTCCGCCGTCACTCGCTCGCCGAATTCCCTTGAACTCACGCACCGCGCCTTGCCGCGAAGGCCCAGGGAGGCCTTCGCTACGGCGTGTCAGCTTTTTCACACGCTGCGAGTCGGCTCAGCCGCGCGCCGCCAGCTCACCCGGCAGCCAGGTCGCAAGCTCGGGCCACAGCGCCAGCACGAGCAGCAGCAGCAGCTGCAGGGCGATGAAGGGCAGCACGCCGCGATACAGGTCGACGGTGGCCAGCCCCTCGCGCACCGCACCGCGCAGATAGAACAGGGCGAAGCCGAAGGGCGGGGTCAGAAAGCTGGTCTGCAGGTTGACCGCCATCATCACGCCCAGCCAGATCGGATCGACGCCGAGCAGGAACAGCACGGGCGCGACGATCGGCACCACCACGAACACGATCTCGATGAAGTCGAGCACGAAGCCGAGCAGGAACATCAGCAGCATCACCGCGACGATGGCGCCCCACTTGCCTCCGGGCAATCCGGTCAGCAGGTCATGCACCAGGTCATCGCCGCCGAAACCGCGGAAGACGAGAGCAAAGAGTGCGGCGCCGACCAGGATGGCGAACACCATCGCGGTGATCATCACCGTCTCGCGCGAGACGTGGCGCAGGCAGTCGAGATCCAGCTGGCCGCGCAGCAGCGCCAGCAGGCTGGCGCCAACCGCGCCAACGCCGGCGGCCTCGGTCGGCGTGGCGTAGCCGAACAGGATCGAGCCCAGCACGCAGACGATCAGCAGCACCGGCGGAATCACCGCCAGCAGCAGCTGAGCGCCGCTGCGCTGCGGCAGGGCCGAAGGATCGAGTGCCGGTGCACGCTGCGGCTGCCGCCAGGCCACCCAGGCGGCATAGATCAGATACAGCACCACCAGCAGCAGGCCCGGCACCACCGCCCCGGCGAACAGGTCGCCGACCGAAACCGTCTGCGGAGCGAAGTTGCCGAGCTTGAGCTGAGCCTGCTGATAGGCCGAGCCGAGCTGGTCGCCCAGCAGCACCAGCACCACCGAGGGCGGAATGATCTGCCCGAGCGTGCCCGAGGCGCAGACCGCGCCGGAGGCCAGCCGCGGGCAGTAGCCGTGGCGCAGCATGGTCGGCAGGGCGATCAGGCCGAGAGTGACCACGGTGGCGCCGACGATGCCGGTCGACGCCGCCAGCAGGGCGCCGACCAGCAGCACCGCGAACACCAGCCCGCCGCGCGCACGTCCGAACTGCGCGGCCACGGTTTCGAGCAGGTCTTCGGCCATCTTCGAGCGCTGCAGCATCACCCCCATGAACACGAACAGCGGCACCGCCAGCAGGGTTTCGTTGCCCATGATCCCGAAAATACGGTTCGGGAAAGCTTCGAGGAAGGCCGCATCGAACACGCCCAGCGCGATGCCGATGCCAGCGAACAGCAGGGCCACGCCGCCGAGGGTGAAGGCCACCGGAAAGCCAAGCATCAGGCCCAGGCACAGGGCCAGCACCAGCAGCAGCACCAGCAGCGCGCTCATGCCGCAGCTCCGGGCTTCAGCGCCGCGCGCAACTGCTGCACGCACAGCGCGAGCGACTGCACCGCCAGCAGCCAGGCGCTCAGCGGGATCAGCGACTTCAGCAGGAACAGGCCGGGCAGCCCGCCGGGCTCGCGCGAGGACTCACGCACCTGCCAGCTGGCGGCGACATAGTCGAGGCTGATCCACAGCAGGAACAAAGCGAAGGGCAAAAGCAGCAGCAGATGGCCGCCGACCTCGATCCAGGCCCGGGTGCGCGCCGAAAAGCGCGCGTAGAGGACATCGACGCGCACATGGCGGTCATGCCGCAGGGCCCAGGCCATGCCCAGCATGAAGACGCAGGCATGCAGCCAGAGCATGGCCTCCTGCACGGCCACCGAGCCTTTGCCAAAGCCGTAGCGGGCGGCGACCAGGCCGAAGCAGAGCAGCACCACCAGCGGGGTCAGCCCGACGAGGGCAGCACCGAGCCAGCGCTGGACAGCGTCGAGCGTGCGCGGCATCGCCACCAGCAGCAGGCCGATCAGCGCCAGCAGCCACAGCGGCAGGGCAAGACCGAGCGGGCGCAGCTGGGCGGCCGCAAGACCGAAGGAATGCAGGGCATCGATCATGGGCTGTCAGGTCGGCTCACAGAGGGGTGGCGCGGGAAGCACCGGACGTTCGCTGGCGACATCCGGCGCAGACGGTTCAGGCATGGAACAGGCGCATAGGGTGGGCCTTGGCCCAGCAGAGCTCAATACCTGCCGGGCATGTCCACAGCCGATCGTAGGCCACGGCGATCGAGCCCAGGCCGGGCGCGTCGGCGGAGCGGTGATGCAGAGCGAATTACCGGCACCGCGAGTGGGGGGGCCCGCCATCGAGCTCATGGAGGTCAGGGCCGACCTTATGGGCTGCAGCAGGCGAGGCTCAATTCCACTCGAACAGGGTCCAGTAGACCGGCCGCACGCCACCTTCGTAGTCGTGCGAGTCGAGCTTGCCGTCGCCGTTGGTGTCGATGATCTGGTAGGGCTTGCCGCGCTGCGGGGTCACCTTGACCATCTGCAGGCGGCCGTTGGTGCGGTACTCCTCGATCACATCGCCAGTTTTCTCGTCGCGGCGGATGTTCACCGTCGGCGCGGACTCCTCGCTCGGCAGGTTGGGCAGCTTGGGCGGAATCGGCGCTTCTTCCGCGGGCGGCGCGGGCGCTTCGCTCTGGGCCAGGCTGGTCGGCGCATACAGCGCGGACAGCAGCAGCAAAGTCAGTAGGCGTGGGAACGTGCGCATGGCGGCGGGCCTCCGTGGGTGAGAACCCGAGCATAGCCAGCGGCAGGGGCGAGGCATAGCGCGGCCGACTACACTGCCGCGCATGGACAAGCTCATCCTCATCGACGGTTCAAGTTATCTGTATCGCGCCTTCCACGCTCTGCCGCCGCTGTCGAACGCGGCCGGCGAGCCCACCGGCGCGCTGTTCGGCGTGGTCAACATGCTGCGCGCGACGCTGAAGGAAGGCCCGACCTATGCAGCCTTCGTGATGGACGCCTCCGGGCCGACCTTCCGCGACGCGCTCTACCCCGAGTACAAAGCGAACCGCGAAGCCATGCCGGACGATCTGCGCGCGCAGATCGAGCCGATGATGGCGATTGTCGAGGCGCTCGGCTTTCCGATCCTGCGCGTGCCCGGCGTCGAGGCCGATGACGTGATCGGCACCCTGGCGACACGCGCGGCCGCCGAAGGGATCGAGGTCGAAGTGTCGACCTCGGACAAGGATTTCGCCCAGCTGGTGCGACCGGGCATCACCCTGGTCAACACCATGAGCGGCTCGCGCCTCGATGAGGCTGGCGTGGTCGAAAAGTTCGGCGTGCGGCCCGAGCAGATCATCGACTACCTGGCACTGATGGGCGACACCGTGGACAACATCCCGGGCGTCGACAAATGCGGCCCGAAGACGGCGGCCAAGTGGCTGGGCGAATACGGCACGCTGGACGGCGTGATCGAAGCCGCGCCGACAATGGGCGGCAAGATCGGCGAGAACCTGCGCGCCGCCCTGCCGCGGCTGCCGCTCAACCGCCAGCTCACCACCATCCTCACCGCGGTCGAGCTCGATCGCCGCCCGACCGAGCTCAAGCTGCGCCCGCGCGATGTCGAGGCGCTGAAGCAGCTCTACGCACGCTACGGCTTCAATGCCGCACTGCGCGATCTGGAGACCGGCAACGGGGGCAGTTCTTCGAAGCCGGCGAGCGCGGGCTCCAGCGTCGCCACCGCTGCACCGGCCGCGGATCTGCCGGCACAGGCGCGCGGCAGCTACCGCCTGATCCTCAGCGAGGACGATCTCGATGCGCTCGTCCGCGAGCTCGAAGCCGCCGCGCTGATCTGCTTCGACACCGAGACCACCAGCCTCGATGCGCTGCGCGCCGAGCTGGTCGGCCTGGCGTTTTCGACGCGCGCAGGCGAAGGCGCCTACCTCCCGGTGGCGCACATCTATCCGGGCGCGCCGGCCCAGCTCGATCGCGTCGCGGTGCTCGCCAAGCTCAAGCCGGTGCTGGAAGATGCATCAAGACCGAAGCTCGCGCAGAACGCCAAGTACGACATCCACGTGCTGCGCCAGCACGGCGTACAGCTGCGCGGGCTAGCGCACGACAGCATGCTGGAGAGCTTCGTGCTGAACTCCACCGCCAGCCGCCACGACATGGATTCGCTGGCCAAGAACTACCTGGGCTACACGCCGATCGCGTACAGCGAGGTCGCCGGCAAGGGTGCGAAGCAGATCTCCTTCGCCGAGGTCGATCTCGAAGTCGCGCGCGACTACTCGGCCGAAGATGCTGACATCACCCTGCGCCTGCATCAGACCCTGTGGCCAAAGCTCGAGGCCGAGCCGACGCTCGCCAAGGTCTATCGCGAGATCGAGCTGCCGCTGGTGCAGGTGCTGGCCGACATGGAGGCCGCCGGCGTGTTGATCGACGCCGACGAACTGCGCCGGCAGAGCCAGGACCTGGGCCGCCGCATGCTGGAGCTGCAGAAGCGCGGCTTCGAGCTGGCCGGGCGCAGCTTCAACTTCGACTCGCCCAAACAGCTCGGCGCCCTGCTGTTCGACGAGCTCGGCCTGCCCGCCCTGGTGAAAACGCCCGGCGGCGCGCCCAGCACCAACGAAGAAGCGCTAGAAGCCATCGCCGATCGCCACGAGCTGCCCAAGCTGATCCTGGACTACCGCAGTCTCGCCAAGCTGCGCGGCACCTACACCGACAAGCTGCCCGAGGCGATTCACCCCGACACCCGGCGGGTGCACACCAGCTTCCACCAGACTGGCGCGGCCACGGGTCGCCTGTCTTCGTCGGATCCGAACCTGCAGAACATCCCGATCCGCACCGAGGACGGCCGCCGCATCCGCCGCGCCTTCATCGCCCCGCCCGGCAGCAAGCTGGTGGCCTGCGACTACTCGCAGATCGAGCTGCGGATCATGGCGCACCTCTCCGAAGACCCCGGCCTGCTGTCGGCCTTTGCCGGCGGCCAGGACGTGCATCGCGCCACCGCGGCCGAAGTGTTCGGTGTACCGCTGGCGGACGTCGGCCCCGACCAGCGTCGCGCGGCGAAGGCGATCAACTTCGGCCTGATGTACGGCATGAGCGCCTTCGGCTTGGCCAAGCAGCTCGGCATCGACCGCGGCGAGGCGCAGGACTACATCGCGCTCTACTTCGCCCGCTATCCCGGCGTGCAGGGCTACATGGAGCGGGTGCGCCAGCAAGCGCGCGAGTTCGGCTATGTCGAGACCGTGTTCGGCCGGCGTCTGTACTTGAACGACATCCACGCCCGCCAGCAGGGCCTGCGCGCCGGCGCCGAACGCGCCGCCGTCAACGCGCCGATGCAGGGCAGCGCCGCCGACATCATCAAGCGCGCCATGCTCGACCTGCACGCCTGGCTGGGCACGCAGGACGGCCGCGCACGCATGGTCCTGCAGGTGCACGACGAACTGGTCTTCGAGTGCCGCGAGGATTTCGTCGACACCCTCGTGGCCGAGGCCAAGCGGCGCATGCAGGCGGCAGCCGAGCTGCGGGTGCCGCTCACCGTCGAGGCCGGCGTCGGCGACAACTGGGACGAGGCGCACTGACTGAGAGCAAGCCTAGGCTTCGCGCCACGACCGCGGATGCTTCAGCGCAACCGCGACATCGACAGCGGCGCGCCAAGTCTGCGGATGGACATTGGCCGCACACCCATAGTCGCGCGCTGCGCACCTCGCGAACGCCCAACGACGGCCGCGCGGCGGCTTGGGGGTCGCCGGCACGCAGCAATCTCACGGAGTCGCAGCGCACGCGGGCTTCTTCCAGTCCGCGTCAGGCTCGGCCAGCGGCGGACGGCGACAGGCCCTAGCTGCTGTTCGTCTGAATCGGTGCGTCGACTTTGGTCGTACTGGCTCAAGCGACTGGCGCGCAGCTCGGTTCGTGTCGGACGAGGCTGGCAGGGATCAATGGAATCAATGGCTTGCGCCGCGATCACTCGACCGGTCCATGAGGATTGTCTGAAATATCCGGATTAGCGCACAGTTGTTGCGTGATGCTTGGCTGGTGCGCACGATACGCAGCGCACACTTGGCGATGAACGAAACATTAATTGTGTTCAATCGTCACAGGGGCAGTCACGGGACTTTCAGAATGGCCGCGTAAGATGCGCAGCACGTCCGGCGCAATGCCGGGTCGGTTCACTCCCTCCCCCTTGAGTGAATACACGGAAGGACTGGTTTCCCCCGACCGCCTTCCGACCCCCAAGCCCCGAGAGCTCCCCCCGGCTCTCGGGTCTTTCTATTTGCGGGCTTGGGAAAGTCGCAGCGCGGCCCTTGGCTCGGCGCGACGCCTAAAGCCCGGCTGAACACTTTTCGACACGCGCTTGAACTCCAGGCGCTGAGCGCAATCTGTCATCCCGGCGGTGCAACGCCGCCCACGACGATTCACTCCCTCCCCCTCGAGTGAATCCGCGCGGTCAACGGCTCCCCCCAGCCAGGACCGCGCCCCCCGACCCCGGAACCGCCCCCCTCGGTTCCGGGGTTTTTGTTTTGGGAGCCGGGATTCGGGATTCGGGATTGGCCGACGGCTTTCTAGGCGCAGCAAGGTTTCCGGGCGCGGCTGCGATGACCGCCCCTCTCGAGCACACGAGCAAGCACGCAGCCGCTTGCGAAACCTCGGTTGTTCAATCCCCAATCCCCAATCCCGAATCCCCGCTCTCAAGCCACTCCCGCGGCCGCAGGTAGTCATTGAGCCGCGCTTCGGCGCTGCCGGGCTCCGGCGTGTAGCCGTACTCGAAGCGCACGCGCGGCGGCAGGCTCATCAGGATGGACTCGGTGCGACCGCCGCTCTGCAGGCCGAACAGGGTGCCGCGGTCCCAGACCAGGTTGAACTCGACGTAGCGGCCGCGGCGGTAGAGCTGGAACTCGCGCTCACGCTCGCCGAAGGGCGTGTCGCGGCGACGTTCGACGATCGGCAGGTAGGCATCGAGGAAGCCGTTGCCCACCGCCTGCAGGTAGGCGAAGTCGCGGTCGAAGTCCTCGTGCAGGTCGTCGAAGAACAGGCCGCCGATGCCGCGGGTCTCGCCGCGATGCTTCAGGAAGAAGTACTCGTCGCACCAGCGTTTGTGCGCGGCATAGCGCGCTTCTCCGCCGAAGGGCTCGCACAGCGCGCGCGCCGTTCGGTGCCAGTGCAGCACGTCCTCATCGATCGGATAGAAGGGCGTGAGATCGAAGCCGCCGCCAAACCACCAGCCCACCACCTCGCCGTCTCGCATCGCGCGGAAGTGGCGCACGTTGGCGTGGGTGGTGGGGAGGTACGGGTTGCGCGGATGGAACACCAGGGACACGCCGACCGCGCGCCAGGACGCACCCGCCAGCTCGGGCCGCGCGGCGCTGGCCGAGGGCGGCAGGCGCTCGCCGCTGACGTCGGAGAAGCCGATACCGGCCTGCTCGAACACCGCGCCCTCGCGCAGCACGCGGGTGCGGCCGCCGCCGCCTTCGGCGCGCTGCCATTCGTCTTCGGCAAAGCGCGCGGCGCCGTCGGCGCCTTCGATGGCGCTGCAGATGCGGTCCTGCAGGCCGCGCAGAAAGTCGGCCACGGTGTCGATGGGCTGCATGGCGGGAGTTCGTGCGTGCGAAAGGGTCGGGCATCATAGCCGGCCGTGTTCAGGCGACATCCGCGATGTCCGAGGCCCCGCTCGACCTGCTCTACCGTGACGAGGCCCTGGCCGTGGTCAACAAGCCCGCCGGCCTCTTGGCCCACCGCAGCCAGATCGCCGCGCACGAGGACCGCTTTCTGCTGGACCAGCTGCGTGAGCAGCTCGGCCAGCGCTGCTTCCTCGCCCATCGGCTGGACCGCGCCACTTCGGGCGCCCTGCTGCTGGCCTTCGACAAAGGCACGGCAGCCGCGCTCGGCGAGCAGTTCATGGGCCGCAGCGTGGAGAAGACCTACCTGGCCGTGGTGCGTGGATGGACAGAAGACTCCGGCCGCATCGAGCACGCGCTGGATGCCCCCGGCAAGCCCGAGCCCAAGCCGGCCATCAGCCACTACCGTCGACTGGCCACGATCGAACTGCCCTACCCGATGAGCGGCTTCGACACCGCGCGCTACTGCCTCTTGGCGATGCAGCCCGAAACCGGCCGCTACCGCCAGCTGCGCCGGCATCTCAAGCACATCCATCACCATCTGATCGGCGACACCAGCCACGGCGACGGCCGCCACAACCGCCTGTTCCGCGCCGAGTTCCGCTGCCACCGCATGCTCCTGCACGCCTGGCGCATCGCCTTCGACCATCCGGCCGACGGTCGCAGGCTCGGCATTGAAGCGCCTGTGGACGGCGAGTTCGCCGCGCTGCTGGAGCGGTTGGGGTGGCAGGCGGCGCTTGGAGCGGGGATTGGGGATTAGGGATTAGGGATTAGGGATTAGGGATTGGGGATTGGGGATTGCCAAGCCCGACGCGCGCGAGGCCTCGCTGCGCACCCCACTCCGACGTCGTACTACACGAGAGGCGCGACGAAGCGACGCGCGGAGGCGGCCCATCAAGGTGCCCACCTTCGGCAATCCCCAATCCCCAATCCCCGCTCTCAACGCTCGCTACAATCCCGCAGCTCCCGCGAACCCTGCCCATGCTCCGCATCACGCCTTCCATCACCATTCCCGACGAAGAGCTCGAGGAGCGCTTCGTGCGTTCGTCCGGACCCGGCGGGCAGAACGTCAACAAGGTCGCAACCGCGGTCGAGCTGCGCTTTGATGCCGCGAACTCAGGCGCCCTGCCGGCGCCGCTGAAGGCGCGGCTGCTCGCGCGTCGCGACAGCCGCATCACCGAGGACGGCGTGGTGATCATCCAGGCCCAGCGCTACCGCAGCCAGGACCGCAACCGCGAGGACGCGCGCGAACGCCTGCTGGCCCTGATCCAGGCCGTGCTCAAGCCGCCAAAACCGCGCATCGCCACCAAGCCCAGCAAGGGGGCCCAGGAGCGCCGCCTGTCGAGCAAGCGCGAGCGCGCCGGGATCAAGCGCCAGCGCGCCGCCCGCGCTACGGATCTCGACTGATGCTGCCGCTGCACACGCCAGTCCACCCGCCCTTGCCGGACCGCGCTCCCCGCCGCGGTGGCGCCTTCACCCGCTGGTTCGGCCGCAGCCTGCTGCGTCTCGGTGGTTGGCACATGCGCGGCGCGTTTCCCGAGGTCGACAGGATGCTGATCATCGTCGCCCCGCACTCGTCGGGATGGGACGCGATCTGGGGCCTTGGCATGAAGATCGCGCTGGGCCTCGACATCGCCTTCATGGCCAAGGCCGAGCTGTTCCGTGGGCCCGTCGGCTGGGTGCTGCGACGGCTCGGCGGCTTTCCGGTCAACCGCAGCAGCAGCGCCGGGGTGGTGGAACAGGTGGCCGCGCGCTACCGCAGCCGCGAGACTCTGTGGGTGGCACTGGCGCCGGAAGGGACGCGACGCCGCGTCGAGGACTGGCGATCCGGCTTCTGGCGCATCGCCCGCGCCGCCGAGGTGCCGGTGCTGTGCGTGTACTTCCACTATCCGGACAAGGTCATCGGCGTCGGTCCGCTGCTGCAGATGACCGACTCGCTTGATGCCGACATGGCGAGGATCCGCGAGTATTACCGGCCCTGGATCGGGAAGAACCGCGGCACGGTGTAAGCGCAGCCTGGCGCTCTGTCCTTGCTCGTCTGCGCCGATTCAAACGCAGCGCGCTGCGCAGAAACGAAAACGCCCGGACCGCACAAGCAGCCCGGGCGCCGACAGCACCGATACACGCGAAGAAGCAAAGCCAACCCGAAAGACTGCCCGGAACGTCCGGGCCCCGCCGACCCTGCCCACAAAGGCCAGGTCATCCACACAGCGGGCCGAATCCGTGGCCGCGCTGGACGATGCAGAGACTAGAGATCGCAGCGCCCGGGTTCAGCTGCGGGTTTGGTGCGGGTTTGTAGCCACTGTGTAGCCGCATGTGCGGAGGTCAACGCAGAGACGGCTCGACCGCAGGCGGCCGCAGCCCACCGCGCAGCAGACGGATCGCGATGAAGTGGGTGGAGCAAGCGACGCAGGGGCCGAACAGCACGCCACCCCAGCCGCCCAGAAGGAGCAGGAAAAATGGGCCTACCAGCGCCGCCCCGAGCACGGCCGAAGTCAGATAGTCGGCGAGGTCGTGGGAAAGCAGCGCCGCGTAGAGCGGGGCGCCGAGAATCAGGGCGGGGAGACCGCCGAACAGCATCGCAATCATCACGAACCGAGGGAGTGCGCTAAGCAGCCCGAGCGTTTCGGCCCACTGATGGCACTCGTCCAGAAGCGAGTAGCCCACCAGGCCGAGGCTGCCGATCACTGTCCCCAGCAGCAAGCCCCCGATCGTGGACAGATAGCTCACCGCCAGCGCGCGCCCTCCGCTGATGGAGCGAGTCATGGCGGATGCTCCGTGCCTTCGACTGTGCACTTTCGCGTCCGGGAAGCGGACTCGGCAGACGAGACGAACGCGCGCACCAACAGACTGGCGGGCAGACCGAAAACAAGAAACTGCCCACCGAGGAACGAGCCATCGGCAATCAGCAGACCAACCCCCGGCAAGCTGCCGACCACAGCGAAGGCGATGTACCCGCCTGCCCCGAGCCGCTGCAGCAGGGCCCACAGCGGCGCGCAGATCAGCAGCGCGGGGAGGATTCCAAACAGGAAGGCGATGCCCGCGATCCAGAGGGCCATCACGGGCATCCACAGCGCCATGGCAATCGCTGCATCGCCTTGCCCGGAGATCAGCGCATAGGCGCCAAACAGAGTCGAGACCAACCACGCGCTTAGGAGGACGCTGGGTACGGTCGCGAGCAGCGTCATGACGAGCCAGTTGGCGTACCGGATGCCTGGCTCCCGCGGACACCCAGCGGATGAACGGTCGAGCACAACGCGCGGCGCGAGGACGCGTCCGCTGTCGCCCTTGGGAAGTGTGTCCATGGAATCCGTTTGGGCGTGCCCCAGGTCTGGCGGAGAGCGAAAACGCGGCATCGGGAGGGTCCGGTAGCGAACAAGGCTGCCAGCATCGACAGCCCAGCGCCTTCCGGCTTCCGGCGCGATCGAATCGGAGCAAGACGCGCCAACGGTCCAATCAGATCAAAGACTTGCAGACTTCCAGAAAGATCATCGCGAACCCATAGGGTGGGTCTTGACCCACCGGAGCTAGACGCCCGCCTCGGTCACACAAGCTTCGAACTGCGGCGTGGGCCGCCGCCCGCACGATCCAACCGCCGGGCGAAGAGCTTGCGGCGGGGGCAAGGTCCGGTGGGTCAAGAACCACCCCATGGCGTTACCGGATGGCGCGTGGCGGTCGGCGAGAGCCGGTGGGTCAAGACCCACCCTATGGTTACGGGAAGGTGTGTGGCGGCGGTCGGCTAGGGCAGGAGGGCAGGAGGGCAGGAGGGCAGGAGCCACCCTATTCGGCGCTCGACCCCAGCGCCTGCTTGCGGTACTGGCCCGGCACCACGCCGAGCTCGTCCTTGAAGGCGACATAGAAGGTCGACTGCGAGGCGAAGCCCACTGCCAGGCCGACCGACAGCACCGAGGCGCGTGGCTCTTCGACCAGCATCCGCTGCGCATCGCGCACCCGGTGCTGGCGGACCAGCTTCGAGAACCCGATGCCCAGATGCGCATTGACCAGCTCGGACAGCTGGTGGGTGGACAGCGCCATCAGTTCGGCGACGCGGGCCAGGCTCAGGCCCTCGTCGCGATGGATGCGCTCGACCTCGAACAGTCGCGTCAACTCGGCCAGCTTGGCCTGCACGTCGACTCGCCCAAGGGTGCTCTGGGCATAGCTCTGCGCCACCGCCTCCTGGGTCTTGTTGGCGATGTCTGGCACCGCCAGCAGCAGCCAGAGCACGCCGAAAAAGCCGATCGCGATCATCCACGCATAGGTCAGCGCATAGGCGGCCCAGCCCAGACCGAAAGGCGCCCACACCCCAGCGATTCCAATCGTCATGCCCATCACAGCGAACACCAGCACCACCGGCAGCTCCAGCCGGAACCAGCGCCGCAGCGCGCGCAGTCGATACACCAACAGGGCCAGATGCAGGGCGAACAAGGTGCCCATGCCGAGCGCCAGCGGAATCGCCCAGATCAGCGGCACCCCTGCGCCCGCCGCCAGCACCAGCAGCGGCAGGCTCCACTCCCAGCGCCGCCAGTCCTCGTGCCGCCGCAGCAGGCCGAGCAGCAGCCAGTAGAAGCCCAGCGACTGCAGGAACAGCACCACCACATAGCTGCGCGTCAGCGGCATCGCGGCCGCCGACTCGACCATGCCGAGATGCGACCACTGCGTATGGGCGAGCCCGAGCAGCATGACCCAGCCCGCTGCGCGCGACTGCGGCGGCAGGTCGAGGCCGCGATATGCCGTCGCCAGCGCCAGCATCAGCAGCACCGCTGCGCCAAGAGAAAAGCCGACCAGCAGCGGCAGGAGGTCTGTCATCGAGTGGGAACCTGAACGTCGGCCGGGGCACAGTCTGCGCAGCGGGCGCGATGGATACCAGCCGGCAGACACGCTGGAACCACGTCAGCAGGCGCCGCGCCGGGGGAGATCCTCCGAGCCTGACTTCGGCCAAGCGCAGCGCGGCCCGACATCGCTCGCTCAAGGCGCACCGCGGAATTCCATGCCGCGTCGCTGGGCCGCGCTGCGCTTGGCCCAAGCTAACGCAACGATATCGGTCGGCGCGGGTGAATCAGCCCTGCCGCTTCAGCTCGATCAGCGCCGAGGTATCGGCATCGCCCAGGCCGCGTTCGACCAGCTTGGCGTAGTCGGCCAGGGCCTGTTCGATGACCGCGGTGTTGACGCCAGCGTTCTGCGCCATGCCGAGCACGATGCGCAGATCCTTGAGCAGGTGGGCGCACTTGAAGCCGGGCACGTACTCGGAGCGCAGCATGCTGGCGCCGCGCTTGTCGAGGAACCAGTTACCGGCGGCGCCGGCGCCGAGCGTGGGCAGCAGCTTGTCGGGGGCGAGGCCGAGCTTTTCGCCGAGCGCCAGGCCTTCGCAGACGGCCTCGTTGATGCCGGCCACCAGCACCTGATTGACCGCCTTGGTGCATTGACCCGCGCCGGTCGCGCCCATGTGGGTGATGCGCAGGGCGTAGGCCTCGAGCGCCGGGCGCAGGGCTTCAAGATCGTCGGCATGTCCGCCGACCATGATCGAGAGCTTGCCGTTGCGCGCGCCCTCGGCGCCGCCGCTGACCGGTGCGTCGACGAAGCCGATGCCGCGCTCGGCGAGCAGGCGCGCGGCCTCGCGCGCGGTGTCGGCGCTGACGGTGGAGTGGTCGACCACGCGCGCGCCGGGCTTCAGCACCTCGCGCAGGGACTGAACGTTCTGCAGCACGTCGGCATCTGCGGAGACGCAGAGCAGCACCACATCGCAGTCCGCGAAATCAGCCGCCGAAGACGCCGTGCGCACGCCGAGCTGGGCGGCCAGCGCATCCGCCTTCGCCTGCGTGCGATTGCCGACCGCGGTCAGCAGGCCGCGCGCGTGGAGGTGCCCGGCCATGGGCGCGCCCATCGCACCCAGGCCGATGAAGCCGCAGCGCAGCGCTCCGTGCTCAGCCATTGGCTTCGTCCGCGAGGTAGGTGTAGCCGGTGAGGCCGGCTTCGAGCGCGGCCGACAGGCGCAGCGCCTCTTCGGCCGGCAGATCGGCGCCGGCGACCATGGCGCCGTAGCGGCGGCGCAGGTCGGACAGGCTGTAGCCCACGTAGTCGAGCATCACATCAGCGGTATCACCGCGGCGGCTGCGCTCCAGCGTGTAGCCGTTGCCGGTCAGGCGCACGTTCACCGCGTCGGTGTCGCCGAACAGGTTGTGGATATCGCCCAGCGTGTCCTGGTAGGCGCCGACCATGAAGATGCCGAGGCGATAGCTCTCGCCGGCGCGCGGCACGTGCAGTGGCAGGCTGCTGTCGAGGTCACCGCTGTCGACATAGGTCTCGACCTGGCCGTCGGAGTCGCAGGTCAGATCCGCGATGATGCCGCGGCGGGTCGGCGCTTCGTTCAGCCGGTGAATCGGCGCGATCGGGAAGATCTGGTCGATCGCCCACACGTCGGGGATCGACTCGAACACCGAGAAGTTGACGAAGTACTTGTCGACCAGACGCTCGTTGAGTTCGTCCAGCACCGCACGGTGGCCCTTCTCGGCGTAGTCCAGGCGGGCACGCACGCCCTGGGCGATGGCGTAGAACAGATCGTCGATGGCCGCGCGCTCGGCCAGCTCCAGCTGGCCCAGGGCGTACAGGGCCTGGCCTTCGGCCTGGTAGTGCTGGGCCTCGTGGTAGAGCTCGAGCGCGGGGCGCTCGTCCAGGGCGGCGTGGGTCTCGCGCAGGTGGCGGATCACCGCCGGCTCATCGCTGGCCGCGGCCGGCACCGCGCCTTCCGGCGCGGGCTCGACCTCGGACACGTTCGCGACCAGCAGCGCGTGATGTGCGGTGAGCGCGCGGCCCGACTCGGTCATCACTTTGGGCGGCGTCAGGCCGTGCTCTTCGCAGGCCTCGGCCAGCGGCTGCACGATGGTGCTGGCGTACTGCTCCAGGCCGTAGTTGATCGAGCAGCTGCCGCGCGAACGCGTGCCTTCGTAGTCCACGCCAAGGCCGCCACCGACGTCCATGTAGCGGATCGGCGCGCCGAGCTTGCTGACCTCGACGAAGTAGCGGGTGGCCTCGCGCATGCCGGCGGCGAAGTCGCGCACGTTGGAGATCTGGCTGCCCATGTGGAAGTGCAGCAGCTCCAGGCAGTCGAGCATGTCAGCGCCGCGCAGGCGCTCGACGAGGTCGAGCAGCTGGCGCGGCGACAGCCCGAACTTGGCCTTGTCGCCGCCGCTGTTCTGCCACTTGCCGGCGCCGAGGCTGGCGAGACGCATGCGCACGCCCAGGCCCGGGCGCACGCCCAGCGCCTTCGACTCCTCGATGATGTGCTCAAGCTCGCTGGCCTTCTCGACCACGATGTAGGTCTTGAGGCCGAGCCGCCGACCGATCAGGGCGAGGCGGATGTACTCGCGATCCTTGTAGCCGTTGCAGACCACCACGCCACCGGGCCTGGACAGGGCAAGCACGGCCATCAGCTCGGGCTTGGAGCCGGCTTCGAGGCCAAAGCCCTCGCCGCCGTGGGCGGCCAGCTCGCCGGCCACGCCGTAGTGCTGGTTGACCTTGATCGGATAGATCGCGGTGTAGCCGCCCGTGTAGTCCAGCTCGCGCATGGCGTGCGCAAACGCCGCCTGCAGGCGGCCGAGGCGATGGCCGAGCACGTCGGAGAAACGCAGCAGCAGCGGCAGCTTCATGCCGGTGGCGAGCGCCTCGTCGACCACGGCCGGCAGGGAAATCCGAGGGCCCTCGCCGCCACGCGGCAGCACCTCGATGCCGCCCTCGGCATCGATGTCGAAGTAGCCCTCGCCCCAGTGCGGGACGGCGTAGGTGCGACGGGCGCGGTCGATCGACCACTCGCTCATGGGCGGCGGGCTCCAGCGGCAGGTAGGAAAGGCCGCACAGTTTAAACCCCGGGGGATGACAGGGCGTGCAGAGGGTCTGCCGGGGGCGGGCGCTGCCGTCACGCCCCTCCGGTACAATCGGCCGCCCCCAAACAAGAACATGCCCCGGACCCGCCCATGAGCAGCGACAGCACCTGGTACTACGAAAATTTCGAACCGCTGGGTTCCTCCATCGGGTTCCGGGTGACCAAGAAGCTCGACGAGGTGCAGTCGCCGTTCCAGAAGATCGAGATCTTCGAGACCACCGACTGGGGCAATCTGATGCTGATCGACGGCGCGGTGATGCTCACCACCCGCGACAACTTCCTCTACCACGAGATGATGTCGCACCCCGTGCTGTTCACCCACAGCAACCCGAAGCGCGTGGTGATCATCGGCGGCGGCGACTGCGGCACCCTGCGCGAAGTGCTGAAGCACAAGGAAGTCGAGTCGGCCGTGCAGTGCGATATCGACGAGCAGGTGACGCGCATGGCGGAGAAGTACTTTCCCGAGCTGTGCGATTCCAACGCCGACCCGCGCGCCCACCTGATGTGGGACGACGGCATCAAGTACATGAAGGAAGCCGCGCCCGAGAGCGTGGACATCGTGATCGTCGACTCGACCGACCCGGTCGGCCCGGCGGAAGGCCTGTTCAACGAGGCCTTCTACGTGTCCTGCCTCAAGGCTCTGCGCCCGGGCGGCATGCTGGTGCAGCAGTCGGAGTCCCCGCTCGGCCACATCGGCCTGATCAAGGCCATGCGCCATCACCTGATGGCCGCCGGCTTCGCTGACGTGAAGACCCTGCCCTTCCCGCAGCCCTGCTACCCGACCGGCTGGTGGAGCTGCACGATGGCGCGCAAGGGCGGCGAGATCGCCGGCTTCCGCGAGCGCGGCGCGCAGAGCAAGACCTTCAAGACCCGCTACTACAACGTCGATATCCATCGCGCCGCGCTGGTGCTGCCGGAGTTCATGCGTGAGGCGCTGGGCGAGTAATCCGCAGGCGGACGCGTTGGCGGTGCTTTCATGAAGCGCCGTCTCGCCGGCTTTGTGCTGGCCGTTCTCGCCACCGCGGCGCTCTCCAGCCTCATCCAGACCCTGCGCGTGCATGCGGGGCTCGCCGCGATGGGCGTGGAGATTCCCTTGGGTCTGCGCCTGTCAGCGATTGGCCACGACCTCATCGGCTTCGCGCCGACCTATGCGGCGATCGTGGCGGGCGGGTTCTTGATTGCGTTCCTTGTGGCGGGCTTGATCCGCCGCTACGCGAAACGCCTGGGCCCCTGGCTGCACGCGCTGGCCGGCGGTGCGGCGATCCTCACCGCGCTGCTGACGATGGAAGCCCTGCTCGGCATGAGCGTAATCGCCGGCGCGCGCGGGGCAGTGGGCATCTCCCTGTTCACCCTCGCCGGCGTGCTCGGCGGCGCCCTGTTCGCAAGGATCGGCGCGCGGCGCTGAGGGCTGCGCGGCGGCTCGGGTCTTCAGAGCCCCATAGGGTGGGTCTTGACCCACCGATCTCATGCACACCGACCTCATGCGCGACTGGCCTCATGCGCCACCGAACCCGCGCACCCGCCGGCGTCATGCGCACGCCCGGGCGCAGCGCTCGATGCGCTCGGAGATCAGGCAAGGCCGCAGACCGCGAAGCCGTTGGGTCAAGACCGACCCCATGAACGTGGCGGCGAAGCGCTCACTCGACGGTCGAGCGGCATTCGGTCACCGGCAGCGATGACCGGTGCGGACGCCGAGCCCACGCTGGGCCGGGGCCCACCCTATGGGCGCAGGGCCTGCAGCAGCTTCTGCCCGGCGCGACCGTCCACCTCCCAGCCCAGCCGCTCCTGCTCCGCCTTGATCGCGTCGCGCGAGCGCGTGCCGAGGCGGCCGTCGACCTCGCCGATGTCGTGGCCGCGGGCGATCAACAGGGTTTGCAGCTCGCGGCGTTCGGCGCGTGAGAGTCCCGCATCGTCGGTCGGCCACGCACGGGCAAACCCTTCGCCGCCGCGGATGCGGTCGGCCAGATGCGCGATCGCCAGCGCATAGCTCTCGGCGGCGTTGTAGCTGTGCAGCGCCTCGAAGTTGCGGAAGACCAGAAAGGCCGGGCCCTCGACGCCGGCCGGCAGCAGCAGGCCGGCGCTGCGCTCGGCGGGCGTACCCGCATCGACCAGTGCGCTGCCGTCGACGCGACGCAGGCCGCGCGTCTGCCAGGTCGCGATTGGGGCCGTGGCCTTGCGGCCGCCCGCGGGCTTGAAGCCCTCGGGCAGCTGTACCTCGATGCCCCAGGCCTGGCGGCTGCGCCAGCCGGCGCGCTTCAGATAGTTCGCGGTCGAGGCCAGGGCATCGTCGACGCTGTCGACCAGATCGCGGCGGCCGTCGCCGTCGAAATCGACGGCGAGGCGCGTATAGGTCGACGGCATGAACTGGGTCTGCCCGAAGGCGCCCGCCCAGGAGCCCAGCAGCGGACGCTCGGCGCTGGGCGCGAGATCGCCGGCATCGATCAGCTTGAGCAGATGGATCAGCTCGCTGCGGAAGAAGGGCTGGCGCCGTCCGGCGCAGGACAATGCCAGCAGCGCGCTGCGCAGCTCACGGCTGCCGGTGGCCTGGCCGTAGTCGCTCTCCACACCCCAGACCGCCAGCACGTAGGCGCGGTCGACGCCGTACTCGGCCTCGATGCGGTCCAGCAGGGCCGCGTGCGCCTGCAGCAGGCGGCGCCCATCTTCGACGCGCTGCGCGTCGACGAGGGCGGCCAGGTAGTCCCAGATCGGGGTGACGAACTCAGGCTGGGCGTCGAGCAGGGGCAGCACGCTGGCGTCAGGTTCGATCTCAGCCATCAGCGCATCGAAGCGCGCCGCAGAGAGTCCTGAATCGGCAGCGCGGGTGCGCAGCTCGGGCAGGCAGGTCCGGGTGTCGACGGCCGGCGGGGCCGCAGGCAGTTCGGTCGCGTTGGCGAGGCCGGAGCTGAGGGCAAGCAGAAGGGCCGCGGCGCGCGCGCGGCGTGTGGCAGAGGTAGGCATGCGTGCAAGCCTGCCAAGCGGCGCATGAATCGCAAAGCAACTTTGGGAGCGGAGAGCGCCTCAGCCTCCGCGATCCGGTGCGAGTGCTGCGGAAGACGGCTGAATCCGTCGACGAGCGCGCTTGCAGGAACCGGTCTGCAGGCGACCCCAGCCTGCGCGCTGCGCCCACCCTGCAGGTCGCGAGCAAGCTCGCTCCCAACTACAGCCGGGATTCGGGATTCGGGATTCGGGATTCGGGATTCGGGATTCGGAGAGCGTCCCACGGCGACAACCATGGGCGATCCCTGCTTGTTGTAGGAGCCTGCTCGCAGGCGACCGCAGCCTGCGCGCTGCCCCCACCCTGCGGGTCGCGAGCAAGCTCGCTCCTACCTACAGCCGGGATTCGGGATTCGGGATTCGGAGAGCGTCCCGCGGCGACAACCATGGGCGATCCCTGCTCTGTGTGGGCGCCTGCTCGCAGGCGACCGCAGACTGCGCTCTACCAGGGAATCTCGGTGCCGTCGTAGGCGAGAAAGCGCCCGCTGTCGGCCGCGCTGCTGGCTTCGATGACCTGCAGCAGCAGCTTGGCCGATTGTTCGGCGCTGAACAGCTTGCCGGCCGGCACGCGCGCCTTGAACGGCGCCGACAGCGGCGTGTCGACGGTGCCCGGATGCAGCTGCAACACGGTCAGCTTCGAGTGGCTGCGCTTGAGCTCCACCGCGAGGGTGCGCATCAGCTGGTTCTGCGCGGCCTTGGCCGCGCGGTAGCTGTACCAGCCGCCCAGCGCGTTGTCGGCGATCGAGCCCACGCGCGCGGACAGGCTGGCAATCACCCCGGGCTGCTTCGCATCGAACAGCGGGAGCAGTGCCTGTACCAGCAGGATCGGCGCAAAGGCATTGAGGGCGAAGCTGCGCTGCAGGGCGTCCTCGTTGAGCTGGGCCAGCGACTTCTCCGGCTGCAGGCCTTCGGCGTGCAGCAGGCCGGCGGCGTTGAACAGCAGATGCAAAGGACCGGTATCTCCGCGCACCGTCTCCGCCAGCCGCTGCCGATCGGTCTGCCGCGTGAGATCGGCGTCGATGCGGAGGATCCGGTCAGCGTGGTCGGCCGCCAGCGCGGCCAGCGCGGGGGCCGCGATGGCATGACGCGCCACGGCAACCACGCGGGCCACGTCGGATCGCTGCAGCAGCGCGGCGACGGCAGCGAGGCCGATGCCGCTGCTGGCGCCGGTGACCAGCGCGTGGACGGGCGACTCGAGGCCGGCGATCAGGGGCATGGAGGTACTCGCGCAGTGGGACACGCGCAGCAGTGTTTATGCCCTGGTCTGAAGACCGCGCGAGGGCCTCAGCCGGCGGCGCTGCGGCGGGCGGCGAGCAGCTGCTCCAAGGGCTGCGGGCGCGCGAACAGGTAACCCTGGCCGCGCTGGCAACCAAGCTGCTGCAGGCGGCTGCGCTGGGATTCGGTTTCGATGCCCTCGGCCACCACTTCCAGGTCGAGGGATCGCGCCATGGCGAGGATGGCCGAGACGATCGCCTCACCGCTGCCGCCGCCATCCTGCTGCAGCGGCGTCACGAAGCTGCGGTCGATCTTCAGCATCTGCAGCGGGAACTGGTGCAGGTAGCTCAGCGAGGAATAGCCGGTGCCGAAGTCGTCGAGCGCGGTCTGCACGCCGCGCGCATGCAGGCGCTCCAGCGCAGTGCGTACCCGCTCGGGGTTGCGCAGCAGGGTGCCTTCGGTGAGCTCGATGTGGACCCGCGTCGGCGCCAGACCCTGTCGCTCGATCATCGCCACCAGGCGATCGGCGAAGTCCTCATTGGCGAAGTGCCGCGGGGAGACATTGAGGGTGACGAAGCCCGCCTCGCCCCCCAACTGGTGCAGGCCACGGCAGGCGCGTTCGAACAGCTGCCAGTCGATGGCCTCGATCATGCCGCTGTCCTCGGCGACATGCAGGAACTCGGCGGGCCCGAGCAGGCCACGCCGCGGATGACGCCAGCGCAGCAGGGCCTCGTATCCCACCGTTCGGCCGCCAGCGAGGTCGACGATGGCCTGGAAGTGCGGCTCGAACTGGCAGCGCAGCAGGGCCTCGCGCAGGTCCAGCTCCAGCGCGAGCTGCGCTTTCGAGGCCAGCTCCAGGCCTTCCTCGAAGTACTGGAATCGGTTGCGGCCGGCGGCCTTGGCCCGGTACATCGCGGTATCGGCGGTGCGCAGCAGGTCTTCACCGCTGACGGTGTCGCCACCGCCCAGAGCGATGCCGATGCTGACCGAGGGCTGGACGCTGCTCTCGGGCAGGGCGATCGGGGCGGCCATCGCTTCGATCACCCGCTGGGCGACAAGGGTCGGTGTCTCCGGGTCCTGGAAGTCCTCCAGCAGGATCGCGAACTCATCACCGCTCAGGCGCGCCACCACGTCGTTCTCGCGCACGCAGGACAGGAAGCGCCGCGCGACCTCGACCAGCACGGCGTCTCCGGCCGAGTGGCCGAGGCTGTCGTTGATGACCTTGAAACGGTCGACATCGAGGTAGAGCACGGCGAAGGTCTGGCCGGGATGGCGACGGACGCGTCCGAGCACACGCTGCAGGCGATCACGCAGGTAGCCGCGGTTGGGCAGTCCGGTCAGTGCGTCGTGCAGCACCTGGTGTTCGAGCTGGGCCTGGATCGCCTCGCGCGCCTGGATCTGCTCGCGCAGCTCGCGGGTGCGCTGCTCGACGCGCTGCTCCAGCAGCTGGTGCGAGGCGCGCAGATCGGCGGCGGCGCGGCGGCGCTCCAGGCTGGAGGCGATGTGGTAGGAGACGAAGGCCAACAAGCTCTGGTCCTGCGGCCCATAGGTGACCTCGGCAGTGTAGCTCTGCACGACGACGGCACCGATGACGTGCTGAGCGCCGATCAGCGGGACGCCCAGCCAGGACAAGGCCACGGCGCCCTTCACTTCGCACTCGCCGGCGGCGACGAGGGCCTGGATCCGCGGCAGATCGGCGAGCAGGGGTTCGCCTTTGTGGATCACGTACTCGGTGATGCTGCGGCCCATCGGCCGCGAGCCGGGCACCCCGGGGGTTTCGTCGACGAAGTAGGGGAAATGCAGGGTGTCCCCATCGTCCGAAACCAGCGCGATGTAGAAGTTCTGCGCGGGAATCAGGCTGCCGACGATGGCATGCAGGGCGGCGCAGAACTCGTCGGTGTCGATGTCCTTGCCGGCGATCTCGGCGATCCGGTAGAGGGCAGCCTGCAGACGCTCGCCGCGCTCGCGCTCGCGCACCTCGTTGACGAGCACGAGGTTGGCCTGTGCCAGTTCGTCCGTCCGCGCCGCCACCAGCGCTTCCAGCTCGGCACGGGAGCGGCGACGCTCAAGCGCGGTGAGGATGTGGCTGCCGACATAGCTCAGTAGCGCCTGGTCGGCAGCGCTGAAATGGATGGCCTCGGTGTAGGTCTGCACCGCCAACATGCCGCGCACGCGGCCGTTGGCACTCATCGGCACACCCAGCCAGCTGTAGGGCTCGCTGCCGAAGCGGCGCAGCGGCCCCTGCACCTGGGCTTCGATCTCATCGAGGCTGCCGCGCAGCGCGTGGCCGCCGGTCAACACGTGCCAGGTCAGACGATGGCGGTAGTGCTCCAGCGGCTTCGGCTGGTAAAGCTCGACCGCCAGCGACTCGTCGTTGGCGTCGGCGAAGTAGATGAACTCCACGTTCTGCTGGTCGGCATCGAACTGCGCGATGTAGAAGTTCTCGGCGTACATCAGGCCGCCGACGATGTCGTGCAGTCCGCGCAGCATGGCCGCGCGGTCCTGCTCCTCGGCAGCCGTCTCGGTGATGGCGAACAGGGCACGCTGCACGCGCTCGGTGTGCTCCAGCTGACGCAGGCTGTCGTGCAGCAGGGCGATTTCGATGAGCTCCTGCAGGCGCGCCGACAGCAGGGGCCGGAGCGTTTCGGCCGGCCAGCCGGGCAGGCTGGGCTGTGGGCCGGGTGCCGCAAGCAGGACCACGGCGCCACCGCCGGAATGGGCGGCCAGCAGGGTCGCCTGGCGCTGACCGTTGGGCGCCAACTGGATGCCGTCGGCCGCCGTCAGTGCGGCCTCCGCCAGCGCCAGCTCGAGGCCTTCGGCACCGGCCGGGCAGGCACTGATCGCCTCCGGCCAACGCAGCGCGTGCAGCAGCCGCGGCGGGGCTGCGCCTGCCTCGGCCGGCAGCAGGGCGAGCAGACGCCGGGCGAACTCCTCAAGGCTGGGCGCAGACAACAGCTGCACCAGGGCGGCCGCGGCATCGGCGGGCGGCGGGCTGGCGGCGGTTCTCAGCGGCGCGGAGGAAGGTGGCATGGCAGGGCCGGCGTGCCCGATGCGGGGGCGGCCGTGCTGTCCTGCAAGATCAACGCCAGACGCGGGTCACTCCGGGCGGCAGCCGTGCCCGGCCGGGCCGAAGCCGCATGGCTCAGCGTGCACCCTTGCCGAACAGCACGACCTCGAAGGTCTGCAGCAGCACCAGCAGGTCGAACATCAGGCTGTGGTTCTTCACGTAGTACAGGTCGTACTTGAGCTTCTCTTCGGCGTCTTTCACCGAAGCACCATAGGCGTAGCGCAGCTGCGCCCAGCCGGTGATGCCCGGTTTCACCGTGTGGCGGAGCCCGTAGTAGGGGATTTCTTCCGACAGCTGCTCGACGAAGGCCGGGCGTTCGGGCCGCGGACCGACAAAGCTCATCTCCCCGCGCAGGACATTGATCACCTGCGGCAACTCGTCGATGCGCAGCTTGCGGATGACCCGACCGACACGGGTGATGCGGTCGTCGTCGGTCTGCGCCCAACGCGCGATGCCGTCTTTTTCGGCGTCCTCGCGCATGCTGCGGAACTTCAGCACCTCGAACACCCGGCCGCCCTGTCCGACCCGCTGCTGCCGGTAGATGATCGTGCCGCGGAAGCCACTCTCGGCGGAGATCAGCAGTGCGGTCAGCAGCATCAGCGGTGCCGCCAGCAGCAACAGCAGGCTGGAAGCAGCGAGGTCGAAGGCGCGCTTGCTGGCCATGCGCACGGCACCGGCATCGAAGCCGGTGGAGAACACCAGCCACGAGGGATTGAGCACGTCCATCTTGATCTTGCCGCTCTCGTGCTCGAAGAAGGTGCCCACCTCGGTGACGATGATCCCGCGCAGCCGGGCCTGGATCAGCTCATCCATGGGCAGGATGCCGCGGCGTTCATCGACGGCGATCACCACCTCGTCGATGTCGTGCTCATGCAGCAGGGCCAGCAGGCCGGGCGCCGGATCGAGACGCAGCGCCTGCGGCACGGCATCGGCGTCGCCCGGCATGGGCAGGTAGCCGACGATCTGGAACGTGCGCTGGTCGGAGAGCCGCCGAAGCCGTGTGGCGATGAGTGCGGCCTTGTCGCCGACGCCCAGCACCAGCACGCGCCGGCGGAGCGCGTCGACACCGACCGACTTCAGGGCGAAGTAGCGGGTCAGGATGATCGAAGCGAGGCCCAGCGCCATCGCGATGAACATCACGCCGCGGCCGATCGTGCCGAGCGGAAGGACGTACTGCAGCGCGATCAGGAAGAGGCCGCCCGCCACAAACGCCACCGCGGCGCGGACAATGTGTCCGTTCAGGTCCTCGCGGCTCTGCGAGATGTACATGCCAAGCGCGGTCATTGCGAGCACATGCACGCCGGCGAACAGCAGGGCGCGCGGCAGGATGTCACCGAATGCGCGCGTCAGAAGATCGACATTGCCCATGAAGCGCAGGCCGGCAGCGGCGTAGAACACCAGCAGCAGAACGCTGAACTCGACGAGGGCGAGAATCAGCACCCAGCGACGGGCAGGATGGAAGGCATCAGAGATCGAACGCATGGGTCGGGCGCCGTGGACGGCTGCTCAGTCGGGTGTGAAGACTGGTAGACTGTGACGGACATCACATTGGATGGCAAGACCATGACGTTTGCGCGTTCGGCGGATGAGGCTCCCCTGCGGTTGGCGGTGATCGGTCTGGGCTACGTGGGCCTGCCCTTGGCGGTGGAGTTCGGCCGCCAGCTCGACACCCTGGGATTCGACATCAACCCCGCCCGCATCGACGAACTGCGTTCGGGACGCGACCACACGCTCGAAGTCACCGGGGACGAACTGGCCGCGGCGACGCGCCTCGGCTTCTCGACCGACCCCGACACCCTGCGCGGCTGCAACGTCTTCATTGTCACCGTACCGACCCCGATCGACGAAGCCAAGCGCCCGGACCTGCGGCCGCTGGTCGGGGCCAGCGAAACCGTCGGTCGCGCGCTCAAGCCGGGCGACGTGGTGGTCTTCGAGTCGACGGTCTACCCCGGCGCCACCGAAGAAGTGTGCGTACCGGTGATGGAGCGGCTGTCCGGCCTGAAGTACAACGTCGACTTCTTCTGCGGCTACAGCCCGGAACGCATCAATCCCGGCGACCGTGCGCACCGCCTGCCGGACATCGTCAAGGTGACCTCGGGCTCGACGCCGGCAGTCGCCGACTTCGTCGACGCGCTGTACCGGCGGGTCATCCGCGCGGGCACCCACAAAGCCAGCAGCATCCGTGTCGCCGAGGCCGCCAAGGTCATCGAGAACACCCAGCGTGACCTCAACATCGCGCTGATCAACGAGCTGGCGCAGATCTTCCACCGGCTCGGCATCGACACCCAGGAAGTGCTGGCCGCGGCGGGCACCAAGTGGAACTTCCTGCCGTTCCGGCCGGGCCTCGTGGGCGGCCACTGCATCGGTGTCGACCCCTACTACCTCACCCACAAGGCGCAGGAGATCGGCCATCACCCCGATGTGATCCTCGCCGGCCGCCGCATCAACGACGGCATGGGCGCCTATGTCGCCCAGCGGGTGGTGCGGCTGATGGCCCGCCGACGTCTGCCGCTGGTCGATGCGCGCGTGCTCGTTCTGGGGCTCGCGTTCAAGGAGAACTGCCCGGACCTGCGCAACACCCGGGTGATCGATGTGATCGACGCGCTCGCCGACTATGGCCTCAAGGTCGACGTGCATGACCCCTGGGTCGATGGCGCCGAAGCCCGGCACGAGTACGGCCTGGATCTGATCGACACCCCGGCACCCGCCTTGTACGACGCCATCGTGCTGGCCGTCGGCCACCGCGAATTCGCGGCGCTGGGCGCCAGCGGCATCCGCGCCTACGGCAAGCCGGGCTCGGTGCTCTTCGACGTCAAGAGCCTCCTGCCGCGCGAGGCGGTGGATGAGAGGCTTTGAGGCTTTGAGGCTTTGAGGCTTTGAGGCCGGGATTGGGGATTGGGGATTGGTCCGAAGGGCGCAAAGCGCTCGCGAAGGCTGGCGCTCGGGCTTCGATATCCGCTTGGGCGATCCCGGTCGACTCGGATTCGGCTCAGCAGACCGTCACTGCGGAGATCCAGCGCACAGTCTCAAGCCCGCGCCAACAGTCCAACCGTCGGGCGAATCCCGAATCCCGAATCCCCAATCCCGGCCCTTACTGTGAACTGAAACACACTTTTGCACGACCCGCTGCTATCCTGCGGCGCTGCGGCATGGGCTGTTCCGTGACCGCTTCCTGCGAGTTTTCCGTCCATGCGCGTACTGGTCACCGGCGCTGCCGGCTTCATCGGTTCCACCCTCAGCCACCGCCTGCTGGATCGCGGCGACGAGGTGCTGGGCTACGACAACCTCAACGACTACTACGACGTGCGCCTGAAGGAAGCGCGGCTTGAGCGGCTGACGCCGCGCGCCGGCTTCTCCTTCCTCAAGGCCTCGCTGGAAGACCGCGCGGCGATGGAGCGGGCGTTCACCGACTTCAGGCCGCAGCGCGTGGTCAACCTCGCCGCCCAGGCCGGCGTGCGCTACTCACTGGAGAACCCGCGCGCCTACATCGACGCCAACATCGTCGGCTTCATCAACATCCTCGAATGCTGCCGCCACGGCGGCATCGAGCATCTGGTGTACGCCAGCTCCAGCTCGGTCTACGGCGCCAACCGCAAGCTGCCCTTCGCGGTCGAGGACAGCGTCGATCATCCGGTCAGCCTGTACGCGGCGACCAAGAAGTCGAACGAGCTGATGGCCCACACCTACAGCCATCTGTTCGGCCTGCCGACCACCGGCCTGCGCTTCTTCACCGTCTACGGGCCCTGGGGCCGGCCGGACATGGCCCTGTTCCTGTTCACCCGCAAAATCCTGGCCGGTGAGCCGATCGACGTCTTCAACTTCGGCCAGCACACCCGCGACTTCACCTACGTCGACGACATCGTCGAAGGGGTGATCCGCACGCTCGACCGTGTGCCCGGGCCGGACCCGGCCTTCGATCCGCTGCTGCCCTCGCCGGCCAGCTCCAGCGCGCCCTACCGCGTTTACAACATCGGCAATCACCGTCCGGTGCAGCTGTCGCGCTACATCGAGCTGATCGAGCAGGCGCTCGGCCGCACCGCCGAGAAGCGCCTGCTGCCGCTGCAGCCCGGCGACGTGCCCGACACCGAGGCAGACGTGGACGCGCTGATGCGTGACACCGGCTACAGCCCGGAGACCCCGGTGGAAGTCGGCATCCAGCGCTTCGTCGACTGGTATCGCGCCTTCTACGCGGTCTGAGCACACGACCACGCATGGCCACGGTCGCAGGCAGCGAGCAGGCTCCGCGCCCACTGCCGGCACGCGTGCAGGCGTTTCTGGAGGCCGCCGGCCACGCCGAAGACGACACCACGCTGGACCGGCTGCTGCGCACGGCACTCGTGGCCCGCGGCGACGACACCGTGCTGCGCTGTGGCGGACGCAGCCACTCCGCCCGCGCGCTGCTGGAGGGTGCCGCCGCCGTCGCCGCCGCGCTGGCCGCCCACGGACTCGGCACCGGCCAACCGGCCGCGCTCTGCCTGCCCCGCGGCGCGGCCTACGTCGAAGCGCTGATCGGCTGCGTCCTGGCGGGCCATCCCTTCATTCCGATCGATCCCGAGCAGCCGCCGGAGCGCAACGCGGCGGTGCTCGACGACGCCGGTCGGCCGCCGATCCTGGTCGACGCCCACACCCGCGCGTCGCTGGCGCCGCAGTCGCTGGCGCCGCAGATGCCGGCCGGGCTGCGCTGGGTGGAGGTCGACACCACGCCCGCGCGCCTGCCGACGCCCCCGGCACTGGATCCGGACGATCCGCTCTACGTGCTGTTCACCTCGGGCTCCAGCGGACGCCCCAAGGGCGCGATCAATACCCATGGCGCACTGGTGAACCGCCTGCGCTGGGGCCAGCGGGCGTATCCGCTGCAGGCGCAGGACCGCGTGCTCTGCAAGGCACCGTTCACCTTCGACGCCTCGATCGCCGAACTGCTGTGGCCACTGCTGGGCGGAGCCTGCGTGGTCCTGAGCGACGCCGGCGAGCACCGGGATCCGGCGGCCCTGATCGCACTGATCCAGGCGGAACAGGTCAGCCACCTGTACTTCGTGCCCTCGATGCTGCGCTTCTTCCTGGCGACACCCGGGGTCGAGCGCTGCCAGTCGATCCGCTACCTGCTTTGCGCGGGCGAGGCCCTGCCTGGCGCACTGCTGCGCAGCTGTCGGCAGCGGCTGCCGCAGGCGACAGTGGAAAACCTCTATGGCCCCACCGAGGCGGCCATCGAGGTCAGCCGGCACGTCTGCAGCAGCGAGGACGAAGACCTTGGCTGCGTCAGCATCGGCGCGCCGATCGACAACGTGCGCCTGTACGTGGTCGACGCCGAGGGGTGCGCGCTGGATGTCGGCGAAGAGGGTGAGCTGTGGATCGGCGGCCGCGCGGTCGGGCGCGGCTACCTGAACCGGCCGGCGCTCAGCACCGAGCTGTTCATCAATGATCCCTTCACGCCGGGCGGCCGCGTCTATCGCACCGGGGATCGCGCGCGCTGGCGCGCCGATGGACGTCTCGACTACCTGGGCCGAAGCGATGCGCAGCTCAAGCTGCACGGCGTACGGATCGAACCCGGCGAGATCGAGGCCGCGCTCTGCGCCGTGCCGGGCATTCGCGAAGCCGCGGTCGCACTGGTCGCCGATGGGCAGGGCGAACCCCTGCTGTGCGCGGCCGTGGCGCCGGCCGATGCGCCGCCGCTGTCGAGCCTGCGCAGCACGTTGGCGCGGCTGCTGCCGAGCGCGATGTGGCCGCAGCGGCTGCTGCCGCTCGATCGCCTCCCGCATTTGAGCAACGGCAAGCTCGATCGCCGCGCCATCGCGCTGCGGCTGGAAGCGGCCTTCGCCAGCGCCGCTGCGGCACCCGCAGGCACAGCCCTGCAGACACGACTGCTGGCGATCTGGCGCGAGGTGCTGGGCCTGCCGGAGCTGCAGGCGCACAGCCCGCTGTTCGAGTGCGGGGCCGGCTCGCTGCAGGTGATGACCGCGGTGGCGCGGATGCGCGCCGCCGGCATCGACGGTCTCGGCGTCGCCGACGTCTATGCCGCGCCCAGCGTCGCCGCCCAATGCGCGCGGCTCGCCGAGCCGGCGTCGAGCCCGGCGCAGCAGCGCCCGGCGACGGACCCACGCGAACCGCTGGCCCTCATCGGCCTGGCCGCGCGTGCGCCCGGCTGCGCGGACCTCGAGGCGCTATGGCAGGCCCTGCTCGACGGCCGCGACCTGATCACCCGCTTCGCGCCCGACGAACTCGATCCGCGCCTGCCCGTCGAGCTCAGCGCGCGCCCGAACTACGTGCCCGCACGCGGCATCCTCACCGAGGCGAAACGTTTCGACGCCGAGCTGTTCGGCATCGGCCCGCGCGAGGCCCAGCTCATCGATCCCCAGCAGCGTCTGCTGCTGGAGCTGGCGTGGGAGACGCTTGAACACGCCAGCGTCTGTCCGGCCGCGGCACGCGCCAGCGGCCAGCGGATCGGCGTGTGGGCGGGCACCGCGCATGGCCGGCATGCGCTCGAACTGCGCGAGCATGCCGCCGAGCTGGTGGCACGCAGCGGCGAGCTCGGCCTGCAGATCGCCACCGAGAAGGACTACGCCGCCACCCGGATCGCCCATCGTCTCGACCTGCGCGGCCCCGCGGTCAGCGTCCACACCGCCTGCTCGACCGGCCTGGTGGCCGTGGTCGAGGCCGCCGAGGCGCTGTGGGCGGGACGCTGCGAGCTCGCGCTGGCCGGCGCCGCCACCCTGCTGCATCCCCAGCGTGCCGGGTATCTGCACGTGGACGGTGGGATGGAGTCGGCCGACGGCCTGTGTCGCCCCTTCGATGCCGATGCCTCGGGCACGGTGTTCTCCGAGGGCGCGGGCATGGTCCTGCTGAAGCCCCTGTCCAGAGCCCTCGCCGACGGCGACACGGTCCACGCACTGCTGCGCGGCGCCGGGCTCAACAACGATGGCGGCCACAAGGCCAGCTTCAGTGCGCCCAGCATCGACGGCCAGGTCGACTGCCTGCGGATGGCGCTGGCGCGCGCGCAGGTGGCGCCCGAAGCGGTCGACCACATCGAGACCCACGGCACCGGCACCGTGCTCGGCGACCCCATCGAGGTCGAAGCTTTGCGTCGCGTCTACGGCGTCGACGCGGCGGACGCCCAGCGCCCGCCCTGCGTGCTGGGCTCGCTGAAGTCCAATCTCGGCCACAGCGTCGCGGCGGCTGGCGTACTCGGCCTGATCAAGGCTGCCCTGTGTCTCGCGCGCGGCTGGATCCCGGGCACCCTGCACTACCGCCGCGCCAATCCGCAGATCGATTTCGCCGCCACGCCCTTCGTCGTCCGCGCCGAGGCGCAGCCCTGGGCGCGCGGGGCTCGTCCGCGCTTCGCCGGAGTCAGCAGTTTCGGCGTCGGCGGCACCAATGCCCACGTGGTGCTGGCCGAGGCACCGGTCACGGCGGTCACCCCAACCGGCGGCGAGGGCGACGGCGACGGCGCAGCATCGGTCGACCTGCCTCTGTTTCCTCTGTCGGCGCAGGATCCGGCGGCACTGGCGGCGCGCGCGGCCGATCTGGCGGACGCCCTCGAAGCGCAGCCCGCGCTGCCGCTCGCCGCGGTGCAGGCCACCCTGATGCACGGCCGCAGCCCGCTGCGACTGCGCGCCTGCCCGGTGGCCGGCGATCGGGCGACGCTGATCCGCGCGCTGCGTGCGCCGCTGCCGGCGACTCAATCCCTGCCGGCGCCACGGCTGGTGTTCCTGTACCCCGGCCAGGGCGCGCAGTGGCCCGGCATGGCTGCAGGCCTGTACGCGCGCTGGCCGGACTTTGCGCGCGCCCTCGATGCCGCGCTGGAGGTGCTGGCGCCAGAACCCTCGAACCCCTTGCGTGCACTGCTGCTGTCGGCGGCGGGCCCGACGGCCGAGGCGCAGCTGGCCGACACCCGGGTGGCGCAGCCGGCGCTGTTCGCCATGGAGTACGCCCTGACCTGTGCGCTGCAGGCATTGGGCCTGCAGCCGGCCGCCGTCATCGGCCACAGCCTCGGCGAGTTCGCGGCCGCCGTCTGCGCCGGCGTCATGACGCTGGCCGATGCCGCGCGGCTGGTAGTCGCGCGCGCCGAGGCCATGGCCGAGCAGCCGCGCGGCGGCATGCTGGCAGTGCGTGCCAGCGCCGAGCGCCTGCAGGCCCTGCTGCCACCGACGCTGGAGATCGCCTGCCACAACGCGCCCGCGCTGCAGGTAGTCGCCGGTCCTGCCGAGGCCATCGACCGCCTGCACGGCGCGCTTGGCGAAGCCGGACTGTCGGCGCAGCGCCTGCAGGTGTCGCACGGCTTCCACAGCGCGGCCATGGACGGCGCGGTGCCAAGGCTGCGACGCGCCCTGCAGGACGTGGTCCTGCGCCCGGCCAGCGTGCCGCTTTACGGCGGTGCCCAGGGCCGCGTGCTGAGCGAGGCCGAGGCCTGCAGCGCGGAGTACTGGGCCAGCCAGATGCGCCGCCCGGTGCAGTTCTCGGCCGCGCTGCAGGACGCGCTGGTGGCGCCCGACAGCGTCTTCATCGAGATCGGACCCGGCAGCGCTCTCACGGCCCTGCTGCGCCAGCATCGCCATGTCGACGGCCGCCTGCCGCGCGGCGTCGCCCTGCTGCCCGCCGGCGACGACGGCGACGGCGATGCGTTCGAGCGCGCCAGCCGGGCGCTGGGTGCGCTGTGGTCGCTGGGCGCACCGCTGCGCTGGCCACCCCCGCGCCTTCGACGCGCGCCCCTGCCGACGTATCGCTTCGGTGGCCAGCGCTACGAAACGCCCGGCCCTGCCCCAACCCCACCAGCCACCGGCGCGTTCCCGCGGCCTGCGCCGGGCGCAGGGGGCACACCTCCAGAAGCCGCTGCCGCCACCGGCCGCTGCGAGCACGCCCCCATGCCTGATCGTCGAGCCGAACTCAAGCGCCAACTCACCGCCCTGCTGGCCGATGTCGCCGGCCTCGCGGCGTCGGAACTGCGGCCGGACCAGGCGCTGGTGGAACAGGGCCTCGATTCCCTCAGCCTCACCCAGGCCACCCTGGAGATCGATCGCGTGTTCGGCCTGCGGCTGCGCTTCCGCCGGCTGATGGAAGACCTCGACACGGTCGACCGTCTCGCCGATGCGCTGCACGCCGAGCTGCCGCCCGAGCGCTTCGCACCAACCGCCTCCGCAGGCGCCGCCCATCACACCGTTGCGCCGATCGCCGCCAGCGCCGCGCCTGCCGATGCGCTGGCCCTGCTGCAGCAACAGATGCAGTGGATGCAGCAGCAGCTGGCCCTGCTCGGTGGCACGGCGGCAGCAGGCGCGGCGCCGGCGGCCTTGCCGACGCCCGCACCGCCGGCGAACCACCAGGACGCCGCCACACCGGCCCCCGACCTCAAGGCCCAGCCCTTCGGCGCTTCGGCGCGGATCGCGCTGGCCCCCGCGCAGGGTCTGGATGCCCGCCAGCGCGCCTGGCTCGACGACTTCATCCAGCGCTACCTCGCCCGCAGCGGGCGCTCACGGGCCTTCAGCCAGCAGCACCGCGCGCGCATGGCCGACCCGCGGGTCGTGACCGGCTTCCATCCGCAGTGGAAGGATCTCGTCTACCCGATCGTGGCCGACCGTTCGGAGGGCGCACGGATCTGGGACCTCGACGGCAACGCCTACATCGACCTGCTCGGCTGCTTCGGCGCCAACCTGCTCGGCTATCGCACGGCGGCGCTGACCGCGGCCATGCACGCCCAGCTGGATCGCGGCATCGAGGTCGGGCCACAGCACCCGCTGGCGGCCGAGGTGGCCGATCTGATCAGCGAGTTCACCGGCCACGCCCGCGTCGGCTTCTGCAACACCGGATCCGAGGCGGTGATGGGCGCGATGCGCGTGGCGCGCACGGTCACCGGCCGCAAGACCATCGCCCTCTTCACCCACAGCTACCACGGCATCTTCGACGAGGTGATCGTGCGCGGCACCCGCCAGCTGCGCTCGCTGGCGGCGGCGCCGGGCATCCTGGCGAACGCGGTCGAGAACGTGCTGGTGCTGGACTACGCCTCGGAGGCCTCGCTGCAGGTGCTGCGCGAACGCGGCCACGAACTCGCGGCGATCATGATCGAGCCGGTACAGAACAAGCACCCGACCCTGCAGCCGCAGGCCTTCGTGCAGGCGCTGCGCGAGATCTGCGACGGCTGCGGCGCGGCGCTGATCTTCGACGAGGTGGTGACCGGATTCCGGCTCGCGCCCGGCGGCGCGCAGCAGTTCTACGGCGTCCGCGCCGACCTCTGCGCCTACGGCAAGATCATCGGCGGTGGCCTGCCGCTCGCCGCACTCGCCGGCGACGCGCGCTGGATGGACGCGCTCGACGGCGGCCACTGGCAGTACGGCGACGACAGCTATCCCGAGGCCGGGGTCACCTATTTCGCCGGGACCTTCGTGCGGCATCCGCTGGCGCTGGCGGCAGGCCGCGCCACCCTGCTCGAACTCAAGCGCGGCGGCCAGGCCCTGTACGACGGGCTGAACGCGCGCACCCAGGGGCTGATCGACCGGCTCAACGCCGCCTTCGCCGAGCGCGCGGCGCCGGTGCGGGCGGTGCACTGCGCCTCGCTGTGGCGGCTCAGCTGGGACGAGGACCAGAAGCACGTGAGCCTGTTCTACTACCTCGCACGCTTCCACGGCCTGCATCTGTACGAGCAGTTCGGCCACTTCGTCACCTGTGCCTTCGGCGAGGCCGAGATCGACCGCGTGGTCGAGGTCTTTGTGGGCGCGCTCGACGAACTGATGGCGCTCGGCCTGATCACGCCGCGTGCCGGCAGCGCGCCGCGTCCGCCTGCGCCGGAGGAGAGCCCGCTGGGCCCCGGCCAGACCGAACGCTGGCTGGTGGCGGCGATGCACCGCGAGGGCGCACGCGCGCTGGTCGAGACGTTCCGCCTGTCGCTGCGCGGGCTGCCCTCGCTGAACGCCCTGCAGCGCGCGCTGCACACCCTGCTGCAGCGCCATGCCGGCCTGCACCTGCGCATCGACAGCCAGCGCCCACGTCAGCATCGGCAGGGCGAAGGCGCGGACTATGCCTGCCTCGATCTGCGCGGCCATGCCGCCCCGCAGCGCGAGGCCGACGCCTGCTTCGACGCCCTGCGCGAGCGCCTGTATGCGCCGGGCGAGGGGGCGCTGATGGCGCTCCGCCTGTGCCTGCTGGGAGACGACCACGCCGAGCTGCTGATGGCCGGCAGCCATCTGGTGTTCGACGGCTGGGCCACGGGCGTGTTCCTGCGTGAACTCGCCCTGTTGCTGCAGGCTGAGCGCGAGGTGCGCGAGGCGACCCTGCCGCCCGCCGGTTCGCCCTTCGCCTTCGCCCGCGAAGGCCAGGCCCGCATGGACGGTGCCGAAGGCGTCGCGGCGCTGGCGGCAGCGGTCGAACGCCTGCGTGGCGCACCGACTTTCTCGCTGGCCGACCGCGAAGTGGAAGGCGAACGCCGCTTCGACGCCGACACCTTGCAGCGCCGTTACGACGGCGCGCACTTCCGCACCCTCAAGACCTTGGCCGCCACGCAGCGCTGCACGCTGTACCAGCTGCTGCTGGCGATCACAGCCGTTGGCCTGCGCGGTCTCAGCGACCAGCGCGACCTGGTGCTCGCCCTGCCCTACGCCAGTCAGGCCCAGGGCCGGCATCCCCATCTGCTCAGCGACGGCGTGCTCGACCTGCCGCTGCGGCTGCAGCTGCCGGCCACGGAGGGTCCGCTGGCGGCGCTGGCCGGCGTCCGCGCCGCCCTGCTCGACGCGCTCGACCAGCCCTGGCTGACCCAGGCGCGGGTCGCCCGTGCGCTCGGGCTCGGCGCCCGCGGCGATCGGCCTGCGCTCAGCGGGGTCTACTTCAATCTCAATCCCGCGCTGGACCTCGGCCAGTTCGCGCCGGTGCGCGCCGAAGGACGGGAGGGCCGCAAGCCCGGTCTTCTGAGTGAACTGATCTTCAACTTCCACGAAGCCGGCGACGCGCTGCTGCTGGACCTGCACTACAGCAGCGAACGGCTCAGTCCCACGCGCGCGCAAGCGGTGCTCGACGCCTTCGAACGCGCCCTGGCGTCGGTGCTGCCGGCGGTCGCGGCGGATCCGGCGCCGCTGCTGCTGTCCGCCGTGCGGCGGCAGATCGCGGCGACACCGCAGCGCGTCGCCCTGCGCTTCCACGGCCGCGACACGGATTACGCCAGCCTCGGCCAGCGCATCGATGCCATCGCCCAGGCGCTGCGCGCGCGCGGAGTCGGCCCCGGTGACCGCGTCGGCCTGTGCCTGCCGCGCGGCGTCGACCTGCCCGCCGCGATGCTGGCCTGCTTCGCCTGCGGGGCCGCGTGGGTGCCGCTGGATCCCGAGTACCCGCCGGCCCGGCTGCGCTTCATGGCCGAGGACGCGGGGCTGGCGATCGTCCTCTGCGCGGACGCTGCGCAGCTGCCGGAAGCGCTGCGGGGCATGCGGGCGCTGGCGCTGTCCGGGCTCGCGTCCGCGGAGGCGGCAAGGCCGGCCGACGCGGCTGCAGACACCTTGCCGGCGTACGTCATCTACACCTCGGGCAGCACCGGCCAGCCGAAAGGGGTGGCGGTGAGCCAGGCCAACCTTGCCTGGCTGCTGCAGGCAATGACCGAACGCCCCGGGCTGCACGCCGAGGATCGGATGCTGGCGACCACCACCGCGAGCTTCGACATCGCCATCGTCGAGCTGCTGCTGCCGCTCGCGCTGGGGGCGCGCTGCGTGATCGCCGACGAAGCCCAGGCGCGCGATCCCTCAGCACTGTGGCGACTTCTGGAGAACGAAGCCTGCACCTTGCTGCAGACCACGCCGACCCTGATGCAGCTGTGGCTCGGCAGCACGCCGCCTGCCGCTCTGCGCGCCTGCCGCGTGTGGCTCGGCGGCGAGGCGCTGCCGCAGGCGCTGGCGGAGCGCCTGGTCCCCAAGGTGGCCGAGCTGTGGAACCTCTACGGCCCGACCGAAGCCACCGTCTGGGCCAGCGCCTGGCGGGTCGACACGCTGGCGCGCGGCGTGCTGCTCGGCGAGCCGCTGCGCGGCGTGCAGCTGCACGTGTTCGACGCCGAAGGTCGGCCTGCTGCCGAGGACACCGCGGGCGAGCTGTGGATCGCCGGGCCCGGGGTGGCGCTGGGCTACCGCGGACGCGAGGCGCTCACGGCCGAGCGCTTCCGGACGCTGCCCGACGGCCGCCGCGCCTATCGCAGCGGCGACCTCGTCGTGCGCGAGTCACAGGACGCGCTCCGCCACCTCGGCCGCCTCGACAGCCAGGTCAAGCTGCGCGGGCATCGCATCGAGCTGGAGGAAATCGACAGCGCACTGCTGGCCCTGCCGGGCGTGCGTGAGGCGGCAACGGCGCTGGTGGCGCAGGGCGAGGGCGAACTCTGGGCGTGGCTGGTGCTCGAGCCGGCGACGTCCACGGATCCGCGGGCGCTGCGCCAACAGCTGGCGACGCGGCTGCCGGCGCCCATGCTGCCGAGCCACTTCCTGCAGGCCGAGACGTTGCCGCGCTTGCCGAACGGCAAGCGCGACCGCGAAGCGCTCGCCCGGTGGCCGGCGCAGCCCTTGTCGGCCGCGGCGGACAGCTCGGCGCTGGCGGTCGAGCGCGCGCGCACGGCGACCGAGGCCCTGCTGGCCGAGGTCTGGTCCGGCCTGCTGGGCGGTGTGGCGATCGACCCGGACGCCAGCTTCTTCGATCACGGCGGCGATTCGCTGCTGGCCCTGCGGATGGTGCAGCAGGTCGAGGACGCCTGCGGTCAGCGCCTGCCGCTGCTGCGCGTCGGCCAGTCCAGCCTGCGCGGGCTGGCGCGGGAGCTCGACGGCGGCTCCCGCGAGCGCCCGTCACCCACGACCGCGGCCACACCCGCACCCAACCGCGACACCTGGCTCGGCCGACTGTTCGGCCGCATCCCCTCACCCCGGAGCCCCGAACCATGAGCCTCGCCTCGCTGCGCCACTGGGCGGCGCGCGCCGACCATCCGCTGGCACGCGCGCTGCGCGCGGCCAAGCGCCGTATCCACCATTTCACTCTGCCGGCGCCGAAGCTGCTGGTACTGCCGATGCTGTGGCTGTTCCTCGGCCTGCGCAGCCTGGTCTTCTTCGTGCGCGGCAAGCTGATCGCCGAGCCGCTGCTGAAGGCTTATTGCACCCGTTTCGGTCGCGGCGTCACCGCCGGCATCTACGTGCCCTGGGTGATGGGCCGCGGCGAGCTGGTGCTGGGCGACTTCGTGCATTTCAACGGCAAGCTGAGCCTCAAGTTCGCCGCCAGCTTCGTGGCCCGGCCGAAGCTGCACATCGGCGACCACTGCGACATCGGCCACGAGGTCAGCTTCGTGGTCGGCCGTGAGATCCGCCTTGGCCGCCATGTGCAGGTCGCCAGCGGCGTGAGCTTCCGCGATTCGGCCGGCCATGCCAGCGACCCCGCCGCGCGTCTCGCCGGGGCGCCGCCCAGCGACGAGGACGTGCGCGCGATCGTCGTGCACGACAACGTGTGGATCGGCGCCGACGCGATGATCCTGCCCGGCGTCGAGATCGGCGAGGGCAGCATCGTCACCGCGCGCAGCATCGTCAGCGCGAACGTAGCGCCGTACACGATCGTGGCCGGCAGCCCGGCGCGCCGGGTCGGCGTGCTGCCACGGCCCGGCGACGCCGACCCCGCGCCGGCGGCCGGAACGCCACAAGCGGACGCCGCCACCAAGCCGGAGTCCACCTGAGTGCTAGCATTCCGCGCCCCGACACGCACCGCCGGCGCGCGCCGCGCAGGTCGCCCGCGTGGCCGCCCGCCCGCGGATGCGCGCCACCTTTTCTCCACGCACGGGCGCTTTCGCCCCACCACCCGGAACCTCCGCATGAGTCCGATCGAAACCCAGGTCCGCGCCTTCCTGGCCGATGCCTTTCCCACCGCCGGCGACGCCCCGCTCGCCGCGGACACCAGTCTGTTCGAGGCCGGCATCATCGATTCGATGGGCGTGCTGACCCTGGTCACCTGGCTGGAGGAGACCTTCGGCTTCACCGTCGACGACGATGAAGTGCTGCCGGAGAACATCGACGGCGTCGGCGCCCTGGTGCGCTACATCGGCCGCAAGACCGGAGCCTGAGCCCCATGAAGCGTTTCGAAGCCTTCCTGAGCGAGGCGGCGGCACGGCGGCCGCAGCACACCGCCCTCGTGTGTGGCGACGAGCGTCTCGACTACGCCGGCTTCGACGCCGCGGTCGAGTGCGCCGCGGCCGCCCTGGTGAACGTGGCCGGGCTCGCGAACGGCGAGCGCTGCGTGGTGTTCGCCGAGAATCGCGTCGAAACCTGCGTGTCGATCTTCGCCACCCTGCGCGCCGGCGGCGTGTTCAGCGTGATCAACCCGACCACCAAGGCGCACAAGCTGGCCTTCGTGCTGGGCAACTGCGAAGCCAGCGTGCTCATCACCCAGCTGAGCCTGCTGCCGGCCGCGCTGGAAGCCGCCGCACAGACGCCCAGCCTGCGCCGCATCGTGGTGATGGACGCGACGGCCGGGTCGGATCTCGGGGCACTGGGTCTCGGCTGGGAGCGTTTCCTCGATGAGGCGGGTGCGCCACTGCCGGCCGCGCCGCGCGGCATCGATATCGATCTCGCCATGCTGGTCTACACCTCGGGGTCCACCGGCAACCCCAAGGGCGTCATGATGACGCACAAGAACATCCTGCACGCCGCCACCTCGATCACCACCTACCTCGAAGCCAGCGAGGACGAGGTCGTGCTGAGCGTGCTGCCGCTGGCCTTCGACTACGGCCTCTACCAGCTGCTGATGGCGGTGCTGAAGGGCTACACCCTGGTGCTGGAGCGCAGCTTCGCGTTCCCGCAGAAGGTGCTGCCGCTGCTCGAGCGCGAGCGCGTCACCGGCTTCCCGCTGGTGCCGACGATCGCCGCCATGCTGGTGCAGATGAAGAGCCTGAAGCCCGAGTGGGTGGCCCCCGTGCGCTTCCTGACCAATACCGCCGCCGCCCTGCCGCCGGCGCACATCCTGAAGCTGCAGGAGATCTTCCCCAACGCCCGCGTGTTCTCGATGTACGGCATGACCGAGTCGAAGCGCTGCACCTGGCTGCCGCCGGCCGAGCTGGCGCGTCGCCCGGATAGCGTCGGCATCGCCATTCCCGGCACCGAGATCTGGGTTGCCGACGACGAAGGCCGGCCGCTGCCGCCGAACACGGTGGGTGAGCTGGTCGTGCGCGGCGGTCATGTGATGCAGGGCTACTGGCGCAACGAGGAAGCCACCGCCAAGGCGCTGAAGCCCGGCCGCTATCCCTGGGAAAGGGTGTTGCACACCGGCGACCTGTTCCGCATGGACGACGAAGGCTTCGTCTACTTCGTCGGCCGCAAGGACGACATCATCAAGTCGCGCGGCGAGAAGGTCGCGCCGAAGGAAGTCGAGGCCGCGCTGTACGCCCTGCCGGGCATCAAGGAAGCCGCTGTCGTCGGCGTGCCCGACGAGGTACTGGGCCGCGCCATCCGCGCCGTGGTGGTGCTGGCCGAGGGCGTCGCGCTCGACGCTCGCGCGATCATCGCCCACTGCCGCAGCCAGCTGGAGGACTTCATGGTGCCGCGCGAGGTCGAGTTCCGCGACAGCCTGCCCAAGACCAACACCGGCAAGATCCAGCGCGCGCGCATCCAGGCCGAGGCCGAGGGCCGCGAGTTCAACGAGGATTGAGCGCGCGCCCGGGCCGCGTGCGCCGCAGCGCGGCGCCGCGGATGACGGGGCGAGGCTTGGTTGAACGGTCGGATAGGTGAGGCTGAGCCGAAGGCGATGCCCAACATCGGGGTGACCGAGGCTTGTCGCGCGGGTCGAGCGCCGATGCCGGCCCTTCCACGACCGGGACCAGAGTCGAGCCAGGGTCGGCCGGTGTTTCCATGAGCGGGGCGAGGGTCGAGCTCCGGTGGGTCAAGACCCACCCTATGGGCTGGCCCAGAGCGTGTAGAAGTCGCCGAACATGCGCGGATGCCCGGCCTCGAGTGCAGCCCAGGCTGGCAGATCCGCGGGCAGCGGACCCTGCTTCGGCAGCGCGGCGCGCTCGTCGAAGCCCAGCTCGAGCCCGCGCAGGCGCAGCCCGGCAGCTTGAACCTGATCGACCACTTCGACCAGGCCCAGGGGAGCGTCATCCCACGCGCGGAGCAGACTGCCGCACGGGCCGAGGCTGTGGAACTCGGGCAGGGTCCGCAGCACGGCAGCCGGGTGATCGGCCGGCATCGCGAGCAGGCACAGCCGCAGTTCGCGAGGGTGGGCGGTGGCGGGATCGAAGCCGGCCTCAACGAGAGCGGCGCGCGCGGCCCGCAGCGCGGATCGCACGCGCGCGCCCAGCACGCGCAGGCGCAGCAACCCGCGCGGTGCCAGCCAGCGCCTCAGCTCCGACAGACGCGCGGCCAGCGGGCCGGGCGTCAGCAGCAGGCGTCCGCTGTCGATCACGGTATAGCCGCCGGCACCGGCCGCTTCGAGGCCCCCTTGGGCCACGCTGAGCTGCGGCAGACGCAATCGCTGGGCCTGTTCGCCCAAGGCGCTGGCGGTGCGGGCATCGGTATCGAGCACCCGCGTGCTGGCGCCACGCAGCCGCACGGCCAGTTCGAACGCCCATTCGCCGCCGCCGGCGGCGAGTGCGAGAACACGGGGTTCACCCAGCCGGGGCAGGCGCGGCATCGTGAAGGGCGTAATCCGCTCGGCCAGATAGTCGGCCAGGGCGAGGCCTCGCGGCGAGCTGGGCAGGTGGGTCCAGCGCAGGCAGGGCAGCGGGCCGGTATCGGCCGCGGCTTGCGCCAGCAGCGCCTGCACCGGTGCCGGGTCGGTGCGACGCTTCAGCGCATCGGTCGCAGCGATTTCGGACAGCGGCCGATAGGCCAGCAGGGCCGGCAGCCAGGCGGCAGGCCAAGGCTCGCCCCGCGCCAGGGCGGAGCGCAGGCGCTCGCCCAGGGCTTCAATCTGCGTCTGCTCTTCGGCGGTCACCGGCCACAGGTGATGCTGGCGCAAGGTATGCGCGGCCAGTGCGCACAGGAACGCCAGCTGGACATCCTCCAAGGGCGCCTCGGCGCTGCTGCGGGCCGCGCGCTCCAGCAGCACGCCGCGCGCCTGCAGCAGAAGGTGCTGAATCTCGACGTCGGGTATGGCCGGCTGCCGCAGCAGCGCACGCAGCAGCGGATGGCTGTAGATCGCGCTGCCCAGGCGCAGGTCCGACCAGCTGTGCGGCGGCAACCGCTGCGGCCACGCTTCGCGCACGCGCTGCAGCCAGGGGCCGATGCGTGAATCGGCGTGCGCGGCCTGACACACCAGCGGCAGCAGTCGCCGCGGCGCGGCCCAGGGCGTGTCGAGGGCGCGCACCAGCAGCGCCGGCTCGACGGTCTCCTGCAGCACGCCTTGTGCTTCGGCGACGCGGCGCAGCAGCAGGCCCACCCAGGCTTCGCCCGCGGCCAGCGGCCGCGGATCTTCGCGCAGCAGCGTGCCCAGCGAGTGCTGAGCGCCCGCGGTGTCGCCCGCGGTGGCCATGAGCAGCGCGTGGTGGGCGCGGTTGCCGGGATGGTCCGGCCGCAGCTCGAGGGCGCGCCCGCTGGCGCTCAGCGCCTCGTCGAAGCGGCCGAGTTCGGCCAGCAGCGCGCTGCGGTGGAAGTGCAGCTCCGGATCGTCAGGGGCGCGCGCAAGGACGCGCTCGAGCTCGAACAGGGCCGCCTGCGGCCCCTGCCGGCCGCGCCTGATCTCGGCCAGGATGGCGTGTGCCTCGGCACAGTTCGGCTCCAGCTGCAGGGCGCGCTCGGCCAAGGCCTGCGCCTCTTCGTGCTGGCCCCTGAGCACCAGCACCGTCGCCAGGTTGGAGATCACGGAAACACGCCCGGGCACGTGCACGAGGGCCTCGCGATACAGCGCCTCGGCCTCGTCGAGACGACCGCGCTGATGGTGGTCCAGGGCCTTGAAGAACAGTTCCCGGGCGTGTTCGATAGGGTCCATCGGCGGGGTCGGCAAACGCGGCTAAGCGGCCTAGGGTGCACGATTCGGACGGCTTCGGCATCCCGCGACGGTGCGGCGGGCACGCCCCTGCCGACCGGCCCTGCGTTGACAGGCTCCGCGGTGCGATGACCCGCGCGCCGCGTTTTGGCTACGCTGCGGTCTCGCCGGGCCGTCTGGGCCGGCCCTTGGATCCGCGCATGGAGCCTCTCCCGATGCTTGAGGCCGAAGATCTGCAGCCACCGGCGATCACCCGCCTGCTGCGGCAGTGGCAGGGCGGCGATGCCAGTGCCCGCGAACGGCTGGTGGAAGCCGTCTACACCCAAGTGCGGGCGATCGCCCAGCGCAGTGCGCGTGCCCTGCCCGGCGGCAGCCTCTCGGCCACCGAGCTGGCCCACGAAGCCCTGCTGCGCCTGCTCGACGCCGACGCCGGCTGGGAAGACCGCCGGCACTTCTTCAACGTGGTGGCCCAGGCCACCCGCCAGGTGCTGGTGGATGCAGCGCGCCGGCGCCTGCGCGACAAGCGCGGCGGTGGCGCGGTTGCGCTCAGCCTGTCGGCCGCCGACGCCGTCGCCTGCGAGGAGGACGCCACCCTGCTGCGCCTGCATGAGGCGCTGGAGGCGCTGGGCCGACAGGACGCACGGCGCTCGCAGGTGCTGGAGCTGACCTATTTCGGCGGCCTCGACCGCGAGCAGGTGGCGCGCGCGCTGGGCGTGTCGGTGCCCACGGTGGACCGCGACCTGCGCTTCGGTCGCGCCTGGCTGAAGCAGGCGATGGAGGCCGAGTGAGGCCGCCGCTGGCGGCGGCGCCTGATCCGATCGCGCGCGCCGTGACGTACCCCCGATAACCGCGTCCGCGCCCGAGCTGCCCGCCCACCATGACCGAGCCCACGCCCTCACTCGATGCGCTGGCGGCCCATTTCGAGGCCCTGGTCGCGCTGCCGCCGGCGGCCCGCGCCTCGGCGCTGGCCGCGCTGGCGCTGACGCCCGAAGAGCGGCTCGCGCTGGCAGGGCTGCTGCGCGCCGACGAAGACGCCGAGATGGTGATCCGCGGCGCGCTTGCGGCCTCCGCCCTGCGCCTGGAGAACGACAGTCCGGCTGCGGCCGCCGGCAGCCGCATCGGCGCCTGGGAGGTGCTGCGCGAGCTCGGCGCCGGCGGCATGGGCACGGTGTTCGAGGTGCAGCGCGTGGACGGCGGCTACCGCCAGCGCGGCGCGCTCAAGCTGCTGCGCGGCTTTCCGACCGAGGAGGGCCGTCGGCGGATCCGTCAGGAACGGCAGGTGCTGGCGACGCTGGAGCATCCGTGGATCGCCCGCCTGATCGACGGCGGCGAGCTCGCCGATGGCCAGCCCTACTTCGTCATGGAGTACGTCGAGGGCGAGGACGTGTGCACCCACGCTGCCCGCCAGCGCCTCGACCGCGACGCGCGGGTCGCGCTGGTGCAGCGCATCGCCGAAGCGGTCTCGCATGCGCATCAGCGGCTGGTGATCCATCGCGATCTCAAGCCCTCGAACGTGCTGGTGACCGCCGACGGCAGCCCGCGCGTGCTGGACTTCGGCGTGGCCAAGCTGGTCGACGTCAGCGGCGAGAGCCGCGACACCTCGACGCGGGTGTGGACACCGGGCTACGCCAGCCCCGAACAATCGGCCGGCCGCGCGGTGACCACCGCCACCGATGTGTATTCGCTGGGCCTGCTGCTGCGCGAGCTGCTGGAAGCGCGCCGGCCCGACGGCGGCGCCAGCGCGGCGGGCCTGCAGCCGGTGGCGCTGGATGCGGACCTGCGCGCGATCGTCGCGCAGGCCACCGCAACGGACGCGAGCGAGCGCTATCCCAGCGTCGAGGCCCTGCGCGACGAGCTGCAGCGCTGGCGCGAGGGCCGGCCGGTGCGGGCGATGCGGCCGCGCCCGCTGTACCGGCTGTCGCGCTTCGCCCGCCGGCATCGCGGCAGCGTCAGCGTCGCCGTGCTGGTGCTGCTGGCCCTGCTGCTGTTCCTGTGGCGACTGGGCCTGGAGCGCGACCGCGCGCTGGCCGCCGAGGCCCGCGCCGAGCAGCAGCGCGCGCTGGCGGAGCAGTCGGCCACGCAGGCCCAGGCCACCCTCAACTTTTTCAGCGGCCTGCTGCTGGAGCTGTCGCCCGACGGCGATGTCGATGCGCCGATCACCCTGCGTCGCATGCTGGAGCGCGGCGCCGATCGGGTCCGGCGCGAACTGCCGCAGGGCGCCTCCGAAGTCGCCCTGGTCAATGCCTACCTGGGTTCGCTGCACGCGATGCTGGGCGAGGCGACGCAGGCCGAGCCGCTGCTGCGCGACAGCCTGCAGGCGCTGTCGACACAGGGCCTGGACCGCGGCCCGGCCTACGCGCGCGCCGCCTCGCTGTACTCGCAGCTGCTGGTCGACCTCGGCCGCCTGCCCGAGGCCACGCCCTGGCTGGAGCGCGCCGAGCGCGCCTACGCGGCCCTGCCCAGCGCCGACGCGAGGGCGATGGCGGCGGTGCAGCGCGTGCAGGCGTCCACCTATGCCGAGCGTTTCGACGAGGCCGAGCGCGAAGCGCGGCTCGGCCTCACGGTCGCGCTGCGAGAACGCGCCAGCGCCGATGCGGTGGCCACCCTCGATCAGCAGCTGGCCGGCGCGCTGAACTCGCAGGCGCGCTCGGCCGAAGCCGCCGAGGCCGCCGCCGCCGGGCTGGCCCGCCTGCGCGAAGCCGGGCTTGGCAACTCGCTGTTCGCCTACCAGTTCGAGTTCGAGGCCGGCCGCGCGCGGCTTGGTCTGGGCGAAGCGCAGACCGCGCTGGATCACTTCGATCGTGCCCGCGCCCTGTACGTGCAGGCGCGCGGCGAAGGCGGCCTGCTGCGGATCATCGTCGACGAGTGGCGGATGAGCGCCCTGCAGGCGCTGGGTCGGCCGGCCGAAGTGCGGGCGCTGGCCGAGCGCGTGCAGGCCGACTGGCAGGGCCTGGGCCGCGCCCCCGACGCGCTGTCGCGCTGGATCCTGGCGCATGCGCGCCTGTCCGAGGGCGACCTGGTCGGCGCGCGCGCCGAGGTCGAGGCCCTGCTCGCCGATGCCAGCGGCTTCGCCGGGCTACAGGCCGGCCAGGCCGATCGCGTGCGCTGGGGCGCGGCGCGCGTGCTGGCCTTGAGCGGCGCTGCCGCGCGCGCGAAAACCGTGATTGCGGACGTCCTCAAGGCCGCAGCATCGACCGACGGCGAGAACGCTTCGGCCGAGCGCTGGCGCCTGCTGGCGGTCGAGGTGCAACTGCTCGAAGGCGAAGCCCAGGCGGCCGCCCGCGCGCTCGACGCACTCGAAGCCGAGGCCGGCGACGCGCAGGCGCTGCGCGAGCGCCAGGGTGTGCAGGCGGCGCGACTGCAGGCGCAGGTGCGCACGCTCAGCGAGGCGCTGGAGGCCGCGGGCCAAGCGCTGGACTGGGCCGAGCAGCAGACCCGAACCGCCTCCGCGCTGGAGCAGGCGCGGCTCGCGGTCGATCGCGCCGACTGGCTGCGCGCCCGCGGCGACCGCGCTGCCGCGGCAGAACTGCTCAGTGCGAACCTGCCCGAGTTGCGCGCCCTGCTGCGCGCCGAACAGCCGGATCGGGCCCGCGCCGAGGCCCTGGCCAGCGCGTTGGGGCTGGAGCCGGCACCGCGCTGAAGCGCGCGTGATGGGAACCCGCACGCAAGGGCGTAGCAGACAGGGCACCCCTCTGGAGCCCAGCCCATGCGCCCTGCCCTCTCGATCCTAAGTCTTGTCTTCTGTTTCGCCCTGTCGGCCGGCGCCGCACACGCGCAGTCCTACAACTTCTTCCGCGTCGATGGCCCCGGCGGCGCCCAGCCCAACGGCGGTGTCTTCGAGCCCGCGCTGTCGGCCGACGGCCGCGTGCTGGTCTTCAGCGTCGGCAGCGGCAGCCTGCTGTCGGGCGGCGCCTCGGGCGCGCAGGTGATCGCGCTGGAGCTCAACAGCGGGGCGCTGAGCGTGGTCAGCACCACGCCCGGCGGCCAGGCCTCGGCGGCCTCGACCGTCAACGAAAAGGCCGTGGCCTCGGCCAACGGCCGCTTTGTCGCCTTCGACACCGGATCCTCGACCTACACCGGCGGCGTCAGCGGCGTGCATGTGGTGCGCATCGACCGCGTCACCGGCACGGCCGCCCTGGTCAACCTCACCGCCAGCGGCACGCTGCAGGCCGGCAGCACCTCGCGGGTCGGCGGCATCTCCGGCGACGGCCGCTACGTGGTGTTCAGCTCCAACGCCAGCGGCCTGGTGGCGGGCGATTCGGGCTCATCGAGCTCCGCTGTCTACGTGCGCGACCTGAGCGCAGGCACGACCCAGCGCATCGACCTCACGCCGGGCGGCGGCCCGGGCAACGGCGGCGCCGGCGGCGAGCGGCCGACGATCAGCGAGGACGGTCGCTGGGTGGCCTTCGCCAGCAGCGCAAGCAACCTGCTGGGCACGCCGACCAGCGGCTCGGTGCGCATCTACCTGCGCGACCGCATCAACGGCACCACCAGCCAGGCCAGCCTGGGCCCGGGCGGCAGCGATCTGAACGGGGCGCGCAACCCGGTGATCTCGCCCGATGGCAGCCTCGTGGTCTTCGGTTCGGGCGCCGGCAGCCCCAGCGCCACCCAGCTGTGGGTGCGCCGTCTGAACCAGCCGGCCGCCGTCGCGGTACCCGCCGCTGCCGGCATGGGCATCTGCGACAGCGCGCAGATCAGCAACACCGGGCTGGTGATCGCGCAGTGCCGGCGCGGTGCCGGCCAGCCCGCGCAGGCCTTTGCCTGGTCGCTGACCCAGCCCGCACTGCCACCCGAGCTGATCAGCGGCAGCGATGCCGGCAACACCGTGCCCGGCAACGGTGCCAGCGGTACGCGGGTGGCGGTCAGCCGCGACGCCGGCGTGTTCGCGTTCGATTCGCTGGCCAGCGACCTGGTCATCGGCGATACCAACAGCGCCAGCGATGTCTTCGTCTACGCCCTGCCGGCGGTGCTGGAGGGGCTGTTCGCGGATGGGTTCGAGTAGGCGGCGCTGTGCGTCGTCAAACGACCGAGGCGAGCTGGAAGAGCGGCAGGTAGAAGAGCAGGAACGTCAGCAGCGACAGCAGGATCGCCAGGGCGAGGCCGACGCCGAACAGTGTCCAGGCCTGGCGCCGGCCCCCGGGTCGGAACAGGCGCCACAGCGCCATCAGCGCCGAGGGAAGCGCAAGAACAATTGGCCAATCAAACAGCAGCCTGGTCAGCAGGGGCAGATCCGCACCAAAGTTACGGAAGACCTGCGCCAACCGCGGCGCCATCAGGAGCGCCACGCCCAAGGGAAACAGCCCCAAGACCACACCCAACCACGCGAGCACGTGCTCGCCCGTGCCGCGTGTCTCCGAGGGCTCCGACAAGGCGGCACCCGTCGCCCGATACGGATTCTCCGGCCCGCCGCTCACACCAGCGCCTCCACCACTTCCGGATGCCCCAGAAACTCGCGCGGGCTCGCGGTTTTGCCGTAGGCGCCGGACTGGAAGACCACCACCAGATCGCCCTCCTGCGCCACGCCCAGATCGGCGCGGTCGGCGAGCAGGTCGAGCGGCGTGCACAGCGGGCCGACCACACTCGCGGTCTCGCGCTCGCCGGGCCGCGCATTGACCATGGACGGATAGTTCTTGCGCAGCACCTGTCCAAAGTTGCCGCTGGCGGCGAGGTGATGGTGCATGCCGCCGTCGCAGACCAGAAAGACCTGCCCACGCGAGATCTTGCGGTCGATGACCCGCGCCACGTAGACGCCGGCTTCGCCCGCCAGATAGCGGCCGAGTTCGAGCACCAGATGGCCCTGCGGGAAATCGCGGGCGCAGCGCTCGGCGAGGCCCTGCAGGCAATCGGCCACCGGCGCGAGCTCAAGCGGGGTATCCGCGAGCGTGTACGGGATGCCGAAGCCGCCGCCGAGGTTCAGGCTACGCACCGGCGCCGGCAGTTGATCCGCCCAGCCAAGGATCAGCTCGTAGCTCTTGGTCTGCGCCTCGACAATCGCCTCGGCCTTCAGGTTCTGCGAGCCGGCGTAGAGGTGGAAGCCCTCGAAGGCCAGCCCCAGCGCGCGGATCTCGGCCAGCAGGGCCGGCACCTGCTCGGCATCGACTCCGAACTGCTTGGCGCCGCCGCCCATGCGCATGCCCGAGGCCTTGAGCTCGAAGGGTGGGTTGATGCGGATCGCCACGCGCGCGGCCTCGCCGCTGGACTCGCTGGCTTGGGCGAGCGCGCGCAGCTCGCGGAAGCTCTCGATGTTGATCAGGATGCCCGCGGCCTGCGCCTGCTTGAGATCGGCATCGCTCTTGCCCGGCCCGGCGAAGCTGACGTGCTGGGGGTCCATGCCGGCATCGAGCGCCACCCGCAGCTCGCCGACCGAGGCCACGTCAAGGCCGTCGGTGATGCCCGCCATGTGCGCGACCAGGGCCGGCATCGGGTTGCACTTGACCGCGTAGTGCAGATGCACGGCCGGCGGCAGCAGGCCACGCAGCTGGGCCACCCGCGCCGAGAGCCGGCCACGGTCGTAGACGTAGCAGGGCGTGCGGCCGATGGCATCCACGACACGCGACAGCGGGCGCCCGCCGATCAGCAGTTCGCCGCGGGCATCCACGCGCCACGGCAGGCCCTGGGCCCAGGGCAGTTCGAGTTCGGGGCAGGTCGGCTGGCTCATGGGCGATACGAGTGTGACGGGGCGCACATTGTGCCGGATCACACGCGGCGCTGGGCATCGAGGCCCGCCCCGCGCTTCCGAGCGCCCCGCCGCGGGTGCGTCCTCCAGTCGGAGTCATCAAGCGTGATGAAATCGACACATTGGCCTCTATACTGTGATGCGAATCACTTTGTGAGCGCGCGTCGTGTCCTGTCTCCGCCTCTGTGTCCTGCTGCTGGTCCTGTCCCTCGCCGCCCCCGCAGGGGCCGCTGAATGGTTTGTCGCCCTCGACGGCAATGACGAAAGCGGCGACGGCAGCCGCGAGCGCCCCTATCGCACGGTGGGCCGGGTGCTCAGTACCAGCAACGGTGTGGTCAACCCCGGCGACACCGTCACTCTGCGCGGCAGCGGCGAAGGACGCTACGAGGAATGCCAGCTGCGCCTGCGCATGCCACTCACGCTGCGCGCCGCGCCGGGCGAGCGGGTGCATGTCCACTGCGACCCGGCCACGCCCGATTCCTCGGTGGTGCAGATCGACCCGACCGCCTCGGGCAGCAAGGTGATCGGGCTGGAGCTGTCGGGCGCACAGTACTACGGCGTGTTTCTGCAGAGCTGGTGGGAGCGCGAGGGCAACGCCAGCGCCGAGGGTGCGTCGGATGTGCTGCTTGAGGACCTGCACATCCACCACACCGGCCGCGACGGCATCAAGCTGACCCCGAAGTCAAACCGCGTGACCATTCGCCGCTGCCACATCCACCACACTGGCGCGCTGTATCCGCCCGGCACGCCGCTGGACGAGAAGAATGCCGACGGCATCGACAACGTCGGCGGTCACGACATGACGGTCGAGGACTGCCATATCCACGACATCGCCACCTCGGGCCTGTACTTCAAGGGCGGTGCGCGGCGCGCGCGGATCCAGCGCAACCGCATCGAGGACGTCGGCATGTCGGGGATCCTGGTGGGCTTCGACACCAGTGAGAAGTTCTTTGATACCGCCGAGAACCCGGCCTACCACGAGTCGATCGACGCGCGGGTGCAGAACAACCTGATCCGCGGCGCGGCCTATGCGGGCATCGGCCTGTATGCCTCGAAGAACGCCCAGGTACGCAACAACACCCTCATCGACACCGCCCGCCTCGGGCATGCGGCGCTGTACTTCGGCATCGTCTTCCAGGACTGGAACGAGAACGCCGGCCGACCGCCGAATCGCGGCGCGGATCTGCGCCACAACCTGGTGCTGCAGGACGGCGGCGCCTGCATCGCGGTGCGCTGGTCGCACGAGCTGGGCGGCCTTGCCGGGCTGGAGGGTCCGCCGGGCACGAACCACAACGTCTTCCACGACCGTCGCGGCCGCTGCGGCTTCAGCGACAGCCGCCCGGGCAGCCGCATTCCGCTGCCGTCGAGCCTGCTGCGCTGGCAGCAGCAGACCGGCGCCGATCTCGACAGCCGCGAAGAGGCATTTGCGTTGGACGTGCGCGGCGCCCTGCCGACGGACTCGCCGCTGCGTGGCAGCGCAGGCAGCGGCGCTCCCGAGGATGACCTCTACGGGCGCAAGCGCGGCAAGGCCGCCGATCCGGGCGCGGTGCAGGCGGATGCGGGCTGAGCTGCGCGGCATCGTCCGCGCGCGCGGGCGTCTGGCGGTCGCTTGGCCCGGCGCGGGTCTGCAGCGGCGTTCAGAGGGCGCAGCCACGGTGCGATCGACGTGGGCTGATCGATTCCGCCGCCGATTTACGAGTAGGACTTCTGTCGCGGCAAGTTGCCTTCCGCGACCCCGCGCGGTGCTCCGCCGTTCGGGTGCGTTCTATCCCTCGCCTCGCGAGCTCTCCTTATGGGCATCGACCCCGGCATCGCGCTGCGATGCCGGGGTTATTCCGTGCACGCATCGCCGGCCGGTGGCGCGGTGTTGCAGGCGCCCGCGTGTGCGCCGATGAGTCAGGCCTTTTTTCTGTCCGGCCACAGGGGCGAACTCGCCTGCCGCTACTGGCCCGGCAACGCCGGGCGCGCGCCCGTGCTGCTGGTGCCACCTCTGCACGAAGAGATGAACCGCGCGCGGGTGCAGCTGCGACGCGTCGGCGAACACCTGCAGGCGCGCGGACACAGCGTGCTGCTGGGGGATCTGTACGGCAGCGGCGACAGCGCCGGTGAGTTTGGCGAGGCCACGCTCAGCCAGTGGCAGCAGGACGTGCAGACACTGCTCGGGCACCTGCGCGAACACCACGCGTGCGCGCCCGTGCCGGTCGCGCTGCGCGGGGGTGCTCTATTGATCCCCCATGACAGCGCGCGCTGGATCGCCTGCTTTCCGCTCCACAGCGGGCAGCAGCAGATCCAGCAATGGCTGCGTCAGCGTCTGTACGTCGCGCGCTTCCAGGGCGAGGACATCGATCGCCAGGCCCTGCTCGAACGCTGGCGCAGCGAGGGCATCGAAGTCGGCGGCTACGCTCTGTCGCCAGCCCTGCTGGGCGAACTCGAAACCGCCTCGCTGCCACCGCTGATGGACACGCAGGCGGCCGCGCTCGTGATCGAGTGGCAGCAGCCGCAGCCCTCGCCCGCGTTCGCAGAGGCAGTCACACGCGGCGCGCTGGGCTGGCGCAGTCTGCCCGGCCCGGCCTTCTGGCAGACCGCCGAGACCAGCGTGATCGAAGCCCTTCCGCAGGCCATCGCCGATGGGCTGCCCGCATGAGCACGGCAAACGTCAGCGGCTCGCCGGAGCCCTTCGAGATCCCGCTCGGCGACGCGCGCCTGGCGGCCATGCTGCACCGGGGCGATGCACGCGCCGCAGTCGGCGTGCTGATCGTGGTCGGTGGTCCACAGTACCGCGTCGGCGCGCATCGGCAGTTCCTGCTGCTGGCGCGCCGTCTTGCCGCGGCCGGCATTCCCTGCCTGCGCTTTGATCTGCGCGGCATGGGCGACAGCAGCGGCGAGGCGGTGGATTTCCTGACCGCACGCGCCGACATCGAGGCCGCCATCGCGGCCTTCAAGTCCCGCTGTCCTGCGCTGCGCGGCATCGTGGCCTGGGGCCTCTGCGACGGCGCGGCGGCGATCCTGCTGCACGTGGCGACGCACCCCGACATCGCCGGCCTCGTCCTGCTGAATCCCTGGGTGCGGCAGGAGCACACGCTGGCGCAGAGCCTCGTGCGCCACTACTACTGGAATCGCCTGCGTTCGCGCGAGTTCTGGCGCAAGCTGCTGCGCGGCGGGGTCGACCTCGGTCGTGCCGCGCGCGGCGTGCTGGGTGCGCTGCGCTTGAGCCGCGACACCGCCCGCGGCGAGAGGCAGGCGGCAGCCGTACCCACCGCCGCGAACTTCGTCGCGCGCATGGCCACGCAGTGGCAGGCCAGCGGCGTGCCGAGCCTCGTGCTGCTGTCGAGCGAAGACCTGGTCGCGGCCGAGTTCCGTCAGCTGTGCGCCAACGAACCGCAGTGGCGCGCGCTCGTGCAGCGCCCGCAGGTGCGCTGCACGGCGCTGGCTGGCGCCGATCACACCTGTTCCAGCGCGGCCTTCCGCGCCACGGTGGAAACCGAAACCCTGGCCTTCGTGCAGGCGCTGAGCACCACCCGCGCATCGCCATGAACTGCGCGCAGCCGAGCGGCGCCGCGCGTTCGGTGCTTACTCGAAGCCGCTGACGAAGATGCGATCAAGGTCGACGAAGCTGCGACTCGCTTCGGGCGTGTTGCCGTAGGCGCCCAGATTGGCCCGCCCGCCATTGGGTGCCGTCTCATGGGCATAGGGCGAGGCCGGATCGCCGGCGTCGATGGCCGCGCTGCTGCGCGCATCCAGCACCCAGCCGGTGGGGCTGTAATGACCGGCTCTCGACTGCACGTGGTAGTCCCCGCCCGACGCCGCCACGAACAGCGGATCGACGTTGCGATTGCCGGTGCCGGCCTGCGCGGTGATCGAGTGGGTGATCGTGAAGCTGCCGCCGCTGTTGGTGGCGAACTCGCGGGTATTGCCCCACAGGATCGTGTTCTTCAGCGTCAGCGTGGAGCTGGCTTCGATCAGGATCGCCGCACCGCCCGGGGCCGCCGCGGCGCAGGCGTGTCCGGCGATGGTCAGGTGCTCGGCCGTCACCCGCGAGACGCCGCCGGGCCCGCCGTCGACGTAGAGCGCCGCGCCGTAGCGATTGCCGCCGGTGCAGCGGTTCGCCACCACCAGATCGTTGCGCATGGTGCCGGTCGAGCCCTCATCCCAGAACACGCCCGAGCCCGCGGTCGGCGCAGCGTTGTCAGTGATCAGGTTGCGCTCGGTGGTGGCCACCGCGCCATCGAACATCAGCCCGCCGCCCCAGCCGTAGCCCGCGGTGGCGCCGACCACGTTGCCGCGCACGAGGTTGCCACGCAGCTCGGTGACCGCCGTCGACAGATAGACCCCGCCGCCGTGGTCGCTGTGGGCGGTGTTGTTGGCGATGCGGTTGCGCAGCAGCACGGCGTGGCGGCCGCTGACGGTGATGCCCGCGCCCTTGCCGGCGAGGTTGTCCTCGACCACGTTGTCCTCGATGCGCAGGCTGCCGCCGCCACTGGCGGTGCCGTTGCGCACAAAGACCCCGCCACCGCGCGAATCCTGCCCCGTGTGGTTGCGACTGCGGTTGGCCCGGATGCGATTGTGGCTGATCACCAGGGTGACGCCGCTGCCAAGGGTCGCGTAGACACCGCCGCCATGGCCGTAGCCGTTCTGCCAGCTGCTGCCAAGGCCCACGCCGCCGGTGATCTCGAAGCCATCGAGCACGGTTTCGCCACTGCCGCCGAGATGCAGCTGGATCGCCGGGTTGAGAGCCTGACCGTCGAGCACGCTGCGATGCACCGCCGCGTCGCGAGAAGCGAAGTCGACGCTGAAGCCCCCAAGCAGGCTGAGCCGCTTGCTGCTGGGCGTGGACAGGCTGCCCAGGGCGAGGTTCTCGCGATAGGTGCCCGCGGCCACCTGCACGGTGTCGCCGGCCTTGGCGCCGGCCATCGCTGCCGCGACCGTCGCCAGCGGCGCCGCCGCCGTGCCCGTGCCGCCCGCGCCCGCGCCGGCGCGCACGCAGATCACCGCCACACCGGAAGCCGTGAACCCGGTGCAGGCGTAGCGCAGCCCGTTGTCCGCCCCCTGCGGGCCCTCGCCGACGACCCCAGCCTGGGCCGACGGTAGAGCCAGCAGCAGACAGCCAAGGCCCATCGCCCTGGCCCTGCCCAAGGATCGACGACGCGAGCAGAAAGAGAGATGCAGCATTGCGGTGTCGCCCTGTTGCAGCGGAAGGTGCAGGCGGGCACCCGCCCCACTCCGAAAAGAGTGCCCATGATCACTCTTTGAATGTGATTGTTCTAGCGACTTGGCTGCGAGCAGTGCTACTTCGAACCCCTCCGCATCCGGGTCCCCCCTCGTCAGGGGAGGGGTGATCCCGTCATTCGCCCGTCGTGGCAACCTTTGGCGTGGAGACACCTCCACCGACACGTCAGACCCGATGACCGATCTCAGCACCCGACTCCGCCAGAGCCTCGGCCTCGCTCAACCCATCGCGGTCGATGTCCAACGCGCCAAGCCCCTCGACTTCGACGGCTACACCCGCGAGCGCATCGAGTACCGCGGGCTGGAGGACGATGTGATCCCCGCCTTTCTGTTCCTGCCGAAGCAGGGCAAACCGATGGGCGGCGTCGTGGTCTTTCACCAGCACAACGGCGAGTTCCACATCGGCAAGAGCGAAGTGGCCGGCGAGGTGGGCGATCCCTTCCAGGCCTTCGGGCCGGCACTGGCCCGGCGCGGGCTGGTCGTGCTGGCACCGGATGCGCTCACATTCGAAGACCGGCGCGGCGCGGTGCAGGGCGTGCAACCCGACACCTACGACTGGCTGCAGCACTACAACGCCCTGTGCTATCGCCTGCTGCACGGCGACACCCTGATGCGCAAAGGCCTCGACGACGCGCAGCGGGCGCTCAGCGCGCTGCTGCAGCTGGCCGACCTCGACGAATCCACGGTCGGCATCGTCGGCCACAGCTACGGCGGCTACACCGCCCTCTACCACGCGGCCCTGGATACCCGCTGCCGCTTCGCCTGCATCAGCGGCGCGGTGTGCAGCTTCGAAACGCGCCGCCGCGCCGGCACCGGCATCACCCTGTTGGAGACCGTGCCCGGCCTTGCGCTCGAACTCGACACCCACGACCTGCTGGCCGCCATCGCCCCGCGCCCGACCCTGGTGGTGTCAGGCAGCGAGGACAAGTACTCGCGCGACGCCGACGCGGTGGTCGCCAAGGCCGGCGGCAGCCACATCACCGAGCTGCGCGTGGCGCGCGGGCATGCGCTGGATCGGGAGCGGTTTGAGGCGATGGTGGAGTGGGTTGTTGGGCGAACGCTGGACGCGATGTAGAGCCAAAAGCCACGAGAACAGCATCGGCCCCGCCCCACCGAAGGGCACCGCCTTCGCGGTGAGCGACCCATGCATTCGCGATGACACAGCACGCAAAGCGGAAGATCAGCGGGGCTCGACCGCTAGACCAGCTCCCCCAGCAGTACGGCAAGGGCTGCCAGCATCGCCAGCCAGCGCAGTCCCGTGCGCGCCCAGATCAGCCAAGCACCGGCAAGCGCGGCAAAGCACATCAGCAGCATCAGGCCGCGCGCGTTGCCGAAGCTGGCCAGCCAGGGCGTGCCCGCGCCGACCACCAGCAGGCACGCCGCGATCACATGCCGGTAGAGAACAGCGGATGCGCCTTCGACAGGCGCCGGCAGATCCGCCCGCGGCACGATCAGCAAGGTTCCGACCAGAACACTGATCAGCACGAAGGCGGCGAGGGAGACGAGATTCGTAAGCAGGCTCATCGGGGACAGGCCGTTCCAGCGGTAAAGGTGAAGGTCGGTGTCAGAAGGCTGACGGGTCAGCGACTCGTCGACGTTCCACGCGGCGTCCGGTGACGGCGCCTGGATCGTTCCCCGATGGCTCGAATCGCTCGACGACGGATTCCAGCGGACGGAGAAATCTGCAAAGCTCCGGCACGCGACGCAGGCGCCCGTTCAGCGTGCTCCGCTGCGATGCGCCTCCTTGGTTTTTGCTGTGTGTTCCGGAGTCTGCCCATGCTGCCCTCTCCCGGCCCCCTTCGGGCATTGATGCTGTGCCTGCCCCTCGTCTTTGCGAGCACGAGCTCGCTTGCGGTCACTTCGTCGCCGAACGGCGCCAACTGGACGGAAGACACCCATTTCGCGATCGGCGTCGGCTGCAACGGCGAAGTGTCTGCGCTGGCCCACGCGCCCGACGGCCGCGTCGTGGTCGGGGGCAGCTTCAGCCAGTGTGGCCAGGCGCCCGCCCGCAACATCGCAGTGTTCGACCCGCAGAACGAAAGCTGGAGTGCACTGGGTGCGGCAGGATCAAACGGGGTTGACGCGCGCGTACGCGCGCTGGCCTTTCACGCCGGTGAACTGTTTGTCGGCGGCGAGTTCACCGCGGTGGCGGATGCAGCCGGCGAACGCCCGGCTCGCGGCTTCGCCCGCTGGACGGGAACCGCGTGGTCCGCTCCGGACCTGTCCCGCTTCAACGTTCAGTGGATCAACGCTCTGCAGTCCACCGCGCAGGGCCTGTATGTCGGCGGCCAGCTCTCCGAGCAGCCGACACCCGGGCTCTACGTGTCGGGCGTATTCCGCTGGGATGGCAACGGTCTGGCCCGCTTCCACGCGGCGACATCGACCAGCGTGGGTGAGGTCTCCGCGCTGGCCGAGTTCAACGGCGAACTGATCGTCGCCGGTCAGCTGGGCTTTCCCGTGCAAGGCCACAGCGGCAGCGCGCCGCCGCAGCTGGCTCGATGGACCGGCAGCGCCTGGGCGGTGTTGGGTCAGCAGGGCGCCGGTGGCGTGGATGGCACGGTCACCGCCCTGACCACGCATGCGGGCGCACTGTTCGTGGGTGGCCGATTCTCGGCGGTCGACACCACCGACATGATGCCGGGGGGCGCCGGCGTCGATGCGCGCAACATCGCCCGCTGGAACGGCTCGGCGTGGTCACCGCTGGGCAGCGGTACCGACGGGCGCGTCCTGGCCCTGAGCTCAACGCCAAACGGTCTGCTCGTGGGCGGCCTGTTCAGCCAGGCCGGAGCGCAGTCCCAGCGCGGCCTCGCGCGCTGGGATGGCAGTGACTGGGTGGCGGCACCCGATCTCGGCGCGGATCCGCAAACTCGGGTACTGGCACTCGCCGCCTCGGCCAGCGAGATCATTGTGGGCGGCCGCTTCGGCTGGCGGCAGTCCGGCGGACAGGTGCCGACGCTGCTGAACCATGTCGCCCGGCTGGCGGACCAAGCCTGGCAGCCGCTGGGGGCGTTGAGCGCGGGAGGCGCGAATGATCCGGTGATCGCGCTGGCTGTGCATCAGGGCGAATTGTTCGCCGGCGGCATCTTCACCTCTATCGGTGGGGTCGCTGCGAATCGCCTGGCGCGCCACGACGGCCTGGGCTGGCAAGCCCTAGGTGACGAGCAGGGCAACGGCGTCGACGGCCCGGTGTTCGCGCTGCTCTCGCGTCCGGATGGGCTCTATCTGGGCGGTGCCTTCACCCGCACCCGGCCGGGAGGTGCGGATCAGACCTCGGTGCGCGGCCTTGCGCGCTGGAATGGCAGCCGTATCGAAGCGCTGGGCCCAGACGTGGGCGTGGGGCTCAGCAGTGGAGACGCCGGCGTGGTGTATCGGCTGCACGAGGACGATGGCGCGCTGCTGGTCGCCGGACTTTTCAGCCAGACCGAGGCCGATGGAAGTGTCGCGCCCTCAAGCGGACTCGCGCGCTATACCGGGGGGCTCTGGTCGGAAGTCACGGCCGGTGGCGAACCGGTGGGCTCGACCGTGCGCGCCTTGGTGCAGGCGCCTGAAGGCCTGACGGTGGGTGGGCAGATCTTCGAAAGCGCGTTCGACCCGGACCTCGACGAGTGGGTCACCACCGCAGCCGGCGTGGTTCGCGCCACCGCCACAGGCTGGGAAGCGCTGGCCAGCCCGGGCGGCTACGGCCTGGGCCCTGCATCGAGTTCGCAGTTCAACCTGTTTCCCGAGGTGTTTGCGCTGCAGCGCTTCAACGGCGAACTGTTCGCCGGCGGCCGGTTCACGCTTGCCGACGCAGGGTCCAGCAACGAGGTCGCGGTGAACAACATCGCGCGCTGGACCGGCACGCGCTGGCTTCCCGTGGGTGGCCCCGGCCAAGGTCCCGAGGGCACGGTCAACGCGCTGATCGTGCTGGGCGATCAGCTGGCCGTGCTGGGCGACTTCCGACGTGTCCGCACAGGTCCGGCCAGCGTTCTGCCTGCGCGGGGCATCGTTCTGTACGGGCCCGGCGGCTGGTCGGCGCCGCGCGAGTTCTCGATCGGCGCGAGCGCCCTCGCAGACCAGGCCAGCGTACTTCTGCCCTGGAACAACGGCGTTCTGATCGCCGGCCGCTTCGGCCAACAGGGCGCACGCCCGGCCTCCCATCTGGTCTGGACACCGGCGCCCCTGTTTTCCTCCGGCTTCGAAGCCGGCCCTAACCCCGACTGAGAAGCTCCAGCTCCGGTGCCGGACAGCCCAAGCGCCCGGGTCGGCAGGATCCGGGCTGTGTCGCAGCGCACTCGCGTTCGCCGTCGGCTGAGCCTCAGGGCGGGCCCCGGCCCGCGCCGGGCTTGCGCCCCCAGTCGCGAAGCAGCGCGTGAGGCGACTTTCCATAGCGTTGGAACTCTCCCGGATGCAGGCGTCGCTCGATCTCTTCGTCGGTGAACGCAGCCAGCGTCTCCACGATCTCGATTCGGTCGCCCTGGCAGTCGAGCGCCAGCACCTTCCGCATCGGCATCTCGAGGCTCAGCCTGAACAGGCTGCACGGAAACGCGCCAGACGCGACCGGCGCGTACAGGTACTGCCCGGACAGGAACAGCGTCTCGCCGGAGTCCAGCTCGAGCAGAAAGTGCAGGCCTTCGTCCTCGATTTCGCCGATCTGCCAGGCGCGAACGCTGCGAAACGCATGCACTTCCAGCGTCCCTGCGCGCGCGGCGTCCTCGACCGGATCCGGCCGAGGCCAGAGGCGCAAGACCAGCCACGGCGCGAGTACGAGGCTGGACACGGCGCCCAGACTCAAGAAGAAGAATGGCTCATCGACGCGCCCCGCGAAGAAGGCGGTGGCAAGCAGAACGAGCACGCCTGCGGTGGCGGCAGCCAGCAGTCTCAGCATGCTTCAGCACCTCGGGTTGAAGAGTCCCTGGGCGCCGCAGGGCGAGGCCCGAAATCTCCGGCGGCAAGGGCGCTCAGCCGCGTGCGCTCGGGTCAGGGACCGCAATTCCGCAGGTTGCGCAGAAGCGATCGTCGGCGGCAAGCGCGTGTCCGTTTGCGCAGCGGGTCCGTCGGAGCAGCTCCGGTTTGCGGTACACCGAATACAGAACCGCAAAGGCGACGCCGTAGAAGAGCATCCAATGCCCCGAGAAGCCCCGCAGGACTCCGGGCGAGAGGGCCTTATCGCCACCGCGCTGCGCGTCGACTCCAGTGAAAGCAATGAAGAAACTGACCATGGCATAAGCGACCAGCCCCACCGTCAAGGAGCGCATCCACGGGGGACAGCCGGCCGGCACGTTTTTCCACGCGCCGAGCGATCGCCACCCCCGATGGATTCGAAGCACCAGCAGGACCACCGGAACCCAGAGCACGAAGATGCCGACGTGAAGCCCGAACACGCTCTTTCCACCGGGCGGCAGACCGCCCGCCAAGGCAAGCAGGTGAGTGGCGAGGCTCGCGAAGAATCCGAGCGCGGCCAGGCTGAGGAAGGGGGGCAGGATCAATCGCATCAAGGCACCGTTTTCGATGGGCTCTGCAGGCGCGAAAGGACGACACTCTGCAGCTGCCGAGATACGACTTCCATTGCGGAACGCTGGAATCCGATGAAGAGGGGTGGAGCGTGTCCAAAGCCTCCGCGCCGGCGGCAACAGCATTCATCAAGCGCCCCTCCGACACCAGAGTCTGCAGGGGCTTGGGCGCACGTCGTGCGATGAACGGTTTCAGGCCCGCAGTCAGGACAGCGTTCCAGGAACACGCAGGACCGACGGCCGCTGCGAGCGCCGACAGCGAGGGCCTGCTTCAGGATTCGTCTCTGCGGGCCTGCGCGAACTGATCCGCGTCAGGACCACGACCACCAGGTACGCCGTCGCGTCCCAGGGTGAACACCAGCGCCGAGCGCTTCTCTTCGAGGATCCGGTAGTAGTAGCGCCTTCCCCACGGATCGAGAAGCTCGCGCTCGCGGGCATAAGGACGCGGATCTGGCCCGACCGGAGAACTCAATTCGGCGAGTTCGGCGGGCAAGTCCCCCGTATCCAGCGCGAAGGCTTCGAGCTTGGCGGCGAGCAAGCGGATTTCCGCCCCCGAACGCGCGCTTCCATCGTGCACCGGCGTTCGATCGAGCGCGTACAGGAAGGCGAGGGTCGCCAGCAGAATCAGACCGCTTGCAATCATTGGCAAAGCCTTGCGCATGAAACCCAGCTCCGTCGGTGTCCTGAACAGGATCGGCGCTTGCCGGAGACTCGGGCAACGCGACACCCCTGGCCCGCCAAGGGGCTCCCGGGGCGTCTTCGACACTGACCAAGATGCGCCGGTTCGCCGCTTCTTCACAGCCGCACCGTGGACCCCCTACGCAAGGCATCAGCGCGCCTCTGGATACAGGTCCTCGTAGGTCGGATCTGCAAGTTCCCAGTGCGCACCCTGCTCGATCAGGTACTGGCGCACCGCTTCCAGCGAAACCTCCGGAGCGAGGTCGATGGCCATGTAGCCGCGATGCGCGGCTTCGTAGGTGTAGGGTCCCGGACGAATACATCCTGCATAATCGGTCAGCACTGCTGATCGGCCGCAAGGTTCTGGTTGGCCTTCTGTCCGACCTCTCCACGCCGAGCATTGCATGAATATCCGCCTGCACAAGAACGCCCGAACAACGC
>JBKCVA010000147.1:0-34632 GCA_046318115.1 Lysobacterales bacterium | reverse complement strand
CCGGCGGCCGGCCCGATGGGCGTAGTGGCGATTGGCCTGGTACTGCTGCTGAAGTTCGCCGCGCTTGCGGCCCTGCCCGCGGAGGCTTGGACCTGGCTCTGGCTGCTGCCGGCACTGGGTCGGGCCGCAGCGGTGCTGCTGGTCCTCAGCACGCCCTACGTGCGACCCGGCGGGCTTGGCGAAGCGCTGAGCCGCGCGCCGGCTGCCGCCACGCGGCTGTCGCTGGCGCTGCTGGGCGCGCTCTGTCTGCTTTCGGGTCTGCTGGGGCTCGTCGTGCTCGCTGTCGGCCTGGCCATTTTTCTGCTCTGGCGCCGCGACTGCCTGCGTCGGCTCGACGGCTTCACCGGCGATGCGGCGGGCTCACTCATCGAGCGGGTCGAAGTCGCCACCCTCGTCGCCGCTGGCCTCTGGCTCGGCCTCGGGCTGTAGTCCGCGGCCGCACTTCACGCGCGTGTGCGAAACGGGCGCAGCCGCACTGCTTGCGCGTTCACGCGCGCGCCGCCATCCTGCCGCGATGACCAACGCACTCGCCCTCGCCGAATCCCGCCTGCTGGCGCCCGCTGGCCTTGAAGCCCAGCAGCTGGAACACGTGTTCGCCCGTCTGATGAGCCCGGGCATCGACTTTGCCGACCTGTACTTCCAGAACAGCCGCCACGAGAGCTGGGTGCTGGAGGACGGCATCGTCAAAGAAGGCTCGCACAGCATCGAGCAGGGCGTGGGCCTGCGCGCCATCAGCGGTGAGAAAACCGGCTTCGCCTACTCGGACGAGATCCGCCTGCCTTCGCTGCTGGAGGCTGCGGGCGCGGCCCGCGCCATTGCCCGCGCGGGGCACGAGGGCACGGCGCGTCCGCTCACCCAGCATCACGGCCGCAGCCTGTACGCGCCGGTCGACCCGATTGACAGCTTGGACAGCGAGTCCAAGGTGCGGCTGCTGCGCGAGGTCGATGCCTTCGTGCGCAGTGCCGACGCGCGCGTGCGCCAGGTGATCGTGAGCCTGGTCGGCGTGGTCGACACCGTGCTGGTGGCCCGCTCGGACGGCATCCTCGCCGGCGATGTGCGCCCACTCGTGCGCTGCAATGTGCAGGTGATCGTCGAGCACAACGGCCGCCGCGAGCAGGGCTATGCCGGCGGCGGCGGTCGGGTCAGCTACCCCGAATTGCTGCAGAGCGGCCGCGCGCTGGACTTCGCGCGCGAAGCCCTGCGGCAGGCGCTGGTCAACCTCGAAGCGGTCGATGCGCCGGCCGGCAGCATGCCGGTGGTGCTCGGCCCCGGCTGGCCGGGCGTGCTGCTGCACGAGGCGGTGGGCCATGGCTTGGAAGGCGATTTCAACCGCAAGGGCACCAGCACCTACGCCGGCCGCATGGGTGAGCAGGTGGCTTCGAGCCTGTGCACGATCGTCGATGACGGCACGCTCGACGGCCGCCGCGGCTCGCTCAATGTCGATGACGAGGGCTGCGCGACCCAGTGCACCACCCTGATCGAGAACGGCCGTCTGGTCGGCTACATGCAGGACAGCCTGAATGCGCGCCTGATGGGTGTGGCGCCCACCGGAAACGGCCGCCGCGAGAGCTTCGCCCACCTGCCAATGCCGCGCATGACCAACACCTACATGCGCGCGGGCGGAAGCGACCCGGAGGAGATCATCCGCTCGGTCAAGCGCGGCCTGTACGCGCCGAACTTCGGCGGCGGCCAGGTCGACATCACTTCGGGCAAGTTCGTGTTCTCGGCCAGCGAGGCCTATCTGATCGAGGACGGCCGCATCACCGCGCCAGTCAAGGGCGCCACGCTGATCGGCAACGGCCCTGAAACCATGAACCGGGTCAGCATGGTCGGCAATGATCTGAAGCTCGACGCGGGCGTCGGCATCTGCGGCAAGGACGGGCAAAGCGTTCCCGTGGGTGTGGGCCAGCCGACGCTGAAGATCGACTCGATGACCGTCGGCGGCACCCGCGCCGGCTGAAGCCCATCGCGATACGTGCCGGCGGCGCATTGCGTACAGTGGCGAGCCCCCCTCGCCACGCGCCCGGCGCCGACCCCGCATGAGCACTGAGACACGTACCGATGACCCGGCTTGCGGCAGCGAGCGCTGCGCGCTGGATGGCTTCCAGTCGGTGGCCGAACGCAATACGGCCGATGTGATCCTGCGCACCGCGCAGCAGCACCACGTGCAGCTGTCGACCATGGCCGACATGAAGGCCAACATCCTGCTGACGGTGTCCTCGATCGTGCTGACGCTCAGCGTGTCGCGGCTCAACGACCCGGAGCTGCGCGTGGCCATGGCTGTGTTGGCCGGCTTCACCCTGTTCGCGCTGTTCCTCGCGGTGCTGGCGGTTCTACCCAAGTACCGGCCGATCCGCCTGAAGGACCCCGAAGCGCCGCTGCCGCCGGGCTTCAACCTGCTGTTCTTCGGCCACTTCGCCGAGCTTTCGCGCGAGCGCTTCGAGCGCGAGATCGCCAACCACATGCAGGGCCAGGGCAACATCTACCGGACCATGGCGCGCGACCTGTATGGGCTGGGCTTCTACTTGTCGCGCTTCAAGTACCGCTACCTGCGTCTGTCCTATCTGTTCTTTCTGAGCGGCTTCGTGCTGTCGAGCCTGATCCAGGGCGTGCAGCTGCTGCGCCCCTGAGGGCGCGCATCAGGTTTGCTGAGGCGTCGAGGGCTCGCGATAGGCGCAGACCAGGCAGGCATGCAGCATCGGGCCGCCCAGCGCCGCGGTCAGCAGGCTTGCGAGCTGGCCGAGCAAGGATGCCGCGTCTGCGCCCAGCACGGTCGCCAGCGTGAGTGGCAGCGCCACGGCGGCGGCTGCGGCGACGCTGTAGATCGTCAGCGGGATCGACAGGAACACCAGCAGCCGCCACCACTGGCCCGCGGCGATCTCGCGGCTGCGCTGCAGGCCGCGCAGTGGGCCCATTCCGTCAATCGCCGCGGCATAGGGCAGAAAGACCAGCCGCACGGCCACCCAGCTGATCGGCAGCACCACCAGCGCGCTGCCTGCCATGCTCAGCACCAGCATGGGCAGCAGGTCCAAGCCCTGCAGACCCAGCCAGGCGTTGAAGCCGAGCAGCGGCAGCAGCGGCAGGCCGCACAGCAGCAGGTACAGCGTCGTCGACAGCAGCAGCACAGGCAGCCGGAGCGTGGACCGCAGCAGCGCCTCCGCGAATCCAGGCGGCTGTTCGTGCAGGCGTCGATCGAGCAGCAGGCACTGCGCACCCGCCAGCCATAGAGTGATCAGCGCGCTGAAGCCCAACCACAGCCAGGTCTGCGGCTGCAGCAGAGGATCGATGACGGCGAGGCTCACCGCCTCCGGGTTCGCCTGCAGTTCGGCCAGGGTGGGCAAGGTGATCAGGCGGCGCAGCGAGGGCAGGGCGCCAACGAGCGCCAGCGGGGCGGTCCAGGGCAGGGTCTGCCACCACAGGGTGAAGCTGCGGTCGAGCAGGCGCGAGAGGGTGTCGATGCGGGGCGCGGTCATGCGCGGATGATGCCGCAGCTCTGCGACACTGCGGGCATGAACATCGAGGATTCCAGTGCGCCTCAAGGCGCAGTTGAAGTGCGCACTCTGCTTCGGGAGGCGCGTCTGCGCCTGCAGGGTGAGGAAGCCGCGCGCGAGGCCGAGCTGCTGCTCATGTACGCGCTGGGCGTGACGCGCGCCTGGCTGTTCGCGCACGCCGACGAGGCGGTGGCCGAAGGCGAGGCGCAGCGCTTCCGTGCGCTGGTGCAGCAGCGCGTAGAGGGTCAGCCGGTGGCCTATCTGTTGGGCGAGCGCGAGTTCTTCGGCCTGCGCTTCAAGGTGAGCCCGGCGACGCTGATCCCGCGGCCTGAGACCGAGCTGCTGGTGGAGCTCGCCCTGCAGCATCTGCCGCGTCGCGCCGGCCTGCGCGTGCTGGATCTGGGCACCGGCAGCGGAGCGATTGCGCTGGCGCTGGCGCATGCGCGGCCCGAGCTTGAGGTCTGCGCCAGCGATGCCAGCGCGGCGGCGCTGGCGGTGGCGAGAGCGAACGCCGAGTCGCTTGGCCTTGCACGCCTGCGATTCCAGCTCGGCAGCTGGTGGACGCCGTGGGCTGCGCAGCGCTTTGACCTGGTGTTGAGCAATCCGCCCTACATCGAGGACGCGGATCCGCACCTCGGCGCCGGCGACCTGCGCTTTGAACCGCGCAGCGCGCTGGCTTCGGGCGCGGACGGCTTCGATGACATCCGCGCCATCGTGTCCGCCGCCAGCGCACACCTGCAGCCCGGCGGCTGGCTGCTGTTCGAGCATGGCCATGCGCAGGGCGAGGGCGCTCGCCAGCTGCTGCAGTTGGCGGGCTTCAGCGAGGTGGGCACCTGGCAGGACCTTGAGGCGCGCGATCGCGTCAGCGGCGGCCGCTGGCTGCAGACGTGAGTGGCGGTTCGCCTTCACCCGGGGCGCACAATCGAAAGCTTGCAATTGGATTGCGTGCAATCTAATCTGCGGCCTCCCACCACCGCAGGAGAGTCCGCATGACCCCGATGTACACCGCACGCGCCACCGCTGTCGGCGGCCGCGAAGGCCGCGTCACCTCGGACGACGGCTTCATCGACCAGCAACTGCAGCTGCCGACCGGCCTCGGCGGCAAAGGCGGCGCCACCAATCCCGAGCAGCTCTTCGCCGCCGGCTACGCGGCCTGCTTCGAGGGCGCCCTGCGCCTGGTCGCGCGTACCCGCGGTATCGCGATCAGCAGCGCAAAAATTGAAGCCGAAGTCGATATCGGCAAGGACGAAACCAGCTTTGGTCTGGCCGTGCGTCTGCACGCGCAAGTTGGCGGTGTCGATGCCGCGACCGCGCAGGCACTGGCCGACGGTGCGCACGAGGTCTGCCCCTACTCCAAGGCCACCCGCGGCAACATCCCGGTGACCGTGCGCGGCAGCGCGGCCTGAGACACCGCTGCACCGGGCCGAGGGCAGCGTCTGCCCTCGGCCAAGCGAGCGGACGTCTCGCTCACTTGCGGCGCCCCATGCTTTGCCGCCCTTCGACCCGATGGAACCGAATGAGCTCCCCCACCTCCCCCCTGTTCGCCCCCTTCAAGCTCGGCGCCATCGAGCTTGCCAACCGCTTTGTCATGGCGCCGCTGACCCGCAACCGCGCGGGCGCCGGCCGCACGCCCACCGAGCTCACCGTCCAGTACTACCGCCAGCGCGCCAGCGCTGGCCTGATCATCACCGAGGCCAGCCAGATCTCGCCGATGGGGCAGGGCTATCTGGATACGCCGGGCATCTATTCGCCCGAACAGATCGCCGGCTGGAAGCGCGTCACCGACGCGGTGCATGCGGCCGGCGGTCGCATCTTCATCCAGCTCTGGCACGTGGGCCGCATCTCGCACAGCTCGCTGCTGCCGAACGGCGCGGCGCCGGTCGCGCCGTCCGCGCTCACCGCCAAGAGCAAGACCTTCACCACTGAAGGTTTTCTGGATGTGTCGACGCCGCGCGCGATGAGCCAGGAAGACATCGAGGCGACCGTTGCCGACTACGCGCAGGCTGCGCGCAACGCCATCGCCGCCGGCTTCGACGGCGTCGAGGTGCACGCCGCCAATGGCTATCTGATCGACCAGTTCCTGCGTGCGTCCAGCAACCAGCGCGAGGACGCCTACGGCGGCAGCATCGAGAACCGCACGCGCTTTCTTGCCGAGGTGATGGACGCCGTGGTGGCCGCCATCGGTGCGGAACGCGTCGGCGTGCGTTTCTCGCCGGTGTCGCCCTTCAACGACGTCAGCGACCCTCAGCCGCAGGCGCTGTTCGAGGGCGCGATCGAGCGAATCGGCGCCCATGCGCTCGCCTATGTGCATGTGATCGAAGGCGCCACCGGCGGCGATCGCGAGATCGACCCGCGGTTCGACTTCGCGGCCCTGCGCGCGAAGTTCAAGGGGCCGTGGATGGTCAACAACGGCTATGACCTGGCGCTGGCCGAAGCGCGTCTCGCCAGCGGTGCCGCCGACCTGTTCTGCTTTGGCCGCCCCTTCATCAGCAACCCGGATCTGGTGCGGCGCCTGCGCGAGGGGCGCGAGCTGAACGCGCTCGATGGCACCACCCTGTACGGCGGTGGGGCCCAGGGCTATACCGACTACCCCTTCCTGCCCGACTGAGCCGAGCGCCATGCCCGCCGCCAAGTCCAAGCGCCCAGCCCAGACCTGTGCGGCGGGCACGCCTGATCCGCTGCATCTCGACCAGCAGCTGTGCTTCGCCCTGTATGCGGCCAGCAACCGCATCCAGCGCCTGTACCGCCCGCTGCTGGAGCCGCTCGGCCTCACGTATCCGCAGTACCTGGTGATGCTGGTGCTCTGGCAGCACGGCCGGCGCAGCGTCAGCGAATTGGGCGCGGCCCTGCACCTCGATTCGGGCACCCTGACGCCGCTGCTGAAGCGACTTGAGGCCGCTGGCTGGGTTCAACGGCAGCGCTGCAGAGAGGACGAGCGTCGGGTTTACGTCGAGCCGACCGCCGAAGGGCGGGCCCTGCGCACGCGCGTGGCGGGCTTGCCGCAGCAGGTGGCCTGCGCCACGCACCTGGAGCCGGCTGCGCTGCTTCGGCTTCGCGACGATGTCCGGCAGCTGCTCGCCTCGCTCGGTTTGGACTGATCACGTTTGGGCGGTGGGGCGTCGACGAACCCCCGCCTGGGTGTGCTGGGTCTGCTTTCACTCTTGATTCACTTTCGCATCACGACACTGCCGCGGCGACTGCGGGCCCCTCTGGTCATGTGCAATGCATGGCGATGTCGGAGTCGTTTACCGATGCCTAGGCCCGCCGTCCGGACCCTCCATTCCTCTCGCGAGGTCGGGCATCGAATCTGCGATTGCCTTCGGAGTGACTCATGGAACTGTTGACCGGCCTCTGGCTCGGCATGCCCGTTTGGGTGTGGCTGGCCTTTCTCGGCGCTGTGCTGGCCATCCTCGTTTTCGACCTCGGCGTCCTGCACAAGGAAGCGCACGAGATCGACGTCAAGGAAAGCCTGTGGATGTCGGCGCTCTACATCGGACTGGGCCTGCTGTGGGCCGTGGCCGTGTGGTTCATCTACTACGAATACGGCAGCGAGAAAGCGATCGACCCGCAGATCGCGAATCTGCCGACCAACGAGGCCAAAGCCTGGGAAGCGGTCAAGCTCTACCTGACCGGCTATCTGGTCGAGAAGGCGCTGGCGATGGACAACGTCTTCGTCATCTCGATGATCTTCACCTACTTCGCGGTGCCGCGGATCTACCAGCACCGCGTGCTGTTCTGGGGCATCCTCGGCGTGATCGTGCTGCGCGCGATCATGATCGGTCTGGGCGCCGCCCTGGTGATGAACTTCTCGTGGATCCTGTACGTGTTCGCGGTGATCCTGATCGCCACCGGCGTCAAGATGCTGATGTCGATCGACGATGAGCCCGATATCGCCAACAACCGCATCCTGGGCTTTCTCAAGAAGCGCATGCGCCTCACCCAGGACCTGCACGGCGAGCGCTTCTTCGTCAAGCAGGCCGGCCCTGGCGGCAAGCTGCTGTGGTTCGCTACGCCGCTGTTCCTGTGTCTGGTGCTGGTCGAAATCGCCGACGTGGTGTTCGCGATCGACTCGGTGCCGGCGATCTTCGCGATCACGCCCGACCCCTTCATCGTCTACACCTCGAACATCTTCGCGATCCTCGGCCTGCGCGCCCTGTACTTCGCACTGGCGGCGATGGTGCATCGCTTCCACTACCTGAAGTACGCGCTCGCCTTCGTGCTGATCTTCATCGGCTCGAAGATCTTCCTCGGCGACTGGCTGTTCGGCGGCAAGGTGCCGGCTGAGATCAGCCTTGGCGTGACCTTCGGCCTGCTGCTGGGCGGCGTGGTGTATTCGCTCTGGAAATCGCGTGACCAGGCCAATCCGGCCTGAGGAACGTCCGCGTGATCCCTGAAGCCGCGCCCGCCAGTCGGCGGCGCGGCCACACAACCCAATCGAGGAAGTTGAAGCCATGCGAATCCTTGTTGCCATCGATGGCAGTCACTACGGCGATGCCGCACTCGCGCACGCGCTGGAATTGAACGGGCGTCTCAAGGCGCCCGCCGACATCACCCTGATCCATGTGGCGCTGTCGGCGCCGCCGCGTGCGGCCAGCGCGGTGGGCGGCGAGATCCTGCACAGCTACTACCAGCAGGAACACGACGCGGCGCTGGCCAAGGCCCGGGAAACCCTGAAGGGCGCGCAACTCGCCGCCGCCGAGATCACCTGCGTAGGCTCGCCCGGTCGCCAGATCGCCGAGCACGCCAACGCCGGCACCTTCGACCTGGTGGTGATGGGTTCGCACGGGCATGGCGCATTGACCGGTCTGCTGCTGGGCAGCACGGTCAGTGCCGTGCTGTCCTTGACCAAGGTGCCGCTGCTGATCGTGCGCTGAGCCGCTGCGCGGCGGGGGGCGGGTGCTGCGCTCGCCGACGCAGCGCCTGCGGTGCTCCGCCCGTGGAACAGAAAGCGGTGCCGCGCGAGATGATCCCGCAGCACGCGGCACGGTGACAGAGACGTGGTATTGCTCGGCTGCCGGCTAACGCTCTGCATGAGCCTCCAGCCGGCAGCCGGGGCCGGGGAGCGCGCCGCAACGCACACCTGTCAGATTCGCCAGCTATCGGTGCATCAGGCTCTGCACTAGCCTCTGCGCTTCGTTCTGGACTCTGACGGTCGTGGCGGGCGCAGCCCGATGAGCTTCTTGCAATGAGCAGCCGCAGCGATCGTCCCAGCGCGCTGGCCGCTGCAAGCCGGTTCCACCTTGGAGATCTCTGCGTCGAACCGCAGCGCCTGCGGGTGCTGCGCGAGGCGCATGTCATCACGCTGGAACCGCGACAGATGGAGGTGCTGGTCGCGCTCTGCGAGCAGGCCGGGGAAGTCATCAGCGCGGAGCAGCTGCTGATCGACGTCTGGCGCGGCAGCTTCTATGGCGACAACCCCGTCCACAAATGCATCGCGCAACTGCGCCAGCGGCTTGGCGATGACAGCCGCCACCCGCGCTACATCGAGACCATTCGCAAACGAGGCTACCGCTTGCTCTCGGAGGTGGCGCTGCCGGAGGGCGGTCTGCCGCGGCCGGCCGTTCTTCAGGATTGGTCGGGCGAGTCACCCTATGTCGGGCTGCAAGCTTTCGAATGCCGTCACGCGCCGGTGTTCTTCGGGCGGGGCGGGGCCACCGCCGAGGTGCTGCAGGCGCTGCGTCGCCAGGTGGATGTGCAGCGGCGGCTGGTTCTGCTTTCAGGTTCAAGCGGCTGTGGGAAGTCCTCGCTGGTGTCTGCGGGCGTGCTCCCGCTGCTGACCCAAACGGGCGGCTTCCAGGGGCTCAGGGCTGAGTCCGTTGCACGCCTTGATCTCGGCCACTGCCGCGGCGGTGACTTGCTGCAGAGGCTCGCCGAGTCGCTCTGCCAGTGGAGTCTGTCCGGGCGGTCGGTGTTCCACGCGACCGAGCAGACCGAACTGATGAGCGAGCTGCGAGGCGGCGGCTTCGTTGCGCGCCGCCTGCAGGACGCATGGGCGCGCCGTGGCGAACGCCGCACCGAGGTCTCCGAACGTTCGATCCTGCTGCTGGTGGTCGACCACGCGGAGGCGGCAGTGGCGACGCCCGGCATGCGCGACCAGGATCGGGCGGATCTGGGGCGTGCGCTGCAGCACCTGTGCGGGCTCGAGCGGATCGCCGTGCTTGCGGTCACGCGCAGCGACTTCTTTCCGCGCCTGGTCGAGTCCGTGCCGCAGCTGGTCGATCTCAAGGGCCAGGGAGGGCACGTCGACCTGCTGCCGCCGCGCGCCAGCGAGATCGCGAGGATCATCCGCTGGCCTGCGGCCATGGCGGGGCTTCGCTTCGAGGAAGAGGCCGCCAGCGGCAGCCGTCTGGACGATGTCCTCCGTGACGCCGCGATGCTGCAGCCGGATGCCTTGCCCCTGCTGCAGCACTGCTTGAATCGACTCTACGAAGGGCGCAGCGAAGGTGGGCTGCTCAGCTTCCAGTGCTATCGCGGTTTCGGCGGTCTGGAGGGGGCTCTGGCGCATCGCGCCGAAGAGGTCTTCCGTGCGCTGCCGGAGGTCGCTCGCAGCCAGCTCGATGCCGTGCTCCGTTGCATGGTGGTGATGCAGGCGGACAGTGAGGCCGTCACGGCGCGCGCGATGTCACGCGCGGAGCTGGCGTCGCCGCATGCCGCGGAGCTGGTAGACGCGCTGGTCCGGGCTCGGCTGTTCGTCGCCGAGCTGCATGAAGGCGAGGCCGTCCTGCGCGTTGCCCATGAGGCCTTGCTTCGGCAGTGGCCGCGCGTGGTGGCCTGGATCGCTGACAACCGCGGGTTGCTGCAGGGACGGAACCGGCTGCAGCGGGCCGCGCAGCACTGGGACCGGGAGCAGCGCCGAGACGACCATCTGCTGAACCCGGGACGGCCGTTGGAGGAGGCCCGCGATGTCGCGCGGCGCATGCCCCGCGCTCTGTCGGCGCTGGAGTGCTCGTTTCTTCGCGCCTCTGAAGCTTCCGGCCGGCGCCGTCGCCGATTGCGCTGGGTGGCGATGGCCTCGCTTCTTGTGGTCACCTGCGTCGCTCTGGCCTCGAGCTGGCAGGCGCAACGGGCGCAGGCGCGCGCCGAACAGCGCAGGGAACAGGCGAAGGAGCTGGTGGGCTTCCTGCTCGGAGATCTTGCTGACAGCCTGCGCGCGTCGGGCAGCTTGAGGCTTCTGGAGGGCGTCAGTGGCGTGGCACTCCACTACCTGGAGGGCTTGCCGCAGTCGGAGATGCGGCTGCGCGAGTCGATCGCCCATGCCCAGGCGCTGCGCACGGTGGGCGAAGTGCTGTTCGGCCAGGCTCGATTCGATGAGGCCGGTCTGGCCTTCACGCGCGCGGAGACCGCCATCGGTCGGGCGCTGGCTTTCGATCCCGACGCGCGAGAAGCGCATCGCGAATCCGGCACCGTGGCGTACTGGCGGGGCTATCTCGCCTATCGGGAGCGTCGCTTCGACGAGACGCGCAGCCATTGGGAGTCCTACTTCCGTACGGCCGAGCGCCTGTGGGCGCTCGATCCAGTCGATGAAGGCGCGCAGCTTGAGTTGTCCTATGCGCTCAACAACCTTGGCAGCCTCGCGCACCGCGAGCGGCGCATCGAGGACGCCTTGGCTCTGTTCGCGCGTGCGGTCGAGCTGAAGCGCGGCGTGGTCGCTCGCCGTCCCGAACGGGCCTCCTTGCAGTTCGATCTGGTCGACAGCCTCTCATGGCTGAGCACCGCGCAGGAATCCGCAGGACAGGTGGAATCGGCTGCCGCGGGCTATGGGGAGCAGATCGAAACCCTGCGCGGGCTGCTGCGGCAGGACCCGGCTGCCGACGCCTGGCGACGCCGTCTCGCCACGGCATTGTTGCGTCAGTCCCAACTGTCACTCGACATCGGTCGTATCGACCTCGCGCGCGCGGCGGTCGAAGAGAGCGAGGTCCTGCTGCTGGCGCTGACCCAGACCCGGCCAGAGAACCAGATCTGGCGACGTGATCTCGCCCATGCGCGCGCACACGCGGCCTGGGTGTTGCGATTCCAAGGGCAGGCTTCCGAAGCGACGGAACGCCTGCGCAGTGCGCGTGCCACCCTCGCGCCGCTGATGGAGGCGGGAAGCGCGCTGCCCGAGTGGCGCCTGCTGGATGCGGTCATCGAGCTGCGGCTCGCCCAGCTTCAAGCTCCGGAGGCGGGATTGGAGGCCGGTAGACACGCTATGGCCGCGCTCGATGCGTTCCATGCGAAGCATCCGGAGGACCTGCAGTCAGCCGTCATTCTTGCGGAGGCCCTGCTTTGGCGTGGCGACGCCCAGCAAGCGCTCCAGGCGAACGCGGCCGCACGCCTTGATTGGCTTCGCGCGCGGACGCTCCTGGCGGAAGCCGCCCCGAGTTCGAGCGATCGGCGACTGCTGGATGTCTGGGTGCGTCTGCACGCAAGACTCGGTCGCGAAAGCGAGGCATCTGCCGCACTGGCTTGGCTGCACGCCATCGGCTATCGCCATCCGGACTTCATCAGGTTCCACCCCCAACCCCCCCAGATGGGAGCTGCGCAATGAGCGAGAAGATCATCGAAGTCGAATTCACCATTGCCTACGTCGGATTCGGCGGCAACGCAGGACAGGGCGAGTACTTCTACAGCGTGCGGCCGGACATGGTGACGGTCGGCAAGGGACAGAGCCCGGTGACCATCGCCTACAAGTTCGCCGACCACATGGACGACCATTTCAAGTTCGTCACTGTGCTCTCGACCGATGCGAACGGTCAGATCAGCGATGTCCAGGTCAAGTCGCAAGGGCGTGAGGTCCAGATGTGCAACGCCAATACGGTCAAGTCGCTCATCCTGCTGTCGGTGCTGGTCAAGGACGACAAGCGCAACCGCTACATCAACTGCGATCCGCAGATGGGCAACGACCCCGAGATCGATCTGATCCAGGGCTGAGCGCATGTGAATGACCCTCCGTCTACTGCGGCCGGCTCTGGCTGCCCGTAGCGGCAGCGCGCTACCCGGATTCCGTGGTCACTCGGTCGTCAACGGCCTTGAGCTTCCCTGCCGCCCTTTGCCAGGCACGCCCGGAGAGGCCCTCGCTATGGCGTCTGAGTCTTTTCGTGCGCTTCGAGCGCCGGCTCGCCCGCCATCGAACCGCACGAGCCCGGCGCTTGGCCGGGCTCGTGCTGGGGCCCTCGTGGCATTCACACCGCCGCCGCGGGCACGGGCTGCCTTACTGGTCGGCAAAACGCGCGCTTCCAGTGTGGGGTGCGATACCCCCGAAACGCATGTACTGGAGATCCACCGGCTGGCCGGTGAGTCCGTTGGTCGCCCGGATCCGGTAGTAGTTGGCCGTATCCGGGCCGCCGTTGGTCAGGTTGAAGGGTCGCAACACGCTGAGGTGCTGCACGCCTTGCAACAACTGCATTTCGCCGTCGGGGCCATTCAGCACCGCGGTGAAGGGCGGACCTTGGCGCGTGACCCGGATGTTGCGCAGAGGCGTGATCGCGGCCAAGGCCTGCGCCGGTTGCCAGTGCCCGCCCAGCGTCTGGGCCTCCAGTTCGGTGACGTTGCGCGCGAGCACGTCGCCCTGGCCGTTCTCGAATCGGTGCACGTTGCCGAGCGCATCACTCCCGCCGATCTCGCTGACGCCTTCGCCGTTCACGGGCAGCTTGGCGATGCTGATGCCGATGATCATCGGGTCGTCGGATTGCGTGGTTCCGCTGAAGGTCTGGCCTGAAGCGCTGGCGCTCCAGCCGGCCTTCTCGCTGCCGCCAGCGGCGCTGAAGGTGAAGGGGCCGATGCGCAGTCCGGTCGCCGCCTTGAACGTCTCCTGGAACCGGCTGAAGGTGGACTGGCTCACGCGGATCATGAAGGTCGGCTTGTAGCCCACGTACATGCCCGTCTTCAGCAGATTGAAGAAGCCCTTGTCACCGAACACCGCCTGCGTGCCGTTGCCGCCGAAGGCGCTGTAGCCGCGGGTGAACGGGCCATTGGCGTGACTGCGCACGAAGCTGCCGTTGTACCAGTCGCTCGGCTGGATCTGGATGAGGTCGATCGCTTCGAACTCGAGCGAAACCTCGAGTTGGTTGTCGGTCTCGAACTCGGTGATCCGCTCCCAGCGTCCACCCACCCTGACTTCCCAGAAGAAGCGCTGCACCGAAGCGCTGCCGCCCGCCCAGGTCTTGGAGTAGTCGAAGCTGGCTTCGCGGTTGCTGAAGCCCATGGTGGCGCCGGCCGGTCCGCGCCCCGCCTTGACCGCATCGACCCAGGCGGCGGCGTTCTGGGAGACCTGCCAGTACGGAACCAGAGGAAACTTGGCGAGACCCGGATCGCTGAGGCGCGCGTAGAAGTCCTTGTTGGCGAACTGCGCGTGTGCATCCGCCAGCCCTGGAGTATTGGCCTGCGCCACCACCGCGTTGAAGTTCGTCTGCGCCTGGGTCATCCGCGCGTTTGCCGCCTCGATGCGAACGGCGAAGCCTCGACCCATGGGTGATGCGAGCCATTCGGTAAAGGTGGGGGTGTTGTCCTGCACCTGGTCGGCGTAGCTGGTGCTGGCCTGGTTGACCGCCATCGTGTAGTCGTTGATCGCATTGGTCAGCGCTTCGCCCGACACCCGGATCTCCTCGCGAAGCTTGGGATCGTCCGTCGCTGCCACGATCACGTCCAGGAAGGCCCCATAGGCCTGGTTGACCCTGTCGCCGCTGGAGGAGAACGCTCCCACCGCGCTCCACTGTGGTGCGGTGGAGCAGAAGTCGTACTGCGCCGCGCTGACGTAGCCGACGTTCTGTGTCGGCCAGGTCCAGGTGGTGAAGGGATAGACAAGCTGGAAGTTGCTCGGGCTGGCGCCGAGGCTGTTGATCAATGCCCGATACAGCAGGCCCCAGGGCTTCTGGTCGAAGTCGCTGGCGGCCAGGGCGCGCTCGTCGGACATCTGCAGGCTGGCGGCCATGCGGCGTGCACGGGCGCCGCTGCGAAAGACCGAGATCGGCGCCGAAGAGCTGGCGTCGGCATCCACGGCGGGGTTGGGAGTCGTTGTCTTGCTCATGGTCGGATCCTCGTCAAGGCAGTTGGGGCGCCGAGGAGAGCGCAACCGGACTGTTCGGGGGCCTTTCCAGCCCGGGGAAGCCGCGGCGGCGCCGCATCGCGGAGGCGCTGGACGCGATGCGGGATCCAGCGTTGGCGTGCGGCCTTCGGGCGACCTTACGGTGAGCTTACGATTCCGAAATGGCTTTTGGATCAGTGGTTTGTGTGTGGGTCTTGGCGCTCGCGGCTGCGCGCGCGAGCGCCGCCCGCGTCTTCATGCGTCCGCGGCACTGCACGGTCTCGGAGCCGCTGTTCCGGTGCCGCCTTGAATGACCCCGAACAGTCCCGGCCAAGGCGGAGCAGGGCGAGCGTGGCCCGGACAACGCAGGGCTCGCTGCGTGCGCATGCCTGCGAGTGGAGGGGCAGTGCCGGTCGGCCCCGGCAGGCCCGCGCACCCGCATCGGCTTCACCAGAAGCGACGCGCCCGCTCGAATTCGGCCCAGGCCACCGGCAGCGCAGCGCGAGCGGCTTCGGTGCGGGCCGCGGCGTAGCCTTCGAGCGCGCCGCGGGCGAAGGCGTCGACGCCCTCCAGACGCGAGACGCGCTCGCGGCCGACGGCGGCATCGTTGAACTCGCCGAGCAGCTGCTGCAGCGCGCTCAGGTGGCGCACGTAGCGGCGCAGGGCGCGCTCGCCGAACACGCTGCCCAGCACATCGCAGGCGTAGCGCAGCTTCTTCACCTCGATGCGCAGGCCGTGCAGGCTGTCGATGCAGGACGGGTCGTGCGTCGCGTGGCATCGACGAACCCGGCGCGCGGCCTTGCGCAGGCGTTGCCGCGCGAAGTCGAGCAGGGTAGGCGCGGCCTCGCCAGCTGGCTGCGCCAGTTCGGCGATCAGTTGGCCCAGGGCGAGTTTCAGATCGGTGTAGTCACGCGCGGCCAGACACTCGCGCACGGCAACCTGCGCGGCCAGCCGCTGCACGCGCACGGCTTGCGCCAGGGGCTCCAGCGCCTCCGCCTGCGTCATTGCGCCGCGCAGGCGGGGCAGGGTTTCCGTGCACAGGACATCCCAGTCGCGGCAGGCCCCAAGGGCTTGGCCCAGCGCACGCAGGCGCGGTTTCAGTGCGTCGATCTCGCCAAGGGTGAGCAGTGGGCTGAACAGTCGCAGCAGGGCACGCAGCCGGCGCAGGGCCACCCGTGCCTGGTGCAGGAACTCGGGGTCCTGGGCGGCGACGACGCCCACCTCGTTGGCTTCCAGTTGCTCCAGGGCCGAGGCCAGCAGGGTCGCGCAGGCCTGCTGAGCGGCAGCGCCGGCATCGAGCTCCGGGGCGACCGCTTTCGCCGGAGCGGGGTCGATCGGTGCAAGCAGGGCGAAGCCGCGCTGCGCTTTGCTGCGGTTGTCGAGCGAAAGCGGCTCCAGCCGCAGCAGTTCGCGGGCGAGCGCGTACAGCTCGCCCGGTGCGCCGGACTTCAGTTCGATCTCGACCTCGCTGATCGGATTGACGTGGCCGTCGGCGCGGATCTCGCCGAGGTCGAAGGCCAGTTCAGCGATGCCGCCATTTCCCAGATTCACATCGAACCGGCTGCGGCGGAACGCAGTGGTGAACAGCGGTTTCAACTCGCGGTCGCGAAAGGGCGCCAGAAGTTCGGCGACCCCCTCCAATGCGCACAGCGCTTCGAGATCGATGCGGCCGCCCGCGGCGGGCGTCTCGAATTCGCCGCGCGCATGCAGCCCGGCTTGGCTGCTGCCGCGGGTCTTCAGCGTCTGCATCCAGCTGCGGCCGCGCTTGCGCAGGCGCAGGGCGAGTCCGGCGCGAGTCAGGTCCAGCGCCGCGGTGTCGAAATAGGTGCTGTCGAGGGTTTCGCTGCGCGTGGGTCCGAGGGCGATGCCCTGCAGGGCGGGAGAGCGCTGCAGGCGCTTCAGGCCTGCGGGGTCGAGGGCGAGCTTCAGTTCGATTTCGACACTCACGCACAGCTCGGGTCAGTCAGGGGCGTTCGAGCATAGCAGCGGGTTTCCCGGCTCGGGTTACAGCGCTCAAGGCGGCGGCTGCGGCGGCGTAGCACAATGCCGCAGGGTCCATCGACGGCGTCCGCCATGTCCGAATCCACGCCTGCCGCTCATCCCGATCGCCACGAGCCGCCTCGCGCGGGCCGCGTGGCGCTGCTGCCCAGCCCCTTCGAGGACGAGCACCACCATGACCACGGCGCGCGCTTCCTGCACGACCCCGGGCGGGTGGGGCGGCTTCGCTTCGCCTTCCTGTTGACGCTGGTCACGATGGTGGCCGAGGCCGTCGGCGGAGTGATCTCCGGATCGTTGGCACTGATCGCCGACGCGGGCCACATGGCCGTCGATTCGATGGCCCTGCTGTTCGCCTTCCTCGGTGCCCGCTTCGCCCGGCGTCCAGCCGACGATCGCCGCAGTTTCGGCTACGCGCGACTCGAGGTGCTGGTGGGCTATACCAACGCCCTGCTGCAGCTGGCCCTGGTGGCCTGGATCGCCTTCGAGGCCGTGCAGCGCCTGTTTGCGCCGCAACCCATCCAGTCGATGACGATGCTGGTGATCGCCTGCGTGGGCCTGATCGTTAACCTGATCGTGCTGAAGGTGCTGGGCGGACACGACCATGATGACGTCAATGCCGCTGGCGCCTACCTGCACGTGCTGGGCGACCTGCTGGGTTCGGTGGCGGCCATCACGGCGGCACTGCTGGTCTGGGGCTTCGGCTGGCTGTGGGCGGACGCTCTGGTGTCGGTCATCGTCGGAGCCCTGCTGCTGCGCGCCTCGATCAGCCTTCTGCGTCGTTCGGCCCACATCCTGCTGGAGGGCGTGCCCGAGGACCTTGATCTCCAGCAGATCCCGAGGGCGGTGGAGGCGCGCGTACCGGCGGTGCGTGATGTTCACCACGTGCACGTCTGGCAACTCACCGGCGGCAGCCGCGTAGCCACCCTGCACGCGGTGCTGGCGCCGGGAGAAGACCCGGACACCGCGATCCAGGCCGTGCGGGCCGCGCTGCATCAGGACTTCGCCATCGACCATGTCACGGTGCAGCTGGATGGCGTGGTCTGCGCGCAGTCCGTCTGCGGGCCGATGCGAGTTGCGCTGCAGCGCGACTCCGGACAGGCTCATTCCCACGACCACGACCACGACCACGACCACGACCACGACCACGACCACGACCACGACCACGGGCATCAGCACGGGCATGGCAGGGTGCATCGTCATGGGCCTCCGGGCCACGCCAGTCATGAGCACTGAGGTCGGGTATCCCGGTGTGGGCAGCGCGTCTCGCGGCATGGACCCTGCATTGGGACGCCCATGTCCCTGGTTACCCCACCCATGAGTGAGCCGCAGGAGCCGGCCCTCGCGCCCGGACGCAGCCGTTGGCTGTGGTGGCTCGCGGCTTGGTTCGCCTTTGCGCTCGGCCTGGTGGGCGTGGCGCTTCCGGGGCTGCCGACGGTTCCCTTCATGCTGCTCGCCGCGTTCTGCGCTGCGCGCGGTTCGCCGCGACTGCGGGCCTGGTTGCTTGGCCATGCGCAATTCGGCCCCTTCATCCGCGATTGGGAGCGCGAGGGGGCGGTCAGCCGCCGCGCCAAGCGCATGGCGACGCTGATGATGCTGCTGTGCTCCGCCGTGTTGGCCCTGGTGGCCACCTGGATTGGCTGGCTGCTTGCGACCTGCTGCATGGCGGCCGTCGCGGTGTGGCTCTGGCGCCGGCCCGAGCCTGCGGCCCTTGGCTGAGCGCGGACCTGCGCTGTTGCGCTGCGTCAAATCAGCCCTTTGCAAGACCCCTCACACTGCCGGACCTCAGCCTAGGCGCCTCTCCTCGCGCGCCTGCGGCCCGCCATGACGCAAGGCGTCTGATCGAGAAAGGAATCGCCCCATGAGTCGCGAAGCGCTGGATGCCTTGTTCAAGCCCGCCTCGATTGCCGTCATCGGCGCGAGCACCAAGCCGCAGAGCCTTGGCCGCGTGATCGCCCGCAACCTGCGTGCGGGCGGCTTTGCCGGACCGCTGGATGTGGTCAGCCCCAAGTACCCACGCATCGACGGCATCCGCACCGCGCGCAGCATCGCCGAGCTCGAGCCGGTGCCGGAGCTGGTGGTGGTGACGGTGCCGCCTGAACTGGTGCCCGGTGTGCTCGATGAGGCCGGCAAGGCGGGTGTGAAGGCGGCGGTCGTCATTACCGCTGGCCTCGGCCAAGGCCCGGACTCGCTGCGCGAAGCGGCGTCGAAGATCGCGCGCCGCCATGGTCTGCGTCTGGTCGGGCCGAACTGCCTCGGCATTCTCAGCCCGCCGGCCTGCGTCAACGCCAGCTTTGCCGCCGCCGCGGCGCTGCCCGGCGACCTTGCCCTGCTGGCGCAGTCAGGTGCAGTGGTGACCACGGTGGTCGAGTGGGCCAACCAGCGCGGCATCGGCTTCTCGGGCATCGTCTCACTCGGCGACATGGCTGACGTCGATGTCGGCGAGCTGCTCGACTACTTCGCCACCGATCCCGGTACGCGCGCGATCCTGATCTACATGGAGTCCGTGCGAGATGTCCGCCGCTTCATGTCGGCCGCGCGGGCAGCCGCGCGCGCCAAGCCGGTCATCGTGGTCAAGGCCGGTCGCCACGAGGCCGGAGCGCGCGCAGCGGCCTCGCACACGGGGGCTCTGGCCGGCAGCGATGCCGTCTTCGACGCCGCCTTCCGCCGCGCGGGCGTGCTTCGCGTGTCGGACATGGAGGAACTGTTCGCCGCTGCGAACACCCTGTCGAACCTGAAGCCGAGCAGCGGCAAGCGGCTCGCCATCCTCACCAACGGCGGTGGCGTCGGAATCCTCGCCATCGACCGCCTGGTCGATCTCGAGGGGGTCGCCGCCGAGCTGTCGGAGGGCACGATCAAGCGCCTCGACGCCGTGCTGCCCACGACCTGGTCGCACAGCAATCCGGTCGACATCGTCGGCGACGCAGGGGTGCAGCGCTACACCGATGCGTTGGACATCCTGATGGAAGCGCCCGAGGTCGATGCGGTGTTCGTAGTGCACGTGCCGACCGCGCTGGCGGCGCCGGTTGAAGTGGCCGAGGGCGTGGCGCGCTACATGCGCTCCCGTCGAGAGCGCGAGGGCAGCTACTCCCCCGGCAAGCCAGTGCTGGCCTGCTGGCTCGCGCAGGAGCAGCAGGCGCGCACCCACCTGCAGGCGGCCGGCATCCCCACCTATCGCACCCTGACCGGTGCGGTGCGCGGCTTCGTGCACCTGACCCAGTACGCCGAGGCGCAGCGCCAGCTGCTGGCCACGCCGCCCTCGCTGCCTGCCGATTTCCATCCCGATGCCGAGCGTGCACGGCGCGCGTTGGCGCAAGCGGAAGGCGCTGGGCGGCGCTGGCTCCCGGCCGCCGCCGTGCACGACCTGCTGGCGGCTTACGGCATTCCCAGCCTGCCCATGGTCATCGCTGCCGACGCCGATGCCGCCGCCGCGGCCGCTCGGCCCTGGATCGAGGCTGGGCAGCACGCGGTGCTGAAGATCGTTTCGCCCGACATCGCCCACAAATCCGACGTCGGCGGTGTCGCGCTGAACCTCGGGAGTCTGGAAGCCGTGCGTACCGAAGCGAGAGCCATGCTGGAGCGCGTGCGGACTCTGCAACCCGAGGCACGCATCGATGGCCTGCTGGTGCAGCCGATGGTCGAGCGCGCGCATGCGCGCGAGTTGATTGCCGGCATCGCAGACGATGCGCTGTTCGGGCCGGTGATCCTGTTCGGCGCCGGCGGTGTGTCGGTCGAAGTGGAGAAGGACACTGCACTGGGCCTGCCGCCGCTTCACCTCAACCTGGCGCACGACCTCATCAACCGTACGCGGGTGTCGCGTCGATTGGCGGCCTATCGCAACTTGCCGGCAGCCGATCGCGAGGCCGCCGCGCTGACGCTGGTGAAGCTCTCGCACCTCGCTGCAGACCTGCCCGAAGTGCGCGAGCTCGACATCAATCCCCTGCTGGTCGACGAGCACGGCGCGATCGCACTGGATGCCCGTGTGCTGGTTGATGACTTCGACCCGGCATCCTGCACGCGGGTGCCCTTCGGCAACCCGCGATTCGCGATCGCACCCTACCCCAAGGAGTGGGAGGGCGAATTGCGCACGCACGCGGGCCGCGTCTTCCAGGTACGCCCTGTGCGGCCGGAGGATGAGGGCCGCCTGCGTCGGTTTTTCGCTGGCGTCAGTGCCGATGACCTTCGCCAGCGCTACTTCTCGCCGGTCAAGCAGATCAGTCAGGCCTTCATCGCCAGGCTGACCCAGATCGACTATGCACGCGTGATCGTGCTGCTTGCGGTCGACGCAGGTGACGAGGTGTTGGGTGTGGCCCAAGTGCACGCGGATCCGGAATTGCAGGAGGGTGAGTACGCGATCCTGCTGCGCTCGGATCTCAAGGGCCAAGGCCTGGGATGGGCGCTGATGCAGCGACTGCTCGAGGTGGCCAGGGGGATCGGGCTCAGGCAGATCACCGGCCAGGTGCTGCGCGACAACACCAGCATGCTCGACATGTGTCGCCAGCTGGGTTTCAGCATTGCGCCCGACCCTGAGGATGCGGCCATCGCGCTGGTGCAGCTGCCGGTGGCCGAAGGCGGCATGCGGTAGGGCGACGGCGTCGCCGCACCGGCCTTGGGTGGGCCCCGGCCCGCCATGGGCTCGACGCTCGCCGTGGTCGCGCTGATTCAAGCTGGGTGCGCAATGCAAGGTCGCGCGCACGTTGCGGCGGACATCGCAGCAGGCGCGCTGCGGTCCCATGTCCGCTGCTGACACGGCGATGATTCGGCATGGCAACGATGTTGCCCACGGAGGACCGGGGGGCGCCATGTGCTCTTCACGGCGGGCCGAGGCCCACCCCGGGTTCTCCCACGGCGGGCGAAGGGCTCCGCCCTTGCGGCATGCGAGCGCGTCGGGCGTCCGGGCGCGGCTCAGCGCTGCGGGTACACCACCGACTGCGTGCTCATCTCTTCCGGCTTCGGTCGTGACAGGTCGCCACCGCCCTTGGCGTAGTCCGCGAGTGCCTGCGCGTAGTGCAGGTACGTCGGCTCACGCCGTTCCGCGCCGATCTGGCCGAAGGTCTCGAAGCCGTCGCGGCCGGTGGCGATGTAGTCGTTGGTGATCACCCGGTAGGTACGCTCGAGTTCGAGCGGCTGCCACCTGCCGTCGATCTGCACCTCGATGCGGCTGACCCGGCCCTGCTCGCGCGTGCGAGTGAGGTCGACGTGCCAGCGCAGGCCGGCGGCATAGGGCCAGGCGCCGCTGTTGCTGCCGATGTTGGTGAGGAAGTGCGCGTAGGCGTCCTCCAGCACCGAATGGATCTCGCTGCCCGTCATCACCAGGCGATCGAGCATGTTCTTGAAGGGCAGGGCGAGGTAGGCGTCGCCGATGGTGAGCGCGCCTTCGGCAAGGCCGTTCCGCACGCCGCCGCCGTTCTGCAGGGCGATGTCGGCCCCACCAAAGCGTTGGCCCTGCGACAGAAACGCGCGCGCCACCACCTGCTGCGCGTGGCCGCCGTGGCTGTCGGTGGCTTCGGCGCAGCCGGGGGCGCCGTCGCGGCTGCGGTCGTAAGGCCCGGGCGCACGACGCAGACACAGGCGCTGCGGCACCTGGCCCACCACTTCGGTGCTGAAGGTCTCGATCTGGTCCTGATAGGCCTTGAGCACCGCGGCGGAGGCGGGCTGCGGGCGCGCCATGCGCACCAGCGGATGCGCGCTCAGTGCGGCCAGCAGGCGCTCACGCTCGACGCCCTCAATGGGCGTGTCGGCACGGCGCAGGTCTTCGCCCGCGAGCAGCTGCGGCTTGCCGCCGCAGTCCAGCACGCGGCCCTGCGGATCGAAGCGCACGTCGAGCTGGCCGACCACCCAGGTGTACTGCCAGGCCTGCACGACGCAGACCGGATCGCCCTCGGCGTTGTCGAGTCGGGTCGGGTACTCGCCGCCCGGCGACAGGCCGAGCGCACCGAAGCCCTCGCCCAGCAGGGTGTGCGAATCGGCGCCGACGATCACGTCGACCCCGCGCAGCTTCTTCGCGAGGTCGACGTCGTTGCGAAAGCCGATGTGGGTCAGCAGCACGATGTGGCGGATGCCCTGCGCGGACAGCAGGTCGATCTGGGCCTGCGCGGTACTGAGTTCGTTGGCGAACTGCGTGCCTTCGTCCGGGCTGGAGGAGGACTTGGTCTTGGCGGCGATGTCGATGCCGATGATGCCGATCCGCTCGCCGCCGCGCTCCAGCACCACGTGCGGGCGGATGTAGTCGTGCTGCGACTTCGGCGCCAGCGGCGACAGCCCCACCGTTGGCTGCACGTTGGCGCCCAGCACCGGCGTATCGCAGCGCGCCGTGTCCTTGCGCAGAAAGTCGATGAAGCGGGCGAGGCCGATGTCGCCGGTGTCGAACTCATGGTTGCCGACCACGAAGGCGTCGAAGCAGACCGAGTTCATCAGGTCGGCATCGGCTTCGCCCTGGAACAGGGTGAAGTAGAGATCGCCGGTGATCGCGTCGCCGGCATGCAGCTTGAGCACGTTCGGGTGGCCTTCGGCGAGGGCGTCAATGGCTTCGGCTACCGCCGGGAAGCCGCCGAAGCTGAGCTGCACCGACTCGCCCTCGATGATCAGCGCATTGCCCGGGTCCGGCGCGAGCCGCGAGTGGTGGTCGTTGATATGCAGGATGCGCAGATCCAGCCCTGCGCGCGGCTCGGACTGGGGCGCAGCGGGGGGTGCGACGGCGCGCGTGGCACAGCCGGCCAGCGCGGCCAGCACAGAGGCGAACAGCAGAGAACGAAGTGCAGCAACTGGAGCGCGGGCGGTCATGCGAACGGAGACCCGGAATCGGACAAGACCGCCAAGACTAAACCCGGCGCGTGCTGCCGGCGAGTCGGACGATGGCGGACTTGACCCGGCGCCTGCGGCTGTTGCCGCCTTCAGGTACGCCCGACGAAGCGGTAGAACGGCACTCGCAGGCCCGGCAGCCAGGGCAGCCGCGCGCGGCCTTCGTGCAGGCGGTGCCAGGGCAGGCGCGCACACAGGACATCCAGATGCTCGGCGTTGAGGTGCACGCCATCATGGCCAAACCAGCGAGGCCAGAAAGCGCGTGTGAATGCGCCGTGGCGTTCGCGTCCGGGGCCGGGCTCGGCCGAGGACACATGGAAGTCGACCACCGCCAGCTGCCCGCCCGGACGCAGCATGGCCAGCGCGTTGTCGAGCGCGGCGCGCCAGTCGGGGATCATGGTCAGCGCGTAGGAGAGCAGGACGACATCCACGGCCTGCTCGGGCCGATAGCGGGTGGCGTCGGCGCAGGTGATGCGCACCCGCGGCCAGGCCCGCGTGCGACGACGCGCGATGTCCAGCAGCGGTTCGCACAGGTCGACCAGCTCGAACTGCAGATCCGCGCGGCGCGCCTCGGGGAAGTATTCGAGGTTGCGTCCGGTGCCGCCGCCGAGTTCGAGGATGCGCGCATCGGGCGGCAGATCCAGCGAGGCGATCAGCTCGGCGCGCCCCGGCAGCAGGCGCTCGCGGAAGCGGTCGTAGTGCTCGGCCTGCTCGCCGTAGAAGCTGGCCAGCCGCTGCGCGTGGTCGCCCTCGCGCGGCATACCGCGCAGAAAGCGCCGCAGCACGGCGAAATCACCGCGCAGGGCCTCAAGCTTCGACATCGTCGGCGTCCGCAGTCAGATTCGAGCCGGACGCCGCCCGCTGTGCTGGCCAGTCGGCGATCACGAAGCCGGCGTAGGTGTGCACGCGGTCCTGCGGCTGCAGCTGATCCGCCAGCGTCTCCTGGAAGCGCAGGGCCTCGCGCAGCGGCTGGCGCTTCGGGCCCACAGCGATGCGGTCGAGGTAGTCGGGCCGCGCCTGCGCGCTGCGCAGCAGGATGCGTGCATCCGGCGCCGCGCGCTCAAGGATGCAGTCCCATTCTTCAACGAGGGCGTCGGGGTAGTAGCTGCTCATCCAGTCCATGTGGTCGAGCAGCACGAAGCGGTCGATCGGACGGTCGTGGCGTTTCAAGAACTCGGTGACCGTGCAGGTGTGCAGCGCGATGGCCTCGGCGCGACCGCTGCGCAGCGCCGCATGACCTTCGGGCTTCAGGTACTCGGGGCAGCTGTCCTGCGTGTAGTGGCCGTGGAAGTAGACCTGCCAGAAGTAGTTCTGGCGCAGCGGCAGCTCGCGGATCACGTACTCCAGGCTGGCGCGGATGAAGCCAGCGATGCGGTCCGGGTGCTGGGCTTCGACCAGCTTGCGCTGCGGGTAGGGCACGCCCAGCAGGTTCATCACGAACTGCCGCGAAAGCAGCCAGTTGAAGGGCCGGCTCCACAGGCGCGGCGCGATTTCGCGGTCGTAGAGTGCGCGCTGCTCCGCCACCGTCTGGCAGGCGAACAGCGCCTCGAAGTGCTCGCGCAGACGCGGCTGCAGCTTCAGAAAGGTGTGGAAGCCGCGCGCCGCCAATCCCGAGAGGCCGTGGAAGTAGAAGCTGCCGCGCGGGCTGGCGAACCAGCGCCAGTGGCGGTCCCACCACTCGCGCGCGAACTCGCCGAGCTGCGGGCGCATCCGCGCCACGTAGAGCTCGCCGGCGCGGGGGTGGAAGCCCTGCCCGAAGAAGCCGAAGTAGTCGGGGTAATCGAGCGCGCGGGCAGCGGCGAGCTTGAGTTCCAGCAGGGCGTTCTGGCGCGGGTTGGCGTCGATCGCATAGACGCGGCCGGCGCCGGCCAGGGCGTAGTCCAGGGCATTGCAGCCGGCGCTGGTGATCACCAGCAGCTCATGCTCGGGCCGCAGCTGCAGTGCCTGTCGATCCACCGCGGGATCCTCCCAGCAGGCGTTGTAGACCAGGCTGCGCGCGTAGATCGCGTTGAAGATGCGCTGGTCCAGCCGATCCTTGAAGCGTGTCGGCGTGGCGTCCGCGGCGCGGGCGCCGGGGCTCTCGGTCTGCGGCAGGGACAGGGCCATCGTAGGCTCGCGCTCGGGGTCTCGCGGCCGCAGCCTAGGCGCGCTGGATGACGGCGACATGACGCCGGCGATCGTTCGTCGTCTGGCCTACTCGGCGGGCAGCACCTCGATGCGCAGACGCGCATAGCGCGCGCTGCCGTCGATGGCGACGATGTCCTGCGTGCCGGGCTTCTCGAAGGCCTGCTTGAAGCTCTGCTCGGCCGACACCGTGGCAAGCAGCCGACCGTTCACCAGCCAACGCACGTCGCCGCTGGCGCCTGCGGCCTTCAGGCTCAGCGTGGGCGCGGCGGCGCTGCCGCGCGGCGCGCGGATGCGGCTGCCCTCGCGCGCGCCGGTGATCTGCAGGTCGGCGAGCGCGGCGCGCGCGCCCTCGCAGTCGGCGGCCAGCGGTGGAGGCAGCCCGCGCCGTCGCTCGTCGCCGCTCAGCCAAGGCGCGGCCAGGCGCGGCCACAGGGCGCGCGCTTCCTCCACTTCAGCACCGCGACGGCAGCGGCCCACGCGCTGCTCGGAGCCGTCCATCCAGTAGCGTTGCACCGCCGGCGGCTGCGCTTCACCGGCGGGCGCCAGCGTCAGCGGCGCGGCTCCCTCCAGCAGCCAGGCGGACAGGCGTCGGTGGCAGTGCGCCCGGTCGGTGGCCTCCGCGCGCGCGCCCAAGGGCCAGCAGATCGCCGCCTCGGTCACGCTGGCGGGATGCACCGCTGCGGGCTGCTGATACTCCGCGGGCAGGCTGGCATGCACCGCCTGCAGCAGGGGCAGGGCGGTGACGGCGCCGAACTGTCCGGGCGAGGGCGTGCCGTCCGGGCGGCCGACCCAGACTCCAATGCTGACCCCGGCATTGCCGCCGACCGCCCAGCTGTCGCGAAAGCCGTAGCTGGTGCCGGTCTTGTGGGCGAGCCGCGCGCCGCTCAATTGGGCGAAGCGACCGTCGCTGCCGTCGGGGGCGCTGCGCAGCAGCTCGGCGATGATCCAGGCCGCACCGGGCGAGAGGAGCCGCCGGTCTTCCAGCGGATCGTCCGGCCGGAAGCGCAGCGCCGGCGCGCGGCCTTCGCGGTGCAGGGCGGCGTAGGCGGTCACCAGGTCCTGCAGCCGCACTTCAGTGCCACCCAGCACCAGACTGAGATTGGGGCGATCGCCGCTGGGCAGGCGCAGAGGCAGGCCCGCGTGCTCCAGGCGCGCGGCAAAACGCGCCGGTCCGAGCTGTTGCAGCACGGCCACCGCGGGCACATTGAGCGACTGCTGCAGCGCTTCACCCAGACTGACCGGGCCGCGGAAACGCTGGTCGAAGTTGTCCGGGCGATAGCCGTCAAAGTCCTGCGGTGCATCGATGAGCAGGCTGGCCGAGTGCACGCTGCCGGCATCGATCGCAAGGCCATAGACGAAAGGCTTCAGCGTGCTGCCGGGCGAACGCCAGGCCTGCACCATGTCGAGGTGGCCGTAGCGCGCGTCGTCGGCGAAGCGTGCGCTGCCGAGATAGGCACGCACCTCGGCCGTCCGGTTGTCGAGCACCAGCACTGCCGCCGAGGTGCGCGGCGGCAGGCGTTCGATCCAGGCGCCGAGCTGGGCCTCAAGCCGCAGCTGCAGGTCGAAGTCGATGCTGCTGTCGATGCGCTGCTGGCCGGGGTGCTGGCCGCGCAAACGCGCTGCCAGCAAGGCGGCGGACTGCGGAATGGCGAGGCCGCGCGCCACCACGTTCTCGGCACGGGCATCGGCGACGGTGGCTGCGCTCCACACCGAGAAGTCGGCCAGCCGCTGCAGGACCTTGTCGCGTGCGGCGCGTGCGCGTTCCGGATGACGATCCGGCCGCAGGCGGCTGGGCGACTGCGGCAACACCGCAAGCAAGGCGGCCTCCGCGTGCGAGAGCTGATCGGCCGGCTTGCCGAGGTAGGCCCAGCTGGCCGCCTGCACGCCTTCGATCGGCCCGCCGAAGGGGGCGTAGTTCAGGTACAGCGCGAGAATCTCGCGCTTGTCCAGTCGCCACTCCAGTTGCAGCGCGCGCAGGCTTTGCCTGAGCTTGCCGAGCAGCCCCGGTGGCTGCGGTTCGATCAGCCGCGCAACCTGCATGGTCAACGTCGAGGCGCCCGACACCACGCGGCCATGGCGCAGGCCTTGCCCCAGCGCACGCAGCGCCGCCAGCGGGTTCACCCCGGGGTGCCGCCAGAACCAGCGGTCCTCGTAGGTCAGCAGGGCTTCGAGATAGAGCGCTGAGACTCCATCGACCTCGACCGGAAGCCGCCACACGCCGTTACGGTCCGGAAAGGCGCGCAGGGGACGGCCGTCGCGCGCGGTCACAACGGTGGCGACATCGCTGCCCAGATTGGGCAGCGGTGGCGGGAACAGGCGGTCGAGCAGCACGGCCACGAGCATCAGCCCGAGCGTGGCCCAAGCCAGCCAGCGCAGGCGTGGCCGGCGGGTGTGGCGCGGGGGCGATTGCGGGACGCGGGCAGGCGTTGTGCTCATCCCGGACAGGGTGACGGCCGACGGTGGCGCGGGGAGTATGGCGATTGCGCGCCGTGTGGGGAGACGCGCCCGCAGTTTCAGGGGTCAGCGGAGGGCGAGCGCAGCACGGTCAGCCCCGCCGCCGGCCAGCTCTCGACCGCCGCCGCGGCGAGCAAGGCAAGCAGGCTGGCGCGTGAGACATCCGACGAGGTCTGCAAGCCGACCCAGCCGTTCTTGCCGCGGCGCTTGACTTCGTAGAGCGCCTGGTCGGCGAGGTTCACGCTCTGCTCCCACTCGCCCAAGGCCGGCCAACTGGCGGCCAGCGGCCAGGGCGCGAAGCCGATCGAGCAGCTCAGCGACAGGCTGCGTCCCGAGCGCAACTGCAGCGGTTCACGGGTGATGGCAAGGCGGATGCGTTCGGCGAGCGTTGCCGCCTCCTCACGCGGCAGATCGCGCACCACCAGCAGGAATTCCTCGCCGCCCCAGCGCACCAGCTTGTCTTCGCCGCGGCAGTACTGGCGCAAGCGTTGGGCGAACTCCACCAGCACTTCGTCGCCTGCCTGATGACCGAGGCTGTCGTTGATGCACTTGAAGTCGTCGATGTCGAGCATGAACAGCAGCAGGCCATGATGACCGCGTGGATCACCCGCCACTTCGCGCTGCACGCGCGGCGCGAGTTCGTCGAGCCAGTGTTGCAGGTCGCGCCGGTTGGCCACCTGGGTCAGAGGATCGGTGCGGTTCGCTTCTTCGAGACGCAGATTGCTTGAGGTCAGCAGCTGGTTGGCGCGCTCCAGTTCGACCGTGCGCGCCTCCACTTCGCGGTTCAGTCGCTCGACCAGCGCGCGCTCCTGTCTGACTCGGCGGCGCACTTCGAACAGCACCAGCGCGGCTAGAACCAGGGCCAGCGTGGCGTAGAGCACCAGCGCCGTCAGCGAGGCCCAGGGGGGTGGCGCCATGTCGATGTCGAGCGTGCGGACGCTGCCGAAGCGACCATCGCGTCCCGCCGCCTGCAGCTCGAGTCGGTAGGCGCCCGGCGGGAGAAAGGCATAGTTGATTTCGGCGCGGCCCTGCGGCAGCGCTGTCCAATCGTCCTCCAGACCGCGCAAGCGATAGCGCAGCCGGGCTGAAGCAGGTGCTGCGCTGTCGATGGCGCTCAACTCGAAGCCGATGGTGCTGTCGCGGTAGCCCAGCTGCAGACGTTGCGCGTAGGCCACTTCCAAGCCGCCCATGCGCTCCCGCTGCTGCGCCCGGCCGATGACGGTCGGCAGCCGCAGCCCCGAAATTGCGACTCGCGCGAGCGCGGGCTCGGGTTCCTCGACCCAGGGCTCCAGCACATCCAGACCCTCGGGGCCGCCGAACCACAGCCTGCCCTGCGGATCGACATAGCTGGCGCCGTTGTTGAACTCGATGTTGCGCAGGCCATCCTGGCGGCGCAGCACGCGGATCGCGCCGCTGTCGCCGTCGATCACGTTGAGGCCGTCGTTGGTGCTGACCCACAGCCGCGCGCGTGCGTCGCGCACGATCCGGTAGATCACATTGCTCGACAGCCCGTCGCGCTCGGCATACAGCCGCTGCAGCCGCCCCTGCAGGTCGAAGCGGTGCAGGCCACCCGCGAAGGTGCCGACCCAGACGCTGCCCTCGTCGGCGAGCAGTGACCAGACCGAGGGGTGGGACAGCCCATCCTGGAGGCCCAGCGTCCGCGGCTCGCTGCCCTCGCGCCAGACGTAGACGCCATCCTCGTTGCTGCCCAGCCAGAGTTGGCCACTGCCGTCGCGGACCAGACTGGTCAGGAAGGCCGTGCGCAGCCGTGCTGGCACCGCCGCGAATTCGGCCGAGGGCAGATGCAGATCGAGCAGGCCGGAGCGCGTCGTCACCAGCAGTCGATCCGGCTCGCGGTGCAGCGCGGTGATCCGGCGATTTTCTGTGCCCGGCACCGGCTGCACCGAGCCATCAGCCTTGAGCCGCCACAACCCGCTGTCGGTACCGATCCACCAGCCGTCCTGCGGTTCGGGTTCGAGCGCGCGCACCGATTGCCCGCGAAAGCCGGGATGACTTCGGCCGCTGCCATCGGGCGCCAGGATCAGCAGACCCGAGTCGAGGCCGATCAGGGTCTGCCCCTCTGCGCTGCGGATCGAGCGCACGCTGCGGTTGGCGAAGCCGAACGTGAGAGGGTCGGGCGCCAGTTCGCGGCGAAGCAGCGGCGACAGGCTGCGGGCCCGGAACAGCCCGCTGGTGTAGCTGCCGACCCAGAGCACGCCCGTGGAGTCCTCGAAGAGCGCGGTGATCTCGCTTTCCGGGAAGGGCTCCACGGACAGCCGCAGCAAGGCCGGCGAACTGTTCGGCTGATGCAGCCACAGCTGACCATCCGCGCGCCCCAGCAGGACTTCGCCGTTGGCCCGCGCCAGAACCCGCGTGACCGCTGCGACCTGGCCATCGGCGCGCGGTGGCAGTTCCAGCTGTCCGAGCAGCTGACCATGGGCATCAAGGGTGTAGAGCCGGCCTGAGCGGCTGCCTATCCAGGACATGCCACGAGCCTGGCCAAGGCTGCTGCAGCGGCGGTCCCGTTCGGCCTGCCAGAGCAGGCGCGAGTGGCCGTCGGCGGCCACCTCCAGCAGACGGCAGTCCGCCCCGAGCCACCACACCGCACCGCTCGGCTGAGTACGCAAAGCGACGCCGTCGCGCGTATTCGGTTGCGGGGAGCCCACCTTGAGGTCGCTCTGGACATGTCGCAGTCCATCAGGAGAGCCCGCCCAGACCCCTCCCTCGGGATGCACAGCCAGCAGGGTGACCTGGTTCGCCCCGATCTGCGCCGGCGACAGCCATTCACTGCGGCCGTCGCGCTGATTCAGGCGCTGCAGGCCGGCGTCATTCAGTCCCAGCCACAGCCAGCCGTCCCGGTCGAAGGCCATGGCGTCGATGCTGCCGCTGGCGAGTTCCAGCGGCTCCGCGGAGCTCGATGTCGCCGGATCCCTGCGCGCCGGCTGAAAACGCAGGACCTCGAAACGGTGGCCGTCAAAGCGGTTCAGTCCGTCCTGGGTAGCGACCCACAGGAAGCCCAAGTCGTCTTCGACCAGATCGGTCACCCTGGACTGGGACAGGCCTGAGCCAGGCCCGTACCGTTCCAGGTCAACGAATGGCGACGCGCTCCGGGAGGGCGAAGCGGCGAGCGAGGCCAGCAGGCCGGCCAGGAAGACGCGAGCAATCAACGGCAAAGCGGAAGCCTGACTTTCAGGAACGGAGCGGGCGCCTCACGGGCGATATCAGCGTCCGGCAGGCCCGGGGCATCGCCCCATGCCAACAACGCGACCCGCCTCCCGCCGGCGCTCGCGCAGGCGCGAGCAAGGCCCGTGCCACGATGTCTTGGCGCTGACCCGGCGGCTGCACCATGATGGTCGCCACCCTACCGTCATTCGAGGTCGTCATGCGTCAGCGTCCGCTTCTGACCCTCATCGTGTGCGTCCTCCTGCCGGCGCTGTCGCCGACGCCCACCAATGCCATGGACGACATCGATGCGCTCTGCCTCGATTGCCACCGGCCGGGCCAGGCCGGCGGCGCCGTGCCGGTGATCGAAGGGCAGCACGTCGACTACCTGCGGGCCCAGCTGCAGCGCTTCCAGCACCGGCATCGCGAGGGCTTTCCCATGAATGCACTGAGCGCGGGCTTGAACGAAGCACAGATCGAGACGCTGGTAGGTGCGCTGACCTCTCGCGCCTGGCGCTCGGCCGATCGCGTCGAGGAGGTTGACGTGGAGTCGGGCAGGGCACGTCTGGAGGCACTCGATTGCGCCGGCTGCCACGGCGCTGAGTATCTCGGTGGCGGGGCGATTCCGCGCATCGCCGGCCAGCAGGCCGCGTATCTCGAACGCCAGATCCTCGGTTTCGGTGATGCGCAGCGGCATCACCCGCCGGTAGGCGGCGGCGTGCGCATGTACAGCATCGACGCCGACGAGGCGGCAGCGATCGCGCAGGCGCTTTCAGCGATGCGCTGATCGAAGGGGCTGGGTGCGGGCCTGACGCAGAGGGCAGCCCCGCGTGCGCCGTTGGGCCGCGCTTCTCCCCTCTCTCCTCGTGGGAGAGGGGCAGGGGAGAGGGTGCGACGCTCGCGACAGCCCAGCGACGCCGGCGACAGCCCAGCGACGCTCGCATGGAAGCGATCCACGCCGGCGAGCCCGATCGCGCACCCATCCCTGACGCCGCCCGACCCCCGCAATCCTCACCGCGGAACGTTTTGCTGCACCCGCAGATTTCCCCCCTTCGAACGCGTGCGCATACTCGAACCGCGATCGCCATCACACCGAGTGGCGACGACACAGGAGGGAACCATGCACACCACACGACACGCCGGCCCGCGGGCCATGGCGCTGGCGATCGGCTTTGCGCTCACGGGTATTGCGGCCGTCGCCTCGGCCCAGGCCATTCCGGCGCCGGGCCTCAAGGCCAATGGCAGCATCTCCTACGACGCCGAGGGCGTGCCTACCGTCACCGCCGCCACGGATGAAGACGCCGCCTGGCTGATGGGCTACGCCCACGCCCGCGACCGCTTCTTCCAGATGGATCTGCTGCGCCGCACTGCCAGCGGCACGCTCGCCGAACTCGTCGGCCCCAGCGTGCTGGCGCGCGATGTCGAGCTGCGCACCCTCGGCCTGCGCCGCGCCGCCTGGGCCAGCTGGGCCAAGAGCTCGCCCGAACTGCGCGGCCAGCTCAAGGCCTATGCCGACGGCGTCAACGCCTGGCTGAGAACCAATCCCGTGCCGACCGAGCACCAGGCCCTGGAGCTCACGTCCGCCGATGTCTGGTCGCCGGTCGACTCGCTGGTGATCGGCAAGCTGCTGGCCTTCCAGCTGAGCTTCGATCTCGACATCGACTACACCGTCAAGCTCGGCGCCTACCAGCAGGCTGGCGCCGCCGCTGGCTTCAACGGTGCGGCTCTGTTCTTCGAGGACACCCACCGCAGCATGCCGGCCGATGACCGCGTCACTGTGCCGGGCTTTCTCGCCAGCCTTCGCACGCAGGGCAGTGACGGCAGCGATGGGGTGAACCCGAAATCCGGTGCGGCCGCCTTCGACCCCGAAGCCGTGCCGATGGTCGACGCCCAGGTGTTGCAGGCCGCGCAGAACTACGTCGAGCGGATCCGCGACAACCCGGTGATCGCGCCGCAACTCTCGCGTCGCGAGAACCGCGCCGGCTCGAACTGGTGGATCGTCGGCGGCCAGCACACGGCATCGGGCAAACCCATCCTCGCCAATGACCCGCACTTGGCGCTGGACACGCCCATGCTGTTCCACGAAGGCCATGTCATCAGCAACGACCCGCGCTACCCCACGCCGATGAACACCGTGGGCGCAGTGGCGCCCGGCACGCCGGTGCCCATCCTCGGCTGCAACAGCCACTTCTGCTGGGGCCTGACCACCAACCCGCTGGACGTGACCGACGCCTACGCCGAGCGCTTCATCCTCAACAGCTATGGCCTGCCCACGCACACGCTCTACCAGGGCGACGCCGAGCCGGTGCTGTGGGTGTTCCAGAGCTTCTTCGTCAACACCCTCGGCGATGGCGTGCGCGACAACGTCACCCGCAACAACTCGATCGGCTACACCAACGGCGGCATCACCATCCTGGTGCCCCGCCGCAACCACGGCCCGGTGCTGAGCATCACCGGCGACACCGGCATCTCGGTGGCCTACACCGGCTGGGGCGCCACGCAGGAGCTGGAAGCCTTCAGCCGCATGAACCGCGCCACCAACCTGGAGCAGTTCCGCGCCGCCCTGCAGTTCTTCGATGTCGGTTCGCAGAACTTCGCCTACGCCGACAAGCAGGGCAACATCGCCTACATCGCGACCGCCGAGGCGCCGATCCGCGAAGACCTGCAGCGCAACACCGTCACCGGCGTGCCGCCGTATCTGATCCGCAACGGCCAGGGCGGCAACGAATGGCTGCCGCGCACCAACGCCTACCCGGCCCAGGCGGTGCCCTACGAAGTGCTGTCGCCGACTGAGATGCCGCAGTCGGTCAACCCCACGCGCGGCTACATCGCCAATGCCAACAACGACCCCGTCGGCAACACGCTGGACAACAGCGTGGTCAACGAACAGCGCCCCGGCGGCGGCATCTACTACCTCGCGCCCGGCTACTCCAGCTACCGCCAGGGGCGCATCGATCGCGAGCTGCAGCGGCTGATCGCCCGCGGCGGCATCACCGTCCAGGACATGCAGGCCCTGCAGGCCAACACGCAGTTCCTCGACGCCGAACTCGTGCTGCCGCATCTGCTGGGCGCGGCCGACCGCATCGGCCCCTCCAACTGTCGCCTCACGTTCGACATGACCGACCCGCGTATCGGGCAGTCGCTGGACCTGCTGCGCAGCTGGGATTACAGCGCACCCACCGGCATCCGCGAGGGCTATGACCGCGGCGACAACCCGATGAGCCTGCCCGAGCCCAGCGACGCGCAGATCCGCGCCTCGGCGGCTGCCACCATCTGGTCGGTGTTCCGCGGCCAGCTGGTGCGCAATGTCATCGACCACACGCTGACCCAGGTGGGCCTGGGCGGCCAGCTGCCGGGCAACAACGAGGCCTACGTGGCGGTGAAGCGCCTGCTCGATACCTTCGACACCCGCCAGGGCCGCGGCGCCTCGGGCCTCGACTTCTTCCGCAACGTCCCGGCGGCCTTTGCCGATGGCACCGCCGCCCAGCGCCGCGACTGCATCCTGATCGGCAGCCTGAAGAACGCGCTGGACCTGCTCTCCAGCGAAGCCTTCGCCCCCGCCTTCGCGCGCTCGACCAACGTGCTCGATTACCGCTGGGG
>JBKCVA010000146.1:0-12890 GCA_046318115.1 Lysobacterales bacterium | reverse complement strand
CGTCGCTGACGTCGAAGAACACGTTGCCCACGGCCTGAACGCGCACGCGCGCCTGGGTGCTGGCCGGCGTGTTGGCGGGAATGGTCAGACTCTCGCTGCCGTCGTTGGCGGTGGAGGCCGCCAGTTCGACCGGCCAGGTGAGGCCGCCGTCCAGCGAGAGGGTGATCCGCACGTTGGCGGCATTGATGCCATTGGCCGTGGTGCCGGCCACGTCCCAGCTGATCGTCTGCGCGCTGCCAGCCGCCCAGCTCACGGCGGTGTTGGGCGCAGTGACCACAAAGGGCCCTGCGGCCGCGACCACGGTCAGTGCGGTGGCCGCTTCGTTGGTGCCACCGCCGCCCGCGCGGTTGTCGCGCGCGGTCACGCGGAAGTTGAGCGTGCGGTTGGTGCTCGGCAGCACTTCGGCGGTGAGCCAGTTCGGCGAGCTGGTGCCGGGCAGCGGCGCGGTGGCCGGGGCGACGTTGGCGTTGTTGAGGATCCAGCGCCAACTGGGGAACACGCGACCGCTGGAGAGCGTCGGCGCGAACGAGCGGAACAGCGGGCCCTGGCCGGCATCGACGATGCTGCCGGCAGTGTTGGCCGTGGTGCCGAGGTCGAACTGCTCCCACACCCAGGTCAGCGAATCACCGTTGGTGTCGCTGCCGGTGGCGGTCAGCTCGAAGGGCGTGCGCCCGGGAATGGTGAAGGCCGCGGTCGCGTTGACGGTGGGCGGGGTGTTGCCGGTGGCATTGGTGGTGCCGCAGTTTGCGCCACCGCCGGTGGTGGTGAAGAGCAGCATCTCGTTGAGGCTGACCCGATGGAAGTAGTCGTCGCTGTTGGGCTGCAGGTTGTCGGCACCGCAGATGCCCGCATAGGCCTGGATGGTGATGCCGCTGCCGGGCTCATAGGCCGTGTTGCCGTTGCGGTTGCCGCCGCTGCAGCTGCCGCCCGAGCCATTGAAGGTGTGGTTGCCGGCGAACTGGTGGCCCATCTCATGTGCCACGTAGTCGACGTCGAAGGGATCGCCGACCGGCGAGCCGGAGCCGGTGACGCCGCGCGCCTTGCTGGAACCGCAGACCACGCCAAGGCCAGCGACGCCGCCGCCGCCGGTGCTGACGACGTGGCCGATGTCGAAGTTGGCCGAGCCGATCACCGTGTTCAGATTGGCGACGTTCTCGCCGAGCATCGTCGACCCGCTGGTGTTCGTGTACGGGTCGGTGGCGGCATTGGTGTAGATGATCCGGTCGTTTTCGGCCACCAGCACCATCCGCACCGACAGCTCGCGCTCGTAGACGCCGTTGACGCGGTTCATGGTGGTGACGATGGCGGCCAGCCCGTCGGCCACGGTGCCACCGTGGAAGGCGGTGTACTCGCCGGTCGCCGCGATGGCCAGCCGGTAGGTGCGGCGCACCGTGCCCGAGCTGATCTTGGGCGTGACGCCGCGCTGCTGGAAGTTGGGCAGGTCCTTCGGCAGCTCCTGGCCGGTGACGCCGCAGCGCAGGCGCTCGCCGTCATCCGGGGCATCCGCCTTCGAATACACCACGTAGGTGTCGAGATCGCGCGACTGGTAGGGGTCGACGTAGTAGCTGCCGCGCCAGCCGATGACCTGGGCGCGGAAGCCCTGCGGGCTGACATCGAAGCGCAGGGTCGCGGTGGGGTCGTCGATGCCCTGGCCGAGGTAGGTTCGGATCTCAGGGAATTTGGCCGCGAGCGCGGCTTCCATGATGGGTGACTCGACGATGCGGAAGCGGGCGTAATCGCCCTCGGGGGTCGGCAGGCTGAGCTCCAGGCTGCTCTCCGCCGCCGGGGTCTGCGCTTCGAGCGGAGCCGCCTTCAGCAGGTCGGTGAGGCGCGTGCGATCGAGCTGCTGGGTGCGGTAGCGCTGCGGCACCAGCCGCCGCGGCTCCGCGCTGCGCGCGACCTGGGCTTCGTCGATGGCGGTCCACAGGCCATCCGCCGAGGCGGCGTTGGCTTGGGCAAAGGCCGCGCCGGCAGGCGCGAGCACGGTCAGCAGCAGCGCCAGGGCGATCAGCGGTGCCCGCAAAACGGTGTGAAGCATGGTGTGTCCCCAATCAACGCGCGACCCCCGTCGCGCAAGCTGGCAAGCATGCGCGGCACCTTGCGCAACGGCAAGTGAAGCGCGAGGGGCCCTGCCCACGCCCCGATCTCACCTCCGCCTGTGGCCCTGGCCTACACAGTGGCGACCAGCCACCGCCTACACTCGAGCGCGTTTCCCTGCTTTCCGGAGCCTCAAGCCATGTCCCTCAAAGATCGCACCCTGTTCATCACCGGCGCCTCCCGCGGCATCGGGCTTGCCATCGCCCTGCGCGCCGCGCGCGATGGCGCGAACGTGGTGATCGCGGCGAAGTCGTCGGTGCCGAACCCGAAGCTGCCGGGCACCATCCACAGCGCAGCCGAGGCCGTGGTCGCGGCCGGTGGGCAGGCGCTGGCGGTGAAGTGCGACATCCGCGAGGAAGACGATGTGCTGGCAGCCGTCGCTGCAGCGGTCGAACGCTTCGGCGGCATCGATATCCTGGTGAACAACGCCAGCGCGATCTGGCTGCGCGGCGCGCTGGACACGCCGATGAAGCGCTATGACCTGATGCACGGGGTGAACGCGCGCGGCACCTTCCTGTGCAGCCAGGCCTGCCTGCCGCACCTGCTGAAGTCCTCGAACCCGCACATCCTCACGCTGGCGCCGCCGCCCAACCTCGACCCGCGCTGGTTCGCGCCGCACACCGCCTACACCATGGCCAAGTACGGCATGAGCCTGGCCACGCTGGGGCTGGCCGCCGAATTCGGTCCGCAGGGCGTGGCGGTGAACGCGCTGTGGCCGAAGACGGTGATCCTCACCGACGCGCTGAACATGATCCCGGGCGTCGACCACGACGGCTGCCGCAAGCCCGAGATCGTCGCCGACGCCGCGCACGCGGTGCTGTCCACGCCGGCTGCGCGCCTCAACGGCCAGTTCCTGATCGACGAGGACGTGCTGCGTCTGCACGGCGTCGAGGACTTCGCGCCCTATGCGGTGAAGCCAGGGCATCCGCTGATGGCGGATTTGTTTCTTTGAGCTGGGATTGGGGATTCGGGATTGGGGATTGAGCCATTGCGAGCAAAGCAAGTCTCGTGGGCACGCTCGCGCGCGGAGCCCCTGAGAGCAGTGACTGGAGCCAGGCATGGCCACGGCTGAACCCTGACACGCCAGTTCGGCGATGACTCCGCTACGCTCGGGAATCCCCAATCCCCAATCCCCAATCCCATGAAGTACCTCCACGCCATGGTCCGCGTCCGCGATCTGGGCGCGTCGCTGAAGTTCTGGTGCGACGGGCTCGGCCTCGTCGAGACGCGTCGCCGCGACTACCCGCAGGGGCGATTCACGCTGGTCTACCTGGCGGCGCCTGAGAACCCCGAGGCCGAGGTCGAGCTGACGTACAACTACGACGATGAGGACTATGGTTCGGCGCGCAACTTCGGTCATCTGGCCTTCGCCGTCGACGACATCTACGCGACCTGTGCGCACCTGCAGGCGCGTGGCATCACCATCAACCGTCCGCCGCGCGATGGCCGCATGGCGTTCGTGCGCAGCCCGGACCTGATCTCGGTCGAGCTGCTGCAGAAGGGCGAGGCGCTGCCGCCGGCCGAGCCCTGGGCTTCGATGCCGAACGTCGGCAGCTGGTAGCCGCAGTCGGCAACAGAGAAGTCAGGCCGCCTGGTCTGCCCTTTCCGAGGGTGTCGACGAGCCGATGGGTGCGTCGTTCAATCCGCCTGCGGCGCGCTGCCGTCGGCCAGCAGAGGCACGCCCATCGAGCTGCGGCGTTCGATGGCTTCGCTGCCGACGCCCAGCGCGGCGCGCGCCCGCGCGGTGAGCGTGGAGGCTGCCTGCCCGCGCTGGGCAGCAAGCGCGTTCTGCAGGGCCTGACGCGCGCGCAGCTCTTCGCCCTGGGCGACCAAGGCCAGGGCCAGTTCCTCCCAGGCCGCAGCCGCGTGCGGGCCGTGGCTGGCGCGCAGAAGATGCGCCTCCGCCTTGCCCCACAGGCCGTCGATGCGGCACAGACGGCCCAGGGCCAGCTGCAGGGCCGGGCTGCCGGGGTGCTCCTCCAGCCAAGCCTCGGCGCGGCGGATGCGCTCGCGCTGGTCGCCGCGTGCCGCACGGCCGTAGTCGGCCACCAGCGTTTCGTCCCACTGCTTGCGCAGAGCGTGCTCGATGGCGTCGTCGCCAAGTTCGGGCGCGCCCAGCGCGCGTGCGCGGTCCGCGAAGGCGGCCACCAGCGCTGGCTCGACGCGGGCACTGCGCGGCAGTTCGGCCAGGCGCTGGCGCAGCAGTTCAAGGTCGGGGCTGTGGCGCAGGGCCGCGGCCAGGGCCTCGGCTTCCAACTCGGCCGGTACGGCGGCGGCGGCGGCCTTGAGCGCGCGCAGGTCCTGCAGGGCGGCGCCGGCTTCGCCCTCGGCCAGGGCCGCGCGCATGCGCTCGATACGCAGTGCCGGCGCGGAGGGTTCGGCGGCTGCGCGGAGCAGCACCAAGGCCGCCGCCGCGTCGCCATGCGCGAGCAGGGAGCGCGCCCGGGCCAGTCGCGCGGATTCTCGGTCGGCTTCGTCAAGCGCGGACAGCGCGCGCTGCTCGGCGCTTTCGTCGGCCAGTGCACGCGCACTGTCCGCCGCCGCCATCAGCGCCGGCACCTTGAACCGGGCGCGTCGCGCGGCGCGATTCAGCAGCTTGAGCGCAGTCGCGTGTTCGCCGCGCTGGGCCGCCAGCAGGCCATCGGCCAGGCGCCGACGCGCCGTGCGCTCGCCGTGCCGACGCCAGGCGCGCAGGGGCCACAGCAGCAGGCCCAGGACGACGCGCAGCAGCAGCCAGGCCGCGGCGACCAGCGCCAGAGCGGCGACCGCGGTGGATTCGATCGCATAGCCCCGCCACTCCAACAGAAGGTAGCCGGGGTCTTCAGCGAGCAGACCGAACAGCAGGGCGCCCAGCGCAGCCAGGCCGAGGCCCCACAGCAGCAGGCGGTAGCTCTTCATGCGCGCGACCCGGGCACGTCTTCGACTTCGCGCTCCAGTTCAAGCTGGGGCTCGCCCTTTTCGCTGGGCGCTTCGGGAAGGGGCGCGTCTTCGGCCGCGGGTACGGCGGGCACCGGCGCGTCGGGCAGCCGCTGGCGGCTACCCCGCAGGGCACGCAGCTCGGCCAGGCTGGCGCCCAGCGTTGGCAGTGGAGCGGCGAGATCGGCCGGCTGCAGAGCCGCCAAGGCCTCGCTGAGCGCACGTACGCGCGGGTCGGCCGGATCGAACACGCGGGCGAACGCCGCCTGCACCCGCGTCAGCGCGGCCAGCAGGGCGTCCACATCGCGCGCCTCGGCGGCCAGCAGGGCCACCCGCAGGTCAAGCTGAAGCGCTTCCAGCGCGGCTTCGCGAGCGCTGCCGGTCAACACGGCCGCGGCCTCGTCGGTGCGCCGCACCGTGACCAGGCCGGACAGGGCCTGCTGCAGCCGGCCCAGGCCGGCCGCGTCATCGGGGCGGTCAGCCTGCAGCGGCGCGCGCGGCAGGCCGGGCAGTGCCGACAGTGCATTCGCCAGCACCGTGCGCAAGCCCGGCAGCGGATCGGCCGGCAGCGCATCAAGCTCAGCCAGCTCGGCGCGCAGCGGCAGCGCAAGGCCTGCGTAGAGCGGATCCTCGACAGCGTCCAGCGCGGACAAGGCCAGCTGCAGAGCAGTGCGCGCGCCAGCGCGGTCGCGCGCAAGCAGCAGGCGCTGGTCAGCCAGCACCAGCAGGCCTTCGATTTCGTTGAGCCTGAGCGCGGTCTCGCCGCGCAGGCGCTGGTCGGAGAGGCGGGCCACAGCGTCCTCGATGGTCGCCGCGCGCTCTCCCATGCCCAGCAGTTCCTGGCGGATCACCCGCTGGTTGCTGGCCAGTTCGGCAGTGCGCTCATCGAGGCTGCGGCGGCCGCCGTCGTACTGGGCGAGCTGGCGATCCAGCGCCGACAGACGTGCGTTGAGCGCTTCCGCCTCCAAGCGCCAGGCCTCGGCATCGACTGCCACACCGCGCGCGCGCTGCAGCTCGTAGTGGACATAGCCCGCGCCGCCGCCGGCTGCGGCCAACAGGACCAGGGCAAACCAGAGGACGCCGCGACCGCGCTTGGCCGTTGCGGGAGTGGTGTCGGGGCGAGGCGGCGTGTCGCTCACGCAGGTCTCCGGAGAAACGAAACAGGGGCATCGGGTGGAAGCGGCCCGGCGCTCGGGCGCCAGTGTAGCCGCAGGGCTCTGGCCCGCGGCCGCGCCGTGCGCGCTGCGTCCGGCCTGGCATGCCTCCGGGTCGCCTGCCGGGCCTGTCCCGACCCGGGGCTGGAGAGGCGCGAACCGCGCTCGCCGCTTCGAAGACGCCGGGTTTCACAGCGCACAAAAAACCCGGGCCCGCATCAAGCGGGCCCGGGTCGGATCGGCGGCAAACGAAGCAGGGCTCCGCTTACTTGATCTTGCCTTCCTTGTACATCACGTGCTTGCGGACCACGGGATCGTACTTCTTGATTTCCATCTTCGACGGCATGTTCTTCTTGTTCTTGTCGGTCGTGTAGAAATGACCGGTGCCGGCGGAGGAGATCAGGCGGATCTTGTCGCGCTTGGATGCCATGACTTATCGCTCCTTAGATCTTTTCGCCGCGGGCGCGCAGCTCGGCGATCACGGCTTCGATGCCGTTCTTGTCGATGGTGCGCAGGGCGTGGGTGGAAACGCGCAGCTTGACCCAGCGCTTCTCGCTGGGGACCCAGAACCGGCGCTCGTGCAGGTTCGGCAGCCAGCGGCGGCGGGTCTTGTTGTTGGCGTGCGAAACATTGTTGCCGCTTTGAACGGCCTTTCCGGACACTTGGCAAACGCGTGCCATGGCGCACCTCGATGGTAGCTGTGGAGCCGCCCTTGGCCAGGGCGACAGCGGCCCCGCGCGGCGCTCCCACGAGGGAACACCGGCGCGCAGTCGGGAGACAACGGCGCTGGCCAGACGGTGCGTTCGCGGGCGACTGCGCAAGCCCTGGAACACCGGCCGACGGATCGGCTGGACACAGCGAGCCGCGCATTATGCCCGCGCTTGACAGCCGCGGCAAGTTGGGGTGCGGACGGTCGTGGCATGCTTGCCGGCCATGAGTCCCGTGACCGACTTCCGCGCCGGCGACGTGCACCTGCTGTGGTCGCCGGCCCCGGAGCCGCGTCCCGGCGGCCGCCGCGAGTTCCTGGATGCGCTGCTGCGTGCGGCGCTCGCGCCCTATGCCGGCCTGCCCGCAGCCGCGCTGCGCTTTGGTCGCGAGCCACGCGGGCGGCCTTTCCTGCTCGAATCCGCCCTGCCCGCGCTGCAATTCAGCTTGAGTGACACCGTCGGCGGCTGCCTGCTGGCGGTGGCGAACGGGCTGCGCATCGGTGTCGATCTGGAGCGTGTCGATCGGCGTATGCCGGCGCTGCGGCTGGCGCGACGCTACTTCGCAGCAAGCGAGTTCGACGCCCTCTCCGCCTTGCCCGGGCACCTGCACGAACCAGCGTTCCTGCACGCCTGGACGGCCAAGGAAGCTGCCTGCAAGGCCACCGGCAGCGGCCTGCGCGATCGCCTGGACGCCTGGGTGTTCGAGACCGATCCCGACGGCCACGAACCCCGGATGCAGGCTGCCCCGACCGAAGCCGGCGATGCCGCCGCGTGGAGCTTCCTGCGCCTGCAGCCGGCTCCGGGCTACACCGCGGTGCTGGCCAGCCCGTCGAGGCCCGGGCGGGTGCGCTGCGCGGCGCGCGGCTGAGCCAGCCGCGCGCCGCGACAGGGTCAGCGCGGGAAGCCCAGCGCCTCGGCGACCGGCGCGAGCAGTTCGAAGGCCTCGCCCAGGTCCCCGCTGGCATAGCGGCGCCAGCGCCCAGGCGCGAGTTCGAACACTTCGCCGCCGACGGTACGCGCGCTGGCATAGTCGCCCGGCTCGCCGTCAAGGCCCAGGAAGGCGGCCGCCTCACGCAGCGCCGCCTGCGGGTCTGCCGCCAGGGCATCGGCGGTCAGCAGATGGACCCGCGCCGGCTCGGCCGCCATGCGCAGGCGCAGCTGTTCGAGCGACTCGGCAAGCCACGCCGCCATCCGCTGCGGGCTCTGCACGGCATAGTTCTGCAGTGAGCCGAACGCGATCCAGCTCAGCAGCAGCTCACGGGGGTCGGCGAGCAGCACGAGCAGGCGCGCCTCGGGCAGGGCTGAGAAGATTTCGGCATCGACGTGCGGCAGCACGTCCACCGCCTGCTCGGGCGCCACGCCGATCCGCGCGATCTGCTCGCGCCAGGCGGCCTCGGCGCCCTGATCACCGTGGTGCCCCGTCTGCGGTCGCAGCGGCCCGAGACCGTCGACGCGGCGGGCGCTGTTGAAGCGGTCGATGAGGAAGGGCGCGAGCGCGCCCAGACTGTTGAGCACCGCGCCAACCGGGGTTCCGGGCAAGGGCCACAGCAGGCGGGCCGCTGCGCCGCGCGGGGCCTCCGGGGCGAGGGCCGGGCCCGCCGGCAGCAGGGCAGGCAGCGGCAAGCCGGGCAGGGACTGGTCCTGCTCGACCGCGTGGACGCCGAACCACACGTCGTGCGCCTCGTCGACGCGATCGAAACCGTCGAGCAGCAGACCGCGCAGGCTGGCGATGCTGCGCCGCAGGGGCAGATTGAGGGGACGCTGGGCAAGCCCGGCCAGTCGCTCCAGGGCGGCGGCGGGATCGCGCTCGCGCTCGGCACGCACGAGGATCAGCGCTGCGCCGACCCGCTCCGGATCCGCCGCCAGCACCTCAACGGCGATCTGCTCAGCAGTGACGTGATCGCCCTGGGTGGCCGCGCGCTGGGCCGCGGCCTCGCGGACATCGAGGCTGCCCGGCTGGGCCTGACTCCAGCGCTCCAGCACCGCCTCGCCCTCGGGCGAGGCCACGTCAAGGCTGAAGCGGGCGTTCCAGAAGGCGACCATCTGGGGGTGCTTCTCCAGCAGGGCATCGAGCGCCGCGCGGGCCCGCGGCAGGGCGTCGGCGCGGGTCCACAGTTCGAGCAGACGAGCGATGAGCGCAGGCTGCTCGGGGGCGATAACGAGGCTCTGCAGGGTGGCCTGCTCGGCACCGGGCAGATTGCCCAGTGAATGCGCGATCTGCCCCAGCAGGCCCCAGCCGCCGGCGTCCTCCGGCTCCTTGCGAAGGATCTCCAGCAATTGCTGCTGCGCCGCCTGGGTCTCGTTGGCGTCAAGCAGGACCGTGACCAGCATGCGCTCGGCCACCCGCAGCCCGGGCGCCAGCCGCAGACAGTTGCGCAGCGCCTGCGCCGCCAGCGCCGGCAGGCCGCGCTGCTGACACACCATGGCGAGGTCGTAATGCAGCTCGGGCTTGTTGGGCTGCAGCATGACCGCGCGGTTCATGGCGGCGAAGGCGGCGTCCAGATCGCCACGCGCAAGCCCCAGCTCGCCTTCCACGCGCAGCAGGGCGGGATGGTTGGCATCGATGCGGCGGCCGTACTTGATGTGGCCTTCCGCGGCCTCGGCGTTGCCGCGCATCAGTTCAAGACGCGCCAGCCCGACATAGGCGGAAAGCAGGTTCGGGTCGGTCTGCACCGCCGCCGCGAGGTCCTGCAGAGCCGCATCGAGCTGGCCACGCGCGAAGGCGAGTTCGCCGCGGGTGACCAGGAAGGCACCCCGGTGCGGCGCCAGCGCGATCGCCTGCGCCAGCGCATCCTCGCCCTCCGTGTGCTCGCCCTTCTGCAGCAGCGCCAGCGCCAGCAGATGCAGCAGATCCGGGCTGCTCGGCAGGCTGGCCAGCGCTTCCCGCGCCAGACGGATCGCGGTGTCGAGGTCGTTGCGACGCAGGGCGTCCTGGATGGGCTGGAGCATGGGTGAGGCCTGGCAGACGAAAGCCGGCGAGTCTACCAGTGCCCCGGACGCCGCCGAAGTGCGGCCCGACGGGGAGCCTTTGACAAGCGGCGGGCTGCGGCCGCCCGTGGCGGCAGCGCGCCAGGCGGATTCCGTGACCACTCGCTCGCCAAACGCCCTTGAATCCACGTGCCGCGCTTTTGCCAGCAACGCCCAGCGTCGTCGTCGCTACGGCGTCCAGGTCTTTTCGCACGCTCTGAGTTCTCTCAAGCGTTCCGGGAGTTCTTCAGCGGTCTTCCGTCAAGGCGTGCTGGATGCGCTCGGCGACCCAGTGGCTGGCCTGGCTGCGTGCACCGAAGCCGTCGAAGAAGCCGCAGTGGCCACCGTGCCGGGCGATCTGCAGGCGGGCATGCGCCGGCAACCGCAAGCGGTGGAAATCCTCGACGGGAATCACCGGGTCGTCGGCCGCGGTGAGGATGCTGACCGGCACCTGCAGCGGCGCCAGCCGGTCGCCGGCGATCGAGTAGCTGTCGAGGTAGGCAGCGAGACTGCCCAACTCGGTGTGGCGTTCGACCAGGATTCGGGTCAGTTCACGCATGCCGCTGCGGAACTCCGCCGGGGTGAAGCGGTAGCGCTCGGGGTAGAGCTGCTGCTTGCGCTTCAGTGAGCCCGTCCACTTGAGCATGAAGTAGTGCTCGTAGAACCAGGGCGCGCGTTCGATCGCGCTCAAGCCCGCCTCCGGGCTGATCACCGGGCACACCGCCGCCGCATGGTCCAGGCGGATACCCGCCGCCTGCGCGCGCAGGGCGACGCGCAGGGCGAAGTTGCCGCCGAGCGAGAACCCCGCCACAGCGAAGCTCGGCGGCGCGTACTGCTGCTGCACCAGAGCCACCGCCTCGACCACTTCCTCGATGCGGTTGGAGCTGAACAACTCCGGGTTCAGGTGATGGGTGTCGCCATGGTCGCGGAAGTTGAGCCGGAACACGTCGAAGCCGCGCTGCAGCAGCTCGCCGCCGGTGTCGAGGATGTAGTTGGAGCGGGCGCTGCCCTCCCAGCCGTGCAGCAGCACAACCAGGCCGCGGCTCTGCGGCCGCGCCTGCTGGCGGGTCATGAAACCCTGCAGGCGAGTGCCGCCGGGGCAATGCAGCTCGCGCACCTCGGCGTCGTGTTCGAGACGGGAGCGTGCGCGCAGCGCATAGCGACGCAGCCTGCTGCTGGCCAGCACCGACTGCAGGTGCGGATTGCGCAGCAGGCGCGGCGGCAGGAACTCCGCGCTCATTGCTCCATCGCGGCGGCGATCTGCGCGCGCGCGTTCTCGGCGAGGCGGCGGCGACCGTCCTCGCTGGGCGGGATCGGTTCGAGGAAGTGCACCTCGGCCACGCGCGCCGGGTCGCCCAGCACGCGCAGAAAGTTCTGCATGAAGTTCTCGCCGGGCTGGAAAGCGACCACCGCCTGCGCGTTGCCGCGCTCGCCGTAGCGAAGGGCCACCGGCTGAACGGTGGCCGGCGCTGCCAGGGCCGGCTGGAAGATGCGCGCGTGGAAGGTGTGCACGCTCAGGCCATCCGTGGTGCGCCCCTCGGGAAACACGCCGACCGCCTGTCCCGACTGCAGGCGGCTCACCATCTGGTGCATCACCCCGTGGAGGGATTCATTGTTTCCGCGATGGTGGTAGATGGTGCCGGCACGACTGGCCAGCCAGCCGATCAGCGGCCAGCGGCTGATCTCCGCCTTGGCGACGAAGCCGACGACATGGCAGCTGTGCAGCAGACTGATGTCCAGCCAGGCGACATGGTTGGCGACAAACAGAACGCCACCGCCCAGGGGACGACCGAACTGGCGGATGCGGAAGCCGAAGATGCGCAGCAGAAGGCCCTGCCAGGCGCGGATCGCACGGTGGTCGATGCGCTCTCCGCCGATACGCAGGCGCGCAGTCAGCGGATTGATGAGCAGCAGGGTGATCGGCAGGCCAAGCAGCAGGTGCAGGAGCAGCACCGGCACGCGCAGCGCATAGCGCAACGCGCGCCAAGGGTCGCGCTGCCGCACGCGCGCTGGCGAGTCCGAGGCATAGTCCATGCGGCGGAACGATACCGGAGGGGGCCGCCCGCGGCCAGATGCTGCGCTGCATCGGGCCGCGCCGTCGCAGCGATTCAGCGGAAGCGGATGCGCTCCAGTCGTTCCACCGCCTCGCGGTACTCGGCCTGCATCTGCAGCACCAGCTCGCGCACCGGCTGCACCGCGTGGATGCCGCCCACGCCCTGCCCCGCGCCCCAGATGTCCTTCCAGGCCTTGGCATCGGTATTGCCGCCCGAGCCGAAGTCCATCTTCGACTTGTCAGCCTCGGGCAGGTTGTCGGCGTCGAAGCCGGCGCGGGTGATGCTGGGCTTCAGATAGTTGCCCTTGACCCCGGTGAACAGCGAGCTGTAGACGATGTCCTCGGCGCGGCAGTCGACCAGCATCTGCTTGTAGTCGTCGACGGCCCGCGCTTCCGGCGTGGCGATGAAGCGCGTGCCGAGGTAGGCGAGATCCGCACCGATCGCCTGCGCCGCCAGCACGTCCGCGCCCGAGGCCATCGCGCCCGACAGCAGGATGGTGCCCGGGTAGAACTGGCGGATCTCGCGCACCAGCGCGAGCGGGCTCAAGGGACCGGCATGGCCGCCGGCGCCGGCGCAGACCGCGATCAGCCCGTCGACGCCCTGCGCGGCGGCTTTCTCCGCGTGGCGTCGGCTGATGACATCGTGGAAGACGACGCCGCCGTAGCTGTGGACCGCCGCAACAACTTCCGACGGCGGCGACAGGCTGGTGATCACCACCGGCACCCGGTACTTCTCGACCAGCTTCAGATCCTCGGCCAGCCGATTGTTGCTGGCATGCACGATCAGGTTGACCGCGAAGGGCGCCACCGGGTCGCCTGGCGTTGAGGCCGCATGCGCCGCGCCGAGCTCATCGCTGAGCTGGGCCAGCCATTCGTCCAGCTGCGACAGCGGCCGCGCGTTGAGCGATGGAAAGCTGCCGACGATGCCGGCCTTGCACTGCGCGGCCACCAGCTCGGGGCCGGAGACGATGAACATCGGCGCGCCAACGAGCGGCA
>JBKCVA010000145.1:0-13227 GCA_046318115.1 Lysobacterales bacterium | reverse complement strand
GGGCACCCCGCCCCGCCGGAAGCCGCACAGTGTAGACCGCTGCGCGGATGCGCGCTTTGCAGGGTTCGGTGGCTTGGCCGACAATGCGGGGTCCGTCATCCCTATCCGGCGACCCTCCATGGCTCTCGACCCGCGCCTGCTCGAAATCCTGTGCTGCCCGCTCACCCGTCAACCGCTGCAGATGCTGGACGCGCAGCGGCTGGCTGCGCTGAACGCCGCGATCGCGGCGGGGAGCCTCAAGCAGGCGGATGGCGTCACGCTGGGCACGCCCTGGAAGGAAGGCCTGATCACCGCCAACGGCAGCCGTGCTTACCGCATCGACGAGGGTATCCCGGTTCTGCTGGCGGACGAGGCTGTGGAGTGGGCACAGGTCGCATGAGCGCACCCGTCACGGGCGCTTGGCTCGGGCGGCCAGCGCACATCCGGCAGTGACGCCTTCGGAGCGGGCCGGAGGTCCGCCGGACGGGTTGCGAGCAGGGCTACGGGGGCGCGCACGATGCGCGGCATGACGCTCAGGGGGACGTTAGGCGATCCAAGCCCTACAGCTTGTGACCCGAGTGGATCGCGCAGATGCCGCCGGTGAGGTTGCGATAGTCGCAGCGCTCAAGGCCAGCAGCTTCCATCATCGCCTTCAGCGCGTCCTGCGGAGGATGCTGGCGGATCGACTCGGCGAGGTACCGATAGCTTTCGGCATCGCCGGCGAACAGCTTGCCGAGGCGAGGCAGAACCTGGAAGGAGTGGATGTCGTACAGCGGTTTCAGCCACTGCGGCTGCACCGCGGAAAACTCCAGGACCAACGCTCGACCGCCGATCTTGAGCACGCGCTGCATCTCGTTCAGCGCCTTCTGCTTGTCGGTAACGTTGCGCAGACCGAAGGCAATTGTGACCAGATCGAAGCTGGCGTCGGGAAAGGGCAGCGCCTCGGCATTCATCTGTGCATAGCGCAGGCCGCGCACCATGCCGCGGTCGGTGAGCCGATCGCGGCCGACGCGCAGCATGTCGCCGTTGATGTCGCCGATGATGACCTCGCCGCTCTCGCCCACCCGTTCGAGCAGCAGGCGCGCGATGTCGCCAGTACCGCCGGCCAGATCCAGCACCCGATCACCGCGACGCACGCCGCTGGTGGCAACGAAGTACCGCTTCCATAGCCGGTGGATGCCGAAGCTCATGAGATCGTTCATGAGGTCGTACTTCGAGGCCACCGAAGTGAACACCTGACCGACCAGGCGCTCCTTCTCCGCGGTGGGCACTTCGCGGAAGCCGAAGTGGGTGGTGTCGCCGGGCGCGCTGTTCGCGCGGCTGCTGTCCTGAGCGTCGAGGGTCGTGTTCATGGGGCCGGATTATCGCAGCATCGGGCGGGCGGGGTGGCGATGGCTGACGGCCGCTGGCGGCGTTCGCCGGGAACCGGGTGAGGCGGGGGCGGAGCCCACGCTGGGGCGTACCCCACCCTGTTGGGCTACGCCACTGCCCGAGTGCTCGCATCTACGCCACAGGCAACCGCCACCAAGCCCCTCTCCCCCGGAGCGGTTCGGTGCCGCTCTGCGGCTGCCGGTGGCAGTCGCTGGCGCCGGGAACCCGAGCGAAGCGAAGAGAAAGGGCTTGGCGCGAAGGCCGAGCGCGGCACAAGACAACACGGATCAAGTCCCTCCTGGTCTTGATCCGTGGTCGCGAGTCCGGCAGATGTCCGGACTCGTTGAGCCGCTACGCGGGGACGCCTCCGCTTCGCTCGGTCACGCTGGATCAAGCACTTGCGTGGTCGATCCGCGGGCAGGCTCTCCATGGCGCGCGGCAACGCTGAATTCTCCAGCGTTGGCCCTAGCGCCTCGCACCCGGCACAGCAACCCGCGGCTCCTGCTTGGCAGCCACCACAGAGGCCAGCGTGCGTCGGCACTCAGGGCACTCAGCCGGAGTCCTTCAGCGCGAACACTCTGAAGCCATCGCTCCACCCGGCGCCAACCGCGGTCGCGACCTCGCCTCGCCCATCTGCATCCGCCCGCCGGCCCCTCGCCCCTACACTGCGCGCCTGATCTTCACCGACAGCTGCATGACCGCGTTCGTCTTCATCGTCTTCACCCTCGTGTACTTGGGCATGGCGCTCGGCCGCCTACCCGGGCTGGCACTGGACCGCAGTGGCATCGCGCTGGGCGGCGCGGCCCTGCTGCTCGCCGCGGGCGCCCTGCCCTACGGCGAGTGGGTGCACGTGCTCGATCTTCCAACGCTGGTGCTGCTGTTCGCGCTGATGCTGATCGGCGGCCACTTCGCCGAGGCCGGCGCCTTCGACGCAGTCGCGCGCGCGCTTTCGCGCAGCCCGCTGTCGCCGCTGGCACTGCTGGGTCTCGTTGTCGCCACGGGCGGCCTGCTGTCGGCGCTCCTGGTCAACGACATCGTGGTGTTCGCGCTGACTCCGCTGCTGGTCCACGGCCTCGCCGCACGCGCGCTCGACCCGCGACCCTTCCTGCTCGCGCTGGCCCTGGCCAGCAATGCCGGCTCGGCCGCCACGCTCGTCGGCAATCCGCAGAATCTGTTGATCGGCGAGCTGGGCCAGCTCGATTTCCTGGCCTATCTCGCCGTCGCCGCACTGCCCTCGACGCTGGCCCTGGTCTGCGTATTCGCGGTGGTCGCCTGGACCTGGCGGGGGCGGCTGAGGCTGGCGTCGCGCGCTGAGCCCCTGGACGAGCAGCCGCTGCAGCGCTGGCTGCTGCTGAAGAGCCTGCTCGCCGTGCTGGCGGTGGCGGTGGCGATGCTGCTGCTCGATCGCCACCGCGAGGTCGCCGCGCTGGCGATTGCCGCCGTCCTGCTGGCCGGCCGCCGGATCGGCACCGCCGCCCTGCTGAAGCGGGTCGATTGGAGCCTGCTGGTGCTGATCGCCAGCCTGTTCGTGGTCACTGCCGCCTTGGCTCAGCTGCCCATCGCCAGCACATCAGTGGCGGCCATGGATGCCGCAGGGCTCAGCTTCGAACGGCTCGGCCTGCTGGTACCGGCGGCGCTGATCGGCAGCAACACCATCGGCAACGTGCCGCTGGTCATGCTGCTGGTGGAAACCCTCGGTGGGCTCTCCCAACCCGCGCTGACCGCGCTGGCGATCTTCTCGACCCTGGCCGGCAACCTGCTGCTGCTCGGCAGCCTGGCCAACATCATCACCGCCGAGCGCGCCGCCCAGGTGGGCGTGCGGCTCGGCTTCGCCGACTTCGCCCGGGTCGGCATCCCCGTCACCCTGATCTCGACCGCGCTGGCCATGGCCTGGCTGCTGCTGCGCGGCTGGAGCCTCTGATGCCCAACTGCGACATCGCCTGGTCCTGCCTGCCCTTCGAGGCGCTCGACGTGCATCGCCTGTATGCAGTGATGCGCCTGCGCGTCGATGTGTTCATCGTCGAGCAGACCTGCCCCTATCCCGATCTCGATGGCCGCGACGCGCAGGCGGACGTCCGGCACCTGCTGGGCGAACGCGACGGCCGTCTGCAGGCCTACGCTCGACTCTTGCCGCCGGGGCTCAGCTTCGACACGCCCGCGATCGGCCGGGTCATCGTCAGTGCGTCGGCGCGCGGCGCGGGGCTGTCGCATGCGCTCATGCGCGAAGCGATTGCGCGCTGCGAAGCGCTCTGGCCCGGACAGCCGATTACGCTGGGAGCGCAAGCGCATCTGCAGGACTTCTACGCTGCGCACGGCTTCGAGGTCTGCTCCGAGGGCTATCTCGAAGATGGCATCCCGCATCTCGACATGCGGCGGGCCGGCGCCGGCTGAGAGCAGACCCGCGGCAGCGGCGAGCCTCAGCCCAGCACCACGGCCTCGCCCTCGACGCGCACGGCCACGCTGGAAAGCAACTGGCCCTTGCAGGGCCCGGCGACGCAGGCACCGCCGGGCAGCTCGAAGCTCGCCCCATGCGCCGCGCAGACCAGACGGCCGCCTTCCATCAGGAACTTGCCGGGCGCCCAGTCGAGGCGCCGACCGGCATGCGGACAGACGTTGAGAAAAGCCTCGACGCGTTCGCCGCTGCGCACCAGCACCAGCGAATCCTCGCTGCCGTCGATGTTCGCCTCCAGGCCGAGGGGCTGGCCCTCGGGCAGATCGGACAGCAGACAGAGGCGTTGTGACATGGGCGGGCTCCGCGCAGTGGGCGCTCAGGATACGCAGCAGGAAAGCGCCGCGGAACGCGGGGCCGTGCTGCAGCGGCCGCACCGCGCCCGTCCGCCCCTGCCGGCCCAGGGCCTGTCCGTTCAGCCCGCGCTCGGTTTCCGCCTTGAGGACGGACCGATCCGCCTCGATACTCGGCCTACGCCCGCGCTCAGCGGTCGCTCACAGGAACCGCCATGCGCCCCGCCTTCGTCCAGCTTCGCCTGCCTCGCAACCCGATCGTGCGCCTGCTTCTCGCGGTGGCCGGCATCGCCGTGCTGTCGTTCTTCGCGCTGGCCGGGGCTGCGCTGGCCGCCGCGGTGCTCGCCGCGCTGGGCTTGCGCCAATTGTGGTGGAAGCTGCGCGGGGCCGAGCCCGCAACGCGATCCCCCAGGCCAAGCGACGTCATCGAGGGCGATTTCACCGTCGTCGAGAAAGTGCAGGTCCGCCTTCCGCCGCAGCGACAGGGCTGAGCGCCAGCGAGAGCGATCCGCCCTCTGCAGTCGCCGCTCGCCGTCCGTGGTGGCGGCACGCTACGGGCATTGCGCGGTCACTCGATGGCCAAACTCCCCTGACTTCACGCTCCGCGCCTTGCCACGGACACGCGGAGACGATCTCGCTACGGCGTCCGGGTCTTTTCGCACGCCCTGAGCCCGCCCGAGGGCAGCGATCGACCCCAGCAGCTTGTTGAGACACTCCCTTCCGGGGAGTTTTTCAAGTCGGCGGTCCGGCGCAGGCCCGTACCGCCTCACGACACATCAATCGCTTGCGCGCCTGCTTCGTCGTACCGATCCTCCCTGGCCGGCATGGCAGGCTGCTTTTCAACAGTCTGCCAAGCGCGAGTCGAGCCGCGACCCCTTGGCCCATGGTGGTGGCCCGCCGGCGGGTCGCCTGCACCTTCGGCCCTCACCGCCCCGCGATCGCCTCGGCTATCCTTGGCCGCTGTTCCCCGGCGCTGCGCCGGGTCGATTCCGCCGGAGCCCGCCGAATGTCCCCGAACGCCTCTTCGCTGCCGCTGCGCCCGCTGCTGCTGGCTGCTTTCATCCTCGCTGCCGCTGCCTCGCGCCTGCTGCCGCACGCTTGGAACTTCACCCCGGTCGAGGCGATCGCCCTGTTCGGCGGCGCCTACTTCGCCAGCCGCTGGGCGGCATTTGCGGTGCCGCTGGGCGCCTTGCTTCTGAGCGATCTCTACATCGGCGTCTACGGCCTGATGCCGGTCGTCTACGGCTGCGTCGCCGCCTGCGTGCTGCTGGGCTTCTGGCTGCGTGATCGCGTCAGCGTGCTGCGCGTCGGCGCGGCCGGCCTCGCAGGCGCGGTGCTGTTCTTCGTGGTCACCAACTTCGCGGTCTGGGCCACCGCCGACACCCTCGGCACGCATCCCGCCTGCAGCATCGGCCTCACCGAGTGCTACGTCGCTGCCCTGCCCTTCTTCCGCGCCCAGCTGCTGGGCACCGCGGTGTGGAGTTTGATCCTATTCGGCGGCTACGCCCTGCTGCAGCAGCGCCTGCCGGCCCTGCGCGCCAGCCACGCGGCGGCCTGAGCCATGGGCAATCGACTCTCAAAGATCTACACGCGCACCGGCGACGACGGCAGCACAGGCCTCGGTGACGGCAGCCGCGTGTCCAAAGACTCCGCCCGCGTCACCGCCTATGGCACGGTCGACGAGCTGAACTCCTGCATCGGCGTGCTGCTGGCGCAGGAGCTGCCGGACGCGATCCGCGAGCCGCTGATCTCGATCCAGCACCAGCTCTTCGATCTGGGCGGCGAGCTCTGCATCCCCGGCCATGCAGCGATGCAGGATGCCGACATCGAGCGCCTCGAAGGCATCCTCGACGGGCTCAACGCCGACCTGCCGCCGCTCAAGGATTTCATCCTGCCCGGCGGCGGCGCGCCGGCGGCGCACTGCCATGTCGCTCGCACCGTCTGCCGCCGCGCTGAGCGCGAGGTCGTCACCCTCGGGCATCACGATGCGGTGCGTCCACAGGCGATCCGCTATCTCAACCGGCTGTCGGACCTGCTGTTCGTGATGGCACGCGTGCTTGCACGCGCCTCCGGCCACGGCGAAGTGCTGTGGAACCACGAGCGGCGCAAAGGCTGACGTTCGTCACTGATCCCCATCGAGGACTCGCGCGGATGCTGCTGTTCACCCACCCCGTCTGCATCCGCCACAGCGCGGGTCCTGGCCACCCCGAATCGCCGCAGCGACTGGCCTCGGTGCTGCAGGCCCTGCACGGCATCGACGACCTGCCGATCGACTGGCGCGAGGCACCGCGCGCGACCCGCGAACAGCTGCTGCGGGCGCACACCCCCGAGCTGGTCGCCAGCATTCTGGATATCGCCATCGAGCATCAGCACCGCATTGACGAAGACACCGCGATGAACGCGGATTCGCCGGAAGCGGCGCGGCATGCGGCTGGCGCCGTCGTCGCTGCCATCGACGCGGTGATGGCCGGCGAGGCCAAGCGCGCCTTCTGCGCGGTGCGCCCGCCGGGCCACCACGCGACGCGCGCACAGGCCATGGGTTTCTGCCTGTTCAACTCGGTGGCCGTGGGCGCCGCACATGCGCTCGCCGCGCACGGCCTCCAGCGCGTCGCGATCATCGACTTCGACGTGCACCACGGCAACGGCAGCCAGGACATTTTCTGGAACGATCCGCGGGTGATGTACCTGTCCAGCCACCAGTCGCCGCTGTATCCCTACAGCGGCGCGATGGACGAGCGCGGTGCCGGCAACATTCTCAACCTGCCGCTGCCCGAGGGCGCCGGCGGCCAGGAGCTGCGTGAGGTCTATCGCGTCCACGCCCTGCCCGCCCTGCACGCCTTCAAGCCCGAGCTGGTGCTGGTCTCAGCGGGCTTCGACGGGCATCGGCTCGATCCGCTGGCCGGCTTGAACCTCGAAGCCGCCGACTACGCCTGGCTGACCGAAGAGCTGATCGATCTCGCCGACCGCCACGCCGAGGGGCGGCTGGTGTCGGCCTTGGAGGGCGGCTACAGCCTGACCGCGCTGCGCGAGTGCAGCCTGGCCCATGTGCGCGCCTTGGCCGAGGCGGATCTCGCCGCCACCGCGTGAGCGCAGTCGTCGCACCCACGGCTCCCAGCGATCCGCGCGCCATCGAGGCGCTGGCCTGGGCCTGCGCGCAGCTCGATCGCACCGGCCTGGGCCTGGCCCCCGCGGCCAGCGACGCCAGCTTCCGCCGCTACCTGCGGCTCGATGGCGCGCCCGAGCTGCTGCTCATGGATTCGCCGCCCGCGCAGGTGCCGCTGCAGCCCTGGCTGGAAGTGGGCGCGCTGATCGGCGGCGCTGGCCTGCGCGTGCCCCGTGTCGTTGCCGCCGACGCCGAGCGCGGTTTCGCCCTGATCGAGCATCTCGGCGATGCGCTCTATCAGCACCGTCTCGATGCCGACAGCGCCAGTGCCCTGTATGGCCGCGCGACGGAGGCCCTGCTGCGCCTGCAGACCTTGCCCGCGCAGGCGGTGCCGCCCTACGAGCAGGCCCGCTTCGAGATGGAGCTGGAGCTGATGCCGGAGTGGTTCCTGCGCCGGCATCTGGGCATCGCGCTGGAATGTGAGAACTGGGACCCGATCGAATCGGCCTTCCGCCTGCTGCTCGACAGCGCGATGGCGCAGCCGCGGGTGTTCGTGCACCGCGACTACCACAGCCGCAACCTGCTCGACTGCTCACCCGGCCCCGGCATCATCGACTTCCAGGACGCGCTCGGCGGCCCGCTGACCTACGACCTCGTCTCGCTGCTGCGCGACTGCTACCTGCGCTGGGACGAGGCCCGCGTGCAGGCCTGGGCCGAGGACTTCCGCCGCGAACTGGTGCGCGCCGGGCGCATTGCCGACGCGCCGCAGCGTTTCTTCCGCGCCTTCGACCTGATGGGCCTGCAGCGCCATCTGAAGGTGCTGGGCATCTTCTGCCGCCTGCACTACCGCGACGGCAAGGCCGGCTACCTGGCCGACCTGCCGCGCGTGCTCGGCTACGTGCTCGACATCGCCGCACGCTATCCCGAACTGGCCGATTTCCGCGGCCTGATGCTGCGCTTCACCGAAGGCCGCGATGTGACCCGGCCGCGCGAAGTCGCGCCGGCATGAGCGCGGTCGACGTCGCCTTCGTCCTCGCCGCCGGCCGCGGCGAGCGCATGCGCCCGCTCACCGACGTGACGCCGAAGCCGCTGCTGCGGGTCGGCGGCAAGCGCCTGATCGAATGGCATCTCGACGCGCTGGCGAAAGCCGGCGTACGGCGCGTGGTGATCAACACCGCGCATCTCGCGGACTGCTTCGAGCCAGCGCTGGGCGACGGCGCGCGCTACGGAGTCTCGATCCGCTACAGCCGCGAGGCGGAGCGGCTGGAGACCGGCGGCGGCCTGCTGAACGCCCTGCCCCTGCTCGACACACAGCGCTTCCTGCTGGTCAACGGCGACGTGTTCTGCGACGTCGACTACGCCCGCTTCGCGCTGGGGGCGAACGATCTCGCCCAGCTGCTGATGGTCGACAATCCGCCGCAGCACCCGCACGGTGATTTCCATCTGCATGGCACGCGCCTGCGCAGCGAAGGCGAACCGCGCCTGACCTATGCCGGCATCGGCCTGTTCGACGCGCGTCTGCTCGACGAATGGCGCGAAGTCATCGGCGACAGCGAGGACAGCCACCGCAGCCCGCCCCGCTTCGGCCTCGCTCCGCTGCTGCGCGCGGCGATGGGGGTCGATCGCATCGCCGGGCTCAAGCACACCGGCGCCTGGGAAGATGTCGGCACGCCGGAACGGCTGGCGGCGCTGGATGCGCGATTGCGGGACCCGACCACGGGGTGAGCCCCCTCCGAACGACCGAGGGCGAGGCGCAAGGTTTCAGCACCACCGCGCCCCACACAGGGCGCTGCCGTGGATCAAGCATGCGTGCGCTTGATCCAGCGCAAGCGGAATCGGACAGGTGCCGGACTCGCAGGCACGGATCGGGGCCCGTAGGGACTTGACTCGTGCTGGCCGGGTGGAGCGCCGGGGCGCCCCTTGCAAGTTCGCCGAGCGGGCTATGGCAACGACTTCAAGCCTCGCCCAGAATCACGAGCATGGCTGTCGTCGCACACCACTATCGCTATCTGGACGGTTCGCAGCTGAGCGATCGGGGCGGCACGCCGCACCTGCATCTCGCCACATCGAATCCCGGCCGAGTCGCGCATCCGCACCTGTTCGAGGGGCAGTTCAAGGCGCCGCGTCAGGCGGCCGCACTGCTCGGGACCGTGCAGCAGGTGGTCGGCTCCCGATTCTTCACGCCAGCGGGCAGCGTCAGCAAAGCGATCGCGCTGGCGGATCCCGTCATCACCGTCGACGGCGAGCAGCTTCGCTTCGAGGGATTTTCCTCGTGCTGCAGTGCCTACGTCCGAGCGGACTTCCTGCCGGCGAGTCATGTTGGGACAGTCTTGACCAAGGGCACGACCAATGTCGATTTCGGCCCGAGTACGCGCTCGGCCCTGGCAAGGGTTCGAGATGCCGACGGCCTGGCACTGTCGATCGGACACGATGCGGTCAGGATGATCACTCAACGCGACGAAGTCATCGAGCGCAAAGTCGATCTGCCACTGCGCTGGCTTCGCGGCATGGTCGAGGTGCAGTCCTATCTCGCGAACATGCAGGAGAGGCTCGCGTTCAGCGGCGTGGAAGCGCTGCATTGGTTCCGCCGCCTGCCCAGGAACTGCACTCACCACGTGCCGCTATGGCTGGGCCGCAGCGCGGGAAGCCTAACTTCCAGCACCCAGGGCGGCGCCGGTAGTCTCGTGCGCATCAGCGACAGCCGACGCCTGCGTGTGCTTGAGCCCCTGCTTCCGCTCGTCCGTACGGTGCGGGTCTACGCCGACGCCAATCACCAGGCCTGTGCATGGGCACTCGAATTCGAGGGCGCACGGCTGACACTGGCTATGACGGCCGAGCCGTGGCGCGGTTTCAGCGGTGAGGGACAAGCCCTGCATTCCCTGATGCAGATGGCTGGCCATCGCGGTCTCTCTGCGCTGCAGGCGCAGCTGCATTGGCAACCACGGCTGTGTCCAATCGAGCTTGCAGACGCGGCGGCGCTCCCTGTCGAGCAGGTCGAACAGGGCCTGCACGTGCTGGGCGCCAGCGGACTGCTGGGTTTTGATCTCGCCCAGCGCTGCTATTTCCATCGCGCCCTGCCCTTCGACCTCTCCGCCTTGGAGGACCTGCATCCCAGACTTGCATCGGCGGCGGAACTGGTGATGAGCGGACAGGTCGTTCTGCACACGCGTTCGCCAGCACACGCCAGTGTGGGGACGGGCGACTCTGTCCACTCGGTCCGCCTGCATGAGGGTGAGTGGCGCTGCACCTGTCCCTGGCATGGCAAGCATCAGGGGCAGCGGGGCCCGTGCAAGCATGTGCTGGCGGTCGAAGGCTTCCTTGCTGCCGAGCGTCAGGACGCGAGCAGGTTCTGAGCCGGTGCGAACTTCATCAAACATCCACGTGTGACCGTCATGAACCCGCGTGCAGCCGATGACAGCACTCTTGCTGACGCACTGCGTCTCGCGATCCGGCGCGGAGACGCCGATGGGGTGAAGACGCTGTGCCTCTCAGCATCGCCGCAACAGCGCCGCGACCTCGCCGGTCTGGTGATCGAGATGGGCCAGCAGATCAAGTTCAGTGTCTGGCCCGCGTCGCCCTGGCACGGCAAGTGGGCAGAGCCCCCGGGGCCGGAACACCACCGTGCGCATGACCTGGCCAGCCTGGCCTGTGGCGAGCCCGAGAACATGCTGACTCTCGTGGAGCCACTCGGCGTCCGCTGGGAGGAGGCTTCCAGCTTCCTGCAGGCGCTCGGCTGTGACGCGCTGCGCTGGAGGCAGGCCCTCCAGACCGCTGCAGGCAGGCGACTCAAGGAAAATGTGCAGGCGATCGAGCCGGTCCAGCGCCTGCTTGCGAACGGCTTGATCGACCGCCCAGTCGGCCCTGACTACACCACGGCCCTGATCGCGTGGCCGCGGATGATCCATTGGCAGAGCCCAGGCGGCATGCCGGCTCGACTGCAGGCAGACCCCGGGGTCTACCCAGCCCTGCTGGAGTTCTTCGATTTCCAGGGAAACGCCGAAATCAACTTGGCCGCGATGGAGAAGTACGCCAAGTCACGCGAGGCGCGCTGGCCCCAGATCCTCCTGCAGGGCATCGAGCAGGGCCACTACACGCGCCTACAGATACTCGAGAGGATTTTGCACACGCTCGAAAGCGACTGGCCGCAGATGCGTGCAGGATGGTTCTCGCGATTGCATCAATTGCTGGCGCCCAGCGCGAGTGAGATGGCGCCGTTGGCCGAACGCTATCTCGGGCTGACGCACAGCCGCATTCCTCCCACGATCACGCTTGCACTCGATGCTTTGCGCACCCTCCACAAGGCAAGGGCCATCACCGCCGCGGTGTTGGTACCGGCGCTCGCGCCGGTCTTCTTTGCCGCTGCCAAAGCACAGGTTCTGGCCGCGCTGAAACTGCTCCAATCGGCCTGCGATGAAGACCCGGCTCAGCGGCCAAACGCCGTCAATATCGCCCTCCCGGGACTCCTGCATCCCGCCGTGGACGTCCAGGGCAAGGTACTCGGGGCACTCCGGAACTGGGGTCTGGACGGGGCGCAGCGCGAAGCGCTGAAGACCTATTCGAGTGGGATTGTCCGATGTCACCGGTCGGTCTTCGATTCGCTGCTCGGCGTGGAAGCTGCACCGCCCGAACCTTCTCGCGAGGCCCCGGTGCCATCGGTCGCAAGCCCGATCGCCTGCAAGGCTCCGCCGCGCGATCCAGGCGCGACTCACCCCCTCCAGCTCGATGCGGAGGGAATCGAAAGGATCGCTGCCGTTCTCGAGAATCCAGGCGATATCGACGAGCTGGAGTGCGCGCTCGCCGCACTGGTTCGGCTCGCGCCGCTAGCGCCGGAACTGCGCCAACGCTGCGCACCACTGCTGAAACGAGCGCGAAGATTGAAACAGGGATCCCTCTCCTTCGAGTTCGCACGACTGCTGATATTCGTAGTGCAGGGGGAACGACTGCCAAGCGGCGAACGCAGTCCCTCGCCGCAGGAACTCGCGCAACCGTGGTTGGCGCCTCGCCGATCATTCGCACGCCGCATCGATGATCTTGTCGAGCAGGCGGCGCTGGGCCTCCAGCTGGACCCGCTTTCTACGCCGAGCCACACGGGTGGATTCCTGACGCCTGAACGGCTGCGGGAGCGGCTGGCCGAGCAAGCAGCGCGCGGCCATGCGGTCTGCGAGGCTGAATCCACGCTGGCGTATCAGCGCAGCGTGCATCACCCAATCCATCAAGCTCGATTCGATTGGAAGGTGAGTCTGCCGGCGGTGGATGACGCGCATTCGCTTCGCCATCCCGAGTTCGAGATCTCGCATCTGGGTGTCCGGCTGATTGAGCCGCCGATCGAGCGGCTGGGCGTGGCCGAACTGCGGTACGCCGCGAGTACGGCGCCGTGCAGCCTCGAACCCTTTTTCGCTGCGGGGAGTCTTGCGCTTGCCAGAAATCTCGACTGGTGGGAGGCGCGCTGGTGCAACCAGGCCTACATCGAACCCTTGCTTAAGCCCACCACACCCCTGCTGTGCGAGTTCCCAATGGCCATCCTGGCCCTCGCGCTCGCGCTGGGCGGCAAGCAGCCCGGCCAGACAGCGATGGCGGTCGACGCTTTCTCACTGGCGCACCGTCAAGGTCGACTCGATGCCGCCGCACTGGCGTCCACCCTGCAGGCGCTGTTCGCCACCCCTCTGCCGAAGGCAAAGCGCTATGCGGCCAGCCTGGGCAACGCGCTTCACAATGACCCGGGGACCTGCGGTCCAGTCTTTGAATGCCTGTGCGGAATCGTTCGATCTGAAGCGGTCCAATCGATCAAGGACCTGGGAGCCCTGCTGGACGTGCTTCTCGAAGCCGGCCTCGCGGGCCGATTCCGGATTCCCGGTGACGTGGCAGCGCTCCTGCGACAAGCCCGCGGCTCACCCAATCCACCCAAGTTAAGCCATCACCCATCTGATCGGTGCATTCGCCAACGCGCGTCAGCGCCGTTGGTCGGTTGATGCAGGTTGTTCGCTGAAATCGCTTGACACACCCCGCAGTTCGTGAGGCCGCCGCGCTGCTTG
>JBKCVA010000144.1:0-8905 GCA_046318115.1 Lysobacterales bacterium | reverse complement strand
GCCACCTGGACCTGCGCGGCGAGCGTCGGCAGCAGCTGCGCGACCGCCAGCGGCACGGGCGACATCAACACCACGGTGAACGTGGCCGCGGGCGGCAGCGTGGTGATCGAGATCACCGCAACCCTGGTCGACCCGAACGCGGTGTCGGTGGTGAACAGCGCCAGCGTGCAGCCGGCGGCGGGTGTGATCGACACCAACCCGGGCAACAACGTGAGCACGCTGGACCTGCGCGTCGCCCTGTTCAGCGACGGCTTCGAGAGCGCGGGGGTGCCGGGTGGCCTGCTGAAGGCGCTGGACAGCCTGAGCGTGGACGGCGCGGCCGTGGAGTCGAAGCTGCGCGGCGCCCAGCCGGTGGACATCGGCTACTACGTGGGCGAGGGCAAGGCCCTGCTGCTGCAGGCCCGTGAGGTTCACGGGCTGGTGGAAGTGCGTCTGCTGCAGAAGACCCAGGGCCAGCCCTGGACCCGCAGCCGCTGGATCGAACTCTGGCCGGGCGACCGCGTCCACCTCGACTACGTCAACACCGGCCCGCAGCTCGAAGCCCGCGTGGCGGTCGGCCAGTAGGCCACCGCCCGTGCTGGAAACACAAAGGGCCCCCGCAAGCGGGCCCTTTGCTTTGGAGAACTTCGTCCGCGCAAGCGGGCCCTTTGCTTTGCTTGGCAGGGCCGGCGCAGGCCGGCTGTCAGGCTATGCGGCCTGTGCCAACAGGAGTGCGTCTGGGGATGGATGGCGACAGAACGGGTCCGGCGCGCGCTGTCGGATCGTTCAGGGCCGTCCAGAGTCGGCGCGGTAGCGATCCAGTCGCGACTGTTTGCCCAGCGGGAACAGGATCTGCGGAATGACCGCGGCAACCGGTGTTTTCTCGATCTTGAGGCGGTACAGGCCGTCGATGCCGCCCACGGAATCGGTCTTCAGCGAGAGGAAGTTGTCGGTGGAGAACGGCTTGCCGGGCACGAAATCCATGGCCAGCGCCTGCAGACGTCCGAGCACGTCCGGCAGCGGGATCACGAGCCTTTTCAGGTGCATGCCGCGCGCGGTGTAGCGCACGATCTCCGCCAGCGTCATCACCTCGGGCCCGTACAGCTCGTAGCTCTGCTGGTGGGCGCTGGAGTCGTCGAGCGTCTGCACCATCGCCGCCACCACATCACCGACGTAGACCGGCGCGAACTTGGCGCCGGCGCGGGCCAGCGGCAGCACCGGCGAGAACGACAGCAGGAACTTGAAGCGGCTGAACAATCCGTCGCCCGGGCCGAAGATCACCGAGGGCTGGTAGATCGTCCAGTCGAGGCCCGAGGCCTTGACCAGTGCTTCCGCCTCGCCGCGCGTCTTCAGGTAGTGGCTCTCACCGCGCCCGGCGTTGAGCGCGCTCATCTGCAGCAGGCGACGCACGCCGGCGGCCTTGCAGGCGTCGATCACGCAGCGGGTCAGCTCGACGTGGGCGCGCTTGAAGCCGGCGCCGCCAAAGCCGGCTTCATTGAGGATGCCGACCAGATTGATGACCGCGTCGGCGCCCTGCAGGGCGGCGCTCAGCGAAGCGCTGTCGTAGGGGTTCGCCGCGCGCACCCGCACGCGCGGCAGCACGGCCAGCTGCGGTTTGGCATCGGCGTTGCGGCTCAGCACATCGATCGAGTGGCCGAGCGTGGAAAGGCGTGCGACGAGGTGGCTGCCGACAAAGCCGGTGCCGCCGAGGATGACGATTTTCATGGGATGCAGTCCGAGGAGGCGCGTTGGGCGCGCCGTTGGGGTGCGAAGGGTAGCAAGCGCGGCGCGTGCGGGCGCGAGAGAGCGTTGCGAAAGCAGCGGGCCGGTCGTTAGACCCGTGCAAATGCGGCGATCGGGTTGCTTGGGGCAACACGGATCAAGTCCATCCCGGCCTTGATCCGTGGTCATGAGTTCGGCTTGGGGCGGGGCTGGCTTGCGCTGGAGCAAGCCCTTACGCACTCGATCCGCGGTCACGCCTTCCGAGGCGCGCGACAACCCTGAATTCTTCAGCCTTGCCTCAGCGCGCTTCGCTACCGGCTTTGCGCATGTGCTCAAGCCAGCGGCCATGCGCCTTGGGCGAAGGGCTGGCGACCAGGCCGATCAGGGTATGGCGCACCGGGCCGAAGCCGACGAAACGCAGCACGTTGCGTTCGAGGCTCTTCAGGCTGTGGGCGCGGTAGAACCAGCGGTAGATGAAACCCGGCATGCCCATGGTCACAACCACATGGGCGCTGCGACCCTTGAGCGGCTTGAACTCGCCGGGCCCGCGGTCGCCGCCGGGCGCGGTGATGCCCGGGCGCAGCACCTGCTCCAGCGCAGCCTTGGTATGCGCCGGCAGGTCGCCCAGCCACATCGGGTAGCAGAACAGCAGGTGCTCGCACCACTGCAGGCCTTCCTGCAGGGGCAGCAGACTTTCGGGTACGGGCTGCTCTTCCCACTCGCGCGCCGTGCGCAGCAGTGGCACCTCAAGGCCGCCGAGATCGAAGTTCCGGACCGCGTGACCGGCGGCCAGCGCGGCCTCCGCGTAGGCGGCGCTCAGCGCGCGACCAAAGCGGGCAGGGTCCGGGTCCGGGTGACCCTGCAGTACAAGGATTCGAGTGGTCATCGTGTGGCCTCCGGCACGCCGTTCGGGCGCGGCGCGCCATCTTGGGAGGCGGCCGGTGCGGGGCGCTTGAGCGCGATCAAGCGCGGCCGCGCTGACGCCACTGCGCGCGCGTCTGCCCCCAGATCTCGATGGGGAAAGCCTCGAAGGGTGGCGGCAGGCGGCCCGGGCCGCGCAGGCAAGATCCCAGAGCGTGCGCCAATCGCTGTGATGGCGTGTTCGTGGGGTCGATGGTGTGGATGACCTCGCTCCAGCCAAGCTGATCGAAGGCCCAATCGATGCTGGCAACCGCAGCTTCGTGGGCATAGCCGCGACCCTGCCATTCGCTTAGCAGGCCCCAGCCGACCTCGGTACCCGGCCAGCCCTCGGGTTGCCAAGGCCCGATCCGTCCGAGCCACTGTCCGCTGGCGCGTTCGATCACCGAAAACATACCGAAACCCTGGATCTGCCAGGCCCCGACCATCGTCAGGAATCCGCGCCAGGCCGCGGCGCGTGGCTGCACGCCGCCAATGAAGCGGGCGGCCTCGGGATCGGCCATCAAGCGCGCCCAGCCCTCGAAATCCTCAGCGCGAGGTGGGCGAAGCTGCAGACGTGCGGTGAGCAGTTCGGGCATGGCATTCCTCGCAAAAATTGACGCGGCGCATGACGATCGTCGGCCCGCATCGTGGGGCCGATGTGCGAAAGTTCGGGGCTCGATGGAACGGTGCAGCGAGGGAAGCGTAGTGCGATCTGGGCGTCGGAGCGAGGCGATGGGGCGGGGCATCCAGTGGCTCCCGGCGACGGGCATGCTGTTGGCCTTTGCGGCATCGGCGCAGGCGCCCGTGGATCCGCCTGTGGCGTCGGCGCTCGAGCAGTGCCGCGAGTCGCGTCAGGAGCGGCCACGCGAGGCGCTGCAGCTGTGCGAGCGCGCGGCCGAGTCGCTGCGCACAGCGAATGATTTCGACAGCGCCTTCGAGGCCTTGATGCACGCCGCGCAGCTCGCCACCCAAGGGGGCGAGGTGGAGCGAGCCCAAGCCGCACTCGATCGTGCCGCGCTGTTGCTGGGGCAGGTCGAGGATCCACTCGCCTCCCAGCGCATCGCTCGCCGCCGGGGGCAGTTGGCCTACGCGCGCGGTGAGCCGGCGGCCGCGCTTGGCAGCTTTCTGGAGGCGCTGGCGATCGCCCGCTCGCTGCGCGATGTTTCGGCGATCGCCATCAGTGAGAACGATGTCGGCGTCGCCTATTGGCAGATGGGTGACTATGGCGCGGCTCTCGGACACCTGCAGGCGAGCCTGGCGGCCAAGCAGCAGCAGGGCGATCGCGACATCGCCAGCACGCTGGCGAACATCGGCGGCCTCTATGGCGAGCTGGGCGACACCCGCCGCGCCATCGACATGCTCGAGCGCGCCCTGTCCCTGCATCGGGCCTCCGGCTCGCCCCAGCTGATCGGTGGAGCGCTTGAGGAGTTGGCCCTGCTGGAAGCGGGCAGCGGCCGCATCGATCAGGCCCGCGCCAGTTTCGATGAGGCCTGGTCTCTGTATGCAGCAACCAACGCATCACGGCAGCGGATGCGTCTTGCCTTGCGGCGTGCACGCATCGAAGCCGAGCATGCGCCCGAACTGGCGCCTCTCTGGCTGCTGCGCGCACGGGAGGCGGCGGCCCAGTTGGGCCGCTCCGAATTGCTCGCCGCCGAGGTCATCGAAGCGCGTCTCGCCGACTCCCCCGCGCAGGTGGCTGAGGCCTACGCGTCCTTGATGCGCGTGCTGAAGGTCGATGCCGACGTGGAGCCCACGCTGGCGCCGGAAGCGGAAGCGCTGCTGGCGGAGTTGGCCGAGCGCATGGGGCGTCCGCAGGACGCACTGCAGCACCTGCGCGAGCATCTGCGCCTGCAGCGCGGGCTCGACGAGGCCCGGCACAGCCAGCGACTGGATGCCTTGCGGGTCCGTCTCGATCTGACGCTCGCAGAGGCCGAGCGCGACCGGCTGCAGCGCGAGAACGCCCTGCAGACCTCCGAGATCGCGCGGCGTCGCGCGCAGACGCTGGTGTTGGGCGCCGGTGCGCTGTTGGTGGTTGCGGGCCTTGTGCTGTTCTTCCAGCGCCGCCTCTACCTGCAGCGCTTGCAGGCCCGCGAGGAGCGGCAGCGCCTGGAACAGCGCATCGCCGAGGCGCGCCGCGCCGCGGATGCGCTCCGCGCCGACCTGCGTTCGATGGAATGGCTGCTGGATCGCGAGGGCAGCCCGGCCCTGGTGTTCGACGCCAGCGGCCAGATCCGCGCGGTCACGCGCGCGGCGGCCGACCTGCTGGGGGCTCGCGTCGACGGTGTTCGCGGCAGCGCACTCGCGAGCGTGATCGGCGAATCTGCAGCCGCCGCGGCACAGTCCCGCGTCGAGCAGGCCTCGCTGGTCGACGAATCGCAGATCGCGACGGGCGAAGACAGCGTCGAAAGCGGCCTGCTGGCTGGACTGAGCTTCAGCCTGCAGCGTCTATCGCTCGAGGAGGAGCTCGGCGTTCTGCTGCTGCGGCCGAGGCCTGCGGAATCGCAGGTGCCGATCGCCGGGCTCAGTGCGCTGGCGGAGCCGGCCGAAGACGAGACCACGGCCCCCGCCAGCGAGCCGCAGCAGCGCTTCCGCGCGCTGCTGGTGCAGCTGATGCAGCTCAGCCTCGACCTGTGGGAGCGGCTGACGCGCAAAACCCGGATCGACCTCGCCGAGCGCAGCGGCGTCTGGCGCATCACCATCGACGAAGGCCGCTTGCGTGTTCGCGCGATGGATCGTTACCTCAGCCTCGACACCCTGCCCGAAAAGCCGCGCTGGCGTGAGGTGCTGCGCACCGCCTACTTCGTGCTGGCCGAGCTTGAGTTGTCCGGCGAGCAGCGCCAGCAGATGGAGGCGCTGATCGAGGCTGTTCTCAACTGGACGCGCAAGCGGCCCTGACAGCATGGGAGGGGACTCTGTTTTCTGCGGTTGCCCCTGGCCGCCCCTGGCGGCAGCGCACTGCGCGAATTCCGCGGTTATTCGGCTCGCCAAACGCCCTCGAATTCAGCTGCCGCGCTTTGCCAAGGACGTGCAGAGACGCCCTCGTCAGGGCGTCTGGGCTCCTACACGGGCTCTGGGTACAGCCCTGGCTCGGAATGCGCGAGTGCCTGACCGGTTCGCGCAGGCGGCCGCGGGCGAATCGCCCACGGCCGCGCGCCATGCCGTGCCTGGAATCCTGGGTGACGCCGTCGCGGTGTCGCCGGATCATTCGCAGCGCAGGCAGAGCCCGGCGGCACCCTGCTTCAGGCTGTAGCGGCCCGCGCCGGTGTCGACCAGCGACCGCGGCCACTCGGCGACCGCAATGACTTCGCCGTGGTCTTCACTGGCCTGCTTGGCCAAGGTGAACTGGCTGCAGTGCTCGCTGGCCATCGCCAGCGCGGTGCGCACCTGCTCGACCTCTTCTTCGTCTTCCTCGCGCGGGTCGATCGGATAGTCCTCGTCGAACTCGCCCACCATCTTCGGAAGCGCGTCGCCGGGGTGCGGCGAACGCACACGTGTCGTGCTTTCCTCGTCCTCCTCCTCGTCGCGGGGGTCGGTGGGATAGTCATCATCGAATTCACCGACCATCTTGGGCAGCGCGTCTTCGGGCAAGGGCGAGCGGACGCCCTCTTCGCCTTCCTCCTCCTCCTCCTCGCGCGGATCGGTGGGGTAGTCGTCATCGAATTCCCCCACCATCTTGAACACAGGCCCGCGCGGAACAGTCTCCTGCGGCAGGCCCTTGAAGGCTTCTGGATAGAAGTGGAATTCCGCCACGGGCACCAGCGTGCCGGTGCTGCACCATTCGGCGGAAGGCAGGTCGATGCCGCGTGTGTCAGCGGAGAGCATCATGAAGCTGCCGGCAGTGATCAGACCGATAACGAAGACGCGCATGGAACACCTCGTGAGCGTGTGGTGGCAGGGGTCTCCACTTAGCCTTGTCGGGCATCGTCCTGTCGACCGATTCTTGGGACCATTCGGGAACATTTGGCCGCGCATTGAGCGTAATTAACCGCACAGTGGCAGACGTTCGGTGCATTGCGCCGGCCGCGCCCGGTGCTGCGCGCCGCCCTTGACAGGCGCCCCTTGGCAAGGCCGAAGCGTTGCGCGTTGTCGCGCGACCCGTGGGGCGCGCCCGCGGGTCGATGACCGCAGTGTCGGGCCCCGCGCACTCGGGCGAAGCGAAGGCGTCGCCGCGTGGCGGCCGAACCCGTCCGGACCTGCGCCGGGCTCGCGGCCACGGATCAAGGCCAGGAGCGACTGGGTCCGTCTTGCCCGCAGGTCGCGGCGGGCAGGCATTCCTGCAATAGGCGCGGACTACACTCTGCCCCTCTCCCCGATCCGCTGTGCCGACATGCCCGACTGCGCCATCCTGCGATCTCCATCCCTTCGCCGCGCGCTGTCAGCGGCACTGCTTGGCGTCGGCATCGCCGGCTGCGCCCATTCGCCGCCCGCGGGCCTCGTACCGCCCCCTGCCGGGGCTGCCGAGCCTGAGCTTCGTGTGGCGGCGCACAACGAGTCGCCCGAGGCCTGGTTCCAGTCGGGCGCGGCCGCCGCGGTGGCGCGCGGGGCCGGGCAGGCGTCGGCGCGTAATCTGATCCTGTTCGTGGGCGACGGCATGGGCCCCACCACGGTGGCCGCAGCGCGCATCCTCGACGGCCAACGTCGCGGCGCCACCGGCGAGGAGAACCAGCTGAGCTTCGAGGCGTTTCCGCACACCGGCTACAGCAAGACCTACAACACCGACCTGCAGACGCCGGACTCGGCCGGCACCATGAGCGCGATGATGAGCGGCGTGAAGACCCGTGCTGGCGTCATCGGTCTCGACGGTCGCGCGCGCTTGGGTGACTGCAGCTCGGCGCAGGGCGCGAAGTTGCCCAGCCTGCTGCAGCTGGCGGAAGCCGCGGGCCTGGCCACGGGCGTGGTCACGACCACCCGCATCACCCACGCCACGCCGGCGGCGACCTATGCGCACACGCCGCACCGCGATTGGGAGGCCGATGCCCTGGTGCCGGCTGCGGACCGCGCCGCTTGCGCGGACATCGCGCGCCAGCTGGTCGAGTTCGATCACGGCGATGGCATCGAAGTGGTGATGGGCGGCGGTCGCCAGATGTTCCTGCCGGAGACGGCGAGCGATCCGGAGTACCCCGACAGCCGTGGGCTGCGCGAGGACGGTCGCGACCTTGTGGCCGAATGGCAGACGCGCCATCCCGAGGGGCGGTATGCGTGGAATCGTGCGGGCTTCGAGGCGATCGATTTCGGCGCGGTCGACAAGGTCTTCGCGCTGTTCCAGCCGGGGCACATGCAGTACGAACATGATCGCCCCGCTGATGTGGCCGGTGAGCCTAGCCTGGCCGAAATGGTGTCGGCGGCGATCACCCGTCTGCAGCGCAGCGAGCAGGGCTTCCTGCTGGTGGTGGAAGGCGGTCGCATCGACCACGCCCATCACGCCAACAACGCTTACCGCGCGCTGACCGACACCATCGCGCTGTCGGAGGCCGTCGCCGCCGCACGCGCTGCGACTTCGCTCGACGACACCCTGATCGTGGTCACCGCCGACCACAGCCACGTGCTCAGCTTTGCCGGCTACAGCCATCGCGGCAATCCAATTCTCGGCAAGGTCACCGACCGTACGGGCAGCGATGACGTTGTGTTGAAGCGAGACATGACCGGCCGCGTGTTCACCACGCTGGGCTACATCAATGGGCCCGGCTATGCCGCGGCCAGCGATCTGCAGCCGGAAGGCGTGAAGCGCCAGCCGCACGAGCCCTCGCGCTTCGAAGCCCGTGACGCGCGTCCGGATCTGGAGAACGTCGACACCACCGATCCCGATTTCCTGCAGCCCAGCCTGTGGGCGCTGAAGAGCGAGACCCACGGTGGCGAGGATGTCGGCGTCTATGCCATCGGTCCCGGCGCGGCGGCCGTGCGTGGCGTGATGGAGCAGAATGTGATCTTTCATCTGCTGCTGCAGGCGCAGCCGGCATTGCGTGCGCAGGCGGAGCGCGCAGGGCCGCGCTGAGAGCATGCGAGAACCCTCCGCCTACTGCCGCCTCTGGCCGCTCGTGGCGGCAGCGCGCCAAGCGAATTCCGCGGTCATTGGGTCCACCAGACTCCCTCGAATTCACGTGCCGCGCTTTGCCACGAACGCCCAGAGACGCCCTCGCTACGGCGTCTGGGTTTCTGACACGCCCTGAGAGGGTGTCTACATAATTAGCTACACTTGCGGCACCGTCCGTGAAGTAGCGACACATGAGCGCAGCAGGCCGTCCCCGCAAGCTGGACCAGACCCATCTGACCGTTTTGAAGGAGATCGTCGAGGACGATTGCCTTT
>JBKCVA010000143.1:0-40481 GCA_046318115.1 Lysobacterales bacterium | reverse complement strand
CTCGTGGCTACGACGCGCGATCGAGTGGCTACGCGCCGTAGTACTCCCAGCGGAACTGCGACGAAAGCTCGACGATGTGCTCCAACAAGACGCCCTGGCTGGTGCCTTGCCGTGACGCAGAAAAACTGGGGAGACCTCAGGCCGGGGCCCATCCTGTGGGCGGCGTGGTTCAAGGCGAGAGCCGCATGCCGAGGCAACCGCTCAGGAGCAGGGCGAGTGTGGGGTGCAGGGTGAACCAGGGCCCACCCATGCAGGGCGCCCACTCGACGCAGCTTGCGAGTTTCGATGCTTGAGGGCCGTCGCGGCCTCAGACGGCCGCGGTGACGACGATCTCGACCTTCCACTTCGGGTTGGCCAGCGCCGCCTGCACGGTGGCGCGGGCCGGCGTGTGGCCGGGCACCACCCACTGCTCCCAGACCGCGTTCATGGCAGCGAAGTCAGCGAGGTCGACCAGGAAGATCTGCGCGCGCAGGAGCTTCGACCTGTCGCTGCCCGCACGCGCGAGAAGAGCGTCGATCTGCGCCAGCACCTCGCGGGTCTGGCCGCTGATGTCGAGGCTGTCGTCCTCCGCCACCTGCCCGGCCAGATAGGCCACGCCGTTGTGGACAGTCATTTCGGACATACGCGGACCGGTGTCGAAGCGCTGGATCACGGTGAACTCCCGAAGCTGGACTGAAGGCTCCGCAGGCTTGCAGAGCGGCCCGCGACGGGCAAGCGCCAAATCGCCATGCCTCCGCACATAGGGTTGGCCCAGGCCCACCAGGCGCTCCACCGACCTCCAGGCGCCAAGCCCGCGCCAAGCCCACCGCTCGCGTAAGCGATGGCATGCGGTGTCGGCGCTGAAGCGTCTCAGCCCGCGAAGCCACCGGCCTCCAGAAACGCCTGCTCCTCGCGCGTGGTCTCGCGGCCGAACAGCGGGTTGCGATGCGGAAAGCGGCCGAAGCGACGGATGATGTCGCGGTGCTCGATCGCGTGCGGCAGCGAGGGCCCACCCAGCGCCTCGAACAGGGCGACGCAGCGCTCCTGCAGCGCGAGATGCTCGGCGTGCATGAGGGCCATGTAGCAGAAAGGACGCAAGGTGGCCTCGATCTGCTGGTCCAGACCCGCGTCGATCGCAGCGAGGGCGAAGTGAAGCGCCAGCGGATCGGTGGCGAAGGCGTGGGCGGTCCCGCGGTACAGGTTGCGCGGCACCTGGTCGAGCAGGATCTGCAGGGCCAGCGCGCCCTCGGCCTCGGCATTCCACGCATCCAGCCGGCGCTCGGCGGCCAGCAGATGCGCTTCGTGGAAGCGCGCGCCCAGCGCCCGGTCGAAGTTGAGGTCCTTGGCGAACCAGCGCTGAGGCCCGGCCTCGCGCCAGAACCCCACGACGGCAGCGGGCGTCGGCCCGGCTTCAGGCGCCTTGCGCTTGTTCATGTGCTTCGATGTCCGAGCCTGAGGGCCGGACAGCTTGGACGCGCGAGCCGCCGGCGTCGAGCACGCAGTGCGCGAGTCCTGCCCCAGGCCTCGACCTGTGGAGGATCGTCCGCTCCGCGTTAGCGCCCTGCGCGGAGAGACAGAGAACGTCCTCAGACCCCCGCGCTCGCTTCGGCTCTGATCGGATCAGACCCACCGCAAGCCGCGACCCAGTTGCGACATCAATTGCAAATCGTTCGCGTTTCTCTTCATACTTCACAGTGAACTTCTGCCGCTCCGAGCCGATAGCCAATGTCATTCGTTTGCCGCCCCCATCCCCTAAGCCTTGCCCTCGGGCTGATCCTTGCCGGCGCGGCTGGGTCCAGCCACGCCGACGCCAGTGCCGACGCGGACGCCGCAGAAGGAAAACGCACGCTCGCCACCATCCAGGTCGTTGAGAAGAACCTCCGCGGCGAGCCGGCGGAAGGCAGCTCGACCGTCATCGATCAAAGCGTGCTGGTCTCGGGCCGCGCGCTGACGGTCAACGAGGCCCTGCGCAAGGTGCCCGGCGTGACCGTACGCGATGAAGAAGGCTTCGGCCTGCGCCCCAACATCGGCATCCGCGGCAGCAACCCGACGCGCTCGACCAAGGTGCTGCTGCTGGAGGACGGCCTGCCGGCGATGTATGCGCCCTACGGCGACAACGCCAGCTACTACCACGCGCCTATCCAGCGCTATGACCGCATCGAAGTGCTGAAGGGCGCGGGCCTGCTGCGCTTCGGCCCGCAGACCATTACGGGCGCCATCAACTACATCACCCCCGATCCGCCGCAGGACCCGGCCGGCCACGTGCAGATCGCCACGGGAACCCGCGGCTACACGGCCACGCACGCCAGCGTCGGCGGCAAGGGTTTTCTGTTCGATCTCGGCCACAAGCAGGGCGATGGCGCCCGCGACAACACGGCTCTCGAACAGAGCGACCTGTTCGCCAAACACAGCCGCGAGATCGGCGACAGCCACGCGATGACGGTGCGCGCCAACTACCTGCGCGAGGAGTCGGAGGTGGGCTACTCGGGCCTCACCGACGCCGAGTACGCGAACTTCGGCGCCGAGTATTACCCCTTCCTCGACGACCTGTTCGACATCGAGCATCGCGCGCTGTCGCTGAGCCATGCGTTCTCGCCCTCCGAAGGCACCCAGCTGCTCAGCTCGCTCTACTACAGCAGTTTCGACCGCGACTGGTGGCGGCAGTCCAGCACCACTTCGGACACCCAGTGCGGCACCGCCTTCCGCGATGCGCGCTACCGCGGTGAACGCGTCGATCCGCGCAGCTGCAATTCCGCGCAGGGCCGCGTTCGCAGCTATGACACCTGGGGCTTGGACACCCGCCTGAGCCTGCCGCGCTCGCTGTTCGGCACCCAGGGCAGCACCGAATTCGGACTTCGCTGGCACGAGGAAGAGCAGGACCGTCTGCAGATCAACGGCACTGCGCCCGCCGCGCGCAGCGGCACGCTGGCTGAGAGCAACTTCCGCACCACCGAGGCGCTGTCGGGCTTCCTCACCAGCACCTTCGACTTCGGCGCCCTGCAGCTCACGCCCAGCCTGCGTCGCGAAGACATCGACTTCAGCCGACTGAACCGCCTGCCGGGCGGCGCCTTCGGCGAGGACAGCGTGCGCGAGACCCTGTGGGGCCTCGGCCTCAACTACGAGCTGGCCAGCGGCACCACCCTGTACGCCTCGGCGCACGAGGGCTTCGCACCACCGCGCGTGGAGGACCTGATCGCCGGCAATGGCACCAGCACCGAGGTCGACGCCGAGAGCAGCACCAACCTTGAGCTTGGCCTGCGCAGCCGCCTGGGCCAGATCGATCTGGAAGCCACGGCCTTTCACAGCGACTTCGACAACCAGATCGCGGTGGGTTCGATCGCCGGCGGCAGCACGCCGCTGGCCCAGGGCGAGACCGAATACGCCGGTCTGGAACTGGCGGTCGGCCTGAACCGCCAGGCCCTGCAGAGCCGGGGCGGCGAGTTCTATGCCAATGCGGCGGTGACCTGGCTCGCGACGGCCGAGCAGTCGAGCGTGCTGCGCCGGGTCGACAACGGCCAGGCGGCCAACGGCAGCGTCGCCGGCAATCGCCTGCCCTACGCCCCCGAGTTCACCTTCACCGGTCGGGTCGGCTACGCCCGCGGCCCCTGGGACCTCAACGTCGAGCTGCAGCATGTCGGTCGCCAGTGGGCCGACTTCGCCAACACCCGCAGCCCGCGCGTGAACGGCGATGGCCAGTTCGGCCAGATCGACAGCCACGCCGTGTGGAGCGCCACCCTCAACTACGAGCCCGAGATCTACGGCTGGAGCGGCTTCCTGGCGGTCAAGAACCTGACCGACGAGGAGTACATCGTCGATCGGACCCGCGGCATCCTGTTCGGCAACCCGCGCCAGATCGTGGTGGGCGCGCGCTACGCCTGGTAAGCGCTCTCACCAACGCACCTGCTCAGCGGCCGCGCCCGTCAAGGCGCGGCCGCTGACGTTTGCGGGCTGGCCAGGCCGCGAACCACCACACGCGGTCGTCCCGACCCAAGCTGCTAGGATTCGCGCCCTGCTGACGCTGCCCAAGACGCGAACCCGATGTCCGACCTGACCCGCCAGAGCTTCCACGGTTTCGAGCAGATCCCCCTGCACGAGTACGCCGAGCGCGCCTACCTCGATTACTCGATGTATGTCGTGCTGGACCGCGCCCTGCCTTTCCTGGGCGACGGTCTGAAGCCCGTGCAGCGGCGGATCATCTACGCGATGAGCGAGCTCGGCCTGAACGCCACGGCCAAGCCGAAGAAGTCGGCGCGCACGGTCGGTGATGTGATCGGCAAGTTCCACCCCCACGGCGACTCGGCCTGCTACGAGGCCCTGGTGCTGATGGCCCAGCCCTTCTCCTATCGCTACCCGCTGATCGAGGGCCAGGGCAACTTCGGCTCGACCGACGACCCGAAGTCGTTCGCGGCGATGCGCTACACCGAATCCAAGCTGACCCCGATCGCCGAGGTGCTGCTGGGCGAGCTGGGCCAGGGCACGGTCGACTGGTCGCCGAACTTCGACGGCACACTGGAAGAGCCGAGCTGGATGCCGGCGCGCCTGCCGCATCTGCTGCTGAACGGCACCACGGGTATTGCGGTCGGCATGGCGACGGACATCCCGCCGCACAACCTCAATGAAGTGGTCAGCGCCTGCGTGCGCCTGCTGGACGACCCCGACGCCACCATCGCCGACCTCTGCGAGCACGTGCGCGGCCCGGATTACCCGACCGCAGCCGAGATCATCACGCCGGCGGGCGATCTGAAGAAGATCTACGAGACCGGCGGCGGCAGCGTGCGGGCGCGCTCGGCCTTTGTGCGCGAGCAGAACAACATCGTCATCACCGCCCTGCCCTACCAGGTCAGCCCGGGCAAGGTGATGGAGCAGATCGCCCAGCAGATGCGCGCCAAGAAGCTGCCCTGGCTGGAGGACATACGCGACGAGAGCGACCACCAGAACCCGATCCGCATCGTTCTGGTACCGCGCTCCAACCGCGTCGACGTCGAGCAGCTGATGGGGCATCTGTTCGCCACCACCGACCTCGAGAAGAGCTACCGCGTCAACTTCAACGTGATCGGGCTCGACGGCAAGCCGCAGGTGAAAAACCTGAAGGCCTTCCTGCGCGACTGGCTGGCCTTTCGCCAGACCACCGTGGTGCGCCGCCTGAACCATCGCCTCGACAAGGTCGAGCGTCGTCTGCACCTGCTGGAAGGCCTGCTGATCGCCTTCCTCAACCTCGATGAAGTGATCCGCATCATCCGCAGCGAGGACGAGCCCAAGCCCGTGCTGATGGCGCGCTTCGGCCTGACCGAAGTGCAGGCCGAGTACATCCTCGAAACCAAGCTGAAGCAGCTGGCGCGGCTGGAGGAAATGAAGATCCGCGGCGAGCAGTCCGAGCTCGCCAAGGAGCGCGAGAAGATCCAGGGCATCCTCGCTTCGCCGGCCAAGCTGAAGAAGCTGATCAAGGACGAGCTGGTCGCCGACGCCAAGAAGTTCGGCGACGCGAGGCGCTCGCCGCTGGTCGAGCGCGGCGCCGCGCAGGCGATCTCCGAGGCTGAACTGGTCAGCAGCGAGCCGGTCACGATCGTGGTCTCCGAGAAGGGCTGGGTGCGCTCAGCCAAGGGCCATGAAGTCGACCCGGCCGGGCTGTCGTACCGCGAGGGCGATCGCCTGCTGGTGGCCGTTCGCGGCCGCAGCACCCAGCAGGCGGCCTTCCTGGATGCGACCGGCCGCAGCTACTCGACAGCCGCGCACACCCTGCCATCCGCACGCGGCAACGGCGAACCGCTGACCGGCCGCTTCACCCCGGCCAGCGGCGTCGGCTTCGTCACCGCCGCCATCGGCGAGAACGATCAGCGCTTCCTCCTGGCCAGCTCCTTCGGCTACGGCTTCCTGACCCGCTTCGAGAGCTTCACGACCCGCAACAAGGCCGGCAAGGCCCTGCTGAACCTCGACGACGGTGCCGAGGTGCTGCTGCCGGTGGCGGTCGGTGACCCTGCACAGGACTGGCTGGTGGCGATCTCGTCCGCCGGCCAGCTGCTGGCTTTCCCGGTGGCCGAGCTGCCGGAACTCGATCGTGGCAAGGGCAACAAGATCCTGCAGGTCGCCCCGGCCAAGCTGAAGTCGGGCGAGGAGCGGGTGATCGCGGTGACCTCGGTGCGCCACGGCGGCGAGCTTGTGCTGCACTGCGGCCAGCGCAAGCTGACGCTCAGCTGGCGCGACCTGCAGGCCTACGCCGGCGCCCGCGCCACCCGCGGCAATCCGCTGCCGCGCGGTTTCCAGCGGGTCGACCGGGTCGAGCCGGCCTGAACGCCGGCGCAGGGCCGGGAACGCCGCTTGCACGGTGTTTACGGTCCCGTCCCCGAGCATGAACACAGCCTCCATGCTGGCCCGCCTTCGCACCGATTTCCGCTTCGCGATCATGAGCCTGTTCGGGCTGTGCGCGGTGGTCGGCATCTTTCCCTTCGCCATCTACCGTTTCGCACGGGGCGAGTGGATCGCGGGGGTCATGGACAGTGTCATCGTGCTCGCCATCTGCGCGCCGGTGCTGTACGCATGGCGGACGGGCCGCACCCACGGGGCGGCACTGGCGATGGTCGGGGTGATCGCCTCGGCCGTGGTCATCGCCGCCGAGATGTTGGGCCGCAACGGCATGCTCTGGGCCTACTGCGTCCTGCTGGCGAGCTTCTTTCTGGTCGACCGCCGCATCGCCCTCGGCACCAATGTGCTGGTGGTCGCCGCCATCGCCCTGCTCGGCGACAGCTTTCCCGAGGGCAGCGAACGGGTGTCCTTCGCGGTGACCGCGGGCTTGGTCAGTCTGTACGCCTTCATTTTCGCCACGCGCACCGAGCTTCAGCGCCGGCAGCTGGAATCGCTGGCATCGCATGATCCGCTGACGGCCGCAGGCAACCGCCGTCTCATGGAATCCGAACTGGAAGAGGCTGTCCGCCAGTTCGAGCGGCGCCCGCGCCCGACGGTCCTCGCAGTGATCGACCTCGACCTGTTCAAAGTCATCAACGACACGCACGGGCACGAGGCCGGCGACCGTGTGCTGGCGGATTTCGCCGCCATCGTGCGCGGGCGTCTCCGCAAGCTGGATCGTCTGTACCGGCTTGGCGGCGAGGAGTTCGTCCTGCTGCTGCCTTCGACCCCACTGAACGCCCTGCCCGGCGTGCTGGAGCGCCTGCAGGAGGCCCTGCGCGCCGAACTGCGCAGCCCCGGCGGCCGGGTCACTGTGTCAATCGGTGCGGCGGCGCTGCACGCGGACGAGCGCTGGAACGAGTGGCTGGCGCGTGCGGATGCCGCACTCTATCGCGCCAAACACGCAGGGCGCGACCGCTTCGAGATCGATCGCGATCCGGAGGCCCACACCGGCAGCGTCGAGGTACTCGCTGAACGCCGCTCGCGGCTCGGCTGATCCCCGCTTCAGCGCAACTGGCTGTCCTTGCTGCCGCGGCGGTTGTAGCCGGCGCTGGCGCGCGCTTCGCGGTCTTCAGCCTCTTGGCAGGGCACGCAAAGGCGCACGCCCGGCAGCGCCTTGCGCCGCGCTTCCGGAATCGCCGCCTCGCAGTGCTCGCAGTGGCTGAGGCTCGGCCCTGTGGGCAACTGAGCCCGTGCACGCCTGATCGCGTCCTTGACGGTCGCGTCGATCTGATCCTGGACGGCGCCGTCCCCGGCCCAACCGGTGGCCATCGCCCTTCTCCTTTCGCTTGCCCCACGCCGGTGCGCAAGCTTACAAAGCGTGGCGATCCTGTGGGCATGCTTGCGTCCCACCCCACCCACAGCAACGCGATCGGCGGGACCGCACGCGCCCCGACAGCCCCGGGGAAATGATGCATAGCGCTTTCGTGGAAGGCATTCGCCACTTGATCCTCGGCGTCGAGTTGATCGGCGTTGGCGTGATCCTCGCCGGCTTCGTGGTCTCGACCGTCGAATGGCTGCGCGGCCTGGGACGTGTGGAGGCGCACGCGGCCTACCTCGCCTACCGCCGCCGCAGCGTCCGCGCCCTGATCCTCGGCCTGGAGTTCCTGGTCGCCGCGGACATCATCCGCACAATCATCATCGACTACACCCTGGACAGCCTGCTGATGCTCGGCCTGATCGTGCTGATCCGCAGCTTTCTGGTGTTCGCCCTGCACCTGGAGATCGAAGGGCGGCTGCCGTGGAAGCAGGCGGCGGCGGAAGAGGCCGAGCGGCGCGGCGCGCGAACCCAAACGGATTGAACGGCGGGTGCGGGCTGCAGCAGACTGCAGCGGCGCGATTGTTCGCACCTCATCTGGCGTTGCCGTCCATGAAGTTGGCCCATATCGCTGTTCTCTCCGCAATGGTTTCCGCTGGCTGCGCCAGCCAGCATTCGCACACCGTCAGGCCTGCCTCGCAGGACGGCATTGAGCTGGCACTGCAATCAAGCCAAGCGGACTACATCGAATGGCGCGATTCCGGTTCGAAATCGCCCGCTGCGACCGGACACGGGTTCGGATTCGGCGGGGGCTGCACGAGCGACGATACCGACGATTGCGCTGCGCTCGATTCGATCATGGTCACGGGCAGCCGTATCGTCGACACCGACCTCATCACCAACAATCAGGAAGCCGGCGTCGACGAAGGCGGCATCGTCAAGAAGATGGGCTCGCTGCTGCTGGTGCTGCGGCAGGGCGTGCTGCATGTGATCGACGCCGGGGCGCCGGGGCGCGAGCGCTTCGCGCTGCTGCACAGCCATACGGTGGTCGCTGACGACTCGCGGGACGATCTGTACTACGACGAGATTCTCACCTTCAGCGGCGGCGCGATCCTGCTGGGCTTCAACTTCGTCGAGAACGCCGCCGAGTTGTTCGTGTTCAGGCTGGATGCGAGCGGCGGCCTGGAACCGCGCGGGCGCTGGCAACTGTCGGTGGACGATTACTTCTCCGGCAACGACTCCGGCGCACGCATCCGCGACGGCGAGCTGGTGCTGTCCCTGAGTTTCCCGGCCGAAAGCCTGCTCAAGGACAACTGGCCGTTCGCAGCGCGTGTGGGCAGCGACGGCGATCCGATCGAAGCCACCCGCGTCGATCTGCTCGCCCCGGACGATCTTCAGGTGCTGGACGGTCTCGGGGCGGAGCCCCAGGTCTACGCCTTCCTGCGCTGCGATCTGGAGGGCCTGCTGCAGCAGCGTCTGGCCTGTACGCGCAGCGCCGCCGTCGCCAATGCCGGCGCCAGCACCTACATCGCCGCCGATGGCATCTACCTCGCCGACTACAGCTGGACGGCGCAGGCCTGGCGCCGCCGCGACTTCGATCCGTGGCTGGCTCGCTGGACAGGGCCGGAGCCCGGCGACTACGCCAGCCGCGTGCTGCGTCTGCCGCAGAACCGCGCCGAAGCCCCCACCGTGATCGCCACCACCAGCCTGCCCAATGGCCGCTTCGGCTTCAAGGAAACCGCCGACGGCCTGTATCTGATCGGCAGCGAGCGCCTCAGCGAGGACGCCCAACGCAACCTGCTGCAGTACATCCCCCTCAGCCGCTTCCGCGCGCGCACGCCGGGCCTCGCCCCGGCCGAGATCCGCGCCAGCATCGAGGGCGAGATCGCCTTCCTGCGCTTCGATCGGGACGCTGCCTGGCTGGCGCTGGAGGAGGCGGGCGGCGATGACAGCGAGGACGACGAGTACCAGCCCGGTACCCGCCAACTGCACCGCCTGCCGCTGGATGGCGGCCCGATCCAGCACCTGCCGCTACCGGCCCCGGTCGAGCGCATCGAGCTGCTGGCAGAACACGTGTTGCTGATGGGTTCGGTCTACCGCGACGACGAACCGCAGGACCTGCGCACCGTGCTGGTCCGCCGCGACAACGCCGCCGTGGGCCCGCTTGGACAGTGGCCGGGCATGGCGGCGGACCTGTCCTCGCGCAGCCACAGCTTCAATGCCGCTCGGCTCGACGACGGCACCGAGCTGGCCGGGCTGCCGGTGTTCGCGCCTGAGCCACCCGCGGGTTCGAGGTACTACCGCGAGGATCTGGTGGAAGACCTCCTGGTCTTCCGACGCGCAGGCGACATGCTGCAGCTGGCCGCCAGGGTCGACATGCAGCACTCGCCCAGCGATTGCGAACTGGACTGTTACGCCTGGTACGGCAGCGCCCGCTTCTTCGCCTTCGGGGAGCGCCTGTTCGCGCTGAGCGGTGAGCTGCTGAAGGAGCTGCGCTTCGACCGAGGCGAATTGAAGGAGACAGGACGCGTAGGCCTTGGGCCCCGATAGACGATCCCACGACTCGGCCCAACTCGCGAGCGAGAGCGCCAGACGCTACAGCGGGGCCTCGCAGGGTCTTGACGGTCTCGCGAGGCTCGCGAATCCCCACGCGGTCAGCCGGCCATGGATCGCAGCCCTCGCGCGGCAGGTCGCGGTCGCACACGTCCAAGGCGATTCGCAGTGGAGCGATGGATTTTCCCGCCCTCTTGCAGCGTGCCAAACAACTCAGACGTCGCGGCGAGGGCCTCTCTGGACGTTCGGTGCAACGCGCAGCACAAGAACTCAAGGGAGTCTGGTGGACCCGATGACCGCGGAGTTCGCGCAGCGCGCTGCCGCCGGGGGCGGCCAGAAGCGGCCGCAGTATGCGGAGGGTTCTCACAGGCTCTCAGTCCGTTTCGCACCCGAGGTCCGGATCCGGCCAGCGGCGGCCCTCGCAAGCGGGCATGCTTTAGGGCCTGCCACCCCAGCCGAGGGCGCCGCGAATGTCCGCCTCACGGGCCCTCCCGTCTGATCCGCTGCGCTCCCTGCCGACCCTTCGATCCGAGCCGGGTTGGCTGACTCCGCTGGAATTGGCCGTGCTTGGCGCAATCTGGGGAGCGTCCTTCCTGTTCATGCGCGTCGCCGCGCCGGAGTTCGGCGCCTTCGCGCTGGTCGAGGTCCGTCTGCTGTCCGGGGCGCTGGTGCTGCTGCCCTTCCTGTGGCTCGCGCGGCGCCGCTTTCCGCTGAAGCTCTGGGGCGTGATCGCCGGCATTGCCGCCATCAACACCGCCCTGCCCTTTGTGCTGTTCGCCTGGGCTGCGGGCCGCGCGCCGGCCGGTATCGGCGCCATCGCCAATGCCATGACCGTGCCCTTCACCGCCCTGGTCGGGCATTTGTTCTTCCGCGAGCGTATTGGGCCGGCGCGCGCCGCCGCGCTGGCCGTTGGCTTCATCGGCGTCGTGGTCCTGGCCAGTGGACGCAGCGCCGGCGCCAGCGTCGGGCTCGCCGCGGGGGCGGGCACCCTGGCGGCATTCTGCTATGGCCTCGGGGTGCACCTGGTGCGGCGCCACTTGAGCGGGTTGCCGCCTGCGGCCCTGGCAGGCGCCACGCTGCTGTGCGCCTCGTTGATGTCTATGCCGCTCGCGCTGTGGCACTGGCCTACGGTCGCCCCATCGGCCCTTTCGTGGGCCGCGGCTGTGGCGCTGGGTGTGCTCTGCACCGGCGTCGCTCTGGTCGGCTACTACCGGCTGGTCGAGCGGATCGGCCCGGCTCGAACCTCGACCGTGACCTACCTGATCCCGCTGTTCGCGGTGGCTTGGGCCTGGTGGCTGCTGGATGAGCCCGTTACGCTTCCAATGCTGCTCGCTGGGGCACTGGTGCTGGGCAGCGTCGCGGCCAGCCAGCGCGCCCGCCAGTGAGTCACTGGAAGCCCGGCTGCCCCACCTGCTCTGGGGTCTGTGGAATGCGCTCCAGCGAAGCCGGGTCGTAGCCGAAGCGCCGCAGGCGCTCGACGACGCGGGCGTACTCTGCGTCCTCCATCACCGGCTCGCGCGCGAAGACCCACGCAAGGCTGCGTTTGGGATTGCCGATCAGGGCCCAGCGGTAGGAGGCATCGATCTCGAGCACCTGCAGTTCGACCGAGAAGATCCCGAAGAAGCGCTGCCGCCAGTGCGCGTTGCCGGTATCGGGAAGTGGCCGGGCCCACGCATTCAGGGTGCGCTCTTCGACCTCCTCGAAAGACTTCCGGTAGGCGTACACCACGTCGATGCGGCCGTCCTCGCGGAGACTGTAGTTGTCGGAACTCGCGAGCTTGCCGCGCTCGGCGAAGTAGGGAATGTTGGCGATTACCCACCAGCGCCCCATGAAGCGCGGCAGGTCCACTTCAGCAAGTGCAGGTCCGGGCATGGGGGCGTCCTTGCGGGTGCTGGCGCAGGCGACGATCAGCAGGGCCAGCGCGGCGAGGGCTGCGAGTCGGATGAGGGTCTTCATGTCCGCAGGCTACATCGACCGCGGTGCACGCCGCGCGAACCCGTGGTCAAGGCCGCGTCGATGCGGCCTCGCATAGGGCAATGCTGAAGAATTCGGCGTTGCCGCGCGCCCGAGCGGGCGCCCGCGGATCGAGCACGCGATGCTTGGTCTGGCGTGACTGAGCGAAGCGAAAGCGTCGCCGCGTAGCGGACGAACGAATCCGTCCATGGGCCGGACTCGCGACCACGGATCAAGGCCAGAAGGGCCCGGCCCCGTGTGGCCTCAGGTGCCCGGCTGCAGGTAGGGAATCGGCGCGAACAAACGGCGCTCGAGGCCCCGCGGGTCGTCCTCCACCCGGATGCGTTCATCCAGCACGAGGGTTGCGCGCCGCTGCAGATCGAAGCGCGGCCACTCGATCCGCCCGTCGGCATTGGGGTCGCCGCTGCGTGCGAAGGCGATCAGCGCATCCATCATCGCCGCGGACACCGGCCGCGCAGCGGACACGGCTTCGCGCGTCCAGTCGTCGGCTTCGAGGTTGCCGAACACCAGCGGGATATCCAGCGTGTGGGGCGCTCCGAAGCGTCCGCCCTCCAGCGGCGAGCGCCAGTGCAGGTGGTAGATCCAGGTCGGCGCCCCCTGTTCGGCGCGGCGCTCGCTGGCTATCACCATGCCCCGCCAGGAGCGTGCCGCCGTGGTTGCCGAGAAGAACACCTGGCTCGGCGAGTATTGCGGATACCACGCGCGGTACTGGTCAACGATGGCCTGCGGCTGAAGGCCGCCGAGGAAGGCGCTGACGTGCTTCGTCAGCGCCGTCGCCACCCCAGCCCATTCCAATTCGAAGGTGGTCGGGTCAGCACGCCCGATCAGGCTTGTCGTCTCGTCGTGGGTATTGCCGAGGACCATCGGGATGGCCGCCGATTGCGGCGGCGCATCAGGTGCGAAGGGGTCGCGCGGCAGCCCCAGGCCGTCAACCACCGGCGTCCAGACACCACCCCGCAGGCCAGCCATCAGGTCTTCCATCGAAGCGGATCGCAACGCGTCGAGCTGGGCTTCGGCATGCGCACGCGAGGGGATATCCATGCGAGCGAGCACCTCACGCGCGGTCTGTTCGGCATGGGCCCGCACGCGCCCCGTGATCTGCTGCCCGCTCATCGTCCAGGCGCGGTGGAACAGGCCCTCGGCCTCGGGCATGGCCATCAGGGTGGCGATCTTGGCGCCACCGCCGGATTGGCCGAACACAGTGACCTTGGACGGGTCGCCGCCGAAGGCGCTGACGTTCCGCTGCACCCAATGCAGGGCCAGGATGAGGTCGTACTGACCCACGTTGCCCGAATCGGCGTAGCGCTCGCTGTCGAGCGCGCCGAGATACAGGTAGCCAAAACCGTTCAGTCGATGATTCACCGTGATGACCACCACGTCGCCGCGGCGGGCCAGCGCGGCGCCGTCGTAGACGGCTTCGTTCACTGTGCCATTGGCGTAGCCACCGCCGTGGAAGTAGACGAGCACGGGGCGCTGTCCGTCGTCGAGGGAGGGCGTCCATACGTTGAGACTGAGGCAGTCTTCGCTCATGCCACTGGCCTCGACCTTTGCGTCAGCAGCGACGGCTTGCGGACAGCGCGGACCAAACTTCCGAGCCTCCCGCGCCCCTGTCCACCCCGACTTCGGCAGCGCCCGCTCGAAGCGTCTGAGACGGGCGTCCTCGCCATAGGGCACCCCCAAGAACGCGTGTGTGCCGCCGCGCTGGTGCCCGACGAGGCGGCCCGTCTCAAGCACAACCTCGACTTCACCCGGCGACTCGGCGGCAGGTGCAGACCCGCAAACGGCGAGCAGCAGCCAAGCCAACAGGACGATGGGCAGGGTGATCGGCGTCCGGGTTGGCTGAGGGCGGCCGACCGACGGCAACAGACTCGCCAGGGACATTGCAAGCGCTTCCAGAGACGGACGTGGCGCACATTACAGCGTCGTCATGGCCTCGGAACGGGCCGTTCGGGGGGCTGCCCGGCACTCCCCGGGGAGCCAGTCAGTCGCGGAGAGCGAGCCTTTGCCCTCTCCAACTGGCCTCGCGCCCTCAGATCATGTCTACTTGCGCCGCGCGTCAACGTCATGACGCGAGTTCCGGGGGGAACGGAGTTGCGCCAAAGGACAGGGCGCAGCTCGCACTGGGAGGTTCGCGGAACTCTCGTCGCCTGCCTATGCGGCGAACGGGGTCCCGGTCCATGCCCACGGCAAGGCTTTGGGGGCGGAGGCGATCCGGGTCCCGAAACTCCATACACCCCCGTGACAAGCAACGCTCACGGTGCCTGGAGACTCGAACCAAATGAACCACACCCCCCACCCTTCCCGCGGCCCTCTGGCGCGCATGTTTCACTGCGCCGCGCTGTCACTCGCCATGCTGGTGCCTGCGGGTTCCGCGCTCGCGCAGAGCAGTGCCAATTACGCCTTCAGTTCAGTGAACGACGGCTCGCTCACCGACATGAGCAGCGGCACGATCCAGCTCGTCGCTGCAGGCGCGGACGACGCCGTTTCTGCGGTCACGCCGATCGGCTTTGACTTCTATTTCCTCGGCACGCGCTACTCCCAGTTCAGTGCAAGCTCCAACGGCTTTCTCCGGCTTGGCGCCACCGCCGTGTCCGGCAGCACCTACGCCTTGGGTGCTGCCGCCACCCCCTTGATCGCGAGCCTCGGATCCGACCTCATCACCAGTGGCAACGGTCGAGTGCACTACAAGGTTGAGGGCACCGCCCCCAATCGTGTGCTGGTGGTCGAGTTCCTGAACATGAACATCATCTACTCGGCCACGCCCACGGCCGATGGAACCAGCCAGATTCGACTCCACGAGACAACGGGAGTCATCGAGCTGGTTTACGGAGGCATGGTCCGCAATGCGAGTCAGGGCTTCCAGAACGCCCTCAATCCGCAGCACATCGGTTTCTCCAACGGCAGCGCCAGCGGCGCGCTCGCGACCATCGGCACCGAAAACAACCTCAGCACCACCGCGCTGACGCCCAACCAGTTCCCGCTGGGCCAGCCCATGGCCAGCCTGAATTCGTCGAGCCAGGGACAGCGGCGGCTCTACCGCTTTGCCCCGGCGGCCCCGTCGGCACCGACCAACCTCAGTTTCACCGCGGTCACTCCGGTAGGCATGACCCTCAACTGGACAGATTCGCCCGACGAGTTGGGCTACGCGCTGTTCCGCTCCACCGACGGGGTCAACTTCAGCGCGGTCACGACTCTTCCCGCCAACACGACCACGTTCAGCAGCAGCGGCCTGCAGCCGGGCATCAACTACGACTGGCGCGTATTCGCCGTTTCGGAAGGCGCCTTGAGCCCGGCACTGGCCGGCACCCAGGCCACGGCTGCCGCTGGCGCCGACAGCTGCGCCGGGACCGGCGGCAACTGGGACGACGTGGCCACCTGGGCTGATGGGACCGTACCGACCGCGGGAGACAGCGTGGTCATCGGCAACGGCTGCACGGTGACCCTCAACATCGCCAGCGCGGCTGCCTTCAACCTCACGATCGACGCCGGTGGCGTCCTGCAGTCGCCCCTGACGGGCACGACGACCACGAACAACGTCACGGTCGGCGGCAGCGTCGTCAACAACGGCACGCTTGATTTCAGCACCAACGGCAACACCTCGGGCGCCCGCCTCAGCTTCGGCACAGGTCCCGTCGACGTCAGCCTGACCGGCTCCGGAGCAGTGACCAACCTCCGCGAACTCGCGGTCGACAAGGGCAATCGCGGCACCGTGGTCACCGTCGCCCCCGACAACCTCACTGTTCGCGGCAGCGCTTCCAGCACCTCCGCCCTGCTCGTGCTGACCTCCGGCACCGTGCGCTTCGCCGGCAGCTACACCCTGAGCAATCCGCTGTTCTCGGCGGTGGGCTACTCGATCCCGGCCACGGCCGGGCTCTGGGTCGACAATCCCAACTTCACGGTAAGCGCGCTGGCCGGCTCTCCGACCAACAATGGCCTGCTCCGACTGACCCGCGGCACGTTCAACGTCGGCACGGTCGCTGGCAATTCGATGGGCGCGGGCGCGGGCGCGGAGTTCCGCATCGAAGGCGGCACACTGAACATCGCCGGACGCCTGCAGTCGACCAGCGCGCTGACGTATGTCCAGAGCGGTGGCACCGTCAACCTGGCGACCGTCGGCAATGCCGCCGCCACCGCCGCGTTCGGCCTGACCGCGACGACGAACAGCTTCGATTTCGCCGGCGGCACGATCGTGCTGGTTCAGCCGAGCACGAACGCGACGCCACTGGACTACTCGACCAGTGCCGCCGCGACGTTCGTGACCAACCCGGCGCAGACCACGCTGCAGCTGGGCAACCCCGCTGCGCCAGCCTCCGCAATCTACCGGGTGGCGGGCGCGACTCCGAACGTGCTGGTCACCGGCGGTCGCAGCATGAACGCGGGCAGCGGCACGGCCGGCGCTGCAATCTTTTTCCGTGGCGCGAGCCTGGTGAACAACGGGACGATTGCCGTGCAGGGCACCAGCTCGCGCCTCGACTTCAACGCCAATGGCCCGATGAGCTACTCGGGCACGGGCGTCTTCGGCACTGCAGCGGCGCCGTTCACGTCTCTCGGCAGCAACAGCCTCTTCCAGACCACGCTGCAGGCCCCCATCGTCACCAATCGCGTCAATCTGTTCACCGGTGGCTTCGTCAACAGCAACCAGATCACGCTGGGCAACGGCGGCACGTCGACCACCGTCGTGCAGATCGGCTCGGCGGGCCTGACCACCTCGGGTGGCGCCTTCGACGTCAGCCCCGTCCACAACCAGGGCAGCGGCGGACAGATTGTGCTGTATGCGAACGAGACGACACCGCGCACTACGGGCCCCGAGATCAATCCAACGCGGATCCTGACCCAACTCACGGTCGACAATCCCAACCACGTCCAGCTGAGCGGCGGAGACCTCGCACTGACGAGTGCCACGACGGCGCTCACGCTGACCAACGGCAGGCTCATCACCGGCTCCGCCGTGGTCGAGCTCACGCAGTCGGCAGCCACCGTGACCCGCACGAACGGCTACGTCGTCGGCAATCTGCGCAAGGCTCTGGCCGCAGCGGGCTCCCGCAGCTTCGAGGTGGGCACCGCCAACGGCTATTCGCCCGTCACGGTGAACGCCACGGCGGGCACCTTCCCGGCGACCGTCACGGCCCGCGCCGTCGAAGGCCTCGCACCTGGCTTCACGCCCGCCGCGCTCGCGATTTCCCGTCACTGGAGTCTGGCCGCGGGCGACCTGACAGCGGACCTGAGCTTCACCTATCTCGACCCCACCGACCTCGGCACCCTGAGCGAATCCCAGCTTCGGGCTCACCGTCAGGACGGTGCGAGCTATGTGGATGCCGGCGGCACCGTGAATGCGGCAACCAACACCCTGACGGTCAACGCGGTGCCGGCGTCGGCGATCTGGACCCTGGCGGAACCATCGGTGGGAGCGCTGAGCATCAGCCCAGCGCTGCAGGATTTCGGAAGCGTGGAAATCAACACCACCAGCAACGCTCGCGAGGTGACGCTGCAGAACACCGGCGCCGCCCCGATTACGGTGAACACCGTCGGCACGCCGAACGCCCCGTTCGCACGCGCCGGCGGCAGCTGTGCGGCGACTCCGTTTGAACTTGCCGCGAACGCATCGTGCACCCTGGTGTACACCTTTGCGCCGACTGCCACCGGCGAATTCGAGAACATTCTGGAGGTCACTGCCTCGGTGGCGGGCGGCAGCATCACCTTGCGGGGTCGCGGCGTAGCCACCGGCAATCTGGTGATTGCCCCCGCGAGCGTCGACTTCGGCAGTCTGCTGATCGGTTCCGCGAGCGAGGTGCGCACAGTCTCACTCGCCAATGCCGGCAACGGTCCGCTGCAGGTGACGTCGATCAGCGTCGCCAATGCGCCGTTTGTACGCACGGGTGACGGCAGCTGCGGCAACAGCTTGCCGATCAACATCCTGCCGAATGCCAGTTGCACGCTGTCCTATCGCTTCGAGCCTTCGGCCGGCGGTCCCGCTTCCCAGACCATCAGCGTCACGGCGGATGCCCCGGGCGACACCGGCTTCCAGCTCGTCGGCACTGGCTTGCTGCCGCCCCAGATCTTCGCCAACGGGTTCGAGGCGCCAATCAGGCGCGACTGACGGCGGCCCCTGGGACCTTGGATCCGCGCGCCGGAAGCCATTCCCAGAGGGTTGCACCGCTCGGCAAGGCAGATGCTTTGCCGAGCGTTGGTGGCGCGGCGCGGGGCGCAGGATTTGCGCTTCGCGCCGTGGCCCCAAGCGTCCAACGGCGACAGCAGATCGCCATCGCCCTGGCCAGTTTTTCGCACCGGGCAGACTCGCATGGGCCCAGTGAGCCTCGCCCGTGTGGAGGAGGGTCACGCGAGATCCTCTGCCGAGCTTCGGGCCACACCTGCACCCGTGCGTGTAGCCAGGCTGCCCGGGAGAATGGGCGCCAGCCTCGGCAGATCTTTCTCGTCGATCCGCACGGTCTGCATCACGCGCAAGGACTTCAGTCGTGTTTGCGCTCACGAGGAGTTCCACTAGCGCCCCGTCCGTGTGCCGCGGAGGATCCATCGCAGGCCGCGCGCATCAAGGTTTTCATCGAGAGCCCGGGACTTGGCCGAAGGAGCGCGGAGGCGCCGAGGGTGGCCTCGCCATCGCGAGCATGCATCGGCCTCGCGGCAATCAACGCCCCCGGGGAGATACCGACGGGAGCCCCACTGACCGTGGTGAACAGCCTGCAGTCACGACCACGCCGCGTGGTCATGCAGTGCTTGAGGAACGCCCTCGGATTCCGACCGGAAGACCTGCACCCGCAGGCACGGGGCGCCATGACTCCTTCCCGCCGCGGATGAGCAGACACCTCACTGCGCGCAGAGCTGCGCACATCCATTCTTGATTGAAACAATGTAACGCGAACGCGCGTGCCGCCCTTGCGCTGGCTCGCACGCAGTGAAGCCTCGCCACGCTCGGCCGTTCTGCCTTTTGTTTCAGTGACTTGGAACGGACCACGCACGCTTCCTGTGCCATGCCGCGGAACAGTTCGCTGATCGGAACGACACTGCGGTGACTCAGGGTGTTGCGAACGAAAAAATGCAGTAGGTTCCGAGCGTCGCCGCTTCCGAAGACGGGGGTTTCCGGAACTGTGCGACGGGGGTTACACCACTCAACTCAAGAGGAAACACAGCGATGAATCTCCATCGTTACGCGGCCGCCATGCTGGCCGTCTCCTGCGCCTTTTCGGGGGCGGCGCAGGCTCAGCAGGACCTGTTCTCCACCATCGCCAACCGTGAGGCCTTTGCCGCGCCCGGCCCGCTGCTGCAGCGCGTGGCCGCCGATCCGGCCAACGCCCGCATCGAACTCGTCGCAGCCGACGCTCGCGCTGTGCACGCACGCCAGGGCGCGCTGCGCATGACCCTGCCCGGCGGCATCGCGATCGAGGCCAAGCAGGCCAGCCATCAGCAAATGGAAAGCGGCAACGAGGTCTGGATCGGCAGCATCGAGATGAAGAAGCCAAGCGCCAGCAATGGGAAGCTCCAGGCCATCGACCATCTTCTCGACGAGGCCATTCTGGTGCGCTCGGGCGAAGAGCTGTGGGGCACGATCCGGGTCGCCGGTGCGCTCTATCGTCTGCAGCCGGTCGACAAGGGCGCGCATGCGCTCATCGAAGTCGACCAGCAGGCGTTCCCGCCGGATGAGCATGAAGAGGCCTACAAGGAAATGGTGTCGAAGTCGCAGCCGGTGGACTTCCGCGCGGGCTCGCCACTGGCGGCGCCCAAGGCGATCTCGACGATCCGCGTGATGGTGGCCTTCGGGCCGGCCGCTCGCGCGGCGGTGTCGAATCCGCAGGCAGCGATCGATCTCGCTTTCGCGGAGTCGAACCGCGCGCTGGCCGCGACCGGCACCGAGATCGTGTTCCAGCAGGCCGGCGCCATCCAGAACTTCAGCCAGACCGAGAGCACCAACTACTCGACCATGCTCAGCCGGCTGACCAATCTGTCCGACGGCTTCTACGACACCATCGGCAGCCAGCGAAACTCCAACACCGCCGACATGGTCGCCTACGTCGCACCGGCCAGCGCCGGCCTCTGCGGGCAGGCCGCCGGCATCGCCACCAGCAATGCCAATGCCTACTTCGTGATGAACCCGTCCTGCCTGTCGGGCAACTTCACCTTCGTCCATGAAGCGGCGCACGTGGTCGGCGCCCGCCACGACAACGACCCGACCCTGACGCCCTACGCCTATGGCCACGGCTACGTGATCACCAGCCAGAACCGCCGCACGGTGATGGCGGTGAACAATGGTCCCTGCTCCACCTGCACCCGCATCGGCGCGTTCTCCTCGCCGAACTTCACCACCGGCGGCGTGCCGATCGGCACTGCTACCCGCAACGACAACACCCGCGTGTGGAAGACCCGCGGGCCGACGGTCGCGGCCTTCCGCTGATCCGAGGCTGTAGCGCTGAACGGACGGGCCAGGAATGGCCCGTCCGTTCTGGCCGGGCCACCCTGGCTGCGCGCGAGCCCTTGATCTGGCAAGCTTTCCGGCTTTCCACATCCCGCCGAGGAAACCGCCATGGGTCGAGGCCCCAGCATCGAAGGCCGCAAGAACGCGGAAGACGCGCGTCGCGCCAAGGTCTTCACCAAGCTCATCCGCGAAATCACCATCGCCGCCCGCGGCGGCGCGGATCCGGCGGCAAACGCGCGCCTGCGCATGGGCATCGACAAGGCGTTGGCCGCCAACATGAGCAAGGACACCATCGAGCGCGCGGTCAAGCGCGGCTCGGGTGCCGACGGCGCCGACAACATGGAAGAAATCCGCTACGAGGGCTATGGCCCCGGCGGCGTCGCCGTGATCATCGACACCATGACCGACAACAGCGTGCGTACCGTGGCCGACGTGCGCCATGCGCTGTCCAAGCACGGCGGCAATCTCGGCACCAGCGGCTCGGTGGCCTTCCAGTTCAGTCGCCGCGGCGAGATTGTTGTCGCCACGCCGGACAGCGCCGCCGAAGACCGCCTGATGGAGCTGGCACTCGAAGCAGGCGCCGAAGACGTCGCCAGCGCCGACGGCCGCAGCACCGTGATCTGCGCGCCGACCGACTTCGAAGCCGTCAAGAAGGCCATCGAAGCAGCCGGGGTGAAGCCGGAGAGCGCCGACATCGTCATGGCCCCGGCCAACCGGGTGAAGGTCGAGGGCGAGGCGCTCGAAGACCTGCTCGACATGCTCGACCGCCTGGAAGGCCTGGACGACGTGCAGGAGGTCTACCACAACGCCGACCTGCCGCCGGAGCCGGTCGAAGACTGATCTCATCCGCATCTCGACACCGAACGCCCCCTGCCGGGGGCGTTTGCGTGATGGGACTGGTGGATTGCGCCGCCCGTCCGCAACACGCGGTCCGCGATACGGCACGCCGCGACCACGCTGGCGAGCATGGCCGCCTTTGTGCAGCCGGCAAGGCCCCTCGGTTCCGGTGTCCTCGGGTTCGAGTCGAGGATGCGCCGAGAGCTTCAGGCATCAGCGGCGCGAGCCGGACCGCTGGCGATTTCCGCACGATTGGCGTCGGATCCGCCACTGTCGACGGCGCGGGGCCCGGCGCAGGCTGTGTCCACCCCAGCCCGAGGAGATCCGCCATGAGCACCGTCCATTCCGCCCTTCGCGCCCTTGTCGCCACGCTGGCACTGGGCCTGAGCCTGAGCGCGCAGGCGACGCCGCGCAGCGCGCAGGAGATCTTCCTCGCCGGCAGCTACGGCGCCCGCCTGCAGATCGGCGAGCAGCGCTGGCAGCTGTTCGACGACGAGGGTGCGGTCACCCGTTTGCAGTTCGCGGGCTGCGGCGCTCGCGTCGAACTGCCGCCCGGCCTGTGGCTGCTGACCCGCGACCGGACGGGCTTGCCGAAGCTGATCGCGCCCTCGGCCACCGCGCTGCCGCCCGGCCACACCGGCGAAGTCGCGCTGGCCGCTTGCGGTCAGGCGGCCTCCGCGAACACCCTGCAGCTTCCCGCCGCCCTGATTGCCGCTCTGGAAAACCATGCCAGCTCGATCCTCGTCCAGCGCTGAGGCGCGTCAGAGCCGGCGCCGGTCGACCGCGTCCGCGGCAGCGACGAACCCGGCTGCAGCGCCAGCGCCGGTCGACAGCCCGCAGGCCCGGCGTCGCCTGCGGGTCGGCGTGCTCGCGCTCGACGGCATGATGCTGTCGACCTATGGCAGCGTGGTCGACACCCTGCTGATCGCCCAACGCGTCGCCGACATCCAGATGCCCGGCCTGATGGACTTCCAGGCGGTGCTGGTCGCAGCCCCCGGGCGCCGGCAAGTGCGCACGGCCGACGGTACCGAGCTGCAGCCGGGCGAGGTGGCCGACCAGACCGATCTCGACCTGGTGCTGGTGCCGGGTCTGATGCATGCGAGCCCCAGCGAACTGTTCTCGCGCCGGCACGACTACAGCGCCGAGATCGACTGCCTGCGCCGGCTGCACGCGCGCGGCGTCGCCCTGGCCTCGTCCTGCTGCGGCACCTTCCTGCTGGCCGAAGCCGGCGTGCTCGACGGCCAGCCCGCCACCACCAGCTGGTGGCTGGGCGCGGCCTTCCGCCATCGCTATCCGGACATCCGTCTGGACGCCGACGCCCTGCTGGTCGAAGCGCCGGGTGTGACCACGGCCGGCGGCGGCAGCGCGGTCTCCGACCTGCTGCTGCGCCTGGTCGCGCGCCACGGCGGCGAGGCCCTGGCACAACTGACCGCTCGCCTGCGGCTGCATGACCCGGATCGACAGAGCCAGGCGCCCTATATCAGCGAGGCCCTGATCGAACGCCCGCGCTCCAGCCTCGGCGAGCGCGCCGACCGCCTGCTGCAGGAGGCAGTGCACTCCGACTGGGGCATCGCCGAGCTGGCCGCACGGCTCAACACCAGCGAGCGCAGCCTGCTGCGGCACTTCCAGCAGCACTACGGCGAATCACCGCTGGCCCATCTGCAGCGCCTGCGGGTGGAGCGCGCCAAGGCCCTGCTGGAGACGTCGCTGCTCAGCCTCGACGAGATCGTCGAGCGCTGCGGCTACCGCGACACCTCCAGCTTCCGCCGCCTGTTCAAGCGCGCCACCTCGATGACCCCGTCCGACTATCGCGAGCGCTATCGACTGCGGCGGCATTGAGCGTCTGAGGGCGTCCCGGCGTCGCGCGTCAGAGGGTCTTCAAGACGCACCGGCTCGTCACCCCTCGGAGGCGTGGATCCAGGACGCTTGCGACCGGGGCCGCAGGTCGCGCCCTCTGCACGGGTTCGGATGCGTCGCGCCTTCCGCGCCCCGCCACGAGGCGCAGGGCCCCGACACTCCCACTTGCGGCGACACTTCGGCAGACTTCCGCAGCTTGGGCCTGTGCCCTTTATCGAGTCCTTGCATGCTCCGTCCCGATCTTTTCCGCAGTCTGCTGCTGTTGTGTCTTCTCGTGGCGGTCCGGCCGACCCTTGCCCTGGATGAACTGGAGCCCGGCGTGCTGCCGGAGCTGGGCGCCGACGAGGGTCTGCTGGTGGTCGCAGTCGACAGCAGACAGACGCTCTACGGCGTGCGGCTCGGTCGTGAGGGTCGCCTGCTCGGATCGACCTTTCTGCGGCGGCTGCCCGAGGGGCGCAGCCATCGCGTGTTCCGGCTCAAGGCCGGCGACTATCAATGGATGGAAGTGCAGCCTTTTGGCGGCTGGCGTTTCCGGCTGCGCGATGACGCCGAGTTCCGCTTCCGGGTCGAGCCCGGCGTCGTCAACTATCCCGGCGATCTCAGCTTTGAAGCCAGCAGCCTGTGGCGCGCCCATCTGCGCCTCGCCAATCGCGGTGCGGCCGCGCTGGACTGGCTGAAGAGCACGCACCCGCAGCTGCTGGAGCGCCACGGCTTCCGCTACAGCGGCGCCTATCCTGATCCCTTCCCCGAGGTCTATCTGGCCGCGCTGGCGTCGGCGCCCGCGGACTTCGACCCGGCCACGCCCGTCGAGAAGCGGCTTCAGCCGCCACCTGAGCCGAAGTCCCTGCCGCTGGCGCCCGAGCAGCTCTGGCAGCGCGGCCCCTTGTCCGATCTGGCGCTGAGCCCCGATGGCCGCTTCCTCGCGCTGGAGCTCTCGAGCCCGCTGCCCGAAGAGGCGCCTGCCGAGGGCGAGAACGCCGCGGAACAGGATGCGGCGCGCGAGCCACCGCGGCAGTGGCGGGTCGAGCTGATCGACCTGCAGGAAGGCAGCCGCCACCTGATCGCGCAGTCGCCCTACATGTTCTCCAGCATCAGCTGGTCGGGCCCGGACCGGCTGGTGCTGGAGATCGGCCCGTACGGCCGGCGGATCATCGAGGTCGTGCGCGTGCGTCGCGACAAAGACGGCGCCGAACGCTTCCAGGTCGTGCGCCTGCCGCGCCGCGGTGAACTCATCGATCCGCTGCGGGCCGAGCCCGACCATGTGCTGTTCGGCAGCTACACGCGCCGGGGCGAGCTGATGGTTCACCGGGTCGACGTGTCCAGCCCGGAAAGCGCGCGCGCCTTCAAGGGGCGGCTGTCAGACCGTCTCAATCGAGGCGTCAGCAACGACCTGACCTGGTTCGTCGACGGCCTCGGACGCCTGCGCGTGGCGCTGGTGGAGAAAGACGAGAAGCGCGTGCTGCTGCACGGCATGGATGGCCGCTACGAGACCGAGATCGAACTCGATGACGCGCTGGGCTTCACGCCCATCGCGCTGTCCTTCGATGGCGAAACCCTGTACGGCACCAGCGATCGAGACCGCGGCCAGCTCGACCTGGTGGAGTTCGATATCGCCACGCGCAGGATCACCCGCACCTTGTTCTCGCGCGAGGGCGTAGACGTGCACGGCGCGCTGTTCGCCGCCGACGGCAGCTTCAGCGGCGTCAGCTACTACCGCGAGGGACGCCGGCAAACCGAGTACTTTGGCGAGCAGGAGCGCCAGCAGGAGGCCGCGCTGCAGCGCGCCCTGCCCGCCCTCAGCCTGCAGACCGCGGCGCGCAGCGACGACGGCCGCCACCGGCTGCTGTGGGCGGACGGTCCGGATGCGCCACCGCAGCTGTTCCACTTCGACGTCGAGCAACGCAGCCTGAGCCCGGTCATGCAGGCGCTGCCCTGGCTCGAAGGCATGCGCTTCGCCTCGGCCCGAGCGCTGCAGGTGGAGGCCGCCGACGGCACCCGGATCGAGGCGTTCCTGACCCTGCCGGAAGGGACAGGCCCGCATCCGCTGATCGTCTACCCGCACGGCGGGCCCATCGGCGTCGCCGACCGCCTGCATTTCGACAGCGAGCTGCAGTTCCTGGCCAGCCTCGGCTATGCCGTGCTGCAGGTGAACTTCCGCGGATCGGAGGGCTACGGGCGCGCGTTCCGCGAGGCCGGCAAGCGCAACTTCGGCCGGCTCATCGAAGACGACATCGACCTCGCCTTGCAGGCTGTGCTGAAGACCGAGCCGGTCGACGGCGAACGCATGTGCATGCTGGGCTCAAGCTATGGCGGCTTCTCGGCCCTGGTCGCCAGCGTGCGCTGGCCCGGGCGTTTCCGCTGCGCGGTGTCGATCAATGGCCCCACCGACCTGCCGCTGCTGTTCACCGCATCCGACGCCGCCGCGCATGACAAGTCGCGCGAGAGACTGGTTGAAGTGGTCGGCGATCCGAAGGAACAACTGGAGCAGCTGCGCGAAACCTCACCGGCCTACCGACTGGACGCTCTGCGCACGCCGCTGATGCTGGTCCAGGGCGGTCGCGATGCGCGCGTCGATCCGGAACACGCGCGCCGTCTGCTGCGCCTGCTGCAACTGCGCGGCGTGGCGGTCACCGGGCTCTGGTTCGAGGATGAAGGACACAGCTTCGAGTCGCTGCCCAACACCCAGCGCATGTGGCGCGGGATCGCAGGCTTCCTGCGGCAGCACCTCGACACGCCAGAGTGAGCGGGCGCAAGGATGGCCAGGCTCCGAACACCCCGCGTTGATGGCTGATGCATGTCCCGGGCACCCAAAAGCGCGGGACCATGTCCGAGTCCTGGCGCAAGTCCGTCGCGACCGACCCTGCGGTGGTTGGCCCGGTCGCGACCTCAGCGGTGCGGAGCACGCAGGCGCAGCGGGCGCCCGTCATCGCCCCCCACCCGCCAGGCCCCACCGTCGGCGCGCAGCCGCTCCAGTGCGTCCGTGGTCTGCGCCTCGGCCGCCCAGTAGCGCACGAAGCCGTCGCCGCGGGTCGAATAGCGCAGCGTGTGCACGGTGCCCAGCCACAGTGGATCGCCGTCAGGTGACAGACGATAAGGCGCTGGCCACAGCCGCAGCACCACGCGTTCGGTCTCGCTCTCGCCCGGATGCTCCATCAGCAGGGTTTCCGGTCTGCCCAGATGGGTCGTCGGCATCACCGGCAACGTCTGCGCATCCGCGCTGTCATCGAGCATGCGAAGCAGGCCGCGCCAGTCTCCTGGTTCGATGCGCTGCCACCCGCGGGTCTCCAGCAGTGCCTGCAATTGCGCGGGCTCACCGGCGTACTGCAGGTTCAGTGGCCACGCATCGCGATCGCGAAGTTCGTTGCGACGCTGGGGCAAGTACAGCCCAGGATCGGCCTGAATCCACTGCTGCAGCGCGACCTCCTGCCGCTCGATGGGGCGCTCAAGCCGGGCCAGCTGGGCGGCCGAGCGCTCGCCCACCAGCAGGGTCAACGACAGCAGAGCCGCGCCGAAGAACAGCGCCGCCACCGGCTTCATCCAGAAGGCCCGCGCCGTTCGCCGGCGGTAGGCGATCCCGAGCGCCGTGGTCCACAGCAGCCCAAGCGACGCGCCCGCCAACACTTCCGACAGCCAATGCGTGCCCAGGTAAAGCTGGGCGAAAGCCAGCAGCCCCACAACGAGAGCCGCCACCACATAGGGCCAGACGCGCGCCCGGCCGGGCAGCTCGCGGGCGACCAGAACAGCGAAGAAGCCGTACACGCTCGTCGCAAGCGTGATCGGCAGCGAAGGAAAACCATGCTCGCTGGCGCCCATCGCGGTCGGCGGCGCCGGCAGCTCGATCAGCCAACCAAGCAGCAGGCTGATCAGCCCTGCGGCCAGCGGTGCGACCAGCCAATGCCAAGCCGCCACCCGCTGCCGCCGCCACCACAGCCAGCCGAACACCAGCAGGACGGGCCCGAGCAGCAGCAGCGGATCACCCAGCGTGCCCAGCCCGCCCATCAGCGGATCGGCAAGCGGGTGGCGCAGGCCGAACATCAGCCGGTTGACGTGGGTATCGAGCCGCGAGGGCGCATCACCGCCATCGACCGACACCAGGAGCTGGAAGAACCCCCACACCGCCACGACCAAGCCCAGGGCGAACACCAGCAGGGAGGGCGATTCACGACGCCGCGGATCGATCAGGGCCTCGGAGTAACGGCCAAGCACCGGATGCCGATGCGACCAGTCGAGCGCGGCCGCCAACAGCCCTTCCGCGTGCGGGACCAGCCAGCGCCAGAGGTAGAACACGCTGGCCCAGAGCGCGGCCACGAGCACCAGCACCAGCGCAATCACAATCGCGAGGCGGCCGGCGACCGCCGCCACCAGATCCAGCGAGGCGCCGAACAGCCAGCCCGGCAGCAGGAAGGCCAAGGCCCACAGAATGGCGGCGATGGCCGTGGCGAACGCGTACCGCTGCGCCGGCATTGCCAGCATGCCGGCAATGGCGGGAATGAAGGGCCGGATGGCCCCGACGAAGCGGCCGATCACGAGGCTCTTCATGCCGTGGCGGCGGAACGAGGCGTCGCCGCGCGCCAGCCACTCGGGATGCTGAGCGAAGGGCCAGCGCTGCTTCAGCGAATCGCCGTAGCGGCGCCCGGCCACATAGCTCACGCCGTCACCGCAGAAGGCGCCGAGCGCGGCGCAGGCGACGGCGTAGATGCCGTCGATGTGGCCCAACCCGACGAGCGTGCCGACCGCGAACAGCAGCGGTGCGGCCGGCACCACCACGCCGATGATCAGCAGCGCGTCGCAGAAGGCGATCAGGAAGATGACGAGACCCGCCGCCAGCGGGTGGGCGGCGATCCAGTCGAGCAACTCGTTCCAGCGCGAAGACTCCATGGGCGGATTCTAGGCGGTGCCCATGAAGCATTGACGCCATCGCCGCGACGGCGTCGGCGCGCTCGCGCGCCCCCTGGCGCAGACTTCGCTCATCGCCCGGCCACCGCGTCGACCGCCAGCCGAGCATCGAGCGCCCGCAGCAGTCGCGGATCGCGCTGGTACAGGTCGTCAATCAACCGCACACCGCCGGCGTCGTCGTCCACCGCTGTCAGGTAGAGCAGATGCACCGGCAGCGGCTCGGACAGATCGACCCGGGTCTCGACGCCGCTGGCGATGACCGCGTCGATGCGGGCACGGTCGAAGCCTCGCGCACCGCTCAGCACCCAGTCGGTCAGCGCCAGCGCCTCCTCGACGCGGATGCAGCCGGAGGAGAAGCTGCGGCGCACCCGCCCGAACAGGCCGCGGCTGGGCGTGTCGTGCAGGTAGACGTCGTGGCTGTTGGGCAGGATCAGCTTGACCTGGCCCAGCGCATTGGCAGGCCCCGGCTGCTGCCGCAGGCGATACGGGAAGCGATTGCGCGAGAGCTGGCTGAAGTCGACCCCGGCCACATCCACCGGCTGGCCCTGCGGATCCAGCAGCGCATAGCCACCGCGGGCGAAAGCCTCGGGATCGCGCTGGAACAACGGCAGCTTGTCCTGGGTGGCCAGCCGACGCGGCACCTCCCACCAGGGGTTCAGCACCACATAGCGCATGCGCGCCGAGAAGCTCGGCGTCTGCCGGTAGTCAGTGCCCACCACCACCCGATGCACGCGCTCGATGCGGCCGGCATTCCAGGCCTCCAGCCGGTAATCGGCGATGTTGACGCGCAGATGGCGGGCACCGAGATCCGCCGGCAGCCAGCGCCAGCGCTCCAGGTTGACGCGCAGCTGGTCGACGCGCTCGGCCGGCCCGCGCGCGAGCTGAGCCAGGGTCATGCGACCGGCGACGCCGTCGGGTTCTAGGTTGAGACGCTTCTGGTAGGCCTTGAGAGCAGCTTCGAGGCCGTCATCAAACAGATCTTCCGGGGGCTGGTTGGCCTTGAGAGCAGCTTCGAGGCCGCTGTCGAACAGATCGTCCGTACCAGCGCCGGCCTGCTCCGCGCCCGGATCGGAGTCAGCGCCGGACGCGCGCGCGCCCTGCCCCCCGCTGGCGCCGGGATCGGCGGCCTCGTCCGAGCCCGGACCGCCTGCGTCCAAGGATGTCGGCACCGTAGCCCGTGGCTCCGCCACATGCCCTTCAGCCCTCAGCAGCGCGCGCAGCTGGGCCACGCGCGGTCCCTGATCGCCGGGCTTCAGGCTGTCGCCCGCCTCGACCGGCGGCGGCCGCGGCGCATCGAGCTGGGCGCGCTCACGCTGCAGGGCCTCGCGCAGCGCGCGGTAAACGGGGTCCTGCGGCGCCAGTGCCTCCAGCGCGGCTGCCACCTGTCCCGAGTCGAGCGCGGCCTGCAGCGCCACCGGCGCATCGAGGCTGGGACGCTGCACCGTCCAGTCGGGCTCCACGCGAACCGGATCGATGCGCCCACCGCGCAGATGCGAGGCCAGACTCAGCCAGGCATCGCTGGCCAGCAGCTCCTCGGCCAGCGTGCAGGTTTCGGTCGCGCCCAGAACATCCAGGTGGTAGTCACGCGGCAACAGGCCGTGCGTCTCGCTGCCGGCGATCGCGACCAGCAGCTCGCGATACTCAGGTCCACAGCCCTGCGCGGACCAGGCGCGCCGGTAGCCGCGCGTCATGTAGAAGCCACGCACCGCATCAGGCGCATGCAGGGGTCGGCCCTGCACCTGCAACACCTGGCCGGGCTCGCCCAGCAGGGCCTGCAGCATCGCTTCGTCGGACGCCGCCTGCGAGAACACGGTTGTTGGGATCGCAAGCAGCGCGATGAATCCGAGGCGGCGGGCAGCGTGGTGCGGCAGACACATGGAAAGGACGGAGCCGGGGCGCAAAGGGCGAAGCGCGCATTGTGCCCTGTGGCGGTCCCTTCTCCGCCGGCTCGCGTGGGCCATCTGAGCCAGCGCCGATCGAGTCCCTCTTTGCCTTGATCCGTGGTCGCGAGTGCGGGACAGGTCCGGAAGGGTTTGGCCGCTACGCGGCGACGCCTTCGCTTCGCTCCGACACGCGGGACCAGGCATCGCGTGGGCGATCCGCGGGCGCGCACTCCATGGCGCGCAGCAACGCTGAATGCTTCAGCGCTGCGCCAATGCGCGCAGCGCCGGCCGAAGCCGCGACCGACGCCGCGCTCAGGGCGCTGCAGCCGCTCCCGCGGCCTGCCCTGCGCGAGCTACCCGCAGACAGGACAGGCTGCGTGCATTGGCCAGCCAGGCCGGGTCAGGGTAGTAGGCGAACAGCAATTGGCCGTGGCGCAGCTGGTTGATCAGCGGTCGGGCCACCGCGTCACGCACCGCGGGGCAGCCATGACTGCGGCCAAGGCGGCCCTGCGTCCGGGCAAACTCCGGGTCCACGTAAGGTGCGCCATGCATGACGATGGCGCGCTGGCGGGCGAGATCGTTGAAGCCAGGGTCGAGACCGTCCATGCGCAGCGAATAGCCGTTGGCCCCGTAGTAGGTCTGGTCGGTCAGGAACAGGCCCAAGCTGGTCTGGTGGCTGCCCTCGACATTGGAAAACTCGGTGGCCAGGTTGTCGCCGCTGCCACGACCGTGGGCAACGTGCTCGGCGTACAGCAGGCGCTTGCGCGCCATATCGAACACCCACAGGCGCGGCTCAGTGGAGGGCAGCGAGTAGTCGATCACGGCCAAGCGTCGCGCCTGCGGCGCCTCACCGCCGCGACGCGCGCAGTCATAGGCGGACACTGCCAGCTCCAGCACCTCGGCCTTCAGCCCGGGCGCCTGCTGCTGCAGGCGCTTCGACAGGTCACCGGCAAATGCCGGATTGCCGCTGCAGGCAAGCACCGCGAGCGCGGCGAGGCGGGAAGCTGAACGCAGAATCGATCGACGCATGGGGTCGGGAGCTTACGTGCCTGGTCGCCCGGCGTCGCGTGACCGCAGGCACAGCTGCAGGCGTCAGCAGGGGCGGCCTCCAGCACTCAGCGATCGACCGACACCCGCCAGCCGCGTGCGCAGAGCAAGTCCAGAACCGCGTTCTGCAAAGCGACACGCTCTGGCTCGAAGATCGGCACGACCTGGGCGCCGTGCAGCCAGGCTCTCGGCTGATCTCGACAGATAAGGAAGTCGAAGTCGCTGAACCCGGGCAGGAAGGCCTCGCCCTGCAACGCGGCCTTTCGATCGCCAAGCTCGATTTCGATCCGCGACGGCGAGGTGTAGGCGATCCGCAGCGCCGCCAGCGAGGCCCCTGCCCCGCTCAAGCCGCCTCCACCTGGACCGCGGTGCCATCGACCGCGACCACACGCACCCGCGTGCCTTGCGGAAGGTCAGGCCCCTCGGCGCGCCAGAACGCGTCGCCGATCTTGAGCCGGCCGCGACCGTCGACGATGGCCGACTCCAGCGGAAACACCTGCCCGACCAACTGCGCACCGCGGCGGTTCAGCGTGGGGTGATCCTCCGGCTTGGCGTTGATGCGGCCGCGCAGCTTCCAGCCGATGCCCACCGACACCAGGCCCAGCACGCCGAACAGGAACCATTGCGTCACCGGGTCGATCGGCAGGGCCAGCACCAGCAGTGCGGTGGCGACCGCGGCGAAGCCCAGCCAGAGCAGGAAGGTGCCGGGCAGCATGGCCTCGGCGGCGAACAGGGCCAGCGCCACGCCCCACCAGAACCACGGCGACTGCATCCAGCTGCCCATGATGATCACTCCACCTTGAAGTTGGCGGCGCCCGCCGGACGCGGCGGCGGGGTCGGCGCCTTGGGCGCGTTGTCGCCACGATTGGCCTGGGCGAGATCGGCGATGCCCGCCAGCGCGCCGAGAATGCCGGTGCTTTCCATCGGCAGCAGCAGGGTCTTCTGGTTCGGACTGCGGGCGAATTCCTTCATCGCCTCCACGTACTTCTGGGCGACGAAGTAGTTCACCGCCTGCACATCACCCTTGGCGATCGCCTGGCTGACCATCATGGTCGCCTTGGCTTCGGCCTCAGCCAGACGCTCGCGCGCCTCGGCGTCGCGGTAGGCGGCCTCGCGACGGCCTTCCGCTTCGAGGATGGCAGCCTGCTTCTCGCCCTCGGCGCGCAGAATCTCGGCGGCGCGGTGACCTTCGGCATCAAGAATGTTGGCGCGCTTCTCGCGCTCGGCCTTCATCTGCCGCGCCATCGAATCGACCAGGTCGCGCGGCGGCTGGATGTCCTTGATCTCGATGCGGTTGACCTTGAGCCCCCAGGGATGGGTGGCCTCGTCGACCACTGCAAGCAGCTTGGCGTTGATCTCGTCGCGCTTGGACAGCGACTCGTCCAGATCCATCGAGCCCAGCACGGTGCGGATGTTGGTCATGGTCAGGTTGAGGATGGCGATTTCCAGCTGCGCGACTTCATACGCGGCCTTGGCGGCATCCAGCACCTGGTAGAAGACCACGCCGTCAACCTTGACCACCGCGTTGTCGCGGGTGATCACGTCCTGGCTCGGCACGTCCAGCACCTGCTCCATCATGTTCATCTTGCGACCGATCGCGTCGACCCAGGGAACGATGAAGCCCAGGCCCGGCGTCAGCGTGTGGGTGTAGCGCCCGAAGCGCTCCACGGTGTACTCGAAACCCTGCGGCACCGAGCGCACCCCCTTGAACAGGGTGATGACGACGAAGCCGATCAGAATGACGACGAAAATGCTCATTGAATCCTCCATGGAGCCCTCCCCGGGCGGTGGATGCGGTGATCGGACAGTGGACAGGGCACGCCCCGCCGGATGCTACGTGAGCCTTCGCACAATCGCGACGCGAGCGGCGGACGCTGCGATGGACGCCGCGCGCAGGCGTTCGTGACGGACTGCACCCAAGGCACGCCAAGCTTCGCCGCTGCGGGCCCATTGGCTACACTGGCGCGCGGCCCGCCACGGGCACTGTTCCGCAACCGGGGATGCACATGGGAATTCTGGACGAACTCAAGCAGGAAGCCGAACGCCGCCGCACCGGCGAGACGGCCGCGTTGCAGGAGGAGCCCAAGGAAGGCCTGTGGACCGAGCGCCTCGGCCCCAAGGTGCAGAACCTCTACGAGTTCCTCAAGCAGCTCAGCACCCACCTGAACGAGCTGAAGAAGCGCATCCGCGTGGTTTACAACCTGCCGGGCTACGGCGATGTGGTCGCCCAGGTCGAGCCGCCCTACGCGCTGCGCGCGACGCCGGGCACTGACAGCGTCGAGATCCAGTTCGAGTGCTTCGCGACCGTGATGTCCGAGGAGTGCCCTGTGCTGGAAACCGAGGGCCTGGTGCGCACCCAGGCGGTCAGCCAGATTTTCAGCAAGCACCGCCTTTCGGGCCTGCAGGAGAGCCGCAAGAACGCCAACGGCGAGGTGGTGGCCGGGCGCTTCCAGGCGCGCGGGCGCATCCCGCTGACGCTCACCATCGAGGCTGGCCAGGCGCTGGGTGTGGCCCGTATCTCGCTGACCAACTTTTACGGCTTCGCCACCACGGTGCGCAGCTTCCGCCACACGCAGCTGACGGCGGAGCTGTTCGATTCCCTGGGCCGATACCTCACCCACGACGACGCCAGCTTCGGCCGCGAGAACGTCGACGAGGATGTACGCCGGACCCTCGCCGCCAAAGTGCAGCGCGAGCAGGCCAAGCGCCGCATCGAACAGGACCTCGGCGAACAGGCGATCCAGGACGAGGTGCGCGTACGCGAGCTGATGGCCGGCAATCGGCTGGTGCAGATGGTCCAGAAGCTGATGGGGCGCTGAGCTCCAGAGCGGAAGGGCTACAGCCGCTCCGTCGGCTCCAGCCCCGGCGCCTCGCCCGACTGCGGCGCGTGCAGGGCATGTCGGCTCTGCCGCAGATACAAGGCCCAGAATCCGATCGCCAGCACGCAGCCTGCGAGTGCGGTCAGGGCGAGGCCGAGCACGCTGCCGCTGACCAGCGGCGAGATCATCCCGGCCACGCCGGCATTGATCAGCAGGCTGACAAAGCTCTGCATCGACGAAGCCGCCCCGCGGTGACGCGGATACAGGTCGAGGATGGCCAAGGTGACGATCGGAAAGACCAGCGCCACCCCCACCGAGTTGAGCGCGATGGGAAGCACCGCCCAGGGGAAGCGCGGCGTCTCCGCCAGCGCGGCGTAGGCCACACCGACCAGCGTGGCGAACAGGCAGATCCCGAATCCGATCGACGCTGCGCGCCGCGCGCTGATGCGCCCGGCCGTGCGCCCGGAGAGGAAGGCGCCGAGCGCCATGCCGCCGATCGCCGGCGCGAAGAACCAGCCGAACTGCTGCTCGTTCATTCCAAGATGCTGCATCACGAACACCGGCGCCGAGGCGATGTAGATGAACAGCGCACCGAAGTTGAGCGTGCCGATCACGCTGAGCGTCATGAAGGTGCGATTGCCCAGCATGGCCACGCTGGTCTTCCACAGGCTGTCCGCCGAGAAAGGCACGCGCAGTGAGCTCGGATGCGTCTCCGGCAGCGCGACGGCAGTCACCAGCATCAGCAGCGCGGCGAAGGCCACCAGGAACCAGAAGATCATCTGCCAGTTCGACCAGCCGAGAATCCAGCCGCCGATGATCGGCGCGATCGCCGGTGCGATGGTGAAGATCATCGAGATCTGGCTCATCAAGCGCTGCGCATCCGGCCCTTCGCGCAGATCGCGAACGATGGCGCGGCCGACGATGATGCCCACCCCCGAACTCACGCCCTGAAGCGCTCGCCAGAGCAGCAGCTCGGTGAGCCCATCGGACAGCGCGCAGCCCACCGAGGCCAGCAGGAAGACCGCAATACCGACGAGCAGTATCGGCTTGCGGCCATAGGCATCCGACAGCGGCCCGTGGATCACACTGGCGAGCGCATACGCGAACAGGTAGACGCTGATGGTCTGCTGCATCGCCGCCGCGGTGATCGCGAAGTCGCGCTGGATCACCCCGAAGGCCGGAAAGATGCTGTCGATGGTGAACGGCCCGAACATCGCCAGCCCGCCGAGGATCAGGGCGAGACGCAGCTGCGGAATCCGGGGGCGGGTGTGGGGCATGGACGTGGTCGCTCAGCGGGGGGAGATCGCGCGGCATCGAGACGACGCGATGCAGATAGGGTGCGCGCAAAGCGGAGGCCCGAGGCAGTGCCACAGGGAAGGGCCCGGCGGCGTCAGACGCGATTTCCCAAAGCAGGAGGGCCGCAGCCCCGGGGTCAGGAAGCGCGCGCGGCAGCGTTCGACTACGTGGATCGCGGCGCGCCTTCCGCCCGCGTGGACCGCGCGGGCTGCACGCCCAGCTCCCGCGCCAGGCGTTCCGCCATGGCACGCGTCACTTCGGTCGGCAGCACAGCCTGCCGCAGCACCGGCAGCGCCTCACGCAGCAGCGCGCGCGCTTGCGAAAGCTCGCCGCGCAGCTGGTGCACGCGTGCGCGCTCGACCTGCAGGCTGGCGATATCGAAGGCCACGCCGCCGGAGCGCTGCAGATGCGCGATGCCCGCATCGAGCGCGCGCGCGGCGCCGTCGAGATCGCCCTGCACGCCCAGCAGATGGCCGCGCACGCGGGCCATGTAGGCATGGATCGCGTGTTCAGGCGGCAGCAGCGGGCGCATGCGCGCCTCGGCCACGGTCAGGGCCGCCAACCCCACCTCGACCTCGCCCAGATGGCGCGCCAGCACCGCCTGCTGCCAGGCCAGCATGGCGGGCTCAAACGCGTCCTCACCGTCCAGGGCCAGCGCCCGCCGCTCCAATGAGCGCAAAGTCTCACGCGCCTCATCGCCGCGCCCCATGAGCCCCAGTGCGCGCGCACGCGAGCGCTTGGCCTGACGCAGACGCAGGCTGTCCATGTCGGGCTCGCTGCGTTCGAGCAGGGCGATGCCCTCATCGAAGAGCTGCAGGGCGCGCGGATAGTCGCCCGCCGACTCCGCCACCGAGGCGAGATTCAACAGCAGGGGCGCGCGCTCGCCCTCCACCTCGGCCAGCGGGTCGCTGGCCGCCAGTGACTGCTCGAAGGCTTCCTGCGCCTCGCGAAAGCGCGCCTGCTCGTTCAGCGCGAGGCCCAGCGCGTTGAGCAGAAAGGCCATCCGCGCATTGCGATCGCCCACCGTGCGCGACTGGATGTCGATGGCCTTGCGCGCCAGCGCCTCGGCTTCGCCTGCGCGCCCCAGCTGCACCAGCGCTTCGATGCGCCCGCGCAGAAAGGTCACGCGCTCGGGCGCATCCGCCGCCACCCTGCCCTGCATCAGGGCCTCACCGGCATCGAGCACCTGCAGCGCCTCCTGCGGGCGGCTCAGGTTGTTGAACATGCCGGCGAGGGCCTGGTGCGCATTGGTGAGCACATCGAAGGGCGCATCAGGCAGCGCCGAAGCCGCGATCACCTCGCGCCACAGCGCTTCCGCGCGTTCGAAATCGCCCAGCCGGTAGTGCGCATAGGCCAACTGGTCGGCGCTGTGCAGGCGCTGCACGGGGTCGTTCGGCGCGTGGCGCTGGCGCAGCGCCCAGGCGCGCTCGGCCTTGTCCAGCCCGGCCTCAGGCTCACCCAGCAGACCGAGCATGCTGGACCAGGCGTCGAGATCCTTGGCCAGGGCCAGCGCCTCCACCGGATGCGTGGGATCAGCCTCGGGAATACCCCGCGCCAGCAGCGCCACCGCGATGTCCGGCTCGCCCAGGGCCACGTACAGGTGCCCCAGCACGCGGCGCAACTCGTCCTGCACGCGCGGCCGATCGGCCAGCACGCCTTCGAGATCGCTGCGCGCGGTATCCGCCAGCTTGCGCACGCTGATCTCGCGCTTCTGGATGCGCTCCGGCGTCAGCGCCACCAGCGTGCGCGACAGGAATCCGAGCGCCGCTCGCGCATCGTCTGCCGCGCTCTCGGCGCGCTCACGGTCGGCCAGGGCGATGGCTTCGGCGGCCAAGGCGCGGTCGCGCTCCACATCCAGCCGCCACACGAACAGCAGAGCCGCGACCAGCAGCCCGGCCGCCACCGCCACACCGGTGCGGTGCCGGCGCGCGAACTTGCGCAGCCGGTACAGCGCGCTGTCGGGCGCGACCCGCACCGTGCGACCGTCCAGCCAGCGCTGCAGGTCCGCGCGCAGCGCCTCCACGGTGGGATAGCGCAGCCCAGGATCATCAGCGCTGCCGGCTTCGAGAATGCCGCGGAGTTCGGCGTCGAGCTTGAGCCCGATGAAGCCCGGCGGCAGCGCCGTGGCCTGTCCCGGCTGGCGCTCGCCGGTCAGCATCTCGCGCAGCAGGATGCTGAGCCCATAGACGTCGGTGGCGGTGGTGATCAGCCCGCCTGCGCGCTGCTCGGGGCTGGCGTAGCCCGGCGTCCACACCCGCGTCGAGGTCTGCCGGCTGTCCTCACCCTGGCTCACATCCACCAGCTTGGCGACGCCGAAATCGAGCAGACGCGGATCGCCATCGGCACGCACCATCACATTGTTCGGCTTCAGGTCGCGATGGATTACCAGCCGCTCGTGCGCGTGCTGCACGGCGTCAGCGATGCGGTCGAACAGGGCGAGGCGCTGGCGCAGGTCGAGCGGGTGTTCGGCCAGCCAGTCGAGCAGGGTCTGACCGTCGACATACTCCATCACCACGTAGGGCTGACCGTCCTCGGTCTCGCCGCCATCAAGCAGACGCGCGATGTTGGGGTGATCGAGCTGGGCCAGGATGCGCCGCTCGTGGCGCAGGCGGCGACGCTCGTCCTCGGTCGGAAAACCGCGGATCAGCTTGATCGCCACCTTCTGCGCGAAGTCGCCGTCGGCGCGCTCGGCCAGCAACACGGTGCCCATGCCGCCCGCCCCCAGCTCGCGCAGCACGCGCCAGGGCCCGATGCGCGCGCCTTCGCGCACCTCCTGTGCGGCCACTTCCAGCACATCGGCCACCACCCGGCCCAGCGGATCCTCGGGCTGACGCGTGCTGCCGGCATCCAGCGCCAGCAGCCGCTCAAGCTCGGCGCGCTGCGCTTCGGGCAGCGCGGCCAAGCGCGCGCGCTGCTCCTCGGCCGGCAGGTCCACCAGCGCATCGAACAGTTCGGCCAACGGCCAGGAATCGCCCGCCATGTCGTCCTCCGGAGGTGCGCGCAGCATACGGCCGTGGGGTTCCCCCCGACATCCACCGCCTGCCAAGCTCGAAAGGCCGTGACGGCCGCCTTGATCCGGCCTGCAAACCTGCCCGGTATACTTCGCCCCCGTCCCGCCGAGGGGCGCTGCGACCGGGGTTGGCCCGGCCAGGCTCGGCGAGACTCTCCACGTTCAACGGCGCCCGGTGACCGCGAGCCTCAGCTCGCACGACGCTCGCTTCAGCGAGCCGTCACAACCCGGAGCCACACGCATGAACGCACAAGTGAAAGAACTGCCCTTCACCGACTTCAAGGTCCGTGACATGGGCCTGGCCGAACTCGGCCGCAAGCGCATCCGCATGGCCGAAGAGGAAATGCCCGGCCTGATGTCGATCCGCGCCAAGTACGCCCCGCTGCAGCCGCTGAAGGGCGTGCGCCTGTCGGGCTCGCTGCACATGACCAAGGAAACCGCGGTCCTGATCGAGACCCTGAAGGCCCTCGGCGCCAACGTGCGCTGGGCCAGCTGCAACATCTTCTCGACCCAGGACGACGCCGCCGCCGCGATCGCCGCTGCCGGCATCCCGGTGTTCGCGTGGAAGGGCGAGACCCTGGAAGAGTACTGGGACTGCACCCTCGACATGCTGACCTTCCCGGGCGGCAAGGGCCCGGAGTTGATCGTCGACGACGGTGGTGATGCGACCCTGCTGATCCACAAGGGCCTGGACATGGAAAACGGCGACACCTGGGTCGACAGCCCCGGCGCCAACCATGAAGAGCAGGTCATCAAGGATCTGCTCAAGCGCACCCGCACCGAGCGCCCCGGCTTCTGGAAAGTCGTGGCCGCCGAGTGGAAGGGCGTGTCGGAAGAGACCACCACCGGCGTGCATCGCCTGTACCAGATGATGGAAGCCGGCAAGCTGCTGGTGCCCGCCATCAACGTCAACGACTCGGTGACCAAGTCGAAGTTCGACAACCTGTACGGCTGCCGTGAGTCGCTGGCCGATGCCATCAAGCGCGCCACCGACCTGATGATCGCCGGCAAGGTCGCCGTGGTCTGCGGCTACGGCGATGTCGGCAAGGGCTCGGCCCACAGCCTGCGTGGCCTGGGCGCCCGCGTCATCGTCACCGAGATCGACCCCATCAACGCCCTGCAGGCGGCGATGGAAGGCTTCGAGGTCAAGCGTCTGGACCAGGTGCTGGGTGAGGCCGACATCTTCGTCACCACTACCGGCAACCGCGACATCATCACCCTGGAGAACCTGCAGGGCATGAAGTCGAACGCGCTGGTCTGCAACATCGGCCACTTCGACAACGAGATCCAGGTGGACCGCCTGAACGCCGAAGTCGCCGCCGGCCGCGTCGAGCGCGACACCATCAAGCCGCAGGTCGACCGCTACACCTTCAAGGCCACCGGCCGCAGCCTGTACCTGCTGGCCGAAGGCCGCCTGGTCAACCTCGGCTGCGCCCACGGCCACCCGGCCTTCGTGATGTCCAACTCGTTCTCGAATCAGACGCTCGCGCAGATCGACCTGTGGGCCAACAAGGACACCTACGAAGCCACGGTCTACCGCCTGCCCAAGAAGCTGGACGAAGAAGTCGCCCGCCTGCACTTGGAGCAGATCGGCGTGCACCTGACCACGCTGACGGAAGCGCAGGCTGCGTACATCGGCGTGCCGGTGGAAGGGCCGTACAAGCCGGATCATTACCGCTACTGATCGGGCTTGCGCTGGCGCTTTCGGGGGCTGGTGCGGGTTATCGAGGTTCAAGCAAACGGGCGCCCTTGGGCGCCCGTTTTTGGTTGTCGCCCCCTCAACCAAAATGCGCACTCCCGCGACGCTGGCAGTCAACACGTTGAGTCAAACCCTGCCGCGAAGCGGCGTCGGCCACGACAATCCGTCAGACGATGGCCAGCGCCTCGTCCACACGAATGTAGCTGTAGCCGGCTTGCCACGGGAATCGGTGCTCACTGTCCGGCAAGAACATGACCACTGCTCCGAACGGCCCGCCTTGGTAGTAGCGCCCTGCCACACCGAGATACTCCCCGAAGCACCCCGGACGAACGCGCCTGAAGATCACCTTGTACCCACCGGACAGAATTTTTGGGTTCTCGACGTCAGGTGTGATGGCATGGCCTCCCTTGAGCGCAGACGCGCATGCATTGAGAAGGCTATGTGCCTTCTCGGCCGGGAGGCCAAAGACAAGTACCTCTGGCGCTCCGAAGGTTTCGGTAAAGCCGATCGAGTAGGTGAAGGGGGCCTCGCCGTCTTTGCAGGGAGCGA
>JBKCVA010000142.1:0-8770 GCA_046318115.1 Lysobacterales bacterium | reverse complement strand
AGCGCGGCTCGCCGCTGCGACAGGGGCGCTGCGCGCAGGTCTTCCCCGCGCACGAACAGTGCGTCATAGGCCAGAAAGCGCAGCGGGCATTCGGCCAGCAGTTTGGGCCCGGGCTTGAGCCGGTTGATGCGCTTCTGCAGCAGCACGAAGGGCAGGGGGGCATTGTCTTTCCAGGCGAGGATTTCGCCGTCGAGCAGGCAGCCCTCGGGCAGGCGCAGGGCGGCGGCTTCGAGCTCGGGGAAGCGGCCGTCGAGACGCTCTTCGCCGCGCGACCAGAACACCACGCCGTCCGCGGCTCGCAGCAGCTGGGCGCGGATGCCGTCCCATTTCCATTCAAGCTGCCAGTGCTCGATCGGGCCCAGCGCCTCGGGCGGGTCTTCCAGCGGCGAGGCGAGCTGGAAGGGCTGGATGGCGACGGCACTCGCGCTGGTATCGGCGGGCGCGAGCACGTGCGCCATGAAGTCCGTCGACGGCGTCCACTCGCCGAGCAGACGCTGCGCGATCAGCGCGGCATCGACGCCGGCGATCTGCGCCAGCGCCTGCTGCATCAGGCCAGCCGAAACGCCGATGCGCAGCGCTCCGGTCAGCAGCTTGTTGAAGACCAGGCGTTCGAGTTCGGGCAGTTCGGCCCAGGCCGCGCGAAGGGCGCGCTGCCGTGTCTCGACCGGCGCGCCGCGCAGCGGCAGCAGCACGTCTTCGACCCAGCTCGACAGCGCACGCTCGGGCGGCGGCGTTGCAGGCTCGGGCAGCAGCAGGCTCAGCGTTTCGGCGAGATCGCCGACGTGGGCGTAGCTGTCTTCGACCAGCCAGGCCGCGAGCCCGCTCGCGTCGCACACCCACGCCCTCAGCTCGCCGCTCGTGGCGATGCGCGCGAGTTTGCGGCCCAGCAGAAAGTGCAGGGCCCAGGCGGCATCGGCCTGCGGAGCGCGCTCGAAGTAGGCCACCAGGGCCTCGCGCTTGCGCTTCAGCGAGGTGCTGCCTTCGATCTCGCGATAGAGCCCGGCGAAGGCGCGCATCAGTTCTCGCCGCCCAGCTCGGTGGCCAGCGCTGCGGCTTCGACGCCGCGCTCGTTCAAGTAGCGCACGAACACGTCGGTGCTGCCGTGGGTGGCCAGCACGCGGCGGGCGCCGGTGGCGAGCACCGTGTCGATCAGGCCCGGCCAGTCGGCGTGGTCGCTCAGCACGAAGCCGCGATCGAAGCCGCGCCGGCGGCGGTTGCCGCGCAGGCGCATCCAGCCGGATGCAAAGCCGGTGGACACCTGGCGGAAGCGGCGCATCCACGGCGTGCCGAGCGCGGACGGCGGCGCCAGCACCAGCTCGCCGGCGAGGTCCTTTCCTTTGGCCTGTTCGCTGACGGTTTCGGTGGGCGGCAGTGCAACGCCGGCCTCGCGGTAGATCTCCACCGCGGGCGCCATCGCGCCGTGCAGCAGGATGCGTCGCCCGCGCGCGCCGTCGAGCGCGCCGATCTCGGCGAGCAGTCGCTGCGCCTTGCCCAGCGCATAGCAGCCCAGCACGGCGGTTTCGCCGCGCTCGGCGCAGTCGTCCCACCAGGCCAGCACTTCTCCGGCGACGTCGCGGGCCGGGCGCCAGCGATAGACCGGCAGGGCGAAAGTGGCCTCGGTGATGAAGGTGTCGCAGGGCACCAACTCGAAGCCGTCGCAGGTCGGGTCGGGGTCGCGCTTGTAGTCGCCGGAGATCACCCAGACTTCGCCGCCCTGCTCGATGCGCACCTGCGCTGAGCCCAGCACGTGGCCGGCCGGATGCAGGCTGACCGTCGCATCGCCCAGGCGGAAGCGTTCGCCGTAGGCCACCGGCTGCAGGTTGGCGTCGTCGCCCAGTCGCCAGCGCAGCAGGGGCAGGCTGTCGGTGTGCGCGAAGTACAGCGCGCTGCCGGCGCGGGCGTGGTCGCTGTGCGCGTGCGTGATCACCGCCCGCGGCACCGGGCGCCAGGGGTCGATGTGAAAGTTGCCGGCTGGGCAGTACAGGCCGGAGGGGCTGAGCTGGATCAGGGGAGTCCCGATGGGCATGAGACGACGCATAAGCCTCGCCTGCGCGACGTGTAGCCAAGGACAACTGCCCCCAATGTCTCCGGAGGCAGGCGCATTCAGTGCGAGCAGGCGCACGTTCGTCATGCGCTGAACATCACACTTTGGTGGGGACGACGGTTAGACTTGCCGCCTCGCACCTCCCACTCGATCGTCTGCATGTCCGCACTGCTGGAAACACTCTTGGCTGTGCTGTTGTGTATCGGTGTGGCGTTTCTTCCCCCTTGGCTGGTCGTGCTGGTCTGGCTGGGTGCCCTGGGCGCGTTTGCGCTGAGCTTCGCCATCGAACGCCGCGGTCAGGGGCGTGCCCCGCATTTCACGCGGGCCCTCTCGGGCCTGATGCCGCTGTCATTGGCCCTCAGCCTGGCGCTGTGGGCCTGGCCCTTGGTGGGCCCGTGGCTCGCGCTGCCGCTGGCGCTTGGCGCTCTGGTCATCGGCGTGCTGCTGCATGGTCGGGTCTTCCGCTGGATGCTGCGGCCTCGCATGGAGCTTGCCGCGCGCTATCCCTTCACCAGTGAGCACGCGCTCAGCGGTCCCGGCGGCCACGTGTGGTCACGATTGCCGGGCAGCGGGCTGCGTTTCCGGCTGGTACCGGGCGCCAAGCCGCGCTCCTCGCAGCCACAGGGTTGCACCTGGGTGTTCGAGGACGGCCATGTGCTGGAGGGGCGCGATCGCAGCCTGCACGTGTCGCGTGACGGCCGCTGGCTGGTAGTGCGCAGCCTGCGCAATGGCGGCGTGCTCGCGCTCGATCGGCAGGCCGCGCGGCGCCTCTACTGGACCGATGGCGCCGCGCTATGGGCACAGATCGAGGCCTCCGAGCGCTGGCCGAAATCGATCGAGCAGTGGCGCCCGCTTGCCGACCAGGACGAGCCGCTGCTGCTGCGATTCGGGCTGTGGCTGAGCGAGGCCGAGGCGCGTCGCGCCGCGCCGGATCGCATCGAGATTCCCGATCCGCAGGGGAGGCCGCGTCTGGCCTTCGTCGCCCAGCGTGAGTCGACGCGCGTCGCCGAGGCGCTGCAGCCCCTGAGCTACGCCCTGCAGCCGGGCTACGAGGTGCAGCTGGACAGGGTCGTGCTGCCCTTCACCGTGGCCGGGCCTGACTGCGCGGTCTGGCGCGCGGATGGCGAGGCCCTGCTGCTGGTGCCGGACGACGGCAGCGGTGTATGGCTGCACGAGGATGGCCAGCCGCCGCGCCGCTTCGCCCTGCGCTGGGACGTCAAGCACGGACACCCCGCGCTGAGCCTGGGGCGTGTGCGTGCGCTGGATGCGCGGCGGGTCGGCATCGAGTTGAAGCAGTCCCTGCCGGCATCGAGCTATCCCCAGCCCTGGGACACGGGCAGCATCGACGCCGGGCAGCGCGTGGCCGGCAGTCTTGCCTGGATCTCGCCTTTGCCGGATGGCGCTGCCAGCGTGCGCGAGTTCGAACCCCCCGGCGAATGGATGCTCTGGCTGCCTCTCGACGATCTCGCCGACAGCGAGTCACGCGCCGAGGTGGAGAGCCTCGGTCCCGGCGGGCATGTCGCGCTGTTCCAGCGCCAGGCCGAGGGGTGTTGGCGCTGCCGCCTGGACGGCGAGACGCTGCCCTTCAGCCCGCTGTCGCTGCTGCATGTCTGGAGCGATGACGGCCGCCACCTGGTGCTGCAGCCGGCAGTGGCCGAGGGCGGCATCGCCGAGACCTGCGTGGTGGTCGACTGCGCCAGTCGAGCGCTGCTGTCGGGTCGCTTGCAGGGCCTCGAGCTTCGCCCCATCGCCATGCTGGGCGGGGTGCTGCAGGTGCGTCAGGTGCTGGGCCGTGTGCAGGCCCCGGGCGGCGCGCTGCTGGCGGGTACGCACGAGCCCGGCCGCGGCGTGGCGCTGCTGCAGCCACGACGCCAACAGTGGTGGCGGCTCAGCTGCGAGCGCTACGCGGTCTCCGCCGACGGCGAGACCATGCAGCGGCCGCTGCCGCGCTTCGTGCAGGTGCGCGTTCCCCCTTCGCCGCTGGCGGCCTTCGATCTTGTCTATCCCGGCCCGATGGGCCAACGGGTCTACCTCGAAGGTGCGCGCGGCCGTTACGACGACGCCGGCCCGCGCCCCCAGGATGCGCGTTTTGGCGCTGTCGCCTGCACGCGCGGTGGTCTCGCCGTCGCGGGCTTGAGCCCGGCCATGGTCTGGTCCGCGGACGGCCGCTGGCTGCTGCTGGTGCATGCGCCCGATCCGCAGCTGCCGACCTGGACGCCTTGGCTGCTCGACACCGAGAACGAGAGGCTGCATCGCCCGCATGCGGAAGATGCCAGCCACGCGACGCTGCCCGGTCTGCCGTTTTTCCTCGGGTTCCACGGCGGCAGTGCGCGCTACGAATGGTGCGAGCACCCGTGGTGGGCGCCGGGCACGCCCCGACAGAGCGGCGTGCTGGTGCTCGATTCCCTGTTGGCCCGCTACGCCCGCGTCCCGCTGGTCGAGGCGGGCGGCTTGCGCGTGGCGCCGGAGCAGGCCCAGGCCTGCGACTGGCGGGCCCTGGCGAGACGCGCCGCGCGCGCCGCGAGCTGAGCGCTCTGGACGCGGCTTCGCACTGGAGGGAAGCACGCTGCCCGCTGTGCGGTGCGGGCGCGCCAGCCCCCTTGCCGGTGGTGCGGGCGCGCGCCTACGCCGAATGCCCGGCCTGTGGCCTGTGCTTCATGCATCCCGCCGATTGGCCCAGCGCGGAGCGTGCCCGGTCCGAGTACGCCCTGCATCACAACGCGATCAACGATGAGGCCTATCGCGGCTTCCTGGACCGGCTGGCCGCGCCGCTGTGTGCGCGGCTGGCGCCAGGCGCGCGTGGGCTCGACTACGGCTGCGGACCGGGTCCTGCGCTGGTGGCGATGCTGCGCGAGCGCGGCTTCGACTGCCTCGGCTACGACCCGCTGTTCGCCGATCACCCCGAGTGCCTCAAGGCACGCTACGACTTCGTCAGCTGCACCGAGGTCGCCGAGCACTTCACTGACCCGCGCGCTGAGTTCCTGCGCCTGCGCGACCTGCTGGCGCCGGGCGGCTGGCTGGCGCTGATGACCCAGTGGCGACGCGAGGGTCACGCTTTCGAGCACTGGCGCTACGTGCACGATCCGACCCACGTGGCCTTCTATCGGGAGCGCACGCTGCGCTGGGTCGCCGACTGGCTGGGCCTTGCCTTCGAGAGCCCCGCACCCAACGTGGCGCTGCTGCGCGCGCCGCAGGACTGACCGTCCGCCTCGGCGCGACTCCACCATCGGCACGCAAGTTGCTTCGCCGGGCAGAGCGTGCCCCATTTCGCGCTGGAGTCCGCCATGGACGCGCATTACCACTTGCAGTCGCTGTCGCTGGCCTTGGTCGTGGTCAGCCTGTTCAGCCTCGCCTGCCTGACGCCGGCGCTGCTGCGCCTGGCCAGTGAGTTCGGTGCCAGCCAGCGCGCCTGGCTGCTGGGCACGGCGCTGGTGGTCGCCAGCGAGGTGCTGTTCTTCGTCGGCTGGGAGCCGCGGGCGCTCACCGCCGTGCTGACGGCCCTGGCCGGGTTGGGTATCGCCGAATGGCTGCATGCTTTGCGGCTTTATCGCGGCGAGAGCCGACGCCTGCGCTGGCCCTATGTGCTGATCGGCGTGGCCGGACTGGGTCTGCTGCAGGTCGAGGCCTATCCGCTCAGCGTGCTCCTGACCTCCAGCCTGTTCGCCGCGCTCTATCTCGGCGGCGCTTGGCAGGCGCTGAAGATCGACACGCCGCCGCGCTCGGTCGGGCGCTGGCTGCTGGTCGCGGTGCTGTCGCTGCTTGCCCTGGTCGCCCTGATTCGCCTGGGTCTGCTGTTCTCGGGCCTGCGCTCCGGCGCGCCCGCGGGCTTCACCAGCGCCCCGCGCGCCTGGCTGTTCGTCCTGAGTTCGATCGGGCCGGTGCTCGGCTCTTTCGCCTTCGTCCTTGCCTGCGGCGAGCGTCTGGGCCATCGCCTGCTCACCAGCAGCCTCAGTGATGGTCTCACCGGCGTGCCCAATCGACGCGCCTTCATCGAGGCCGTGCATCGGGCGCTGGCCGGTGCGCGCCGCCACCACACGCCGCTCGCCCTGCTGATGCTAGATGTCGACCATTTCAAGCGCATCAATGACGCAGCGGGTCACGCCGCCGGCGACCTCGTGCTGGTCGAGGTCTGTCGCCGCATCCACGCCGCCTTGCGTCCCGAGGACAGTCTGGCGCGACTGGGCGGAGAGGAGTTCGGCGTGCTGCTGCCGGGCTGCGAGGGCGAGGCTGCGCGCGAAGTCGCCGAGCGCATCCGCCGCCGTATCGGCGAGGCGCCCGTGTTGATCGAGGGCGAGCACTACCCGATCAGCGTGTCGATCGGTGTGGTCGCCTCGCTGGCGGGCGAGGGCACGCCAGAGCTGCTGATGGAGGCCGCCGATCGCCATCTGTATGCGGCCAAGGCGCAGGGCCGCAATCGGGTGGTCGATACACTGGGTATCGGCTCCGATGCGCCGACGGTGCCCGCCGGCGCCGACGCCGCGAGGGGGTGAGCGCGGCCACATCGCTGGCGCGGCAGGCGGCCAGCGATGCCCGCGCTGCGGCGGGTCAGCAACTTGTTCAAAAACGCGCTTCCGGGGAGTTTTTCAGGTCGGCGGTCAGGCGCAGGTCTGTACTGCCTCACCACGAATCAACCGCTCACGCACTTGCTTCGTCGTCCCGGCCATCCCTGGCCGGGCTGGCAGGCTGTTCTCAACAGCCCGCTAGAGCCGCGCGCGCTGGGCGGTCAGGCCCTTCAGCTGGGCGCTGAAGTCGGCGATGCGCTGGCGCTCCTGCGCGACGACTTCCGGCGGCGCATTGGCGACGAAGCTGGCGTTGCCGAGCTTGCCCTCGCACTTGGCGATCTCGCCCTGCAGGCGCTTGATCTCCTTGTCGAGACGCGCGCGCTCGGCGTCGAGATCGACCAGACCTTCGAGCGGGATCAGCAGGGTCAGCTCGCCGAGCACGGCGGGTGCGGCGGCCGGTGCGTCGGCTTCGCTGGCCAGCCAGGTCTGCGATTCGAGCTTGCAGAGGAAGGCGATCTGCCGGCCGAAGCGTTCAAAGCGCGAACGGTCCGCGGCATCGCCACCGGCCAGCAGCAGGGGCACGGGCTTGCCGGGCGAGAGCTGCAGCTCGCTGCGAATCTGGCGCAGCGCGCTCACCACCTTCTTCAGCCACTCGATGTCGGCCTCGGACTGCGCGTAGTCGCTGCTGGCATCGGCCTCGGGATAGCGGACGCGGCTGATGCTGTCGGCGCCGCGGCCCAGCTTGGGCGCCACGTGCTGCCAGATCTCCTCCGTCACGAACGGGATCAGCGGGTGCAGGGCGCGCAGCAGGGTTTCCAGCACGTGCAGCAGGGTGTGGCGGGTGCTGCGGGCGGCGTCGGCGTCGTCGCCGTTCAAGGCCGGCTTGGCCAACTCGACGAACCAGTCGCAGAACTCGTTCCAGGCGAACTCGTACATGGCCTGCGAGGCCAGATCGAAGCGATAGCCCGCGAACTGCGCGTGCACCTCGGCGACCATGCGATCGAGCCGCGCCAGGATCCAGCGCTCGGCGTCGGTGCGCGGATTGGGCTGGCCTTCGAAGCTGGCCTCGCCGACATTCATCAGCACGAAGCGCGCGGCGTTCCACAGCTTGTTGCAGAAGTTCTTGTAGCCCTCGCAGCGGTTCAGATCGAACTTGATGTCGCGACCGTGGGTGGCGAGGCTGGCAAAGGTGAAGCGCAGCGCGTCGGCGCCGAAGGCGGGGATGCCCTCCGGGAACTCCTTGCGCGTGGCCTTCTCGATCTTCGGCGCGTCCTGCGGCTTCATGAGCCCGCTGGTGCGCTTGGCGACAAGATCATCGGCGCTGATGCCGTCGATCAGGTCGATCGGGTCGAGCACATTGCCCTTCGACTTCGACATCTTCTGGCCCTGCGCATCGCGCACCAGGCCGGTGATGTAGACGTGCTTGAACGGGATCTGGCCGGTGAAGTGGTCGGTCATCATCACCATCCGGGCGACCCAGAAGAAGATGATGTCGAAGCCGGTCACCAGCACCGAGGACGGCAGGTAGCGATCGAAACCGCGCTCGGCCATCGCGGACGCGTCCGGCCAGCCTTGGGTCGAGAACGGCCACAGCGCCGAGCTGAACCAGGTTTCCAGCACATCCTTGTCCCGGCATAGGGTGGGTCTTGACCCACCGTTCTCGGCCGCGACCTTGGCGTACGCCTCCTCCTCCGACCGCGCCACGACGATGTTGCCCGCCTCGTCGTACCAGGCCGGAATGCGGTGACCCCACCAGAGCTGACGGCTGATGCACCAGTCCTGGATGTTCTCCATCCAGTGGCGATAGGTGTTGATCCAGTTCGGCGGCACAAACTCGATCGTGCCGCTTTCGACGAGATCGAGCCCGCGCTTGCCCAGGGTGTCCATGCGCACGAACCACTGGTCGGTGAGGTAGGGCTCGACGACGACACCGGAGCGGTCGCCGTGCGGAACCACATGGCGGGTCGGGTCGATGCCGCGCAGAAGCTCCAGGGCCTCGAACTCGGCGACCACCTTCTTGCGGGCGACAAAGCGGTCCAGGCCCCGGTAGGCCTCGGGCGCGGCGTCGCTGATGCGGCCGAAGTCATCGAGGATGTTGATCATCTCCAGGCCGTGACGCTTGCCGACCTGGAAGTCGTTGAAGTCGTGCGCCGGAGTGATCTTCACCGCCCCGGAGCCCTTCTCGGGATCGGCATAGTCATCGGCGATGATGGGAATCAGCCGC
>JBKCVA010000141.1:0-21887 GCA_046318115.1 Lysobacterales bacterium | reverse complement strand
CTGCATGCGGGGCTCGCTGGACCTGAAAACAAGGCGCGCAGACTGCCGCGTGACTGAGGCGATGTCACCTGCTGCCGTCGTTTCGCCGTGCACGCCTGTCAGGACCACGCCCGTTGTCGCCACTACGTCGTGTGCCACAGGGAGGGCGCTTGCCCAGCATGGCCTTCATCCCGCGATGATCGGCGGGGACGCCTCGCGATCAAATCCCCGGGAGACGAAAAAACAAAAGGCCTCGGCGTGAGCCTAGGCCTTTGTCTGAAGCTGGTGGGCAGTACAGGGATCGAACCTGTGACCCCTACCATGTCAAGGTAGTGCTCTACCGCTGAGCTAACTGCCCGTCTATGCGGGGCGCGAACTCTAACACAGCGAATTCGCGAATCACAATGCCGGTCGCGAAAGTCTCTCTGCAGAGCGCGCGATCCTCGAAGGCATCAAGCCATCTGGCTTTCGACGAAATCCCAGTTGACCAGGTTCCAGAAGGCCTCGACGTACTTGGCGCGGGCGTTGCGGTAGTCGACGTAGTAGGCGTGCTCCCACACGTCGCAGGTCAGCAGGGCGCGGTCCTCGCCGGTCAGCGGGGTGGCCGCGTTCGAGGTCGAGACCAGCGCCAGGCTGCCGTCCGGACGCTGCACCAGCCAGGCCCAGCCAGAGCCGAAGGTGGTCAGCGCGGTCTGGGTGAACTTCTCCTTGAAGGCCTCCAAGCTGCCGAAAGCGGCGTTGATGGCGTCCGCCAGCTTGCCGGTCGGCGCGCCGCCGCCGTTCGGCTTCAGGCAGTGCCAGTAGAAGGTGTGGTTCCACACCTGGGCGGCGTTGTTGAACATGCCGCCGCTGCTGGTCTTGATGATGGTTTCCAGATCCTTGCCCTCGAACTCGGTACCAGCGATCTGGTTGTTCAAGTTGGTGACATAGGTCTGATGGTGCTTGCCGTAGTGATACTCGATGGTCTCGGCCGAGATGTGCGGGGCAAGAGCGTCGCGGGCGTAGGGCAGGGCTGGCAGTTCGATGGCCATGACGGTTCCTTCAGGCGAGCGTGGAAAGGGAAGGGTGATTCACATCGCGCCCGGCGGCGATGCCGGCGGGCCACGCAGCCGGCGAGGCGGGTGGCCGAGCAGGATGAAATCGCTGCAGGGCCGGCTGGTGTGGGAAAATTGTAGCAAGCAGGCCGTGTGACCCGTTTGTGAGGTTCGCGCAGGGCCGCTCCCGACTTTCCCCGCAACCGTGCCCGTGCCTCCGCCGGGCCGTGATGGAGACCGCATGAACGCCACCGTCGATCGCATCAAGGCCGTGCTGGCCGAGCACCCCATCGTCCTCTTCATGAAGGGTACGCCGCAGTTTCCGATGTGCGGCTTCTCCTCGCGCACCGTCGAGGCATTGAAGGCCTGCAACGCCAGGTTCCACGCGGTCAACGTGCTGCAGGACCCGGAAGTGCGCGCCAACCTGCCGCGCTTCTCGAACTGGCCGACCTTTCCGCAGCTGTTCATCAACGGCGAGCTGATAGGCGGCTGCGACATCACCCTGGAGCTGCACCAGGCCGGCGAGCTGGCGCGCATCGTCAGCGAAGCGCAGAAGCCCGCATGAGCGAGTCCGCGAAGCCGCTGGCGGGACGCTCGCTGCTGGTCGTCGGTGCGCACGGCGCCTTCGGCTCGGAAGTCGCGCGCGCGGCGGCTCGGGCCGGTGCGCAGGTCGTGCTGCTCGGGCGGCGGGTGCCCAAGCTGGGCCAGGTCTACGATCAGCTCGTCGCCGATGGTTCGCCCGAACCCGCGATCTATCCGCTGGATCTCGAAGGCGCCACACCCGCCGACTACGCGCAGCTCGCCGACACTCTGCGGGCCGAGCTCGGCGGACTGCACGGCGTTCTGCTCGCCGCCGCCGACTTCAAGCATCTGGCCTCGATCGAGAACAGCGAGCCGCTCGACATCGCGCGCGCCATTCACGTCAACCTGACCGCGCCGCTGATGCTGAGTCGCGCCCTGCTGCCTTTGCTTCGCGAGAGCGGCAGCACTGAGCGGCCGTCCTCGCTGGTGTTCATGCTCGACGATCTCGACCGCGTCAGTCGCGCCTACTGGGGCGGCTATGGGATCGGCAAGCACGGCCTCGAAGGCGCTTTCCGCATCCTTGCCCAGGAGCTCGAGGGCTCGACTGTGCGGGTGAACGCGGTGCGGCCGGGACCCACCCGTACCAACCTGCGCTCGCGCGCCTACTTCGGCGAAGACCCCGGCCTCTTGCCGCCGGCGGCCGAACGCGCGCCCGCCATCGTTGCGCTGTTCGACACCTCAGCCACATCGCCCCACGGCGAGGTCATCGCCCCGTGAGCACCCTGTCGGCGGCGATCCTGCTGTTCATGATCCTGGACCCGCTGGGCAATGTTCCGATCTTCCTGAACCTGCTCAAGAGCCTGCCGCCTGCGCGGCGGCGCTGGGTGCTGGCGCGTGAACTGCTGATCGCGCTGGTGGTGCTGTTCGCTTTCCTGTGGGGCGGCCAGCACATCCTCTCGGCCATGCACCTGCGCCAGGAATCAGTGGCGATCGCCGGCGGCATCGTGTTGTTCCTGATCGGCATCAAGATGATCTTCCCGACGCCGGAAGGCCTGTTCGGCGAGACCCCCGAGGGCGAGCCCTTTATCGTGCCGATGGCAATTCCGCTGATCGCCGGGCCCTCCGGCATGGCCGCGGTGATGCTGATGTCCAGCAACGAGCCCGAGCGAATGGCCGACTTCAGCTTGGCCCTGTTCCTGGCCTGGCTGGCGACGGCGGTGATTCTGTTTTCGTCCACCTACCTGTACCGCCTGCTTGGCCGGCGTGCGCTCGCGGCGATCGAGCGCCTGATGGGCATGCTGCTGGTGGCGCTGTCGGTGCAGATGTTCCTCGATGGCATTGGCGCGTATCTGGCGCGCTCTGCCGGGGCGGCCTGAAGTTCAACCGGGGAACTTCCGCCATCCGCGTTTCATCGATGGCCTGCATGCTGTGCCGGACACGGAGATGCGCATGAGTTGGAAGACACTGGACGGACAGCCCCCGCAGGTGATCGCCCATCGCGGCGCCAGTGGCCTGCTGCCCGAACACACGCTCGCGGCCTACGCGCTTGGCCTGGGGCAGGGCGCGGACGTGATCGAGCCCGATCTGGTGCCGACGCGTGACGGCGCGCTGGTGGCCCGCCACGAGCCCGGCCTTGCGCGCAGCACCGACGTGTTCGATCGCGGCGAGTTCTCGCACTCAAAGCGCGAGGGCGACTGGTGGAGCCTGGACCTCACGCTGGACGAGATCCGCCGCCTGCGCGCGCGCCAGCCTTTCGAGGGCCGCAGCGATCGCCACGACGGCCATCACGCGGTGCCGGGCTGGCAGGACGTGCTGGACTGGGCCGCGCAGGCTGCGCTTGAGCGAGGGCAGGTCGTGAGCCTGTACCCCGAGCTCAAGCATCCCGCGCGCTTCGCGGCGCTTGGCTTGGACCCCGTCACGCTCTTCGCCGAGTCGGTGCGTTCCCTGCCTGCAGGTGTGGAAGTGCGCGTTCAGTGCTTCGAGGCCGACGCGCTGTGGCGCGTGCATGAAGCGACGGGCCTGCCTTGCACCCTGCTGCTGGAGCAGGGCGCGGACTGGCGCGCTTCCATCGCCGAGCACGGTGCGTGGCTGTGGGGGCTCGGGGTCGACAAGCGCCTGCTCTGGAGTGCGCCGGCTCGCGGCAGCGGCGTGGTCGAGGTGGCCCATGCCGCAGGCCTGCGTGTCCACCCGTGGACCTATCGCGATGATCGCGTGGGCGAGGGCTATGCAGACGTGAGAGAAGAGATGCGCGCGGCTTTCAGGCTCGGCGTGGACGGCGTGTTCTGCGACTTTCCTGCGACCGGTGTCGACGTGCGCGACAGTCTGCGAACAGCCTTCGACTGAATTCGGATTCCGGCCGCGCATCTGCACGCGTGGTGCGGCTGCGCGCCAGATGCGGAGTCGTGCGCTTCGAACTGCAGGTGGCGCACCGGAAGCCCAGAGACAGAACCCGAGCCGCAAGCCGAGCGCTGCGCTACTCCTGGTCCAGATTCAGCCGTACGCCCTCGACGCCGTTGCTGACCAGGCTGACGTTGAAGCGCGGCCGGCCCAGGCGGCGCTTGACCAGCACGTCCTCGCCGTCGTCGACCTCGACGCGGTAGTCCTCGCCGATCGCTTCGCGCAGGGCTTCTCGCACGCGGCGCGCCACACCGTTCTCGCTGGTGCCGTCCTCGATCGTGACCTCCACTTGGGTGGCAGCGCCATCCTTGGGCGTGAATGCCAGCACCAGCTCACCGCTGGACTCGGCATTGCCGCTGAACTGCAGGCGCCACTTGTTCTCGATGGGAGCGGCTTGGGCGATGCCGGCGAGAAGCAGCAGGAAGGTCGGCAGGATCAGGCGCATAGGGGCGCTCCGCGTGGGGGTGAGGGGCCCCACATCATCGCTCCGAATGCCCCGCCTCGTCATAGCCGCCGCGGGCGAAGGCGGCAGGCTTGATCTGGTCGACGAAGGCGCGGGCCTGGGGGCTCAGGTACTTGCCCTTGCGGATCACCACGCCGTAGCTGCGCGGTGGGAAGTATTCGCGCATGTTGTGCACGAACAGGCGCTGGCGGTCGGCCTCGTTGATGCAGATGCTGGTGACGATGCTGATGCCGAGCCCCATGGCCACGTACTGCTTGATGACTTCCCAGCCGCCCACCTCCAGTGCGACGGTGTAGGGCACCTTGCGCTGCTGGAAGATCAGGTCGACCAGCCGGTAGGTGGTCAGGCGTTTCGGCGGCAGGATCAGCCCGTAGGGCGAAAGGTCTTCGAGCGTCGGGTGCTTAGCGCGCGCCAGCGGATGGTCGGGCGGCGTGATCAGCACCGGATCGAAGGAGTAGAGCGGCGCATAGTCGATGTCGTTGGGCACATCGAGCATCGATCCCACCGCAAGGTCGACCTCGTCGGAGCGGATCAGGGCCAGCCCGTCCTTGCCGGTGACGTTGTGCAGGCGCAGCTGGACCTCGGGGTGGCTGCGACGGAACCGGGCGATCAGTTCGGGCAGCAGATAGAGGATGGTCGAAGCGCCTGCGGCGATGTTGAGTTCGCCGCCTTCCAGCCCCTTGAGCCGGCTCTTGAACTCCGTCTCCAGGCCATCCAGTCCGTCGACCAGCGGGCGCGCCAGCTCGTACAGCACCTGGCCTTCGCGGGTCAGATTGAGGCGCCGGCCGTGGCGCTCGAACAGGCTGAAGCCCAACTCGCTCTCGAGCGCGCCGAGCTGCAGCGAGACCGCGGGCTGGCTCAGGAACAGGGCTTCGGCCGCGCGCGTCACCGAGCCCAGCCGCGCGGCGTGGCAGAAGGCGCGCAGCTGCTTGAGCCGGCTGCCCTTGTAGTAGAAGCGAGCGGGCGACTTGCTCATCGCCGCCCGGACGTCACGCGCTCTCGAACGCGTCGGCGGTCGCCTGCGCCTGCCACCAGTGGCCTAACTGGCGCAGCCCCTCGATGATACTGACGCGAGGCTGGTAGCCGAAGTCACGACGCGCCGCGGTGATGTCGTAGAAGTGGGTCGTGGATAGCTGCTCGGCGAGGAAGCGCGTCATCAGCGGCTCGCCCTTCAGCGGCAGCACGGTCCAGGCGGCTTCCATGGCGGCGCCGATCCAGTAGGCCGCGCGGAAGGGCATGAGGTCCTTGACGATCGGGGCACCGGCTGCACGCAGCAGACCATTGACGATCTCGGAGATCGGCTTGGGCTCACCGTTGGAGATGAAATAGGCCTTTCCTGCGCAACGCGCGCCAGCGTTGCCGTGCAGGGCATCGAAGGCATCGAGGTGCGCCTGCGCGGCATTGTCGATGTAGGTCGTGTCTATCTTGTTCTGGCCGTCTCCGACGAAGCGCAGGCGACCGGCCTTGGCGCGCTCGACCATGCGCGGCAACAGGTGGTTGTCGCCGGGCCCCCAGATCAGGCGCGGACGCAGGGCGACGGTCGCGAGGTCGGTGCCGTTCGCTTCCAGCACGGCCTCTTCGGCGATGCGCTTGGTGGCCGGATACCAGGCCTTGAAGCCCGAGGCCAGCGGCACCTTGGTTTCGGACAGGCCGATCACGGGTGTCGATGCGTGATGCGTGACGCTGGGCGTGCTGGTGTAGACCAGCGTCCTCACATCGTTCAGGCGACAGGCCGCGAGCACGTTGCGGGTGCCGCGCACGTTGGCGTCGAAATAGTCGCGGAAGCTGCCCCAGGCGCCGGCCTTGGCACCCACGTGGAAGACCGCATCGACGCCGACCGTGGCCTCGGCCAGTGCGTCGAAGCTGGCGAGATCGGCTTGCACCTGCTTGACGCCGAGCGCCGCCAAGCCTGGATACAGGCCGCGGTTGAAGCTGACGACGGTGAGCCCGCGATTGACCAGACGTGTGCAGATCGCCTGTCCGAGAAAGCCGCCGCCGCCGGTGACCAGAATCTTCATGCCTTGCCCCTGCCAAGGATGTCAGCGGCCCAGCGCCCCAGCGCTTCTCGGCCGATCTTGGCATTGTGCCGGATGTCGACCGGAAAGCCCGCGTGGAAAAGCACCCGCTCGATGCCGCGGGTGTGTGCGTGCTGGCCGCCCAGGTTGAGCAATTCGGCTTCAATGGCCGAGCGCTCGCGGGTGACACCGGGCTTCAGCTCGACGCAGAGCACCGGCATCTGTGCGCCGAAGCTGCCGACGCCCACGAGGGCCGTGCGCCGCACATCCGCGTGGGTGTTGAACACGGGTTCGACCTGCTCTGTATACAGCGGGCCGCCAGAGGTTTCGACGCGCTGGCTCTTGCGGCCGCAGAACCACAGCCGGCCGTGCTCGTCGAACCAGCCGAGGTCGCCCATCCGGTGGACGATGCGCTCGCTGCCGTCGGGCAGGTGCTCGCGGATCTTGGCGAGTCGGGTGGCGGCATCGCGCTGGAAATACGCATCCGTGGCGCTGGGGCCTGCCACCGTGATCTCGCCGATCGCGCCCGGCGCGAGCTCCTGCACTTCGCGCCAGTCGGCGATGGCCTCATCGGTGATCGCGATGATGCGCACCGTGTTGGCGGCGACGGGTCGCCCCACGCAGGTGCCGGCGCCAGCTTCGGTGGCGGCGCGGGTCTCGGCCAACTCGCGGCCTTCGATCACCGCCACCGGCAGGCATTCGGTGGCGCCGTAGGGCGTCCAGATCTGCGCATCACCCGGCAGCATGGCCTGCATACGCTTGACCACCGCGAAGGGCACCGGTGCGCCGGCGGAAGTCACGCGCTTCAAGGTCGGCAGGGTGATTCCGTGCTGCTCGCCGTAGCGCGACAGCGTGTCCAGCAGGGCGGGTGAGCCGAACATCTGGCCGACGCCGAATTCATGGATCGCGGCGATCAGCTTCTTCGGATCGGCCTTGGCCGGGCGGGTCGGGTCCATGTCCGGGATCACGCTGGTCAGCCCGAGCGCCGGATCGAACAGTGCGAAAGGCGGGAAGGTCGGCAGATCGACGCCGCCGGGCTGGATGCCGAAGGCGCTGCCGAGCAGATCGATCTGCGCCACGAAATGGCGGTGCCGGTAGACCACGCCCTTGGGCACGCCGGTCGATCCGGAGGTGAACAGGATGGCCGCGATCTCATCGGGTGCGGTGTCCGCCAGCTGCGGCCTGGCGCCGGCACCCAGCGCTTCGATTTCGGCCAGGCTGTGGCCGCCGAAAGGAAAACGTCGGCCGACCGTGACCACGTGTCGCACATGCCCGCGCCCCCAGCCCAGCAGGACGCGCGCGAGCTGCGCCAGCGGAATTCCGATGAAGCCCGCGGGCGCGGATTCACCGAGGCACTGCTTGAGCGCGCGTTTGTCGATGCCCGGGTCGATCAGCACCGGCACCGCACCCGACTTGAACAGGGCGAACATCAGCAGGAAGAGTTCGGGCGAGGGCCGCACCATCAGCGCCGTGCGTACGCCACGGCCGATGCCGATCTTCGCCAGCCCCGCCGCGATCGCATCGCTGCGACGATCGAGCTCGGCATAGCTCAGGGTGAGCCCATATTCGGCGCTGCCGTCGGCGCGCCGGCCGGACGGGCAGCGGATCGCGATCTGATCGGGGCGCTCTTGCGCCAGCCGCGGCAGGCTCGCGGCGATATTGCAGGGGAAGGTCATGCCGGGGATTCTAGCCGCTGGGCGTGGGTCAGGTCCGCGCTGCTACCATCGCCCAACACGCCAACAGCGGGAGCCTGCCATGGCCCATGCCCAGCCTCGAAGCGGAGAGTTCTGCTACGCCGACTACCTTGCCTGGCCGGAGAGTGAGCGCTGGCAGCTGCTGGATGGACACGCTTACGCCATGGCACCACCCAGCACGGCACATCAGCGCGTGGTGTTCGAGCTCGGTCGGCAGATTGGCAACCAGCTGCAGGGCAAGCCCTGCCAGGGATTCTCTGCGCCTATGGGCGTGCGCCTTCCCGACGGTGATGAGGCGGACGAGGACATTCGCACTGTCTTTGAACCCGACCTGCTCGTCGTCTGCGATGCGTCCAGGATTGATGCTCGCGGCGTGCGCGGCGCACCGGACTTCATCATCGAGGTGCTGTCTCCGAGCACGGCAGCGTTTGATCTGGTGGACAAACGCCAGCGCTACGAGCGGGCCGGTGTCGGCGAGCTGTGGCTGATCGATCCGGTCTCCAGCGTTTTGACTGTGTATCGGCGCGAGGGCGAGCAGTTCACCGCCGCCGACATCCGCGTGGGACAGGGCCGTCTCGCGGTGCAGTCGGTGCCGGGCCTGGTGCTGGAGCTCGACTTCCTGCAGTCGCTGCGCATTGCCGAAGAGGCCGCGGCCTACGAAGCGTTCATGGCCTGAGCCTTCCGCGGACTTCGCCTCAGCCCCGCCACTCCAGCCCCAACACGTAGCTGCGCGGCGCACCCGGGAAGTAGCGGCGCTCGCCGAAGCCGAAGTCGGCGCGTTCGGCGTAGCCGATGTCGCCGAGATTGCGGATCGAAGCACTCAGCCGCCAGCTCTGGCTGAGCGACCGCGACCAGCGCAGGTGGGCGAGGTCGTGGCCTGGGTGCCAGAACGTGTTGCCGGCGTCGGCGAAGTAGCCGCCCTGGTGCTGCCACTCCAGCTCGACTTCGCCGAAGCCATCGAAGGCGCGGCGCAGGCGCAGGCCGCCCAGCCATTCGGGCGCGGTGTCGACGCGGTTGCCGCGGCGGATGGTTTCGCCGCCGCCCAGCGCGCGTTCGAAGCGGTAGGTCTGTTCCGACCAGGCGAGGTTGGAATCCAGCTGAACATCCAGCGGCAGCGTCAGCGACAGCTCCAGTTCGATGCCGACGTGCCGACTGCGGCCGTCGCCGAGGTTGAAGCCGGCGGCATCGCGGAAGATGCTGCCGCGCTTGTCCATCGCATACACGACGCCCTCGATGCGGCCGCCGGGCAGGGGCAGGCCACCGCCGATTTCCAGCGACTCCGCTCGCTCGGGCCCGAGATCCGCCACCGACTGCCCCCGCTGCAGGCGATACAGCTCGCCCACCTGCGGCGCGCGGAAGGCGCTGGCCGCGCGCAGGAACAGCCGGCGCCCGTCCTCGTCGACACGCAGCAGGCCGAGGTTGGCGGTGGGGCGGGTGAAACGGTCGCTGCGGTCCTCGGGGCGCTCATAAAGGCAGCCGCCGAAGCCGCAGGCACTGCCGTTCTCGGCGAGGTTGCCGCTGTCCATGCGGTTGTCGTAGCGGTAGCCGATCGACTCGACACGCGCGCCGCTCTGCAGGCTCCACAGCGCGCCGAGCGCTGCGTCCCACTGCAGGAAGGCCGCTGCACTGTCGGAGCGCACGCTGTAGTCGTAGTGACGGCCCGCGGGGCGAATGGCGTTCTGCGCGGCCGTGCCGGTGGTGAGCGGCTGCGCCTGCCGCTGCAGCAGGTCGCCCTGTGCGAACTCGAGGTCGATGCCGCTGCGCAGCGCACCGCCCAGCGCGGCCACGCCCAACTGCAGGCCGAGGCTGTCGCTGCCGTTGTCCTCGATCGGCTTGCCGAGCAGAAAGTGCTGGATGAACTCGCCGCGATCGCCGCGCGCGTAGGGCGTCAACATGAGAACCACCGGGTCGAGAGCGAACCGCCAGCGTCCGGAAAGCCGCGCCGACTGCGCCCGGCGGTAGGCCTCCGGGTTGGGATTCAAGCGGCGGCGCGCGTCGGCAAAGGCGCGGTCACCGGTGACGAAGCCGGCGGTGTCCTGGTCCAGGGCCTGCGCCGAGAACAGGAACTCCGGCGCGCCCGGCGCCTGCGGCAGGGCGAACTGCGCCAGCACGCGCTGCTGGCTGTAGCCCTCGTCCGCGCGGAAGCTGCCGCTGTCGGTGGCCGAGACGTCGATGCGGAAGGGGCGCGCCGCGCTGCCGCCGGGCAGGCCGGCGATGAGCTGTGCGTAATCGAAGCTGCCGGCGCGCAGGGCCAGGCGCGCCGGTGCATCGAGGCGAGGTGCGCGCAGTTCGATGACGCCGTGCAGTGCATTGCTGCCGTGCACCGCAGTGCCGGGGCCGCGCAGCACCTCGATCGCGCCAGCCAATTCGATCGGCAGCTCGAACAGCTGGTTGACGTTGCAGAAGCCAGACGGGCGGATCGGGAGGCCCTGTTCGAGGACGAGGAAGGCGCCGCAGGCGCCGGTGCCCGTCAACACCGGTGAGCGGATGGCAAGCAATTGTTCCTGTCCGCTGCCGCGGCTGGCCCAGGCGCCGGGCACGCGAGCGAAGGCCTCCTGCGCATGCTGGGGCGCGATGCGGTCGAGCGTATCGGCATCAAGCCGCGAGGCCGACACGGTTTCGGTGGCCGCCGAGCGCGGCGCGCGTGCGCTGACGTGGATGGCATCGAGTGCCGCGGGATTCTGGGCGGCCAGCAGCAGGGGCAGGGCGATCAGCACAGAGGACTTCGCGGAGTGAGTGGGGCGGCGAAGACTAGCCGCGGCGAAGTGGTCGCCACGGCAAGGCCTGCAGCTGCGAATGCACCTCCTCGGCCCAGCGCGCATGGCCGAGTTCGGAGGGATGGAAGCCATCGCTGGCGAACAGCGCGGGCGCGGGCTCGATGTGGATCGGTGAATGCAGTGCGTCGCGCCGCTGTGCCGCGGCGATGCCCAGCGCCTCCAGCCGACGACTGCGTCCACCCAGCCACGCGCGCAGCGGCTGCGGCAGCAGCGGAAACGCCTGCATCGGCGGGATGCCGAGCAGCACGATCTGAGCCTGTGGAGAGTGCGCGCGCAGATCCGACAGCAGGGCGTCGATCGACTCTGCAAAGCCGTGCCCTCGCGTCAGTCCGGTGACGTCGTTGACGCCCACCGAGACCAGAATCAGATCGAACGGGTCACGCTCGATGCCCGGCAGCAGGCGCTCGTGCAGGCTGCGCGCGGTGGCGCCGTTCTTCGCCAGGATGCGCCACTCCACGCGCATCTGTTCCGCGTCGGCGATCAGCCCCGACAGGCGCGCCGGCAGGGTGTCCGCCATGCGCGCGATACCCACGCCCTCGAAAGGCGAATCGCCCAGCGCGAGCAGACGCAGTCGCGCTGCATTCTCAGCGCCGGCACGGCCTTCGCGCGCGCCTTCCGCGGCCGCAGCGCGCGGCGCCGAGCGCTTCAGCCAAAGCGCCTGCGGCAGCATCAGCGGTAGCGCTGACCAGAACACCGCGCTGCGTGCGAAGAGACGGAACACAGGCGCGATCAGTCGAGGTCGATGATCACCGGCGCATGGTCGGAAGGCCGCTCCCAGCTGCGCGGCTCGCGGTCGATGATCGAGGCCCTGCAGCGCGACTTCAGCGCGTCGGAAACCAGCACCAGATCGATGCGCAGGCCGAGGTTGCGGCGGAACCCGGCGGCGCGGTAGTCCCACCAGCTGAACTGGCCGGCCTCCTCCGAATGCAGGCGGAAGCTGTCGTGCAGGCCCAGCCCGCACAGCCGCTTCAAGGCATCGCGCTCCGGCGTGGAGCAGAGGATCTGCTCGTGCCAGGCGACCGGATCGTGTACGTCGCGATCGTCCGGCGCGATGTTGAAGTCACCCAGCACAACCAGGTTCGGATGCCGCGCGATCTCCTGCGCCACCCAGTCGTGCACCGCGGCCAGCCAGCGCAGCTTGTACTCGTACTTCTCGTCGCCCACGGCCTTGCCGTTGACCACGTAGAGGTCGATCACCCGCAGCTCGCCAAAGCTCGCGGCGATGACGCGCTTCTGCTCGTCCTCGAAGCCGGGAATGCCGACCTGCACCTCGCTTGCCGGCGTCTTCGACAAGAGCGCCACGCCGTTGTAGGTCTTCTGCCCGGCGAACACGCTGCGGTAGCCGAGCGCGGCGAGCTCTGAGTCCGGAAACTTCGGATCCTCCAGCTTGGTTTCCTGCAGACCGACGATGTCGGGCTGGGCCGACTTCAGCCAGTCCGACAGGTGCGGCAGGCGCACGTTGAGCGAGTTGACGTTCCAGCTGGCGATGCGCATTGGAGAGCCGGGATTGGGGATTGGGGATTGGGCAAACGTGGTCGTCGCGCTGGCGTGCGCGTCTGACCTGCGGGCCTCGGACTATAGCCGCTGCGCTGATGGAATCGGCAGGCGCGCGAAAGGCCGGGTAGGTTGGGCCGCGCTGCGCTTGGCCCAACCTACGGGTGCCCCGTCAGGCCGAGGCCTGCGAGCGTTGAATCCCCAATCCCCAATCCCCAATCCCCAATCCCGAGCTCACCGCGCCGTCCAGCCCCCATCCAGCGTGAGCGTCGTGCCGGTGATGTTGTCCGCCGCCGGGCTGCACAGGAACACCGCCGCACCGCCGATGTCCTCGGGGCGAGTGAAACGCAGGCTGGGCTGCTTCTCGGCCAGCAGCGCGCGTTCCGCGGCGGCGGTATCGAGGCCTTCGCGTTCGGCGCGGGCATCGATCTGCTTCTGCACCAAGGGCGTGAGCACCCAGCCCGGACAGATCGCGTTGCAGGTGATGTTGGCCTCGGAATTTTCCAGCGCCGTCACCTTGGTCAGACCGACGATGCCGTGCTTCGCGGCGACGTAGGCCGACTTCTCCACCGAAGCCACCAGCCCGTGCACCGAAGCGATGTTGATGATCCGGCCGTAGCCGCGCGACTTCATGCCCGGCAGGGCGCAGCGCAAAGCGTGGAAGGTGGCCGAGAGATTGATCGCGAGGATCGCGTCCCAGCGCTCCGTGGGAAACGCCTCGATTCGCGCGGTGTGCTGGATGCCGGCGTTGTTGACCAGGATGTCAAGGCGCCCGAAGCGCGCTTCGGTCGCCCGCACCAAGGCTTCCACGCCTTCGGCCTTGGACAGATCGGCGCCGTGGAAATCGACCTCGACGCCATGTGCGGCGACCTTGGTGCATGCCGCCTCGATCTGCTCCGGCGTGCCCAGCCCGTTCAGCATGATCCGACAGCCGGCCTGGGCCAGAGCTTCGGCCACGGCGAGGCCAATGCCGCTGGTGGAGCCGGTGACAAGTGCGGTGCGTGATGCGTCCATGGGGGGTCTCGATGCTGCCAGCCTGGGGCCGCAGAGTCTCGCAGTCTCGGCGGACGCTCGCCATCGTGCTTTTGGCCAGTTTGGCCGCCCTCCGTTCGACCCGGGATGGGCTTCATTCGCCTAGGGCAGTCCTGCCGAAACCCTTCCGCCAGGCTGGCTCCGGTTCGTCGTTTGAACCGTCTTCGCAAACGCGTTGTGCACTGGCACTCTGGGCGCGGCGCGGCCAGGGGCTGTTCCTTGACCTTCGCTTGGACGGCTTCGAGCCATGTGACAGGCAGAGGATGCTGGGTCGCTATGCCGTCATTGGAATCCTTCCCGTTGCGTCTTTCCTGAGGTCATCCCATGAGAACTCTTTCCTTGTTGGCGCCGGCGGCGATGCTGGCCGCCGCCTTCCTCGCCTCGCATGCCAGTGGAGCGAAAGCGGAGGCCGCTGCCGCCGCACCCCCGGCGCTCGACCATTTCATCGAGCGCGATGCGTTCGTCGACATCAAGATTTCTCCCGATGGCAAGCATCTTGCGGCCAACATGCCGGTGGAGCGCGGCACCGCGCTGTACATGCTGGACACCGAAACTCTGGAGAGAAGAGGGCACTTCTACGCGGGACAGGATCTGGAAGTTGCTGATTTCTGGTGGTCCAGCAACGAGCGGCTGCTGATTTCTCCCGCGCAGCGCTTCCTCGGCGACGAGGCGCCCAGCTACACCGGCGAAATCTTCGCGGTCAACGTGGACGGCACGCAGCCGATGGCGCTGGTGGGCTATCGCGCCGACGACGGTCGCCGGCATACGCGCATCAAGAGTCGCGAGAGTGAGCGGGTGTGGGCTTCGCCCATCGATCTGCTGCCCGGCGCCGATCGCCACGTGCTGGTCCAGATCGAGCCGTGGTCGAGCCGCACCAGCAATTTCGCCAGCATCGAGCGCTTGGATACCCAGACGGGCCGTCGCACCCGCGTTGCGATGTCGCCGGTGACCCGCGCGCAGTTCCTGACCGACGCGGCCGGCCATCTGCGCTTCGCTCAGGGCCTGACGTCCGAGAACGAACTCGAGCTTTACCACCTGCCGCCCGGCAGCGAGACCTGGGAGCTCATCAATTCGCAGGCGCAGAAGGGCCAACAGGCCTTCGCGCTGGGCTTCAGCAGCGACGGCACCGTGGCGTACCTGCAGGCCTCGCGCGCCGAAGGCCCGGACGCGATCGAACGTCTTGACCTTGCCACCGGCGAGCGCACCGAGGTGTATCGCCATGCGCGCCGCGACCCGGCAGGCCCGATCTACAGCCTTGACGGCAACGCCGTGCTTGGCGTGTACGTGCGCGATCCGCAGGTGAGCATGCAGTTCTTCGAGCCTGAGCATCCCGAGGCCAAACTGCGCCAGAGTCTGGCCGGGGCGTTCAAGGGGCATGACGTGTTCATCACCTCGGCAACCGGGGACGGCCGCAAGGCCATCCTGTACGTCTACAGCGACCGTAACCCCGGCGAATATTTCCTGTTCGACCGAGAGACCAAGCACGCGCGCCATATCGGCAGCCGCGGGCGCGCGCTGGTGCCGGAGCAGATGGGCGAAACCCGACTCGTCCAGATCCAGGCGCGTGACGGTCTGCTGCTGGATGGTCTGCTGACCCTGCCGCCGGGCGCCGAGCCACGCGATCTGCCGCTCGTCGTGCACCCTCATGGCGGGCCTTTCGACATCCAGGACCAGTGGGGCTTCGATCCGCGCGTCCAACTGCTGGCCACGCGCGGCATGGCGGTGCTGCAGGTCAATTTCCGCGGCTCGGGCGGCTACGGACGCGCTTTCGTCGAGGCTGGCTACAAGCAGTGGGGACGGGCCATGCAGGACGATCTCACCGATGCCACCCGCTGGGCCATCGAGCAGGGCATCGCCGACGCGCGTCGCATCTGTCTCTTCGGTGCCAGCTACGGCGGGTATGCCAGTCTCATGGGCGTGGCGAAGGAGCCTGATCTGTATGCCTGCGCCGCCGGCGACGTGGGTGTCTACGACCTCGAGGTCTGGTCGCGCCGGGTCGATTTCCAGCGGATGCGCTGGGGCAAGAACTACCTGCAGGAGGCCGTTGGCACCGAGGGTTTGGAACAGGTGTCACCCGTGCAGCTGGCCGATCGGATCCGGGTCCCTGTGTTCCTTGCCGCCGGCGAGAACGATCGCCGTGCGCCGGTGCAGCAGACCGAGCTGATGGAGGCCGCGCTCAAGCGAGCGGGCGTCCCCGTGCAGTCCCTGTACTTCCGCGGTGAGGGCCACGGTTACTACTCCGAAGACAACAAACGGAAGTTCTACGGCGAGCTGTTGGCTTTTCTTGAGCAACACATCGGCAGCGGCTGGAAGGCGCCGGAATCCGCACCGGCAGCCCCCTGATTCTGCGTAGACGGCGATGTCCTTCGCGGCCCTGCGTGCCTCGCGCACGCCGGGCCGCTACACTTTGCGCCCCTCGCGCGGCGGCAACCGTGCGGTAATCGACCAGGCCTGGAGCCACGCATGAGCATCAAGTCCGACCGCTGGATCCGCCGCATGTCCGAGCAGGGCATGATCGAGCCCTTCGAGCCCGGCCAGGTCAAGCAGAACGCGGACGGTGACCGTATCGTCAGCTACGGCACTTCGAGCTACGGCTACGACGTGCGCTGCGCGCGCGAGTTCAAGATCTTCACCAATATCAACAGCACCATCGTCGACCCCAAACACTTCGACCCCAGCAGCTTCGTCGATGTGGTCGGCGACACCTGCATCATCCCGCCGAACTCGTTCGCGCTGGCACGCACGGTGGAGTACTTCCGCATTCCGCGCGATGTGCTGGTGGTGTGCCTTGGCAAGAGCACCTATGCGCGCTGCGGCATCATCGTCAACGTGACCCCGCTGGAGCCCGAGTGGGAAGGTCACGTGACCTTGGAGTTCAGCAATACCACCCCGCTGCCCGCGCGCATCTACGCCGGCGAAGGCGTGGCGCAGATGCTGTTCTATCAGTCGGACGAAGTCTGCGAGACCAGCTACAAAGACCGCGGCGGCAAGTACCAGGGGCAGACCGGGGTGACGCTGCCTAGGACCTGACGGTTCGCGGCGGGATTGGGGATTGCCGAGGGTCGAGAACGCAGCGGTTGTTCGCAGGTCGGAAGCGGATACGACTCTCGATGCGGGCCTAAGGCAACGCTGAAGAATCCAGGGTTGCCGCGCGCCATGGAGGGCCCACCTGTGGATCGAGCACGCGATGCTTGATCCAGCGTGACCGAGCGATGCGAAGGCGTCGCCGCGTAGCGGCCGAACGAGTCCGGACATGTGCCGGACTCGCGACTACTGATCAAGGCCATGTGGGACTTGATCCGTGGTGCCCTAATGCGAGAGCTCATCGGGGCTACGAAATTCGCAACTCTGCCGTGTTGCTTCGCTCGCCCTATGGCAGCGAAGCATCATCCGCCCCATCGAGACGGTACCCGGCTTCGAGGCAATCGAATCCCCAATCCCCACTCCCGCCGCGCCGTGGTCGCGGCCAGGCTCACACCTCGTCCGAGCCCTCGTTGATGCCTTCGAACAGGAAGGTCGAGAGGTAGCGTTCGCCGGTGTCGGGCAACATCACCAGCACCTGGCTGCCGGGCTCCAGGTCTTTGGACAGCTCCAGCGCCGCGGCATAGGTGGCGCCGGCCGAGATGCCGACGAAGATGCCTTCCTTGCGCGCCAGCTCCAGCGAGGTGTCGCGGGCGACCACGTCCTCGACTGGAATGTTGCGGTCGAAGATCTCGCGGTTCAGCACCGGTGGGATGAAGTCCGGCGTCCAGCCCTGGATCTTGTGCGGCTTCCATTCACCGCCGGCCAGAAGCTGCGCGCCTGCCGGCTCGGTGGTGCAGATCTTGAGGTCCGGCCGCGCCAGCTTGAGGATCTCGCCGGCGCCGGTCATGGTGCCGCCGGTGCCGTAGCCGGTGACGTACCAGTCGAGGCGCTTGCCGGCGAAGTCGGAGAGGATTTCCGGCCCCGTGGTGTTGCGGTGGAAGGCCGGGTTGGCGGGGTTCTCGAACTGCCGTGCAAGGAAGCCACCGACGCGCTCGGCGTACTCCTTGGCCGCGCGCACCATGCCGGTGGCGCGTTCGGCTGCAGGTGTCAGCACCACCTTGGCGCCGAGTGCTCGCATCAGCTTGCGGCGCTCGATCGAGAAGGTCTCGACCATGAAGGCCACGAAGGGATAGCCGCGCGCTGCGCAGACCATGGCCAGCGCGATGCCGGTGTTGCCCGAAGTCGCTTCCACCACGGTCTGGCCGGGCTTCAGCAGGCCCTTCTGCTCGGCGTCCAGGATGATCGCCAGCGCCAGGCGGTCCTTCACCGAGGCCATCGGGTTGAAGGCCTCGATCTTGACGAACAGATCGACGTGTTCAGGCTTGTAGCGGTTGATGCGGACGATCGGGGTGCGGCCGATGGTGTCGAGGATGCTGTTGTAGATCATGGCGGGGCCTTGGAGTGCAGTCGGGGGATTGCACGCGGTGCAGCAGGGGCCGGCCAGTGTTGCCCTCGCCTATAGTCCGGCGCGTCATGTCGAGTTGGCGGCACCCGGCGTGGGCGGTCCGCAGGATTGGTCGCCCGGATCCGCTGCGCCAGAACGCAGACGCCCGCCATCGAGGCGGGCGTCTGCCTTGTGCAACCGGGAGGCTCGATCAGTTGATCGCTTCGAAGCCGTTCGCAAAGATCGCAGCAGGCAGCGGCGGGCTGACGAAAATCACGAAGCCATCGTGATCCGAACTGCCGGTCGGCACCCAGGGCTGGGCCGGCGTGACCGCCGTGCCCTGCGGACACAGGTTCAGGTCGCGGTTGGTGAAGTTGCAGACGCGGAAGCGCTGGGTCGATGCGTCGACGTTGGCGCGGCCGTAGGCCACGCCGGTGACGAAGTTCGAGGCCACGCTGTTGAAAAGTCCGTGGTCGAGCACCTGGTTGGTGGCGACGTCACGGCCCGTGCTGCCCTGGATCGCACCGAAGTTCTCAGTGAACTTGTACGAGTACTGTTCCGCTTGAGGGAGCAGGTCCACCGCGTTGACCATGGCGGGGGCGACGATGTTCGCGCCGCCCGGCAGCTCGCAGTCGGTGACTGCATTGGCTGGCGCACAGGTGTTCTCGTCGTTGCGGTAGGTGCCGGCGATCAGGCCCACCACATCGACGTAGCCGTCGGTGAACTGGTAGGCATTGTGGTCGCCGATCACGAACAGCGGCACCTGGGCGGTGGCGGGGTCGGTCTGCAGGCCCTGTACCAGCGTGGCGATCGAGCGCGCCTGCAGGAAGCGCTTGGCGCGCACGCGCTCGCCCTCGGCGTCGCTCACATCCACACCGCCGCGTGAGCGGGTGTGGTTGTTGATGACGTTGAAGGCGAAGGGGCGGCCATTGCCGATGAAGGTGGCGCGCAGCAGCAGCGGCGGCCGGTCGTGCAGGATCGAGGTCGCCGTGCCGCTCGGATCGTTCCAGGTCTCTGTCCCGGCGAGCTGGGTGACGGTGTCCACGGTGACCCGTGCCGGGTTCACGAGATAGCCCACGTCGATGCCGCCGACGTCATTGCCTTCGACCAGATAGGCCACGTAGGCAGGGCCGCCGTCCGCCGCGATCTGGGTGGCCAGCTGCTGCAGGATCGCGAGGTTCTCGACCTCCTGAAGACCGACCACGTCAGGGCTGCGCAGCACCTCGCGGAGGTAGGCGCTGACCTGGCCCAGTTGGTGGGTGACGCGCGCGGCGTTGGTTTCAAGGGCTGCCGTAGCCGCGCACAGGCTGGGCGAGTTGCCGGCCACCGCGTCGCAGAAGCGGAAGGCATTGAAGCTGCCGATGGTGAGCTCACGTGAGGCGGGGGCGGGCACCGGGCGCACGACCTGGTTGCTGCCGGCGGTCACCGTCAGGCTGGTTGGCCAGAACTCGTAGTCGCCGAAATCGAAGCCGATGACGCCCTGGGCGGAGAAACGTGTGCCACCCGCGAGTTCAGTGTCCAGCAGCCCCGGAATCAGGAAGTCGGCGTCCATTTCGAGGATTTCCGGGTTGCCATCCCACACGCCTGCCGCGGTGTTGGAAGGCACGAGGGTGTTGCCGAAGCGCGCGCCCTTCTCGCGGATTCCGCGCTCGCCGTAGGGAGAAATCCAGACCTCGGCGAACAGCTGGCCGGCGGGGTTCGCGAAGCGCTGGTTCGAGACCGTCACTGCGCCAGCGCTGATCTCAATGCGCATACCCTCGAAGCACTCGAAGTTGCCGAGCGCTCCGCAGCTCAGGTTGCCCGGGTCCTTCGAGGGGATGGAAACGCTGCCGCGCGCCGGCACATTGCCGAAAGCCACCGCGCTCGGCAGCGGCTGGGCGGTGGTCTCGGTCAGGATGCTGTTGGCGGCGTCGCGGGTGGAGGCGACCACGATCTGGGTCAGGCTGAAGAACTCAGCCACCCGGCCGATCACCTCGACCTGGTCGCCGACTGCGATCAGCTCGCCAGCGTCGTTGCGCGGAGCGCCTGCCGTGAACACGTAAACGCCGTTCGAAGTGAGCGGGTTGTTGTCGTCGCGCGCGTTCGGCGTCTGCATGGTGAAGCCGCTCGCGCCCACGGCGGTGACGATGTTGCCGCGGCTGCGGACTGCATCGCCGGTGACATTGGCCGCCGCATTGCAGGCGGCAATGAAGGGCGAGCACGCGCCGCTGCCCTGGATCGTGAACACTTCGCTGACCGGCAGGTCATCGTCGAGGATGGTGCCCGATTTGGTCAGCGGAGAGGCCTGGGTGCCGTCGGTGCCCACGAAATTGCTGAGGCTGATGCTGACCTCGGCATCCGGTTCGTCGATGCGGTTGCCGATCGAGCGCACGCTGATGGCGTAGGGCAGCGGAGTCTGATCCGTGATCTGCACCGTGCTCGGACCCGTGTACTCGAATCGCCCGCTCGGGCCGGTCACGGCGACGTCGAAGCTCACCGGCGTCCCGGCGGCGGGCGGCGAGGAGAGATTCAGGTTGAACGCAAGCAGGTTGCCACTCGCCGAGTCGCCTTCGGCCGCACTGACCACGCCTTCGGCAAAACTCACCACCGGCAACGCGGGCAGATCGTCCTCAAGGATGGTGGCTTGTTTGGAGAGCGGAGAGGTCTGGCTGACGTCCGTACCGGTGAAGCCCGAGAGCGTCATGGTCACGACGCTGTCGCCCTGGACCAGGGTGTTGCCGACGGTGGTTGCGCTCAGCACGATCGGCAGCGGTGTCGCGCTGGTCACTGTCAGCGTGCTCGGCCCCGCGTAGGTGAAGCGGCCCGCGTCACCGGTGACGGCGACGTTGAACGTCACCGACTGTGAAGCTGTGGGTGCCGGCGTGAGGTTGATCGTGAATTCGACGGGGTTCGATTGCCCCAGGCCGCCTTCGTTGGCGGTGATGGCCGGGGCCGCAAAGCTGACCACGGGGGCCGGCGCCGGTCCCGCTGTCACTGTGATGGCGACATCGTCGATGGCCAGCGAGTCGTCCGAACTGGTCGCGTCGGTATCGGTCCAGCGGATCCAGAACTCCGCTCCGGCGGCGACGTTGGGGCTGTTGATCGTGCGCAGCAGGAAGCGCTGGTTCTCAGCCGAATTGCCGTTCAGTGCGTTGGTCACCACCGCGCCGCAGGCGGGCGACTGGAAATCCAGCTCGGGCACCGCAGTCCAGGTGCCGGTGCTCAGCGATGTGGCGTCGGTGCTGTACTCGAAGCGCAGGAAGTCGCACCGGTTGGCAGCGCCTTGGCGCCACTGTTCGCCGATGTAGCTCACGGAGAAGTCGACGAGCGGGCCGGGATTGTCATTGCGCAGGCGAGCGCCGAACACGCTGGCGACCGAGCCGCTGCGCAGACTGCCCAGGGCGCGCTCGCCGGTGGTCCCGCCTGTGGCGGCGCCCAGGCTCAGGGTGTCGCCCGCGTTGCTGCTGCCGTCGACGGCGCGGAAGGTGGTGTTCGCACCCGTGCCGGTCTCCACAAAGGTCCAACCCGCCGGCAGCGTCGTGATCGCGTTGCTCGTGCCAGTGCTGGGCAGCGAGTTGAAGTCCTGAGTGTAGGTCTCGCCCGAGCGGAGGTTGACCTGCGCCGTCGCGCTTCCCCCCAGAGCGAGCCCCAGCGCCAGAAGCGCCATGTGTACCGCCTTGCAACCCTTCATTCCGCAACCCCGCAAACGATGGAAAACCGCCGGAGTGTAGCGGCCGGCGCTTACAGATTCATGTCAGGTTTAGTGAAGCTGTCACAAGGCCGTGGCCGGCGCGCGCCGGCCGGGTACTGCGGTCAATCTCTGCCAGCGGCTGCGCGCGCCCTTGAGCCCACTCGCGAAGCGGCGGAGCCGGGAGTTCCGCGCCAGCGAACGAAACTGTTGCTGCCTCAGCGCAGCTCGATCAGCCGCAGTTCGTAGGCATCTGCCCCGTCTTCGCGCTGCAGGACACGCAGCGGTGCGGGCGGCAGGCTTGGATCGATCCAGAGGGTGATTTCGCGGTCCTTGTCGGTGCGGCGATGGTGCAGGGCGATGGCCTCGCGCTGGCCCATCGGCACGCTCACCGATTCCCTGCCG
>JBKCVA010000140.1:0-4616 GCA_046318115.1 Lysobacterales bacterium | reverse complement strand
CGTCGGCATCACCTTCTGTCCCGGCAAGAAGCAGTCGAACGCCATCACGGGTGCTTGGGATCGCGACCTGCGCGCCGACCTTGAACGTATCCGGGATTGGGGTGCAAAGCATGTCGTCACCCTGATCGAGCCCTGGGAGATCGAGGCACTCGAAGTGCAGGAGCTGCCCAGCGCGTGTGCGTCACTGGGCTTGGTCTGGCATCACGCCCCCATACAGGATGGCTCCGTTCCTGATGAGCAGTGGGAGGCGCGGTGGGCTGCCATAGAACCGGTGCTGTTGTCAGCGTTGGATCAGGGCCATGGGGTTGTCGTTCACTGCAAGGGCGGCTTGGGTCGTGCTGGATCGATTGCATGTCGTCTCGCGATCGCGGCGGAGGACGTGACGTCCGCAGACAGGCTGATCGAACGCGTGCGCTCGGTAAGGCCAGGTGCCGTAGAGACCCGCGTCCAAGAGCGTGCCGTCTTCGAGTGGGTGCAGCGGTACAACCGCCAGTCCTGAAGAGTGCGGCCTGCACTTACACGTAACCTGCCAGGGCGTCGTCCGAGGCAACATCGAACGAGCGACAGGTCGAGGCCGCTCTACGGAGCGTGCCATCGGGTACTTCACGCTGTCGGCGAATGCCGGCGATGCCCAGGCCGCAGCGAACCTCGGCAACCTGTTCGCACGCGGCACGGACGGAGTCCAGCGCGACACCGTCCAGGCCGAGGAGTGGTGCCGGCGGGCAGACATGCTGGGCCACGCCAAGGCGGGTGAGTACGTCCGCGCCCTCGGCGCGCAGCGCGTCGCCGGCAGCTGAGCGCCACCATGGCGCCACGGACGGCGCCGCGCGGAAGCAGGGGCGTGGCGGATTCGGCGGCCAGCCGGCGCTTGCGCGTCTCGGGGTCTGTGTTAGGTTTGCTTTAAATTCCTAGAATATTTAAAGCAAAATGAAAGCTCCACCGCCGGCACCAAGACTGAAAGGGTTCAACACACTGTCGCCGGAGAGGCTGGCGGTGGTTTTCAGCGCCCTGGAAGGGTTGGATGACGGCGCTTATCTGCACTGGGAGCAACTCCGCCATCGGACGCCGCCCGCTGGGCTGACCGTCGAAGAGTGGTGGCTTGCGGTCAAGTTCCGGCGTACCGCGAATCAGATCAAGTTTCCCGAACTGGTGGCCTGCAACGGCGATCCGCTGACGGTTTCGCGTCACGCACGAGTAGACGCAGGCCTCGCGCGGATGGACCGCCAATTAGGCGGCCACGTCGGCCTGCCCGAGGGTGTCGCGAACGCCTCCACGCGAGACCAGTACGTCGCCAGCTCGCTGATGGAGGAAGCGATCCACTCCAGCCTATTCGAGGGCGCGGTCAGCACACGCGAGGCCGCCAAGGATCTGCTGCGCAACGAGACGATACCAGCGACGCGCGATGAGCAGATGATCCTGAACAACTACCGCGCCATGCTTCGCATCCGCGAGCTCCGCACGGAGCCGATGTCGATGGAACTTCTGCTTGAGCTGCATCGCATCCTCACCGAAGGAACACTAGACCGGCCGGATCAAGCAGGCCGAATCCAAGCTCCCGAAGATCGACGGATCGAGGTGATCGACGAACGCTCCAAACGTGTGGTGCATCGGCCTCCCCCCGCAGAGCAACTCCCCCAGCGGCTGGAACGTCTGATCGAGTTCGCCAACGGAGCCGACGAAGCCAGCGGTCGCTTCGTGCACCCCGTGCTCCGTTCCATCCTGCTGCACTTCCAGCTCGCCTACGACCACCCTTTCTACGATGGCAACGGGCGAACGGCGCGTGCGCTCTTCTATTGGTCGATGCTGCGCCGAGGCTACTGGTTGGCGGAGTTCATATCGATCTCACGACTGCTCTATCGCAGCCGAGGCCCGTATGAGAGAGCCTACCTGTACGTCGAGAGCGATTCGCAGGACGCGACGTACTTCGTGCTCCAGCAGATTGAAGTGCTGGAGCAGGCGGTGCAGGAGCTGCATGCATACGTACAGCGAAAGAGTGCAGCCCAAAGGAACGTGCGCGCGATCCTGAATCAACGCGCCGACCTCAATCATCGTCAACTCGCCCTTCTGGATCATGCCATGCGTCATCCCGACGCGCGCTACACACACGAGTCCCACGCAAGCTCTCACCGCGTCACCATCGTGACCGCCCGCAGCGATCTTCAGAAGCTGGTGAAGCTCCGTTGGCTCAAGCCGGAGCGTGTGGGCAAGCGCATCCTTTATCGCCCGACGCCTGCGCTCAGCAAAGCGTTTGCCGGACATTGAAGCCCCACAGCCACTGATCAACGGCGAACGCGCTGAGCGATCCCGCGATGGAGGATGCGCTGTACGAGATCGAGTCGATGCGGCGCTTTGCCGGACTCCAATTCAACGTCGATCCGATCCCGGAAGAGACCACCATCCTGAAGTTCCGGCGCTTTCTTGAGAAGCATGCGCTGGCGCCGAAGATCCTGGAGACGGTGAACGCGCATCTGGCCGCGCGCGGCAGGCAGATGCGCGCCGGCACGCTCGTGGACGCCACGATCATCCACGCGCCGAGTTCGACCAAGAACAGCAGCGGCACGCGTGATCCGGAGATGCACCAGACGAAGAAGGGCAAGCAGTGGTTCTTCGGCATGAAGGCCCACATCGGCGTGGACTCCGAGTCCGGCCTGGTGCGGGTGGTGGTGGCAACGCCCGCCAACACCGCAGACGTCACCCAGATCAGAGCGCTACTGACCGGCGAGGAAAGGACCGTGCATGCCGATGCCGGTTACACCGGCGCCGAGAAGTACGTGGAGGGCGAGGCCAAGCTGCATGTCGCTGCCAAGCGCGGCACCCTCAAGCGCATGGTCGAGGGCGCACTCAAGGATGCGACGCAGAAGCTTGAGGAGCTAAAGGCGCAGATGCGGGCGCCCGTCGAACACCCGTTCCGGGTGGTGAAGTGCCAGTTCGGATTCACCAAGGTGCGGTACCGTGGCCTGGCCAAGAACGCCACCCAGCTGCAGGTGCTGTTTGCGCTGGCGAACCTGAGTCTGGCGCGCCGCCGATTGGCGGCGGCAGGATGAGTCCGCCTGCGGCTCGGGGATTTCGCCCCGAGTCAAAAAAAATCGGGGGTTCGACGGGTGCAATCCGATCAGCTTCAAACGATCAAGGCAGCGACGCGGGATCCAAAACAGCTTCGAATCGATCGATAGCGGCGTGGCGGCTTAGTTCAGAGGTTCCCTAGGGCAACGCTGATCAAGTAGCTCCGCGATTTCGTAGGGTGTCTTGAGGGGTTGAAGGTGCGGCGAGTCGAGCCGGTTCGAGCGACTGCCCCTCGTTTTGGCCGCCTTTTGGGCCGCTTCTGAGGGCCTCATCCGCCCCGCTGCGCCCTTTCGGACGCAACTATCCCGCCAGACGTCCACGCGCCAGGTAGAGATTGGCAAGTCTCAGCGCCACGAAGCTGCGGTTGGCGTTCTTCTAAAGCCCGCGGTAGCACACCTTGCCGAAACCCCAGAGGCGCTTGATCACCGCGAACACGTGCTCAACGCGTGCGCGCACCTTCGACTTGGTGCGGTTTCGGCGCTGCTCGTCTGCATCCACCTCGCCGCCCTTGCGCACGCGCTGGTTGGTGAAATCCTTTGCGCGCGGCGCGTGCTCGCGGATCAGCTCCTTCTGGCTCGAATAGGCACTGTCCCCGTAGATCCGCTCTTCCTGCCCATGCAGCAGATCGCCCGGCAGGTGCTTGTCATGCACGTTCGCTGCGGTCACTACCGCGCTGTGTACCGGGCCAGTCCGGCTGCCCACACCCACGTGCAGCTTCATCCCGAAGTACCACTGCTGGCCTTTGCGCGTCTGGTGCATGTCCGGGGCGCGCGCCTTGTCCGCATTCTTCGTCGAGCTCGGTGCGCCAATGATCGTGGCGTCGACGATCGTGCCCGTGCCGACTTTGAAGCCACGCGCCTCCAGCTCCCGATTCACCTGCTGGAACAGTGCAGCGCCGAGTTCGTGCGCTTCCAGCAACCGACGAAACTTCAACAAGGTCGTTGCATCCGGGACCCGCTCATGGCCCAAGTCGCCCCCCACAAAGCGACGCAGGGCCGTGCTGTCCAGCAGGGCCTCCTCGCAGGCTTCGTCGGCCAGGTTGAACCAGTGCTGCACGAAGTACATCCGAAGCATCCGCTCCAACCCCACCGGCGGCTGGCCACGGCCTGCTTTCGGATAGTGCGGCTCGATCGCGGCACACAGCTCCGACCACGGCACGATCCCTTCCATCGTCGCCAGGAACACGTCCCGCCGCGTCGGGCGACGGTGCTGCTCAAACCCTGCGTTCTGAACGGCCGCAACCGTGAGCGTCTGCTGCTTCACCTTAGAATCCGGCACTGAGGTGACCGCGCAATTTTCGCCTCCGACGAGGACTTTTTCAGAGTTGCCCTAGCCATCGCCCAAGCGCTTGGGTCTTCGACAGCGGGTATGGACAGGTGCTGAACTCGCGTCGTCAAGAACGCACAGAAACAGGGGCGGTCTCAACTCTGAAACGCAACACCCCAACGGAGCGTAGTGGACCAGGTGACGTAGCCTGAGCTCCTCTACCTGCAAGTGGAGTTGCCCATGTCCAGAGGTCACCTGACCCAAGAGGAACGATATCAGGCGCACGC
>JBKCVA010000139.1:0-23806 GCA_046318115.1 Lysobacterales bacterium | reverse complement strand
CAGGCCGACGCGTACGCCGGCGACCTCGAACACGCCGGCGCCCTCGGCGTCATCACTGGCATGCGCGAAGTAGCGCTTCTCGTCGAACACCGCGTAATTGGGCAGGCGCTGCTTCACATAGCGGGTGATCAGCCGGCCCTCGCCGATCACGCTGGCGACGTTGTACAGCGCGCCCTCGATGCGCTGCGGATGCCCGACCACCGCGGTGATGCCCTGCACCTGCGGAATCAAAGCATCGATCGCGGCCTCACAGGCATCCAGGAAGCTCGGCCGCAGCAGCAGGTCCTCGGGCGGATAGCCGCAGATCGCAAGCTCGGGGAACACCACCAGATCGGCCGCCAGTTCGTCACGCGCACGCTGGATCAACTCAAGGATGCGCGCGGCATTGGCGGCGACGGCACCGACGGGGAAATCGAACTGGGCGAGGGCGAGGCGCATGGGGGTGGTCGGAACGTGGAGGCGCGGAAGTCTAAGCTACCGCTCCGTCAAGCGCAGGCACCAGGCGAACCGTGCACTGCTGCGACATCGCAGTCGCACACTTTCTGCTTACGGCGAGCACGCAAGGACTTGCGCGGGGGCCGACATCAAGCCCACAGCGGCTCAATGCGGTCGTCTCACACGCTGCGCATCAGCCTTCCATCGTTTCCGCAGGCGACCCTCCCGAGCGGACCTGAGACCCAGTAATTGAACTCGGTTTCAGCGGGATTGCGAATGTCCGGCGTGACGTGCAGAAGGGTTCGATTTTCGAAACGAATCGAAAGGTCTGCCACACCCGACCTGACGGAGATCTTCTCTACCCGAGCATCCCTCAGCGTAGACAGCCCCGCAAGCATGGGGCCGCCTCGCTCGTTGGAGTCGCACCACGTGCTTAGCAGTACACCCCTGCTCAGAATTCGCCAAGTGCAGTTGACAAACAGGCAAAACTCGGACTCGTGAGACCTTTCCATCTCCAAGAGATTCCTGTTCTCAATCCTGTGCTCACGCGCAATGGCCCGACCGAAACCCAGGCTGAGAACTGAACCCGTTCCACTGCCGGCAACCACCTTCCACAGCTTCCGTCCAAGCAACGAATCGTGCACGACTTGCCTCAAGCTCTTCGCGCCAGAGAAGTCCATTCGCATACTCCCGAGCAACCTGTCCAAGTTCGCCGCAGTCAGTGCTGCCCCGACCCGCAAGCGCGCTCCGTGATTCCGTCCACCCGCCGCCAATCGCCCGCACTGTATCGCTGTGCAACGCGGATGGTGCCGGATCAGCACTCATCGCCACAGCTGCTCGAACGCGAAGGACAGCCGGCAATGATGGCGGATGGAGAGCAGATGGACGCAGCGGCGAGAGTCATCAAGGGAGTACAGCAGCAGGTTGTCTCCGTGCAGGTACTCACGCAGCGCGGCCGCGGAGCCGTCGGGTCACGCTGGCGACGTTGTAGAGCGCGCCTTCGGTTCGCTGCGGCGGACGCCCGACCACTGCAGTGATGCCCTGCACCTGCGGGATCAGCGCCTCGACCGCGGCCTCGCAGGCCTCGACGAAGCTCGGCCGCAGCAACAGGTCCTCGGGCGGATAACCGCAGATCGCGAGTTCCGGGAACACCGCGAGATCCGCCGCCAGCTCGTCGCGTGCGCGCTGGATCCACTCAAGAATGCGCGCGGCGTTGGCGGCGACGGCGCCGACGGGGAAATCGCACTGGGCGATGGCGAGGCGCATGGAGACGGGGCCCGCAGCTGCGGGCGGCAGAGTTTAGTTTGCGCGAGGGAGTCGCGGCGCGACGCCGATTCGGGCTTACGGAAGGACGAAGACGGCAAGGCGGGACCACGGTTCTTTCCGCGCAGGCCGGACGCCTGTGAGATTCGATCGCCTTGGCGCGAACAACGCTGCATGGGCCGCTCAACCCGAGCACCGCAAGCGAGGACTCTGTGAACCCCAGCGCCGCCACCGCTCCAACCGATCGTCTGCACGACCTCGACGCCCTGCGCGGTTTCGCCCTGCTGCTGGGCATTGCCCTGCATGCCAGCATGTCCTACCTGCCGGGCGCGGAGACCTTCTGGATCGTCGCCGAAAGCCAGCCTTCACTGGCGCTGGGCGGCTTCTTCTTCTGGGTGCATAGCTTCCGCATGAGCCTGTTCTTCCTTCTGGCCGGCTACTTCGGCCGACTGCTGCTGGAGCGCCGCGGGTTCGGTGGCTTCGTGCGCGATCGCGTGCGGCGCATCCTGCTGCCGCTGCTGGCGTTCTGGTTTCCGCTGCTGGTGGCGGTGATCGCGGTGGTGGTGTGGGCGGCGCTGCTGAAGCACGGCGGCGAGCTGCCGGAGCAGGAGCAGCCACCGCTGTCGGCGGAGAACTTCCCGCTGATGCATCTGTGGTTTCTGTATCTGCTCTGCCTGTTCTATCCAGCGGTGCTGGCGCTGCGCTCGCTGCTGGCCCGATCCGATCGCGGAGGCCGCGTGCAGCCTGCGTTGGATGCGCTGATGCGCGCCGTGCTCGGCCCACGCGCAGCGCTGATCCTCGCTCTGCCCGTGGCCGGTGCGCTGGCGATGCACCCGGGCTGGTGGGCGTGGTTCGGCATTCCGACGCCGGACCAGTCGCTCTACCCGTCCGCCGCCGCCCTGCTCTGCTACGGGCTGGCGTTTACGGTTGGCTGGGCCATGCGGCGACAGCTTGAGCTGATGCCAGCACTGGCGCAGCGCTGGAAGCTCAATCTGGGCCTGGCTCTGATCGGCCACATCGCCTGCATCGCGCTGATCGGCCTGCAGTCGCCGGCGGCAGCCGCCGAACACGGCGCGCCGCTGACCTGGCTGTACGCCTATGCCTATGGGCTCTGCGCCTGGGGCTGGACGCTGGCGCTGCTGGGCCTGGCCCTGCGCTATCTGGAGCGCGCGCACCCGGCCTCGCGCTATCTGGCGGAGTCCTCGTACTTCCTCTATCTCGCCCACCTGCCGGTGGTGATGGCGGCGCAGGTGCTGGCCAGTCGGGTGCAGGCGCCCTGGTGGGTCGAGTATCCCGTGGCGCTGGCTCTGAGCCTCGCTGCTCTGCTGGCGACCTATCAGCTCGGCGTGCGCCACACCGCTCTCGGGCGCTGGCTCAACGGTGGCTCGCCGCGACGCGCACAGGCCCCGGCGGTAGCCTCGGAAACTTCGCCGTGACCCGCGATCAGCAGACCGCCTTTCTCGAAGCCCTCGATCGCCACAAGGGCCTGCTCTACAAGGTCGCGAACGCGTATTGCGCGCGCCGTGAGGACCGCGGCGATCTCATCCAGGACGTGATCGCCGAGCTCTGGAGGGCCTGGCCGAAGTTCGACGGCCGCGTCGCCGTCTCGACCTGGATGTACCGGATCGCGATGAACGTGGCGATTTCCCTGCACCGCGGCGAGTCGCGGCGGATCCGCGACGCGCTGCCGATCGAGGACTTCGGCATGGACCTCGCCGCCGCCGACGCGGTGCTCGACGCCGAAGGCGATGACCTGCGCGCCCTGCACCAGCTGATCGCGCGCCTGGACCCCATCGATCGCGCCCTGATCCTGCTCTGGCTGGAAGGGTATTCGCAGGACGACATCGGCGAGCTGCTGGGCATGAGCACCAGCAACGTCTCGACCCGCATCCACCGCATCAAGCAACGGCTGCATCGCGACTACGCGGCCTCGGAGGCACACCCATGAATCCGCTCGACTTAGACACCCTGCGCGGCCGCTGGGCCGACCAGGGCCGCGCGCTGGATCAGCGCCTGCACCTGGATCTGGCCGCCGTGCGCGCGCAGCTCGATCGCCGCACCGCTTCGGCCTTTCGCCGACACCGCGGTTGGCTCATCGCGGGCCTCGCGCTGGCGGTTCCGATGTCGCTAGGCCTGCTCGTCTTCATCGCTTCGCACTGGGGCCAGTGGGTCTGGGTGCTGATGGGCGTTGCCCTGCTGGCGCTGGCGCTCGGCGAAGTCCTGGTGGGCCTCAGCGAGTGGCTGGCGCTGCGCCGTCTCGACCTGAGCGCCCCAAGCGTCGAACTGCAGCAGCGCCTGGATCGGCTGCAATCGCGTCGCCAGCGCCAGACCCGACTGCTGCTGTCCTGCAGCCTGCTGCTGTGGCTGCCGCTGCTGGCGGTGCTGCTGAAGGGCCTGTTCGGTGGCGATCTGCTGCGCGGTCTGCCTGCCAGCGTGTGGTGGGTGAACCTCGGTGTGGGGCTCGGCTTCGTTCCGCTCAGTCTCGGCGCAGCGGCGCGGTGGCGCAGGCGCTTCGCGACGAAGACTCGCTCAGCAAGCGCCGGTGATGGCGACAGCTGGACACGTGCGCGCGTCGAACTCGATGCGCGACTCGCCTTCGATCTCGATGCCGAGCGCGACCCCGAGAACGCGCTGCGCTCGCATTCGCTGCCGGAAGCACTGCGTGCGGACATCGCCGCCCTGCGTCGCCGCCTGCTGCTCGGCATCCTCGCCTGCGCCGCCGGTCTGATCCTGATCGGCCTCTTCAACGCCGAACACGGCGGCCTGCCGCAGTTCATCGTGCCCGGCGTGCTGATCAACCTCTGGCTGGTCTCGCAGATGGCGCCCTCGATCCAGCTGCGCCTGGCGCTGAACCCGCTGCCGGGCGGCCTGCCCGCCTTTCGTGCGCGGCTGGAATCGGCACTGCGGCTGCGCCGCCGCTTCGCCGTCGGCGGCGTGATCGCGCTGCCGTTGATGGTGCTGATGCTGATGCAGGTCGTGGCGAAGACGGCGCTGGGGATGGATGTGTTCGCGGTGCTGGGGACAATCCCGAGCCTTACTCTGCTGGCGCTGGCAGCGGCTTGCGCCGTGTTGCTGTTCGCTCCTTCACGGCGAAAGGCAGTGTGGCTGACCGGCTGGTCAGAGGTGCTCAGCGGCTTCGCCTTGGGGCACAGTGAGGACTTGTTGCAGCGGAGTCAAACGCTCAGATAGCAAACGAAGGCGGCACGATCTTGCTGCGGCGAGGTTCCAGCTTCGGCGGGTCAAGACCCAGCCTACGGGGGGAGCAAGGAACGTCGAGGTTCAAGTACCGGCGGGTCGAGTCCGGCCCTGGCGACCTTGCCCCTCTCCCACCGGGAGAGGGGTTGGGGTGAGGGCCGGGCGAGGCGCACGTACGGAACCCTGCGGCACAGCCGTTCTCGGCCCTTGCTCTTCGTAAGCGGCGCGGGTGTCCCAAACACGAGAGAGCGACGCTGTCCCGACGGCGGCGAGATTCGAGCTTCGGCGGGTCAAGACCCGTCCTACGTAGGCGCGAGCGACAGCAAGGTTCGTGCACCGGGGGGGTGGGCACGGGCGAATCGAGGCGCTCCTGAAGCGCGGCAAAGCGGTTCGCACGAACGCGACTTGCTCGGTTAACTTAGCCAGACTAGGCTAACCTCGAACGACCCCCTAAAGAGGCGCGCAACCCATGAAGGCCATCAACATGCTGGAGGCCAAGTCCTCACTTTCGCGTCTGGTCGAGGCCGTCGAGCTGGGTGAAGAGGCGGAGATCATCATCGCCCGTAATGGTCGCCCTGCCGCCAAGCTGGTGCCCATTGACCGTGCTTTGCCGGCCAAGCGCATCGGTGTCGCCAAGGGCCTGTTCGAGGTGCCGGACGACATCGACGCCCACAACGCGGAGGTCTCGCGCCTGTTTCTAGGAGAAGCACTTCTGGGGGCGCAGGAGTGAACCTGCTGCTGGATACGCATGTGGCGCTTTGGGCCATCACAGACAGCCCGCGCCTTTCGGAGAGGGCACGTGAACTGATCGGTTCGGACAAGGCTACCGTCTGGATCAGCGCGGCCAGCGTCTGGGAGATCGCGATCAAGCACAGCCTGCAGCGGGGAGACATGCCCGTGTCCGGCGCACAAGCCTTGAGTCACTTCCGTGAAGCGGGCTATCGATTGCTGCCGATCGAGCCCGAGCATGCGGCGGCCATCGAGACGCTGCCAACACATCATGGCGACCCGTTCGACCGCCTCCTCATCGCTCAAGCGCTACATGAGCCGATGCGCTTGCTGACCCATGACCGCACGGTAGCGAGCTACAGCGACAGCATCGTGCTGGTGTAGGTCACGAAACGCACCGACTGCACAAAGCAAAGGCCGCCCGAAGGCGGCCTTTGCGTGCAAGCGCGCTGCAGCCGGCGCTTACTTGTTCATCAGCTCGAACAGCGCCTTGCCGAGGTCGGCCGGGCTGCGCACGGTCTTGACGCCAGCGGCTTCCAGCGCGGCGAACTTGCCGGCTGCGGTGCCCTTGCCGCCCGACGCGATCGCGCCTGCATGGCCCATGCGCTTGCCGGCCGGGGCCGAGGCGCCGGCGATGAAGCCGACCACAGGCTTGGTGACATAGCTCTTGATGAACTCGGCGGCTTCTTCCTCGGCGCTGCCGCCGATCTCGCCAACCATGATGATGCCCTCGGTCTGCGGGTCGTCCTGGAACAGCTTGAGGGCGTCGATGAAGTTGGTGCCGTTGATCGGGTCGCCGCCGATGCCGATGCAGGTCGACTGGCCCAGGCCCACGTCGGTCGTCTGCTTGACGGCTTCATAGGTCAAGGTGCCGGAGCGGCTGACGATGCCAACCTTGCCGGGCTTGTGGATGTGGCCGGGCATGATGCCGATCTTGCATTCGCCGGGCGTGATCACGCCGGGGCAGTTCGGGCCGATCAGGACGACGTCGTCGTAGCCGTTTAGCACGTTCTTGACGCGCAGCATGTCGAGCACCGGGATGCCCTCGGTGATGCAGACGATGACGCGAATGCCAGCATCGGCCGCTTCGAGAATGGCGTCGGCCGCGAACGGCGGCGGCACATAGATGACCGAAGCATCGGCGCCGGTGGCGTCGACCGCTTCCTGCACGGTGTTGAACACCGGCAGACCGATGTGCTCGCTGCCGCCCTTGCCGGGGGTGACGCCGCCGACGACCTTGGTGCCGTAGTCCAGCATCTGCTGGGCGTGGAAGGTGCCCTGCTGGCCGGTGAAGCCCTGCACGATCACCTTGGTGTTGGAATTGACCAGAACGCTCATGGGTCTTGGATCCTTGGTGGGTGGGCCCGCGGCGCGCTGCGCGCCGTGCGGGCGCGCAATTACTTGCGGATGGCGGCGACGGCCTTGCTGGCGCCGTCGTTGAGGTCGTCGGCCGGGGTGATGGCAAGCCCGCTGTTGCGCAGCAGCTCCTTGCCCTTCTCCACGTTGGTGCCCTCAAGACGCACGATCACCGGCACCTTGACGTCGACTTCCTTGACCGCGGCGATGATGCCCTCGGCGATCATGTCGCAGCGGACGATGCCGCCGAAGATGTTCACCAGGATGGCCTCGACCTTGGGCGAGGACAGGATCAGCTTGAAGGCCTCGGTGACGCGCTCCTTGGTGGCGCCGCCGCCGACGTCCAGGAAGTTGGCCGGCTCGCCGCCCGCCAGCTTGATCACGTCCATGGTCGCCATCGCCAAGCCCGCACCGTTCACCATGCAGGCGATGTTGCCGTCCATGGTCACGTAGTTGAGGTCGAACTTGCTGGCCAGCACTTCGGTTTCGTCTTCCTGGCGGATGTCGCGCATCGCCATCAGCTTGGGCTGGCGGAAGCTGGCGTTGTCATCCGAGTTGACCTTGCCGTCGAGCGCGACCAGGTCGCCCTTCTGATCGATAGCCAGCGGGTTCAGCTCGACCAGGGACAGATCACGCTCGTTGAACAGCTTGTACAGGCCCAGCATGAGCTTGGTCAGCTGGCCTACCTGCTTCGGGTTCAGGCCCAGCGCGAAGCCAAGCTTGCGGCAGTGGTAGGGCTGCACGCCTTCGACAAAGTTGACGATGAGCGTCTGGATCGCCTCGGGGTTTTCTTCCGCGACCTTCTCGATTTCCACGCCACCCTCGGAGGACGCGATGAAGGTGATCGCCTTGGCGCCGCGATCCACCAGCACGGAGAGGTAAAGCTCCTTGGCGATGTCAGTGGCTTCGGTGATCAGCACGGTGTCCACCGGCAGGGCGACGCCGCCGGACTGGTAGGTGGCCATGCGGGTGCCGAGCATCTTCTTGGCGGCTTCGCGGACGTCGTCGTAGGTCTTGACCAGCTTGACGCCGCCGGCCTTGCCGCGGCCACCCGCGTGGATCTGCGCCTTCACCACCCAGTGGTCGCCGCCCAGCTTCTTGGCAGCATCGACGGCTTCTTCGGGGGTGCGGGCGATAAAGCCTGCGGGGACGGCGATGCCGAATTCGGCGAACAGCTCTTTGGCCTGATACTCGTGGAAGTTCATGCTGCACCTGGCTTCGGGGGAGGGCCCGGCGCGCAGGATCCGGCGCCGGAAGGGGCGACGCACCGTGGGGCCACCGGCGCGATTCAGCGCGGCATTGTCGCCGTTCAGGCTGCCGATGCCAAGCAAACCATGGTCGGTGGGTTTTTGACCGGGGCGGCATCGTGATCCGGCGCGTGCATCCGAGCCCCCATAGGGTGGGTCTTGATCCACCGCTTTGGCGGTCTCCGCGCTGGCAGGGGCGCATCCAGTGGCTCAGGCGAGAGTGAAGCTCAGGTGGATCGAGACCCACCCTATGGCGCCCTGCGACTGTGCCTTATGCGCCGTGCTACTGGGCTCGGAGTGCGGCAAACGACGACGCCCGGCGCAAGGCCGGGCGTCGGGTGCTGCGGTGTGGCTGGAGGCTCAGAAGCTGAAGCGCGGGCCGACGAAGTACTGCTCCGCGCCATCGCCAAACCTGGCGTCGGCCACCAGGCCCCAGCGCGGGTTGAAGTTGTACTGGCCACCGACGCGGCCGTAGTAGTCGCCGCTGCCTGTGCCTTCAGGTCGCTCGTAGCCTGCGTAGACATACCCCTCGAAGCTGGGTGCCAGCTGGCTGCGCACGCCGACTTCCGTGGAGTACGACTTGAAGCCGAAGCCGCCGGCGCCAAAGGGATTGTCGATCTCCGAGTCGCGATATCCGACGCGGGCGATGAGATCCGTGCTGTTGCTCAGGCTGTGGTTGTAGCCGAAGCCGAGATTCCAACTGTCGACATCCACGTCGAACGTGTTGATCGTGGTGCCATTGCCAATCGAGACGCTCGAGCCGGGGAAGTCGAGCGCCTCATAGCCGCCAAAAACGTGGAAACGCGAGCCCAGCGCGATCGAACCGTTGATGGCCGCGCCGTCCACCTTGGGCCCAATGCCGTTGATGCGGGTATACCCGCCTTCCACGTAGTTGTAGGACAGATCGCTGGCGCTGGCGGCAACCGGCAGCACAGCCAGCAGGACGAGGGCGATAAGGGAACGCTTCATGGGTGAACCTCCGTGTGGGTGTCGAATCTGCCCGCGATTTCTTGCGGGCATGGCCCGGATTCATTCCGGGCGCTGCGGGACAGGCGACGAGCTTTATCGACAGGTCCGTTGGGGCAGCGGGGCCGAGTCTTCGGATCGGCAATTGACGATTGGCTGAACAAGCATCGCGCCCACCGATTTCCAATCAACCGACATTCAGTGACTTGAACCGGACCCGCCCGCCTGGGGTCGACGCCAGGGAAACGCTGAAACCTTTTGCGGGTTGCGCCCACTGGCTCGCCGTCCGAGCACAGGACGCGCGGTCAGGCGCGGCTCGAGGCGGTTCTGTGGTTGGCAGGCGCGGCCTCGCGTGCCCATGCGCAGCGGCCCGAGTCGGAAACCTCGGGCCGCTGCAGACTTGGAAGGGGCGAAGTCGGCCTGTAAGCCGGGTTCTGTCGAGGACCGTCATTCCTCTAGGCCCTGCGTCGCCGCAGGGCTCAAGCAACCTACCCGAAGGCAACGCGGGCCGCGCCAACGCCTTCCTATTTGGTCTTGCTCCGGATGGGGTTTGCCGTGCCGTCCCTGTTGCCAGGTCCGCGGTGCGCTCTTACCGCACCGTTTCACCCTTACCACGCATGTCTTGCGACACCGTTCGGCGGTCTGTTCTCTGTTGCACTTTCCGTCGGCTCGCGCCGCCCAGGCGTTACCTGGCATCCCGCCCTGTGGAGCCCGGACTTTCCTCGAAGGTGGCAAGCACCCTCGCGACGATCCGGCCAACTTCGCGGCGCGCAGTGTACGCGCTCAGCGGTCGCACCCGCTGAACACCCGGCTCAGCTGTCGCTGACGGCGGCGTACAGCGCCTTCCGCGGCGCGCCAGACAGCTCGGCCGCGAGCTTGGCGGCCTTCGACGCCGGCAGGTGCTCGCGCAGCACCGCGAAGATGCGCTGGCCCTCGCGCAGCGCGGCATCACTGTCTTCGGGCGCGCCCTCGATCATCAGCACGAACTCGCCGCGCTGCTGGTTGGGATCGGCCTGCAAGGCCTCGACCAGCTGCGGCAAACGGCCGTCGAGCACGGTCTCGAACAGCTTGGTCAGCTCACGGGCAACCACTGCCCGGCGCAGCTCGCCGAATACGGCGACGGCATCCTCCAGGCATTCGAGGATGCGGTGGCTGGACTCGTAGAACACCAGGGTGCGCGGCTCGCCCAACAGCGCCTGCAGGCGCTCGCGGCGCGCGCCGGACTTGGCCGGCAGAAAGCCCTCAAAGGCGAAGCGATCCGAGGGCAGGCCCGCCACCGACAGTGCGGCAATGGCCGCGCAGGGCCCAGGCACCGGGCTCACTTTCAGGCCCGCCGCGCGGGCAGCGCAGACCAGACGGAAGCCGGGATCGCTGATCAGCGGCGTGCCGGCATCCGACACCAGGGCGATCTGTTCGCCCGCGCGCAGCCGCGCCAGCACCGCCTCGACCTGGGCCGATTCGTTGTGCTCGTGCAGAGCCAGCAGAGGGCGCTTCAGGCCCTTGGCCGCCAGCAGCTGCTGGGTGTGGCGGGTGTCTTCGGCGCAGATCAGATCGGCCTCGGCCAACACCTGCTGCGCGCGCGGCGAGAGGTCGTCGAGGTGACCGATGGGCGTGGCGACGACGTGGAGGCAGCCGGTTGGGAGCACGGGATTGGGGATTCGGGATTGGGGATTCGTGGGCGCCAGCGGCGGCGTCGAGGGCGCGCCGTGGCGCGGCGTCATGCTAACTGCTGCAGGCGCCGGCGAGATCCGGAGCCCGCCGTCCAGCCTGCGAAAGCATCGGTTTTCTGAATCCCGAATCCCCAATCCCCAATCCCCGCTCTTACACTCCGCGTTCTGACTCTCCCGCCGAGCCCTCGCCCATGCGCCGTCTGCGCCCCCTGTTCTGCGCCCTTCTGATCGCCACCGCCCTGAGCGGCTGCGACAGCACGCCGACCCGCGCGTCGACCTCGCCCGAGCAGGAGATGGCCGAGCGGCTGTACGCCGAGGGTGACTTCCCGATGGCGGCGCAGGCCTTTCTGGATGCCGCCAAGCGCTCGCGCGCGCAGCGCGATCTGCTGACCCTGCGTGCCGCCGAAGCCTGGCGCGAGGATGGACAGATCGAACAGGCGCGCCCGCTGGTGGCGAACGTGGGCGAGCGTCGCCTCGATGCCGACGGCCTGCTGCGCCTCAACCTGCTGCGCGCCGAAATCGCGATCGCCGACCGCGAGCCGCAGCGCGCGCTCGACGTGCTCGGCCAGCCCATCGAAGCGGTGCCGGAAGGCCAGCGCGATCGCGTCTACTTCCTGCGCGCGCAGGCGTTCGCCGGGCTGGATCAGCCCTTCGATGCGGCCCGCGAGCGTGCGGCTCTCGAAGCCTGGCTGCCGGCCGGCGAGCGCGCCGAGAACGCGCAGGCCATCGCCTCGCTGCTCGGGCAGATGCGCCCGGCCGACCTGCAGCGGGCCAGCGCCGCGCTGCGCAGTGGCGATCCGCTGTACGACCACGCCGCGCGCCAGCTGCGCTCGCTGGGCCTCGCGATGCCCTCGGCCTCTGGCGTGGCGATCGCGTCGCCGGAACAGCGCGCACGCCGGGTCGCGCTGCTGCTGCCGCGAACGGGCCCGTTGGCCGCGGCCGGTGAAGCGGTGCGCGACGGCTTCATGGCCGGCTACTACGCCGATGCCGGTGAGCGCCCCGAAGTCGTGCTGTACGACGCCGGCGACAGCGTCGAGCAGAACCTGGAAGCCTTCCGTGCGGCCAGCGCTGACGGCGCCGAGCGCATCGTCGGCCCGCTCTCGCGCGAATCCGTCACCGCGCTGTTCGAGATGGGCACCCTGCAGGTGCCGGTGCTGGCGCTGAACCGCGGCTCGGTCACCCCGCCGCCCGGCAGCCAAAGTTTCGCTCTCAGTCCGGAAGACGAGGGCGTCGCCGCGGCCGAGCGCCTGCTGGCGCTGGGCTACCGTCGAATTCTGGTGGCCAACGGCGGTGACGAGCATGCGCGCCGCGTGCTGGCAGCCCTGCTGCCGACCTTCGCCCGCGGTGGCGGCAGCGTAGTGACCGAAATCCAGCTGCCAGAGGGAAGCCCGGACTATTCGGCGGAGATCCAGCGCGCCATCGGCGCTGCCGGCACCCGTGCGCCCGACCCGGCGTTGACCACGCCCGACCGCTCGGGGGCCGTGCTGGTGGATATCGACGCCATCTATCTCGCTCTGCGCTTCGAGCAGGCCCGCCTGCTGGTGCCGCAACTGCGCTCGGCCGGCATCTTCGATCGCCCGCTGCTGGCCAGCTCGCAGATCCGCGGCGCGGATGCCGGCGCCCGTCCCGAGCGCGATTTCGACGGCATCGAGTTCACCGAGCTGCCCTGGCTGCTGGGCGCCAGCGGCCCGGGCCTGCCGGCGCAGGACGACGCCCGCCGCCTCGGCACCGCGCAGGGCGCCTCCGCACGGCTGTTCGCCTTCGGCCTCGACGCCTACCGCGTCCTGGCCGCCCTGCCGGCGCTGGCACGCATGCCCGGCAGCGCCATCGAAGGCGCCAGCGGCAGCCTGAGCCTCGACGAGTTCGGTCAGATCCAGCGCCGTCCGGGCTGGGGCCGCTTCCAGGGCGGGCGCGCCCAGCGCATTGCCAGCGAAGAGACGGGGCTGCCGCTCGATGGCAGCACCGGTTTCCGCTGAGGGCGCCCGCCGCGAGGCGCAGGCACGGGCGCATCTTGAAGCGCAGGGCCTGCGCTTCCGCGCCGCCAACGTCCGCTTCCGCTTCGGCGAGCTCGACCTGGTGATGGAGGCCGGCGAGATGCTGGTCTTCGTCGAGGTGCGCTACCGCCGCAGCGGCAGCCATGGCGGCGCGCTGGCATCGATCGGCGCGGGCAAGCGCCAGCGCCTGTGGCAGGCCGCACAGGCCTACCTCGCGGCGAATCCCGCCCTGGCAAAGCGCCCCTGCCGGTTCGATGTGGTCGCCATCGAGGGCCAGGGCAGCGGCGAGCGCCTGCACTGGCTGCAGCATGTGCTCGAATCGGCCTGAGCCTCGGGCTTCCGACCAACGCGCCGCGATGACCTTCGTCGCCTTGCCGCACGTGTGAGGGCTCGCGCATCATCCGGGGCCCTCCCGACAGCCCGAAGCACGCGCCATGAGCACTCCGCAGTACCCCGAATTCATCTGGCAGAACGGCGCGATCAAGCCCTGGGCCGAGGCCACCACCCACGTGATGGCACATGCCCTGCACTATGGCTCCTCGGTGTTCGAGGGCATCCGCAGCTACGAGACCCCGAACGGCCCGGCGATCTTCCGCCTCACCGACCACCTGGTGCGGCTGTTCCACTCGGCCAAGATCTACGACATCCCCATGCCCTACGACCTCGCCACGCTGGCCCAGGCCTGCCGTGACGTACTCAAGCGCAACGGTCTCGGCAAGGGCTACCTGCGGCCGGTGGCCTACCGCGGCCTGGGCGGCTTCGGCCTGTCGGCCGACTGCCCGACCGACGTCGCTGTGGCGGCCTGGAACATGGGCGCCTACCTCGGCGCCGGCGTGCTGGAGCAGGGCATCGACGCCTGCGTGTCGAGCTGGCAGCGGATGGCGCCGAACACCATTCCGACCGGCGCCAAGGCGGGCGGCAATTACCTGTCCGGCCAGCTGATCGCGCGCGAAGCGCGGCGCCTGGGCTTCGGCGAAGGCATCGCGCTGGCCTCGACCGGCCTGCTCAGCGAGGGCGCGGGCGAGAACCTGTTCCTGGTGTTCAAGGGCGCCCTGCACACGACGCCGGCCTCGGCGGCGATCCTCAACGGCATCACCCGCCACAGCATCATGACCCTGGCCCGCGAGCACGGCATCGAGGTGGTCGAGCGCGACATGCCGCGCGAGTACCTCTACCTCTGCGACGAGCTGTTCATGTGCGGCACCGCCGCCGAGATCACGCCGATCCGCAGCGTCGACGCCAAGCCGGTCGGCACCGGCAAGCCCGGCCCGGTCACCGCGCGTATCCAGGAGCTGTTCTTCGGCCTGTTCAACGGTCGCACACCGGACCGCCACGGCTGGCTGGAGGCCGTGGGCTGAGCCGCTCAGGCCGCGGCGGGCGACAAGCACTCCGCCGCGGCCTGCGTCCCAACGTCACCGTCGTTGACGGTTCAGGTCTTGCATGCGGCAAAGGCTCGCTGACCTCGGCCTTTGCCTGACCCTGATGCTCTGCCTTCCTTGCCCTGCAGTTCCAGTGGTTTCCCGCGCGGTGCCGTGGCGCGCCGCACTGCAGGCATTGGCGAGCCTTGCCCTTGCCCTGGTCCTGCTGCAGACAGCACGAGCTTCCGAGCCGCTGCCGCTGCCGCTGGATCAGCACAACCTCGAAGTCTGGACCACCCGCGAGGGCCTGCCGCGCAACACCGTCAACGCCATCACCCAGAGCGACGACGGCTACTTGTGGCTGGGCACCTGGGAAGGCGTGGTGCGCTACAGCGGCCTCAGGTTCCAGAACTTCGACTACAACGCAGGCACCGGCATGCTCGACTCCGGCGTGCGTGCGCTGGCGCTCGAACCCTCGGGCGGCCTGCTGGTTGCGGGATCGCGCGGAAGCATCGTGCGCCGCGTCGAGGGCCGCTGGGAACGGCTGCCCACCGCACCCGCACTGGTCACTGCCGTGCTGCGCGACCGCTCGGGAAGGCTGTGGGCCGGCACGGAGAATGGTGGCCTCATGCGGGTCGACGCCAACGGCTCCCGCGAGCACTTCAGCGTCTCGCCCGAAACCGGCGGCGGCAGCGTCTATGCCCTGCTCGAAGATGCGCTGGGTCGGATCTGGGTGGGCACATCTCACGGCCTGATGCGCGCCCAGGACGACCGCCTGCTGCCGGCACCTGACCGCGACCACTCGCTTGGCCAGCGCAGCGTGCTGTCGCTGCTGCTGGGGCCGCAGGGCCATCTGCTCGTCGGCACCGAAGGCGGACTGTTCACTTCACGTCAGCCGGTCGCCGCCGCCGCCGACCCCGATCTCGCCTTCGAAGCGATCGAGCCCGCGCTGTCCAGCGCGTCGATCAGCCGTCTGCTGCTTGATCGCGAGGGCCAACTGTGGATCGGCACGGTCTCGCAGGGACTGTATCGACGCAGCGGCGAGCTGCTCGACGCCATCGACACCCGCAGCGGGTTGCCCAACAACCGGGTTCTCGCCCTGTTCGAGGACCGCGAGGGCAACCTCTGGGTCGGCACCAACGGCGGCCTTGTGCGCTTGGGAGCTGCACCGTTCTCCACCCTCAGCCGCCGGCACGGCCTGGCCGACGACTTCGTCCGCAGCGTGCTTGAACTGCCCGACGGCGGCCTGCTGGTCGGCACCAGCCGCGGGCTCAGCCGCATCAACGGCCACGGGGTGCATCCGTGGCCCTCGCCATCGCTGCCCGAGCTCGCCGACCTGTCCGTTCTGAGCCTCGCCTCCAGTCGCCATGGGGTCTGGCTGGGCAGCTACCACAAGGGGGCCTTGCGGGTCGAAGAGGGCCGCATAGTCGAGCGCGTGGATCGCGACAGCGGGCTGCCGTCGAACGAAGTGCGGGCCATTCTCGAAAGCGACGACGCGCTGTGGATCGGCACCACGCAAGGTCTGGTGCTCCGCAGGAATGGCGCGCTGAAGCTTTTCGGGCGCAGTGATGGCCTGCCGGGCGAGTACATCGTCGTCCTGTTCGAAGACTCCGAGGGCGCGCTCTGGGTTGGCACCGGCACCGGGCTGGGCCGGATCCACGAAGGGCGGATCGAGACGATCGATCTGGGTCACGACCTAGGCGTCGAATCGGTGTTCGCCATCCTCGAAGACACGCGCGAAGGCGCGCTGTGGCTGGCCAGCGACCGCGGGCTGCTGCGCTGGCGGCGCAGCGATGGCAGCGTCGCCGCGGTTGGACATGCGGCCGGGCTGCCCTTCGAGAAATTCTTCGCGGTGCTGCAGGATGCCGCCGGCGATCTCTGGCTGACCGGCAACCGCGGCGTGCTGCGCGTGCGGAGCGCAGCAGCGCACGCCTATGCCGACGGCGGCACGGAGCCGGTGCCCTTCGAGCACTTCAACGAATCCGACGGCATGGCCAGCGCCCAGTGCAATGGCGGCTCCGCGCCAGCGGCGGTCAGACGCGCCGATGACAGCCTGTGGATCGCCACAGCACAGGGGGTTGCCCAGGTGCAGCCTGCGCGGCTGGAAGACTTTGCCGAGAAGGCGCCGCCGGTCGTTATCGAATCGGTGCTGGTCGACGGCCAGCCACTGCTGCCTACCGGCGCGCTGAGCCTGCCCGCTGGCACCAGCCGCATCGAGATCGGCTTCACCGGCCTGGCCTTTTTCATGGCGCAGCGGGTGCGCTACCGGTATCGCCTTGAGGGCTTCGACGAGGACTGGGTGGAACGCGGCGAGCAGCGCAGCGCGGTGTTCACCAACCTCGGGCCCGGCGAGTACGCGTTGCAGGTTCAGGCCGCCCACCCCCACGGACCGTGGAGCGCGCAGAGCGCGCGGATCGACTTCCACATCGCGCCGCACCTCTGGCAGCGGCCCTGGGGCTGGCTGCTGATGCTTGCCGCTGCCGCCTTTGGCGTGCAGCAGCTGCTGCAGCGCCGGCTGCGCAGCGCCCACCAGAACGAACTGCGGCTGCGCGACCTCGTCGAGCAGCGCACCGCCGACCTGCGCCTGCAGGCGCAGCGCCTGCAGGACACCGATCGCGAGAAGAACCAGCTGATGCAACAGCTTCGCCAGCAGGCCGAAGCCTTCGAGCGCCAGGCTCGCGAAGACGCCCTGACCGGGCTGGCCAACCGCCGCGCCTTCGACGAACTGCTGGCCTACGAGTTCGCCCGCGCCGGCCGCAGCGAGCAGCCGCTGTGCGTGGCGCTGGTCGATCTGGACCACTTCAAGCGGATCAATGACGAGCTTTCGCATGCTGCCGGCGATGCCGTACTGCGTGCGGTGGCCGAGCGCATGCGCCAGCTCTGCCGCGAGATCGACACCGTGGCGCGCTGGGGCGGCGAAGAGTTCGCCCTGCTGCTGCCCAACACCCGCCTGTCCGATGCGTTGGCCGTCTGCGAGCGCGTGCGGGCCGGCGTCGAACGGCTGGAACTCAACGCCATCGCGCCGGGCCTGCGCATCACCATCAGCATTGGCCTGTCCTCGCACGAGGGGCACGCCGACTACGACCGCATGCTGTCGCAGGCCGATGCCGCGCTCTATGCGGCCAAGCAGTCCGGACGCAACCGGGTCGCCTGCTGACGTGGACACACCCATGACTCCTGCGGCGGCAACGTCCCTCACGGCGACCTGTGAGTTCGGCGCAGAGTCCATGGCCACTCGCGTTAGCATGGCGGCACTTGCTCACGATGCTGAACTTTCCATGCGCCTTCCGGAATCGCACTGATCATGAGCCCTCATCGCCCTCCCACCGGCGCGGAACCCGCCCGAGGCGCCCCGTCGGAGATCGCGCGCGAGACCCTGAAGCGGCTGGCAAGCCAGCGTCTGCCGCCCACGCCCGAGAATTACTCGCGCATCTACCAGCAGATCAGCGGCGAAAGCCCCGCCGACGCTTTTCCCGAAGAATCGCTGCGCGCCCTGGTCAACGCCCTGCCCCGCGGGACGCCGGCCCTGCTGAACCTGGCCCGCCAGTGCGAGCGCGCCCTCGCCCAGGGCAGCTGGAGCGAACTGTGTTCGGCCTTCCACCAGGGCCTTCTGGAAGTGGTCGACGCCGAGCTGCCTTGGGCCTCGCTGCTGCTCGAAACCCTGCGCGAACTCGACCCTGATCGCGCAGGCGCGCAGCGCGGCCTGCGCCAGCTGCAACTCCTGCAACTGCTGGCGCAACCCATGGAGTCGGCCCAACTGCACCGGCGCATGGATGCCCTGGTGCGCGACTGGCGCAGCCGCCGCCCCAGCGAACCGCGCGAGGACGCCGCGAACACCCCCACTGAAGGCCTGCACGAGCTGCTGGGCGGCCTGCTGCGCGAAGGCATTGCGCCACTGCTGGAAAGCCAGCCGGCACTCGCCCACGAGGCGCGCCTGCTCGCCGCCCAACTGCGCGACTCCAAGGGCGAGTTCGATCTGCAGGCGCTGGGCCAGCAGCTGCACCGCTTCCAGCGGGGGCTGGAGCTGGCAGGGCAAACCGAAGCCGCGCTGCGCGATGCCCTGATCGACCTGCTGCGTCTGATCATCGACAACATCCGCCTGCTGGTCGTCGACGACCACTGGCTGCACGGACAGCTCGGACTGCTGGCGGAATCGCTGCAGGGCCAACTCGACGTGCGCCTGCTGGAGGAGGTCGGCCGCCGACTGCGCAAGGTCATCGAGAAGCAGCGCCATCTGGCCCGGCAGATCTCCGACGCGCAGCAACGCCTGAAGGCCTTGCTGGCGGGCTTCATCAGCCGCCTCGGCGAGCTGACCGACAGCACCTCCAGCTACCACGACGTACTGGGCGACTGCGCCGCCCGCATCAGCGAAGCCGACAGCCTCGATGCCTTGGCCGACGTGGTCAGCCTGCTGCTGGTGCGCACCCGCGAGACTCGCGAAACCGCGGCGCGCTCGGCGGCCGATCTCGCCGAGCTGCGCGAACAGGTCGAGACGGCCAACCAGAGCGTGCTGGTGCTGCAGCGCGAGCTGGAGGAAACCAGCCAACTCGTACGCCTGGACCCGCTCACCGGCGCGCTGAATCGCAAAGGCCTCGACGAGGTGCTTGAGCGCGAGATGGCGCGCATGCAGCGGCTGGGCACCCAGCTCTGCGTGGTCGTGCTCGACGTCGACAACTTCAAGGCCATCAACGACAGCCACGGCCACCTGGTTGGCGACGAAGTGCTGCGCCACATCGCCACCGTGCTGCGCGAAACCCTGCGCGGCAACGACTCGGTGGTGCGCTTCGGCGGCGAGGAGTTCGTGCTGCTGCTGCCCGGCGTCGGCGTCGAAGAAGCCAGCAGCGTGGTCCAGCGCCTCCAGCGCGAACTGACCCGCCGCTTCTTCCTCGCCAACGCGCAGAAGCTGCTGCTCACCTTCAGCGCCGGCATCACCGCTTTCGCCCAGGGCGAACACCCCAGCGACGTCATCGACCGCGCCGACAAGGCCATGTACGCGGCCAAGCACGCCGGCAAGAACCGGGTGATGGTCGTGGAGGCTTGAGAGTGAGAAGGCTTGTCTGCGCGGCACTGCCGCGCGAGCCGACGAACGCCCGAGCGCTGTGCGCGAGGGCCGGGCGGGGATTCGGGATTCGGGATTCGGGATTCGGGATTCGGGATTCGCAGCTCACCCTTGCCGCAAAGCTGAGACGCGCGGGAGGTGGGTGCGCCTGCTCGCAGGCAACGCGCCTTCGCCAATCCGGCGGGCGCACCGCGCATCAAGCGCTGTCCGCAACCCGAGCGCCCAGCGAGCTCACCTCAACGCTGACCGAGCCTGTACGGAAAGCCGATGCAGCCCGCGGGCCAGAACTCGCCCGACATGCGACCAGCAAGCTCTTCAAGAGCAGCGCTGTCCGCAGCCAGTTGTTCCGCCGATGGCAGCTCGCGGTACTCGATATTGACGTGCCACAGATCCCCCACGGCAGCCCGCCACACCCTGACCCGAAAGCGCTGATCATCGACCGCAGCGGCAGTCTCGATGGCGTCGTCCAACGGCTGCAGGAAGATTGAAAAATCAACGGACCTCACGGGGTGATCGGCGAAGTAGCCTCGCGCCCCACCCGGACAGAGGTCGGGTCGGATGCGTGGATCAGCAGCACCGGACGTGACCGGCAACAACAACAGTCCAAAAAAGAACGCTTTGCTCATGGAATCACCTCAAGGCGGCTCGGATCGCAGACTACGCCAAATCCCTGAATCGGCCCGATTTCATCACGTGCTTTTGCTGCCGATTACCTGGGCAATGCCTCGCAAGACATCAAGCCGGTTGGGTGGCGCATCCGGCGCCATGAAGTCCGGAATCGTCCGTTCGGTGCGCCGTGGACGCGACAGGAAGGCCACGGGCCACTCGGTGACGCGACGCGCCCTCACATGCACGAAGGTGCCCGGCTCGGGCTCGTCGATGTACTCCTCCTGGACGATCAGCGCGAGCGGCTCCTCGGCGCCGGGCGTCTCCTGCGAAAACTCCAGCGCCTCCTCCAGCGTCTCGAAAGCGTAGAAGTAGTCGCTGCCTTCCGCGAGGTCCGGTGCACCTCGCTCCGGGTGGCACCAGACCCGGTACTCCAGCACGGCATCCCACACGTAGCCGCCTCCCGACTTGGCACTGGCCGGGTAGGTGCCGACAAGCGAGGGATCCAGAACGGAATGCGATGGCTTCATGGTTGACTCACGACGAGCTTGGTGGGCGGGGCGGGGCGATGCGCGGAAGGCAGCGCGCTTCATGTCAGGTGCGAATCGACGCCGACCCGAACGGACGCGTCGTAACCGTCTGAGAGCCAGCTGACGAAACGGGCGTCAAGCACCGGCTTGAGCCGATCAAAGCTCTCCCACGTGTCCGGAACGTGGTAGATGCTGGGCAAATCCTTGCCGAGGGCATCTTCGTAGTCAGCGACATAGCTGCCCTTGGCAAGGTCAAAGTACGCGGCAGCAAAGGCGCTGCCTCGCTCGTTGAGGTTCTCGTCCACAAACTTCCCGTCGCAGCATTCGAGGAAGAACCGCCCCGGAGTGACCGTGCGGCTTCGCAAGGCCTCCAGGTCTTGTGGGAAGTCCTCGACGTGGATACGCCCTGCAAGCCCGGAGAGCAAAGCCCAGGCCACAAACATGCCCGTATGGGTGGCGCCGGCCTCATCTCGCAGATCCTCCGGGAAGTCACCACCGTAGTGCCACGAGGCGTCGTCATACTTCATGAGGCTTCACATGCTTCGAAAAGGATCACTCGGTCAAGCGAGTCACGCGCAAACGATACACACGGCCAACGCAACAGACCGCCACGATTGCCCTCGCCCAACCTGACCGGCTGTCAAACCGTGCTAAGCGTATCTCTATCGCTCTGTGGTCACAGCGCATGCGGCAAACATCGCGGACGTCCCGCCCATCTGTCCGCGCGCAAGTCGAGACCCGGCGCACGACAGCGAAAGGAAACATCCGTAACATGCTCGCCCGCGTATCTGCCCTCACGGCATCGCGGCGAATCTACGCTGTGGCAGCAAGATGCGCGTAGACAGACAGTGCCTCCTCCCCTTCCATGACTGCGGATACCCCGATGACCCTCCGTTTCGTGTGTGCTCTCGCTCTGATTGCCGCCCTCTCCGGCTGCAGCCGTGAAGCCGAAGTCCAGTGCACCACCGCCAGCAAGGACACCTGGCAGAACGAACAGACCTTCAAAGACGGCCTGACCGCCAAGGGCTTCACGATCAACGAGTTCAAGGTCACGCCCGGCAACTGCTACGAGATTTACGGCACCGACCCGCAGAACGCCAAGGTCGAGATCTACTTCAACCCGGTCGATGGCGCCGTGGTCAAGGAAGAGAAGAAGTAGGCTTGGCCGGCGAACCTCTGAGGATCTGGGACCCGGTGCTGCGCACCCTGCACTGGGTCACCGCCAGCATCTTCATCTTGAACTACTGGGTGCTGGAGCCTGGCGGCGATTGGCACCAGTACCTTGGCTACGCCATGACGTGCGTAGTGCTGACGCGCGTGCTGTGGGGCCTGCTCGGCCCGGCCAACGCGCGTTTCTCGCTGCAGGCGCTGGGCCGCGCACACTGGCGCGAGCACGTCCGCGAACTGCGCGCGCGGGCGGTCGCCCCAGACACCGGCCACAACCCTTTCGGGTACCTCTGGCTGTATGCCACGCTGGGCCTGTTCGCCGCGCTTGCGCTGAGCGGCTTTCTGCTGGAAGAAGTGGACTTCTTCTTTGGCAGCGACCTGCTCGAAAGCCTGCATGGCCTGATCGCGGACACCGTCTTCGTTCTCGCCTGCGTCCACGTCACAGCCGTGCTCGTGGTGGGCTGGTGGGGACGCATCGAACTGCTAAGACCCATGCTGACGGGACTGCGTCGGCGCTAGCGGACGGGCGCAAGCGAAACCAGGCCACGCCCCATTCTCAAGCGTCGTGCGCCGCGAGCCACGCAGCCACCTTCGCCTTTCCACGTGACGCTGCGAGCTGCGCGGGCGTGCGTCCATGAGCATCCGGAGTTTTGGTGTCCGCACCCGCGCGCACAAGCGCACGCACAACGCCAAGACCTCCCCAACCCGCCGCCCAGTGCAGCGCAGTCATCCCGTCGATCGACACCAGATCAGGGCGCGCGCCAAGCTTCAGCAAGGTGCGTACGGCCGTGCAGTGACCCCAAGCCGCCGCGCCGTGCAGCGGGGTCTCGCCGATATCGTCCCTGACGTTGACATCGTGCCCGCGCACAACCAACCGACGGATGCGCCGCCACTGGTTGCACCACGCGGCGCCGTGCAGCGGCGACTCTGCCTCGCCTCGTGCGCCGGAGCTTGGTTCACCCACGTGCAGCGTTCCGCGCCATCGAGAAAATCCTGGTCGTGAACTCGTCCCAACAGCCGCTCCGGCAACTCACTTCGGCGCAAGCGCCAACGCGAGGCGGGCCGACCGGACCGGCGCCATCCGGCCCACAGGAACGCATGTGACGCATCGCGACGTGCCCGCGGCTTTCGCGCCCGGTGCTCACTCGCCAGCCCTCGAACTCCAGACGAAACCCTCGCCACGCGCATCCGCTCTGGCGATCACGTATCCAGCGCACTGGAAATACTCGTGCCTGGGCGTCTCGAGAACATCAGAGGGCACATCCTCGGGCCACCACTCGGCGTCAAGTCGAGGCGCCAACGTCTCCACCCCTTTGGTCTGAAAGCAAGCTTCGGGAACCGGCAGCCCGCGCTCAGCGGCATAGACGAAAGACACAGCCCATTCGTTGGTGTCGAGATCATGGATCACGCGAATCTGCCTGGCATGCCCAGGCAGCCAATCAGGCACCCAACCCTGTCGGACAATCCCCGAGGCGACCGCATCACCCATGCTGTCGTGAGAGGAACTGACGACATCTGGATTGCGACAAGAGACCAACCCAGCAGCGAGGAGCACGATGACAGCTCCCCGACGCGACTCAGCAAAAGAGCTCAACAGAGCGCCCCAGAACAAGCGCGCCGGGCGTGCCGGGTGGCGCGTGAAATGTTGGCTTGGCACGTCAATCCACCTTGGCAATCACGACACAGCACGCCGGTTACGGCGGGACGGTCGCACACCTTTACGAAAAGAGCGAAAACTCCGGAGCCCAATATGACAAAACAAGATCAAGCCCCGAAGCAATGCGACCTCATGGACTGTCGAGTGCACCGCCGTTTCCAGGAGATCAGTCCCGAAAACAGCGTGGACCAAATGCATCCTCTTGGGGTCCAAACGCCCCGGGAAGAACGGCAGAACCAACCGCAACTTGATTGATCTCTCTGCTGGCACCGTTAGGCTGACCGGCTCCTACTCGTTGTTGCCGAGGCTGCGGAAAACAACAGTGCTGCGGCCATGACTGCAGGGCGGATTCAATTCCGAATCGCAACACGCTTCTTGAGGGCTTCGGCGAAGACCTCGTAAGGGGTGCGCCAGCCTAGCGTCTTTCGCGGCGGGCTGTTGATCCTGCGCTCGATCTCTTGGAGCCGCTCGTCACTGACTGTCGCGAAGTCGGTGCCCTTGGGCAGGTAGTAGCGAACCAGTCCGTTGCCGTTCTCGTTGGAGCCGCGCTGCCACGAGGCGTAGGGCTCGGCAA
>JBKCVA010000138.1:0-4135 GCA_046318115.1 Lysobacterales bacterium | reverse complement strand
CTGGCATTCGGTGTTCATGGTGCTGACCATCGGCGTGGTTGCGATGGGCGTGGAGAAAGGCCTGGAGCGCGCGGTCAAGTTCCTGATGCCGGCGCTGTTCCTGATGCTGATCCTGCTGGTCGTCTATGGCGTGCGCACCGGTCACTTCGGTGCTGCGGTGGAGTTCCTGTTCACGCCCGACTTCAGCAAGATCGATGGCGACGTGGTGCTGGCAGCGCTGGGCCAGGCCTTCTTCTCGCTGAGTCTGGGCCTCGCGGGCATGATGGCCTACGGCGCCTACCTGCCGCGCGATGTCTCGATCCCGCAGGCCGGCATCGCGATCGCCGGCATGGACACCGCGGTGGCGCTGCTGGCCGGACTCGCGATCTTCCCGATCGTGTTCGCCTTCAACCTCGACCCGGCCGGCGGCGGCCCGGGTCTGATCTTCACCGTCCTGCCGATGGCTTTCAGCGACATGTGGGGCGGCGCGCTCTACGGCGTAGTGTTCTTCCTGCTGCTGATGTTCGCCGCATGGACGTCCTCGATCTCGCTGCTGGAGCCGCCGACCGCCTATCTGGTCGAGCGCACGCGGCTGAAGCGCGGCACCGCCGCCGTAATCGGCGGCGCGCTGGTCTGGGCCATCGGCATCGCTTCGCTGCTTGGCTTCAACGTCTGGAGCGAGGTCAAGTTTGGCGAACGCGACATCCAGGGTGCCATCGAGTTTGTCGCCTCCGATCTCATGCTGCCGCTGGGCGGCCTGCTGATCGCGCTGTATGCCGGCTGGGTGCTCGATTCCAAACTCACCCGCAAGGAGTTGCCGCAGCTCAGTGACGGCCTCTACGCCACTTGGCGCTGGAGCGTCCGCGTGGTCGCCCCGCTGCTGGTGCTTTGGGTGCTGTGGCAGAAGTTCGTGGGCTGAGGCTCCGGCGCCCCGCTGGGCCGGGACTTCAGCCGATGTCCCGGCGCAGCAGTGCGCCGAAACCGCCGATCAGCTGCCAGGCGAGCAACAGGGCCAGCACTGTATAGACGATCCGCGGCAGCCAGGTCGCCAGGGAGTCGATGCGTGAATCCAGCGCGTCGGCTTCTGCTTTCGCATAGCGCGCGAGCAGTTCAGGCAGTCGCCCACTGCCCTCGCCGGTCGCGATGAGGCCGGCCAGCATCGGGTCGGCGACGAAGCGCCAGCCGCCGGCCACCGCATGCAGGCTGTGCCCGGCCAGCAGCGCAGGCACCGAAGCTTCGAACTCGGCGCGGATGCACTGCACGCGCAGGGTCGACGCGGCATGTCGCACAGCTTCGGAGGCAGGCAGTCCGCAGTCGAGCAGCAGCGCGAGATGTTCGATGAAGCGCTGAACCTGCAGGCGCGCGATCAAGGGCCCGAGTAGCGGCACGCCCAGCGCGAGCGATTCCAGAACCGTACGTCCTCGCCAATCGTCGGCCGCTTCCTGCCGGCGCAGCAGCTCGCGTCCCAGCGCCAACAGCGCCGCCGTACCGGCGACGATCAGGAACACCCGCGACAGGTAGGCCGCCACGCTCAGGCTGCCTGCCACCACGGCCGGAAGCGGCAGGATCAGCAGGGCCGCCAGCGCCACGAAGGCGGGCAGCAGCAAGCGGGCGCGCAGGGTCTTGCCCTGCTGCGCCCGCAAGGCCGCCTGCTCCCCGAGGCGCTGCAGCGCGCGCGCCGGGCTGCCCCCCTGGCTCGCGGCATCGACGACGGCGGCCTCCATCGGAGTGAACAGCCCGGCGAGCCGTCCCGCCTGGGCCAGCGCCTGCCCCTGGGCAAGAAAGCCTCGCGCGGAGCGCAGCCGCGGGGCGGCCTCCGCGCCCAGATCCACAGAGGCCAGGGCCTGCAAGGGCGGTATGCCCGCGCGCTCAAGCGTCGCCAGCTGCAGTAACAGGCGGGCCCGTAGAGATGGGCTCATCGCCCTGTGTGGGCGGGACATGCCGGAGTCCGTGGCAGTAAGAGGGCCCCATCCTAGTCGGGTTCGCCGCACAGCGATGGCGCCCGGCATGGGCGGATCGATGGCGGGCTGGCCGGGCTCCGATCCGAAGCGCCGCCGACCCGCGCGACCTGCGTGCACGGCTCACGGCCCAGAATTTGCTTCTGGCTTTGCGGCAACTCCTCACGGGACAGCAATGCGGCCGCTCAGCGAGTACGAAATCAGCGTCGGGCAAGTGCTGCACGCGCGGGTGTACGACCGCAGCGGCAAGCTCCTGCTTGAGTCCGGGCATGTGGTCAGCTCCGAAACCTCGCGCGCCGCCCTGATCGCGCGAGGCTTTGTGATGGACGACTCCCGCCTGACGCGCAGCGGCAGCGCCGCTGAGGTCCGGCCGGTGGAATCCACGGCAGTCGCGGTCAAGAAGCCGAGCGCTTCAACGCCCTGGCCCGACAAGCCAGCCGCCGGCCTGGCCCGGGTGCGCGAAGAACTGGCCGTCCTCACCCGCAGCCTCGGCCGGCCGGATGAAGAGCTGGGCCCGGCGCTGGGGGAGCAGATCAAGGGACTGGCTGAGCGCCTTGTGCGCTACGTCAACCAGGACCCAGACTGTGCGCTGGCCGTGATGCAGCTCAGCAGCCGCGAGGATGGCCCGGCTTCGCGGCCGGTGCATGCGGCCATCCTGACCGAACTTCTAGCTCGCAAGTTGGACCTGGACGAGGCCGAATCGCGGTCGCTGGTCGGCGCGGCGCTCACCTTCGACTGCACACTGTCCCGACTGGCAGATGTCTTCAACGAACAGCGGGCCGATCTCACCGACGAGCAGCGCCGGGCGATCCAGGACCATCCCATCTGCGCCGTCCAGAGTCTGCAGGCCCTGGGCATCGACGATCCGGTATGGATCGATGCCGTCGCCCAGCACCATGAACGCATGGACGGATCAGGCTACCCGATGGGGCTGCGCGGCGAAGCCATCAGCCGCGGCGCGCGCATCATCGCCCTGGTGGACATCTACTGCGCCCTGATCCGCCCCCGCGCCTACCGCGGTGCCGTGTCGGCCACCGAGGCGATGCGCGCGATCTTTCTGGAACGCGGCAAGCTGGTCGATGAAGCCCTGGCAGCCAGCATGATCCGCGAAGTGGGGGTCTTTCCTCCGGGGGCGCTGGTGCGGATGGAGAAGGGCGAAATCGGTCTGGTGTTCAGGCGCGGCGACACCCCGGGCAAGCCGCGGGTGCGCCTGCTGCTGGATCGTATGGGCCGCCCCATCGCGGATCGCCCCGAGCACGACAGCAGCACCGCCGGGGAAGGCATCGCCGAAGCGCTGTCCGGCGAGCGCTACCAGGGCCTGCTGACCGGCCAGATCAAACTCTGGGAGTAGCAGCCCGGCGGCGGCTCAGTCGGCGAGGGCCAAGCGCTTGACGAGGATCTCGAAGCGCAGGTCATCGCGCCTGGGCTTGCCGAAGCGCTCGTCTCCGTATGGAAACGGCAGATACTCGCCGGAGCGCGTGTAGCCGCGGCGCTCGTACCAAGCGATCAGTTCCGCGCGCTGCACGATCACACTCATGCGCATCGACGGCAGCGCCCAGTCCTCGCGGACGATGCGCTCGGCCTCGGCCAGCACCGCACGACCAATGCCGCCGTTCTGCAAGCTCGGCTGCACCGAGAACATGCCGAAGTAGGCGTAACCGGGTTTGCGCTCCAGTTGCGCACAGCCGAGCAGCCTCACACCACCTTCGCCCTCGCGCTCGGCCAGCAGCACGCGGCTGGCCGGATCGCGGATCACCGCCAGCACGCCCGCGACATCGATGCGCTGGCCATCCAGCAGGTCGGCTTCGGTGGTCCAACCAGCGCGGCTGCGCTCGCCGCGGTAGCCGCTCTCCACCAGTTCGGCGATGACGGGGGCGTCGGGTTCGTCGGCGTAGCGGAAGCGGAATGCAGGCATGGCAAAAGTCCGGATCAAGGGGGCGAGTGAACGACGGTGCTCATCTCCAGCCCGCTCGCAATCACTGGCAGCAGCGGTGGGCTTGGGCTTGGGCTTGGGCTTGGGCTTGGGCTTGGGCTTGGGCTTGGGCATGGGCTTGCGCTTGCGCTTGCGCCTGCGCCTGGGCCTGGGCCTGGGCCTGAGCTTCGCAGCTTATAGCCCCTCTCCCCTTGTGGGAGAGGGGTTGGGGCGAGGGGGAGAAACCTCGCGTCTCCTCCGCGCCCGCGCGCCCGCCCCCCCCCGC
>JBKCVA010000137.1:0-26193 GCA_046318115.1 Lysobacterales bacterium | reverse complement strand
GGGCGCCGGCCGCGTGCTCGGCAAGGACGGTCCGATGCCGCTGTCGCAGTTCGAGACCACGGTGCGGGTCAACCTGATCGGCAGTTTCAACGTGGCCAAGGCCGCGGCGGCGCTGATGCAGGGCAACGAGCCGAATGCCGAAGGCGAGCGCGGGGTGATCATCAACACCGCGTCGATCGCGGCCTACGAGGGCCAGATCGGCCAGGCCGCGTACTCGGCCAGCAAGGGCGGCGTGGTCGGCATGACCCTGCCGATGGCGCGCGAGTTCGCCCGCGTCGGCATCCGCGTGATGACGGTGGCGCCGGGCGTGTTCCACACGCCGATGGTCGACGGCATGCCGGAGCAGGTCTATGCCTCGCTGTGCGCGCAGGTGCCCTTCCCTTCGCGCCTCGGCCGCCCGGACGAGTTCGCGGATGCGGTCACCTTTGTTCTGCAGAACAGCTACATGAATGGCTCGGTGATCCGGGTCGATGGTGCGATTCGTCTGGCGCCGAAGTGAGTCATCGGCGCCCCTCTCCCCAACCCCACTCCCGCGAGGGGAGAGGGGCTTCAAGCAGGGCTGCATTCGAAGCGTTGGGGGAAGCGCGCTCGGCGCGAGATCTGCGCAAGGCTCAGCTCTGCCAAAGCTGCGCGTACTGCTGTGGACTCACGCCCAGCACACTGCGGAAGCTGCGGCTGAAGTGCGCGGCGTCGGCGAATCCGGTGTCCGCGGCCAGGTCGGTTAGAAGCGGTGCGGGCTGCTGGTGGAGTCGGTGCAGGGCCTCGTGCAGGCGGTAGCGGGCGAGAATCCACTTGGGGCTCACGCCGAATCGTGGCAACGCGTCGGGCGGCGCCCGCAGGCAGTCGCCACTGCACGCACCACAGATGCTCGACAAACGGCTGCAGGGCCGGCGAAGGGGCGCGCTGCACATGGGCGAACGCGCCCGGCGGAAGCGGCGTGGCGACGCCGCGCACGGGTCGCAGGCGCGAGCCCTCCACGAGCTGTCGCGTTTGTTCAAGCGCGTCACGCTCGGCTCTGTTTGGATGGCCTCGCTGCACCCCTGCCCTGCCCCCGCGCGCTGCGCGCCCTGCACCCGAGGATCATCATGCGACAGCCCGATGGCTCCCGCACCAGCGCCGGTGACGATGGGTTCCGCTTCGCTGCGTGTGCCTCAGCCTTGGCCCTGATGCTCTGCGCCGCAACGGCGCCGGTCCGCGCTGCCGCCCTCTCCCTGAAGGACTCCGAGATGCATACGATCAGCGGCCGTTTCGAAGTCAAGATGACACCTGAACCCGCGGAACTCGATGCCGAGGGCATTGGCCGCTTCCGGCTGGACAAACGCTACGAGGGCGCGCTCGCCGCCGAGGCCAAGGGTCTGATGACGGCGCACCGCACCACGGTCGCCGGCTCGGCCGGCTATGTCGCGATCGAGCGCGTGCGCGGCAGGCTGGCAGGCCGCAGCGGCAGCTTCGTGCTGCAGCACAACGGGCTGATGTGCGGAGAGACGCGCCAGCTTTCGATCGAGGTGATTCCGGATTCGGCGGACGGCGAACTTGGCGGCCTGCGCGGACGCATGGGCATCCGCATCGAGGACGGCGTGCACTACTACGATTTCGAGTACAGCCTGCCCGGAGTTTGAGCGCGCCGACAGGCTCGCCGCGAACGCACCGCGAGCCCTCGCTGATGCACAGCGCTCGCGGCACTCGCCCGCAGCGGTCGGGCTGAACCTCAGCGGCGGGAGCGGCCTCACGCGCAATCAATCCGCAGTGGAGTCGAAGGTCTGTGTGTCCGGACGCGCATGCACACTGTCCGTGCATGGACACTGGAGCTACATCGGTCCAGGTCTGCTCACCGCGAAGCCCGTGGAAACTGTTGAGGCATTAATGGACTGAAACGCCCGCTGATGATCGGCACGCTGCTTGCTATCGCTTTCACCATGGACAACCGCGCAGCGCGCGTGGCCGCAGCCACCACAGGCCCAACGCCCCATGCATGCTCTGCCCCAGACCCTGCGCCGACTCGCCCGCCAGCCCGGTTTCGTGGCTACCGCACTGCTGATCCTGGCGGTGTGCGTCGGCGCCAATCTGCTGATCTTTGCGGTGCTGCACGCGGTGCTGCGGCGGCCGCTGCCGTTCCCCGATGCGGAGCGTCTGGTCACCGTGTTCAACAGCTATCCCAAGGCCGGGCTGGAGCGCAACGCGGCCTCGGTGCGCGACTACTTCAGCCGACGCAAGGGCGGGCTGGCGGCGTTCGAATCGGTGGCGACGTTCCGCTAGAGCTCCGAGACCCTTGGCGAACCCGGCCGCATGGCGCGGCGCCCGACTCTGCGCATCACGCCCGAGTTCTTCGACGTGCTCGGCGTCGGGCTGGCGCTGGGCCGAGGCTTCAGCGAGACGGAGATGAATCCGGGCGCCGAACCCACGGTGATCGTCTCCGACCGCTATTGGCGTGAACACCTGGGCGGCGACTCCAGCGCACTGGGCCGCAGCATCGAGATCAGCGGCGAGCGCGCCACGGTCGTGGGCGTGCTACCGCCGGCGTTCCGCTTTCTGTCGTCGACCGCCGACCTGTACCTGCCGCTGGTATCGACCGCCGAGCACCGCGCGCTGAACGCGCTGCATGGCATTCACGCCGACATGCTGGCGCGGCTGCAGCCCGGCGTCAGCCTTGAGCAGGCGCTGGCCCAGCTGGAGGCGCATCAGGCCGCCGACGCCGTCGGCTATCCGTGGGCACGCGAGGTCAGCGAAGCCGGGTTCTTCATGACCATCGCGCCGCTGCAGGCCGACCACGTCGCCAGCCTGCGGCCGGTGCTGTTCCTGCTGCAGGCCGGTGCGCTGGGCCTGCTGCTGATCGGCGGCGTGAACCTGCTCAACCTGCTGCTGGTACGCGCCAGCGCCGACAGCAAGGCGCTGGGCGTGCGGCGTGCGCTGGGCGCACGCGGTGCGGATCTACTGCGATTGGTGATGCTGGAAACCACTCTGCTGTGCTTCGGCGGCACGGCGCTCGAGCTGCTGCTCGCCGGCCTTGGCTTGCAGTGGCTGGGCTCAATGGAAGCGGCCGCGCTGCCGCTGTCGGCACCGCTGGGCCTGGACCCGGAGATCGTACTCGGCAGTCTCGGCCTGGCCATCGTGCTCAGCCTTGCGCTGGCGCTGCCGGTGGCCTGGTTGAATCAGCGTCGCAGTGTCGGCGGCGCGCTGCAGTCCCAGAGCCGCGGCGCTAGCGCGGATCGGCTGACGCAACGCCTGCGGCAAGGCTTCACCGTCGCGCAGATCGCGCTCGCCTTCGTGCTGCTGGCGGGCGCCTGTGCGCTCGGCCTGGGCCTGCAGGCGGCGCTGAAAACGGACCCGGGCTTTCGCGCCGACGCTGCGTTGGCAGCCCAACTCGACCTGCCGGCGGCGCGCTATGCCGATGCCCAGGCGCGACTGAATTTCGCCGAGCGCGCGCTTGAGCGGCTGGCCGCGGTGCCCGGCGTGACGGCGGCCGGCTTCAGCACCAATGTGCCGGTGCGCGGACGCGGCAGCGACAACGATGTTCAGGCCATGCACGTTCCCGGCTACACCCCGCAGCCGGGCGTCTCGCCCCTGCTGCACTACCGCTACGGCATCGCGGGCGACGACTTCGAGAGCCTGCAGATTCCGCTGCAGCAAGGACGGACGCTCAGCCGTTCCGAAGTACGCGACGGCGCGCGGGTGGCGGTGGTCGGTGGTCGATGCCGACTTCGCGCGCTTCTACTGGCCGGAGGGCAATGCGCTGGGCCAGCGCGTGTTCGATGGCCCGGATCCACGCGCTGCGGATGATGCCTTCACCGTGGTCGGCGTGGTTGCGCCGGTCAAGCAGACCGAGCTGGGCCAGCGCAGCGGCAACGGCGCGATCTACCTGCCCTATCCGCACCTGCCGCACGCCGAGGTGTTCCTGACCGTGGCCACCGCTCAGGACACCGCCGCGGCCCTGCCCAGCGTGCGTGCGGCGCTGGCCGAACTCGATCCAGAGCTGGCGCTTGACCAGATCCGCCCGATGCAGGCGCGGATCGATGACACCCTGGTCGCGCACCGCACGCCAGCGGTGCTGGCCGCAGGGTTCGCTGGTGCCGCACTGCTGCTGGCCGGCATTGGCACCTTTGGCGTACTCAGCTTCAGCGTCGCCCTGCGCCGCCGCGAAATCGGCATGCGGATGGCGCTGGGCGCGCAGCCGCAGCAGATCCTGCGCAGCTTCCTCGCGCTTGGGGTGGCGCTGCTGGTCGCCGGTGCCGCGCTCGGCGGGCTGGCCAGCTGGCTGTTCGCCAGTGCGGTGGAATACCTGCTGGCCGATCTGCCCGCGGTCGGCGTGTCGGCCCTGCTGCTGAGCGCGAGCGTGCTCGGCGCGGTCACCCTGCTGGCCTGCGCCCTGCCCGCCTGGCGCGCCGCGCGGACTTCGCCCTTGAGTGCGCTGAGCGCGGATTGATCAGGCTCCAACGCGAGGTTCCACCTGAACTCAAGGGACGGCTCCTGCGCCTGATCCAGTCGCCGTCAGCGGCCAGACGATGCGCGCGATGCGGTGCCGCTGAGCAGCCGCACCAGAGCGCGCAGGGCGGCGTCCAAAGGCCCCTGGTCGCGGTATCGACGCCACGCGGCCGCGAGCATCGCCACGGTCGCCCAGATCAGGACTGCCGCCGCCAGCAGCCCGGCCTGACCGAGCGCGCCGAACAGACCCAACCCCCAGCCGTGGAACAGCGCGCCTGCGAGCAGCCCCTGCAGCACGTAGCCGGTCAAGGGCATCGAGCCGGCCGCGCCAAGGGCACGCAGACGCGGCGCATGGCGGATCACGCACCACAGATACAGCGCGCCGAGGCTGGGAGCGCCGAGCGCCAGCGCGCTGGAAGCGAGAGCGCGGAGCGGCAGCGACTCCGGCAGCCAGCCGCTCTGGGCCAGCGCGAACAGCAGGTTCGCGGGAATCGCCACCCACAGCAGCAGGGGCACGCGCCGCGTCAGCTGCTGGAACGCCGCACTGTCCGCGTCCAGAAATCCGGTTTTGAAGGCGGCGAGCCCAAGGCAGAACGCGGCGAATGCGAGCGGGCCGTTGAACAGCACCACGACCGACAGGGCGAAGGGCCAGTCGGCCACTCGCTGCGCCACCGCCTGCCCGTAGCTGCCGAGATAGCCGCGGCTGTCCGGATCGAGCCCGAGCGCCACGAGGTCTTCGACGCCGGCGGATTCGGTATACAGCAGCGCAAACGCCAGCGCCGAGACCGGCAGCATCGCCGCGGCGATTCGCAGCAGCCGCAGCGGTGAAGCCGCCCGCAGCGGCCACAGCAGCAGCCCGAGGCAGGCGTAGGCCAGCAGGATGTCGCCCTGGAACACCAACACTGCATGCAGCACGCCGAACAGTGCCAGCGCGATCAGGCGCGCGAGATAGCGCCGCCGCGGGCTCTCGCCCGAGCGCTCGGCCGAGGCCAGCTGCGCGCCGAAGCCCCAGCCGAACAGGAACGAGAACAGCACGAAGAACTTGCCCTCGAACAGCAGCCTGCCGAGGAAGTAAGCGGCAGCGTCGAGCGCGCCCGGCGGCGGGCCGAGCTGCGCGGCGATCGGCAGCGCAAGGTAGGGAAGGTTGACGACTCCGATGCCCAACAGGGCGAAGCCGCGAAGGACATCCACATCGGTTCGGCGCTGCATGACTCGACTCCGGGCGTTGAGCAGGCGCTCAATATAGCCCAGATTGAGCGCCTGCTCAACAGGCCCCGGCGTATCCTTCGGCGATGGGCATCCCCTCCTCCGACACCGGCCGCCGCGCGGCCATCTTCGCCGCGGCCAAGGCACTGATCCGCGAGCGCGGGCTGTCCGAAGTCCGCACCCGCGACGTCACCGAGCGCGCGGGTGTGGGTATCGGCCTGCTGAATCACTACTTCCGCTGGCAGGCGCTGCGCGCCGAAGCCGCCGTCGCGGCACTTGAGGAGGAGATCGAGCGGGTATTCCCGATAGCGGCCGCTCCGGGCGCCGTGCTGACCGGTTTCGTCAAGCAGGCCTTTACCGAGCGCTCCGCGCCACTGTGGCGTCTGTGGATCGAAACCACCGATGCGGCGCTGACCGACGAGGAGATGTCGAAGGCGCTGGCCAGCTGTGCGGTCGGCCTGCTGGAGCGCGTGGCCTCCACGCTGGACGCCGGCTCACGGCTGGAGCTCTGGAGCTGCCCGAACCCGCGCGCCTCGGCGATGCGCATCCTCGCGCTGCATGACGGCCTGGCGGGCTTCGTGCTGACCGGCATCCCGCCGATCAGCCGCGCCGAGGCCACCGCGCACCTGAAGGCGCAGGTCAATCAGGAGTGCGGGCGAAACGTGGTGGCTTGAGGGCCTCTCAACCCTTAGCAGGCGCTGAGGGATCCTCGACCAAGCACTGGACCCGCCCGCCCTGCAGTCCCGCCGCGGAGACGCAGGTGCGAATTCAAGCCGCCTGCACGAACGCCTCGATCCGCCTGCCGTCCCAGCGATACAGCAGATGCGGCCCCTGCTTCACCGGACCGATCAGGTCCGGGTAGAACAGCGCCACGCACTGGCCGCCGGGCTTGCGCACGCTGTCGAACACAATGCCCTCGCTGCCTTTGCCGTGAAGCCGGGTGGCGAAGGCCTGGCTGATGGCGTAGCTGTCGGGGTCGTGCAGGCGCGGCCAGTCGCCGCCGCGCACATCGTGCAGGTCGGCGCGGATGTTGCCGAGGTAGCTGCGCATCTGCAGGTCGATCGGCGGCTCGTTCGATGCGCGCAGGAAGCGCTCGCGGTGATAGACCGTTTCGGCGATGGCGGTCGGCAGCTCGCGGGCCGCGTAGTAGGCCCCGAACTTCGCCGTCGAGAAGCGCCCGCCATCGGGATGGACGTGGGTGAACGCACTCATCACCGGCGTGGTGCCCGGCCCGCTGACCCGACGCTCGGGCGGAATGCGGCGCAGATGGCCGAGCTGCTCGCGCAGGCGGTCGTTGGTCAGGGCTTCCAGCGCGAACACGGCGTCGAGGTCGGCCGGATCGGCGACCGCATCGAACAGCCCGCGCGGCGGGAAGATCGAGGGCACGATCCGGTAGCTCGGCCGCCAGACCACGGCGATCAAGGGCGGCGTGCTGGGGTCGCGTCGCTTCATCTGCCGCGCTCGGCGTCTAGGTACTGGCGCACCCGATACAGGTCGACCACCTGCCCGCCCAGCATGTGCTCCAGCGGGGTCTGCCCGCCGAAGGGCGAGGTGCTGTTTGGCCGCTTGACCCAGGCGTCGGCACGCTCGGGCACCGGCAGCAGCACCTGCAGCGCCTTGTAGATACCCAGCAGATAGCTCAGGCGCTCGATCAGATCATGCGGAACGATGCCGATGTCGCCGCGCTTCCAGCGGAAAAAAGTGGAGCGCGCAGGCGAGCCGAGCAGCACCTGCTCCTGCCGCGTATCGAGGCCCCAGCGCTGGGCGATGTTGAAGAAGGTGCGCAGGCCGGGGCCGGCGAGGTCGTCCGCCGAATGCGCCGGGGCGAGTGTGGTGCGGGCTTCCGCGATACAGCTGGACGGCCGTGGCTGGGGGGGCGTCATTTTCAAGTCTCGATTTGGACTTGTGGACGACTATGGTCCTGAACTGAACTCTTTGCAAGGGCACGCGCTGGTCCCGACGGCGCCCTGTAGGCTTCGACCCGCGCAGCGGCGAATTGGTGCAGGCCACACCCGTGCCCATCACCAGCTTCTTCGTCCGCCGCAGCGAGTGCGATCTGGTTCGACACCGGGCCGGTACTCTCGGGCGTGGGCAGCTCGGCGACCCGTGCTTCCAGAAAGACATCAGTGCCCCCTCAACACCCCCACAGATCAGCCTGCATCGGGAAGCAAATCTGCGATTGTTGCCGACGAATGCTTCAGCGCCCTCCGCCCCAGAGCTCGATACCAGGTTCGTTCTCTCCCCGATGAAGGTCGATTCGAGCCCGTGATGGATCGTCCAGTGATCTCACGATAAGCATCACTTTGTTGTCCCAGCACCCGGCGAGATGGATTCGGGCGTGGCCCGTATCGTCGAGGATGACGCCTCGGGCGCGAAGGTCCGAGAACTGGGCAGGGATAGGGAATTGCTGACCCTCACCGTAGCGGCTGGAACCCGAGCGTGACGCTAGCGCCTCCGAACGCTGCGCACTCAGCTGCACATACAAGAGCTCAAGCCGCTCCTTCGGCAGCGCTTGAGCGCCTGCAATCGCCTCTTCCATGCCACCGCAGTCGGCAAGGCATCCGCTCAAGCAGCCAACCATCAGGATCAGGCCACCGCACCGCAATCCAAGCCCAGCATTCCCGAACGGCTGCCATGTCGAGCCACTCATCAGGGCAGCACCCACTGCGGCCGCACCCAGTGGCAGGTGTAGCCGCTCGGATACTTCTGCAGGTAGTCCTGGTGCTCGGGCTCGGCCTCCCGGAAGGGGCCGGCGGGTTTGACTTCGGTGACCACCTTGCCCGGCCAGCGGCCGGAGGCGTCGACGGCGGCGATGGTCTCCTGCGCGATCTGCTGCTGGCGCGCATCCAGCGGATAGATGCCCGAGCGGTAGGACAGGCCGCGGTCATTGCCCTGGCGGTTGAGCGTGGTCGGGTCGTGGATCTGGAAGAAGAATTCCAGCAGCTGGCGGTAGCTGAAGACCGACGGGTCGAACACGATCTCGATGCCCTCGGCGTGGGTGCCGTGATTGCGGTAGGTGGCGTTCGCCACATCGCCGCCGGTGTAGCCGACGCGGGTGCGGATCACCCCCGGCAGGGCGCGGATCAGCTCCTGCATGCCCCAGAAGCAGCCGCCGGCAAGAATCGCGGTCTCGGTCGTGGTGGTGCTCATGCGTGCTCCTTCTGCAGGGCCACCGCGTTGATGCAGTAGCGCAGGCCGGTGGGTGGTGGGCCATCGGGAAAGACGTGGCCCAGATGGCCATCGCAGACCGCGCACAGCGTTTCGATCCGATGCATGCCGTGGCTCAGGTCTTCGACATAGGCGACGACGCCCTCGCTCACCGGCGCGGTGAAGCTGGGCCAGCCGGAATGGCTTTCGAACTTTGTCGTGGCATCGAACAACAGCGCGCCACAGCCGGCACACGCATAGCGGCCGGGTTCAAACAGGCTGCACATGCCGGAAGAGAAAGCGCGCTCGGTGCCGTGTTGGCGCAGCACGCGGTACTGCTCGGGTGTGAGGCGGGCGCGCCACTCGTCCTCGCTCAGAGCAACGCGACGTGGCGGCGGCGGGTTACCGCGACGGGCCCAGATCAGGACCTGGCTCCAGGTGGGTGTTGTACCGGCATCGGACATGGATCGACTCCTGATCGCCCTTGATTGACGTGCAAGACTACGGAGTGTGCCGCGAGGCGACGTGATTGCCCCTCAGGCCGTCCGGCGAATCCCGGCCCTCGCGCGCAGCCCTCGGGCGCCCATCGGCGCACGGACCGGTGGTCAGTGAGCGCGCCTCTTTGCTCCCGAATCCCGAATCACCAATCCCGGCCTCTAAGCCACCGGCTCGAAGTACAGCGCGTTGGCGATCGTGGGGCCGGAGTCGAGGTAGTGGTCCACCAGCAGGAAGGCGAACAGCGCCATCAGGTAGAGGATGGAGTAGTTGAACACCTCCATCGCGAAGCGCTCGGACGGCGGGTTCAGCAGGCGCAGAGCGTAGTAGAGGAACACCGCGTTCAGCACGAGGGCGCCGCCCAGGTAGAAGCTGCCGCTCATGCCGGTGACCCAGGGCAGCAGGGTGGCGGCGATCAGCAGCAGGGTGTAGAGCAGCACCTGCACCCGCGTGTACTCCACGCCATGGGTGACCGGCAGCATGGGCACGCCCGCCCGCGCGTAGTCATCACGGCGGAAGATCGCCAGCGCCCAGAAGTGCGGCGGCGTCCAGATGAAGATGATCAGGAACAGCAGCAGGGCGTAGGGATGCACCTCCCCTGTGGCCGCGGCCCAGCCGAGCACGGGCGGGGCCGCGCCCGCCGCGCCACCGATCACGATGTTCTGCGGCGTCGCGCGCTTGAGATAGGCCGTGTAGACCACCGCGTAGCCGATCAGCGAGGCAAACGTCAGCAGGGCGGTCAGCACGTTGACGAACAGCACCAGCACCAGCATCGAGGCTGCGCCCAAGGCCAGCGCAAAGGCCAGCACCTGCCAGCCGACCAGTTCGCCCGAGGGCAGCGGGCGGTGCTGGGTGCGGGCCATCACCGCATCGATGCGCTGGTCGATCAGATGGTTGATCGCCGCCGCAGAGGCCGCCGCCAGCCAGATCCCGAGGTTGCCGAAGACCAGCGCGTTCCACGGCGGCAGGCCGGGCACGGCCAGCAGCATGCCGACAAAGGCGGTGAACACGATCAGGGCCACGACCTTGGGTTTGGTCAGCGGCCAGTACTGGCGGAAAGCGGAAGTCATGCGATGCAAAGCCTGAGGCCCGGCCGCCCTGGCTGCAAGCCAAGGCGGATCCGGGCCGGGTGGAAACAGCGAATCGGGAGGTTGTCGAGGGCGTGGCCCGAGGCCGCATCGCGGCGATCGGGCGCCCGGCTCAGGCAGCCTGTGGTCGCAGCCGCGCCAGCAGGCCGACAAGAATGAACAGCAGGAAGGCGGCCACCAGGTTGTGAGCCGTGGCCACCGGCAGCGGCAGGCCGGCCACGACATTGGTGATGCCCAGCAGCACCTGCAGGCCCAGCACCGCCATCAGGCCCCAGCCATAGTTCGGCAAGCCTTCCGCGTTCAGGCGTCGGGCCAGCCAGACCAGATAGCCGATGACAACGATGGCGAACATGCGATGCACCATCTGGATGGCGGTGCGTGCCTCCGGGTCAAGCACGCCGCCTTCGTAGTCGACTCCGATGCCGCGCCAGAGCACGGCGGCCTCGGCGAAGTCCATCTGCGGCCACCACTGGCCCATGCAGGTCGGGAAGTCGGTGCCGCAGGCCAGCGCGGCGTAGTTGGCCGAGACCCAGCCACCGAGCGCGATCTGCACGGCCACCACGCCTACGCCGAGCCAAAGCAGCGGTCGAATGCGCAGGGTCGGCGGCTGCGGAATCGCGGCGTTGGTCGAGGAGCGCAGCGCCATCCAGGTCAGCAGACAGAACATCGTCATGCCGCCCAGCAGATGTGCCATCACCACGATGGGCTTGAGCAGCCAGGTCACCGTCCACAGCCCGAGCATGGCCTGGAAGATGATGAAGCCGAGAGTGAAGGTGGCAACCCGCGCCATGTCGCTGTTCGACCACCGCCAGGCGCTGGCCATCAGCGCCGCTTCGGCGATCACGACAACGACCGAGGATGCGACGTAGTACTCGCGTACGTAGAGAAAGATCGCGCCCAGAATCAGCGCGCACGAGGACAGCAAGATCTTCCAGGCGTGCGGGCGCGTGCGCGTGGCGATCAGGGCCAGCCCCAGCACAAGCAGGCCGAGAATGGCCGCGAGGTGACGGTGCACCTGCTCCTTCCAGGCCTTGGGCACTTCCACCGGACGCTCGGGGAAGGCCTCGTTTGCAGCCGCGATATGCACTTCGTGCTTCGGCCAGGTCAGCTTGCCGTAGCAGACCGGCCAGTCGGGGCAACCGAGACCCGCGTGCGAGAGACGCACATAGGCACCGAAGCCGATCACGCAGATCGCGAGGGCGAGGGTGATCCAAGCGAGCTTGTTGAAACGGGGGTCGATCATTTACTTCACCAGTCGATCAAGGTCACGACGCATGCGGTTGGCTTCGAAGCCCGCCGCATAGGTCACGACGAGAAAACCGTTGTGGTCGATCAGCGCCGCAGCCATGCCGGTTCCGGCCACCGCATCGACCGGGATCTGGCCGCGCAGGGCGGTCGGCAGCTCGATTTCGCGCACGCCACCGAAGCGCTCCAGCCCCTCCGGCCAGCGGCCCGGCCACAGCACATCGAGCTTGTCGGCACGCCGCCCTTCCGAGATCCACACCTTGTGGATCACGTCCGCCTGCGCGAGGCACTGGCTGTCGCAGGGCGCGGGCGGCAGCAACAGCAGATGCCAGCGGCGCGCTTCCGGGTCCCAGGGGTAGGCGGCGCCGTCGACGGTCTTCAGCGGCATCGCCGACCAGTCCTGCGGTGGCTGCACAAGGGTGCCGTAGTTGCGGGTCTGACCCGGCTGCCAGCCGCCGAATCGCAGCACCACGGCGGTCACGAAGGGCGTACCGAACAGCAGCACGATGAAGATGAGGGCCAGCCGCGAGCGTTGCTGCGGTGTCATGCGCGACTCCGGAAGAAAAGCAGAAAGGTGATGACAAGCGCGGCGAGCGCGAGCCCGGCCCACTGCAGGGCGTAACCCTGATGCTTGGCGGGCGGCAGTGTATTCGGCAGGACGTCCAGATCGCGCGCATGCCCGATCGGCAGATCAGGATCGAGGCGCAGGAGACGCGGGAGGATCTTCAGCTCCAGCTGGCTCGACAGCTCCTCCACATCGAGGTAGTTGATGAGGCTGGGCAACGCGGTGGGGGCAGGATTGGGCGCCAGTCGGATGCCCTGCCCAGGCACGCTGGTCAGCAAGCCACGCGCTTCGATGCGAGGCGGCAAGTCCGAGGCCGGCGGCAGACTGCGGTCCGCCGCCATGGCGAGCCAGCCAAGATCCACCAGGAGCCAGCGCTCATCCTCGCCCGGCACGCGCGCCAACACGTACTCGCGCAGGCCAACGCGGCCGTCCCGCTGCTGGTTGTCCAGCAGCAGACGGGGCTGCGTGCGCAGCTCCAGGGTGGACTCCACGCGCACCGGCAGTTCGCGCGATGCAGGATCGTCGAGCGCCTCGGCAAGCCCGCGTGCCGGCGCACTCCGCGCCGCCTCGACGCGGTCCAGCAGCGCCTGCTTTTCCGCCGATCTCGACCATTGCCAGTTCGCCAGCCCCGCGAACAGCAGCGCCATGCCCAGGCCAAAGACGGCGAGCACGTAGTGTCGGAGCGGGCGTGCGCCTGCGCTCACGTCGGACACCCGCGCCGGGGTGCGATACTTGAATCCGTCATTGCACAGGTGCCAGACATGGAAAAGCTGCTGATCGTCGCCTTCCTCGCGCTCATCCTCTACAACCTCGGCGCGGGCCTCTACTACATGATCGCGGACAAGGGCACGACGCACCGGACCGTGAACGCGCTGACACGCCGCATCGGGCTGTCGGTGGGCCTGATCGTGCTCGTGCTGATCGGCATTGCCACCGGCGTGATCCAGCCTCACGGCGTCGGCGGCTGAAGGAAGCTCCAGCGTCCTCCACAGCCGCTGGCCACCGTGGGATGGCCTCACACCGATGTGGGCCGGGCGAGATCCACGGCCCCAAAAGCAGCGAGGCCGGCGCATGCCGGCCTCGCACATCTCGGCACGTCCGCGCGCTCAGAGCACGTAGACGAACATGAACAAAATCAACCAGACCACGTCGACGAAGTGCCAGTACCAGGCCACGGCCTCGAATGCGAAGTGGTTGTCCTTGGTGAAGTGCCCCTTGGCCACACGGAACCACAAGACGGCCAGCATGATCGCGCCCAGCGTCACGTGCATGCCGTGGAAGCCGGTGAGCATGAAGAAGGTCGAACCGTAGATGCCCGAGCTCAGCTTGAGGTTCAGATCGCCATAGGCGTGCATGTACTCGTAGACCTGGAAGTACATGAAGATCGCACCGAGAACCACGGTGGCACCCAGCCAGAACAGGATCTTGCCGCGCTCGCCAGCCTTGAGCGCGTGGTGGGCGATGGTCAGCGTCACGCCGGACGCCAGCAGCAACAGGGTGTTCAACAGCGGGATGCCCCAGGCCGGAATGGTCTGGAAGCTGCCATTGAGATCGGCCGGGCCATTGGTCGGCCAGGCGGCGTCGAAACCGCTCCAGAGGAACTCGTGGGTCGCGGCGCCTGCACCTTCGCCACCCAGCCACGGCACCGAGAACATGCGGGCGTAGAACAGCGCACCGAAGAAGGCCGCGAAGAACATCACCTCCGAGAAGATGAACCACAGCATGCCCATGCGGAAGCTGCGATCCACCTGCGAGTTGTACTTGCCGCCGACCGACTCGTTGATCTGATCGGCGAACCAGCCGCTGAGCATGAACAGGGTGATGGCGAGGCCGGCGTAGAAGACCCACATGCCCCAAGCAGCGCCATCGATCCAGCTGGCCACGCCGAGCATGGTGATGAAGAGGCCGGTGGCGCCAACGATGGGCCAGGGACTGCTGTGTGGGACGTAGTAGACGTTGGCGTCGTCGTGGGTGTGTGCCATGGAGCTTCCCCGGTGAACGAAAGTTGAAAGTCTAGCAAGACCGGCAGGGCGCGTTCGCGCTCCAGCGTTAGTGCATGCCAGCGGCGGCGACGCGCGCGGTGGCGTGCTCGTTGTTGAAGAACGTGTAGGACAGCGTGAGCGTGGTGATCTCCGGCGGCAGCGCCGGATCGATCACGAAGCGCACGGGCATCGGGCGCTCCTCACCCGGGTGCAGCAACTGCTCCGTGAAGCAGAAGCACTCGGTCTTGTTGAAGAAAATCGAAGCGCGGGAGGGCGCCACGCTGGGCACGGCCTGACCCACGATCGGCTTGGAGTCGATGTTGCGGGCGTGGAACATCGCCTCGTACATCTGGCCCGGGTGCACCTGCATCTGGAACTGGTCGGATCGGAACGCCCAGTTCAAACGCGAGTTGACGCCGGCATCGAACTCGACGGTGACCGTGCGACTGGTATCCACCTCGTAGCTCGCCACCACGGTCTCACCGGTGGGAGTGCGCTCCAAGGTGATGCCGAACACCTTCTCGCAGGCGATGCGATAGAGCGGCACCAGCGAGAACGCAAACAGGAAGGTGCAGGCGCAGGCCAGGACAGCGCGGCCGAGGACCTTGCGGGTTTCCGTGCGTGCTGGGGCTTCGGTACTCATCGACCGATCACTCCGGAGAGGACGAAAGCGACGTAGATCATGGCCGCGAGCGCCGCGATCCACGCCGCCGTGCGGCGGGCAGCACGGCGCTGTTGGGGTGAGGCCTCTGAGGGGGCGACGGGACGGTTCATTCGAGACCTGATGCCGGTCGTCCTGCGCGGCGGCGGCGCCGCCGCGCAGTTCGTTGACCGCTTAGTGGGCGACGTTTCCGTGTGCCAGCTTGCTGTCGTCAATCACCGGCGGCGTGGTGAAGGTGTGGTGCGGGGCCGGGCTGGGCACCGTCCACTCGAGGCCCCTGGCACCTTCCCAGACTTCCGCCGTCGCCTTCGCACCACCGCGCGCGCAACTCCATACGATGTAGACGAAGAGCAGCTGCGAGAGGCCAAAGCCGAAGCCACCGATCGAGCTGATCATGTTGAAGTCGGCAAAGGCGACGTTGTAATCCGGGATGCGACGCGGCATGCCGGCCAGGCCCAGGAAGTGCTGCGGGAAGAACAGGAGGTTGACGAAGATCGTCGACAGCCAGAAGTGCCACTTGCCCAGCGTCTCGTTGTACATGTGACCGGTCCACTTCGGCAGCCAGTAGTACACCGCGGCCATGATCGAGTAGACCGCGCCGGTGACCAGCACATAGTGGAAGTGCGCGACCACGAAATAGGTGTCGTGGTACTGGAAGTCGGCAGGGACGATCGCCAGCATCAGACCCGAGAAGCCGCCGATGGTGAACATGATCACGAAGCCGATCGCGAACAGCATCGGTGTCTCGAAGGTCATCGACCCCTTCCACATGGTCGACACCCAGTTGAACACCTTCACGCCAGTGGGAACGGCAATCAGCATCGTCGCGTACATGAAGAACAACTGGCCGCCGAGCGGCATGCCAACCGTGAACATGTGGTGCGCCCACACGATGAAGCTCAGGAAGGCGATCGAGGCCGTCGCGTAGACCATCGCCTGGTAGCCGAACAGGGGCTTGCGGGCGAAGGTCGGGATGATCTCCGAAACGATGCCGAAAGCCGGGAGGATCATGATGTAGACCTCCGGGTGCCCGAAGAACCAGAAGATGTGCTGATACATCACCGGGTCACCGCCACCGGCCGCATTGAAGAAAGCGGTGCCGAAGAACTTGTCGGTCAGCAGCATCGTGACCGCGCCGGCGAGCACGGGCATCACGGCGATCAGCAGGAAAGCGGTGATCAACCAGGTCCACACGAACACCGGCATCTTCAGCAGATCCATGCCGGGAGCGCGCATGTTGAGGATGGTCGCGATGATGTTGATCGCGCCCATGATCGAGCTGATGCCCATCAGATGGATGGCGAAGATCGTGAAGGCGACGTTGGTGCCACCCTGCAGAGACAGCGGCGGGTACAGCGTCCAGCCGCCGGCCGGGCCGCCGCCCGGCAACACCAGCGGGATCAGCAGCAGCGTGAACGCGAACGGCATGATCCAGAAGGACAGGTTGTTCATGCGCGGCAGCGCCATGTCGGGCGCGCCGATCATCAGCGGCACCATCCAGTTCGCCAGGCCGACGAAGGCCGGCATCACCGCGCCGAAAATCATCACCAGCGCGTGCATGGTGGTCATCTGGTTGAAGAATTCCGGATGCACCAGCTGGAGCCCGGGCTGGAACAGTTCGGCGCGGATGACGAGCGCCATCGCTCCGCCGATCAGGAACATCACCAGCGAGAACACCAGGTAGAGGGTACCGATGTCCTTGTGGTTGGTCGTCAGAACCCAGCGGTCCATGAAGCCAGTGGGCTTATGGTCGTGGTGCTCGTCGTGATGCGCTGCGCTTGAAGTCGCCATGATGTGTCCTGCCTCCAACTCAGTTCTGCGCGACGGCGCCCGCCGTCGACGCATTGCCCTGGGCCACGCGGGCCGCGTCGCCGCTGGCCTGCTCGGCCGCCAGCCAGCTCTCGAACTCGGCCGGCGTCACCGCCTTGACCACGATCGGCATGAAGCCGTGATCCTTGCCGCACAGCTCCGCGCACTGTCCGCGGTAGATGCCCGGAGCATTGATGCGCGTCCAGTTCTCGTTGATGACGCCGGGAATGGCGTCCTGCTTCCAGCCAAACACCGGCACCCACCAGCTGTGGATGACATCGTCTGCGGTGATCACGAAGCGGATCTTGGTGTCGGTCGGCAGCACCAGCGGCTTGTCGACATCAAGCAGGTAGATGTTGTTGCCCTCTGCGTCAGTCACCGTCTCCGGGGTCTTGCCGGAGCCCAGCTGGCGCACGCTGTCGCTGCCGCGGTCGATGCGGCTCACGAAATTGACGTTGCCGGGCTGGCCCTTGTAATTGACGATCTCGTATCGCCACATCCACTGGTAGCCGGTGATCTTCACGGTCATTTCGGACCCGGTGGTGTCTTCCATGCGGAACATGGTCTTGGTCGCCGGCCACGCCACCGCTACCAGAATCAGCACCGGCACGACCGTCCAGATGATCTCGGCCGTGGTGTTGTGGCTCCAGCCAGCAGGCTTTGCGCCCTTGGACTTCCGGAACTTGAACATGGCGACAGCCATGGCGCCAAAAACGACGATGCCGATGAACACGCAGATCCACAGCGTGATCATGTGCAGCTTGTAGACCTCGCCCGCCGTGTCGGTCACGCCGGTGGTCATGTTGAGCTGCCAGCGCTCGGGATTGGCGAAGGCCATGGCCGAGAACAGCAGGGCCATCAAACCCGTTCCCAGTTGGCTCCAGTGGACACGCTTCATCAGCATCACCTTGAGTCTTCAGTAAACCTGTAAACCGCTTCTGCACGCGCCTTGTTGAGGCCGTGCTCCAGATCCTTCGCGAGTTGCTCCCGCTCGATTTCGCCGAGGAAGCGCCCCACATCCACGCGCCGTCCTCGGCTCGCAAGAAACAGCTGACCATCCTCGGCTTCAAGTCGCACCCACTGAGGCGGTTCGCTGAGCGCCTCCACCAGCTCCGGCACACGATTGACGCGTACGCGATCTGAGTTGATCGAAATCACCTCGGCACGCTCTGCGCGCCGCCAAACGACCCAGAACACCAGCGCCAGAAGGGAAACCTCCGCGACGGCAAAGATGGGAGCAAAGACGTTCCCCTGAAACCAGCTGTAGCCGCTCACCAGCGTTGACATACTCACCACCGCGGCGAAGAACAGTCTCGCCTGCCTGCGGCCAAGGGAGCGATTGGGCTTGAGCACCCACCGCTCCCAAAGACCCTCGTCATCGCTGCTGCAAGAGCTGAACTCGATCATTGAATGTCTTCACCCTCCTGCGAACGGAGCACGGGGTGCGACAAAACGTCGCAGATGATAGGCCCCGCGCCCAGAACCGGCAATACGATGCAGGCCATTGCCCTCGATCCGGAGGTTGGATGGATGCGCGTGGACGCAGCGCAAACCTGACGTGAAAGCGCCTGCAGACAAACGCGAAACCCCGCGCAGGGGCGGGGTTTCGTCGAACCGCGAGAGCAGAGAAGCCGTCGTGCTCAGGGCTTCGCGAGTGACGCGACCTCGGCGGCACCGGCACGCAGGCGTTCGGCCTCGGCAGCGTCGATCGGACCGTCCGGGCCTTCGTTGAGCATCAGCTCGCCGGCTTCATTCCAGCCCAACCACGTGGTGCGGCCGCGCTGTTCGCGGACGACGACCCACGGCCGCCCGTCCTTGAATGCGTACTTGAGGGAAGCGGTGCCAGCGTCGCCGAAGTCCACCTGCTCGCGCGCGAAGCGCACGCCTGCGTCGGACAGGAACGCGTCCCAGCCAACGGTGACGTCATCGGTGATGCGCTCACCGGTGATGCGCTTCAGACCGCCGATCGAACGCTCGAGGGAGCCGAAATCCTGCTTCATCTTCTCGGTGGGTGCGATCTGGGTATCGGCCTGTGCCCCGCCGCGCACGAGGGACAGAGAAACGCTGGTCCCGTTGCCCTCGGTCAGCACCGGCGCGGGCGCCGGGCTCGAGTAGAGCGGAACGCCTTGCACCACCAGGGCCGCAAGCACGCCGTAGCGACCCGTTTCGACGATCTTGGTCGCGTCATAGGGCAGCGAGAAGCGGTGCGGCAGGATCGATGGCGCGGGGCCGAGCAGTTCAGCGACCACCGGCGGCACCTGCGACGGGTCGCTCAGGTCCAGCAGCCTCACCGAAAGCTCGAATCCCGGGGGCAGCTCGTTGAGCCCTTCGACCATCAGTTCGCCACTGATGGCGGTGGCGAACTGGGGCGCCGCGGCCGGCGCCGGCGCTGCCGCTGGGGCCGACGCCGAGGACGCTTGCGCGGGCGCCTGCGCCGGGGGCGTCTCCGACGCGCCACAGCCGGACAGCAGAGCGGCGACTACGGCCAAAGAAATCAGCTTGCGATGCATGGACAGCTCCTGGGGGGAGTCGGGCGCCGGCACAGCCGGCGGCGAACGGAGGGGGACGAGGGAGACCGCGGCCAAGCGCCTTGCGGACGTATGCCACCGCGGGACAGCCCGGCAGCGTAAACACTTTGAAAGCGCGCTCACAGGGGCCAAAGGATGGGATACGCCGGCGAATGGGCTGCAGAGTGCGAATCAAATCACGCAAATTTCGTGCAGCGCCTCACGCTAACAGGCGTAAACAAGACTCGCGGCTGAACGCAACTCATCCCAATCTCGCCGATGGCCGCGGCGCGCGCTGGCCCTACAATCCGGTCGCCGTGGCAGCGCCTCCCGCGTCAACCGCCCCGCCCCCTCACACGCAGACGGAGACGCATGGGAATCGATGGACTGCTGACCCTGCTCGTCCTCGCCGGTGCCGTGATCCTGTTCGTCACCGAGCGGCTGCCGGTGGACGTGGTCGCCATGATCGTTCTCGCCAGTCTCCTGATCCTCGGCCTGGTGACCCCAGCGCAGGCGCTCAGCGGCTTCAGCAGCGAGGCCACGATCACCGTGGCGGCGATGTTCGTGCTGAGCGCAGCGCTCACCCGCACCGGTGCCCTGCGCGCGGTCGGCGCTGCCTTCGCACGGATTCGCCAAACCTGGCTGTTCACGCTCACCGTGATGCTTTCGCTGGGCACGATGTCGGCCTTCGTCAACAACACGGCGGCGCTTGCCGTGTTCTTGCCAATCGTGCTGGGCGTCACTGCTGCGAATGGCTTCTCCGCCTCGAAGGTGCTGATTCCCATGTCCTATGCGGCGCAGATGGGCGGCGTCTGCACGCTCATCGGCACCTCAACCAACCTGCTCGTGAACTCGCTGGCCCAGGATGCTGGCCTGCCTGGCTTCACCCTGTTCGAGTTCGCGCCGCTTGGGCTGATCACGATGGCGGCCGGACTGGTCTACACCACGCTCGCCAGCCACGTGCTGCTGCCGGACCGGCGCACGCCGCAGCTCACCGAGACCTATGAGCTCGGCAAGTACATCTCCGAGCTGCGGGTCATGCCTGGCTCGCCGCTCATCGGCCAGAGCGTGGCCGAGGCAAAACTCGGCGAGCGCTCGGGCGTCTTCGTGCTGGAGCTGCTGCGGGGCGAGGAGAAAATCTGGTCGCCGCGCGCGCAAAAGCTGCAGGAGGGCGACATCCTCCTGGCCCGCGGCGACTGGAGCAAGCTGAGCAGCCTCAAGGCCAGCGCGCGGCTTGAGCTGGAGCCCGAATTCAAGCTGCGCGACGAGCAATTCCGCGGCGATGACCAAGTGCTCACCGAGGTCATGGTGGCGCCTGGTTCGCGCTTCATTGGCCAGTCACTGCGCACGCTCGAGTTCAACTGGCACTACAACGCCACCGTGCTCGCCATCCACCGCCGCGGCGAGGTGGTTCGCGAGAAGCTGCGCGACGTCGAACTGGCGGTCGGCGACATCCTGCTGATGCTCACCAGCCCCGCAGAAATGGCCCATCTGCGCGCCAACACCCATGTGGTCGTGCTCAGCGAGCGCGATGAAGGCCCCGCCTCGAGCCGTCGCGCCTGGACCGCGGTTGGGATCATGGCGGCGGTGGTGGCGGCAGCGACCCTCGACATGCTGCCCATCGTCGCCTCCTCGATCCTTGGCTGCATCGCCCTGGTCGTCTTCCGCTGTCTTGAGTCGAAGGAGCTTTACGAGTCGATCGACTGGCGGGTGATCATGCTGCTCGCCGGCGTGCTGCCGCTGGGGATCGCCCTGCAAAGCAGTGGCGCCGCGGCCTTCCTAGCGGACCGCACGCTCGACCTCGTCGGAGGCTGGGGCCCGATCGCGGTGCTGGCCACCATCTACCTGATGACCGCGGTGCTCACCGAATTCATGAGCAACAACGCTTCCGCGGTGCTGCTCACGCCAGTGGCGATCGCGGCTGCACACAGCCTCGACGTCAATCCGACGGCCTTCGTCGTCGCCGTGGCCTTCGCTGCCTCGACCGCTTTCGCCACTCCGGTGGGCTACCAGACGAACACCATGGTCTACAGCGCAGGCGGCTATCGCTTCATCGACTTCGTCAAGATCGGCGTGCCGCTCAACCTGCTCTTCTGGGGCATTGCGGTGGCTTTCATTCCCGTGTTCTGGCCGCTGTAGGCGCGCGGGCTCTGGAAGGATTCATTCGCAATTCAAGCGCCGGCCACCAGTCTGCCCGGCGCCGCGAAGGCCTTCACAACCACTCCGACGAGGTTCCCAATGCGCTCGACCCTGCTACTGATGTCCCTGCTTGCCGCCCTGCCCGCAACGTCCCAGGCACAGAACTGGACCGGCACCGGCGAGTTCGGCCTGGCGGCGGCCCGCGGCAATGCGCGCTCCGAGAACCTCAACGCCAAGCTCGACTTCATTAACGAAGACGAGCGCTGGAAGCACATGTTCGGCGTGAGCATGCTGCGTGCAAAGGGCGAGATCCGCGGAGACTTCGACGGTGATGGCGAAGCCGAAACACTGTTCGAGACCACGGCCAACCGCTGGTCGGCGCATGCGTCGAGCGCGTTCAAGATGAACGAGCGCGCGTCCTGGATCAGCGCCCTTCGCCACGAGCGAGACGACTTCGGCGCCTACGAAAGCCAGAGCACCTTCTCGATCGGCTTTGGCTACACCCTCAATGACACCGAGTCCGGCCACCTGCGCGCCGAGGTCGGCCCTGGCTACCGCCGGGCCAAGCTGGCGTCGACGGGTGAAACCGAAAACAACGCGATCGCCCGCGGCGTGCTCGACTTCCGCCACGTGCTGACGGAAACCACCGAACTCACCAACGTGCTGCTGGTGGAGAGCGGCGAAGACAACACTTTCGCCCAGAACGGCTTCGGCGTGGCCGTCTCGATGACCGAGAAGCTCGCGCTGAAAGCAGGCCTTGAGGCGCGCTACAACAGCGAAACCACCCCGGGCACCAAGAGCACCGACCTGCTGACGACAATCAACCTGGTCTACGCTTTCCGCTGATCGGGCGGGGCCTTCCCGCACCGCGGTCAATGCAAACGCGGCCGATGAAGTTCACGCTTCGTCGGCCGCGTGCCGTTTCGGACAGCACAAGGGATATCCGCCGCAGCCGCCGCGCAGAAGCGGCTCGCGCTCCGTCCGGAAGAACTCAAGCGCTGGCGAGCAAGCGCTCAGCGCCCTGGACGCGCAGCGCCTCGGCCGCCCGCAGGCCCAGCGCATCCGGAGCAGAGGCCTCGCCCTCGACATCAACCGCCGTGCCCTCGCCGCTGTGCGCGTCCCCGACCCAGCCGCGCAAACGCAGGCGCGCATCGCGCTCGACGCAGTAGGCCGCAATGGCGGCATGGCAGCTCCCCCCCAGCGCGAGGTTCATCGCACGCTCCGCATCCACGCAGCGGCGAGTCGGCGCGTGATCCAGCGGCGCCAGCAGCGCGCGCACATCCCGCGCGTCTTCCCGGCACTCGATAGCGATCGCCCCTTGCGAAGCCGCAGGCAGCACGGTGGGCGGTTCAAGCCGGGCGCGGATGCGCGCATCGAAACCGAGACGCTCCAGCCCGGCGCAGGCAAGCACGATGGCCGCGTACTCACCCGCATCGAGCTTGGCCAGGCGTGTGTTGACGTTTCCGCGCAGGTCGATGATGTCGAGGTCCGGCCGCAGAGCCCTGAGCTGCGCGCGACGGCGCAGCGAGGAGGTGCCAACACGCGCTCCCTGCGGCAGCGAAGCGACGTCCGCATACGCGTTGCTGACAAAGGCATCGAACGGGTTGGCACGCTCAAGGACAGCCGGCAGCACGAAGGGCCCCTCCAGCGCCATCGGCACATCCTTGAGCGAATGCACCGCCAGATCAGCCTCTCCGCGCAGCATTGCCTCCTCAAGCTCCTTCAGGAAAAGCCCCTTGCCGCCGATGGCCGACAGCGAGCGATCCAACACTTCGTCGCCGCGTGTCGAAAGCGGCACCAGTTCCACTTCGAGGCTCGGGTACAGGGCGCGCAGTCGCATCGCCACATGCTCCGTCTGCCACAGCGCGAGCGCACTCTTGCGGGTCGCGATCCGAAGCACGCGGGGTGATGTCTCGAGGGCATTCATGAATACTGCTTCCACTGTCAAGGCCGACCGAGGCGAACCCATTGATTCAGGCCACTGCCGCCGGCGAAGTCAACCAGCCCTGCGCCAAACAACGCACGGGCCGACCTGCGGCGCCCACTGTAGCGGATGCAAGTGCGGACGCCTGCACCCATGTGCCCTCACAGGAGAGAGGCCTCAGACCAGCATCGGTTGGTGCGGCTGGGTAGCGGTCTAGTCTTGCTCGATCCGTCCGCAGAAACGGGTTAGAACCCGGCGAGGTCGTAGCCGTGGGTGGTGATGGCACCGGCGGGGTCGGTTTCTTTCGTGAGGCGCTGGCGGGCGTCGTACTCGAAGCTGCGGACGAGGCCGTCGGCGTCGGTGTGGGGTGATCGATGCTACGAAGCTAGACCTGACCCTATGCACTGCTTTGCTCCTCTGCTCTGCTCCTCTGCTTTGCTCCTCTGCTTTGCTCCTCTGCTTTGCTCCTCTGCTCTGCTCCTCTGCTCTGCTCCTCTGCTCTGCTCCTCTGCTCTGCTCCTCTGCTCTGCTCCTCTGCTCTGCTCCTCTGCTCTGCTCTGCTCCTCTGCTCTGCTCCGCGCGCTCAAGGTGTATGAGGACCGCAGCCGGATGCGCGCGCTGCTGATCGAGGCCGCGCACTCGGGGAGATTCGCGCTGTCGGAGTTGTTCGACCTGCGCCCAGCCGCTGCGTCTGAGAAACTGCCGCACTCATGAATCGATCTGGGCGGCGCCCTCGTCGCGAATGCCGCACGGCCAAAATCCCCGTCGCCCGGTAAGCCCTAGCGCGATGAGGACGGGCGTAGATCTAGTCCACCACAATCATCCCAACCCGCTCAGCAAGCCTCTGGATCTGCGCGAGGGCCCGCGAGTCCGTCAGCGGCACCTGAGCGCGAACGCGCAGCGGGGCGCCGGGTTCGTCTTTATCGCCCCAAAGCATCAGGGCTCGATGTTCACCGTGCTGGCGACTGAGCCACGCGATGCCGTCCGCAGAAGGATGGACTGCCCGTAGCGCATGCGCCCACTGCCGGGTCTGAACGTAGTCCGATGCGGGGCACTGCGTCACCCCGATAGCAACGCCTTCACCCAAGACCCGTGCAGACGGACCCACGAGAGGGATGAGCTGCAGGTCGCGCGTCGTCTCGACTTCGGCCAGGAATCTACCCGACACAGCCGAAAGTTCGACCACCGCGCCCTCCACGCCGAACCGCAGCACAGTCTCGAGCAGGGCCACTTCAGCGCTGTAGCCGCAGTAGGTGACCGGCAGCGCGCAGCCCGAATCATCAATGAGCGCACTGAAGCGGTAGTCAGCCGTCACGCGGCGATCCCATGCGGTAGCTGGGAACGGTTGGAGCCCCACTCGAAAGAGCACTGTGTTGCGGGAAAGAGATTCGAGCTTGAGCAGCGGCAGCGCGGCGGGAACAGGCGGGCAGCTAACCGCCATGCGCTTGAGCCTCCTTCCGCGGAGAAGGAAACTGTCGGCGCGCAGCCTTGATCACTTTCATGGGGTCCTCGGCAAACACATCCATGGGGCGCCGGCCCGCCAGCAGGCCAGTCGGCGAGAAGAACCAGACCAATGCAGCCCAGCCTTCCTCCACCTCAGATGGTTCGCGCTCCGCGTTCACTGCCTCCAGCACGTCGGCCATCTCCTCACGAAGACGTCCATCCGTGGTGAATTGGAAGGCTGGGAACACAAAGGTGTTGCCTTCACGAACCGCCAGGGCCCCCTTCTCGCGCAACCGCCGCGAGTATGTGCGCGGATTCGTTGCCGAGTAGCCTGCCGCGGACGCGACTGCTGCGGCGGATAGCAAAGGCACGTCGGTGCGAATTCTCTCGCGGAGCGCCATGCGGGTCTTCAGGCGACGAGCAGCCAGATCCGCCGCGGACTCGAAAGGCTGCTCCAACCAAGCATTCAGACTGGGCGCATCAGTCGGCCCGTGAGGTGCAGACGCGTTTGCGCTCGCGCCCAGCTTCACAAACACCTTGCTGGACTTCGTTGTAGGCGACTTGAGCTCAATCACAACTGCGGTTACGAAGGGGTGACCCTCGAACAACCGCTCGCCCAAGCGCGACCCGTCATCTCCGAGCAATCCCTCAACGACGAACTGACGCAGGGCTTCAGCCATCGAACCTCGCGTTGTTCTGTGCCGCTCACCATGCTTCTTGCGAAAGAGCGTCGCCGTGAGGCCGGGCTCCAAGGCGATGCGCTCCGACAAGACGTTCCCCTTCGCGGGGATGGCTTGCACGGGCAGGTGGGTCGCCGCCGTCTTGGTGCGACCGATCACGAGCCGCGAGAACGGGTGACGGACGATCAGATCCTTCACGAGACCGCGGGTCGCTTCGTCCAGAACACCCGAGTAGGTGCCTCCATTGGAAAAGCTGAGAACCGTGTATGGCGGCGTGCGGGTCGCGCTCATGGGGCCTTTAGACAAGATCGGCAGGTGTTTCATACGATACATTTGTTGCGACTGTTACGCTATCCCAGCGTTCAATGTGGCCAATCCTTGAGCAGCCGGTCGATGTCATTGAGGTAGGTTTGGCTCACCTGCGGCAGGTCGGTGCCCTTGGGCAGGAACTGGCATAGCAGTGCGTTGGTGCTCTCGTTGCTGCCGCGCTGCCAGGGGGCGTGCGGGTCGGCGAACCTGATCCCCAGATTCAAGCGCTCGGAGAGTTCGACATGGCCCCATCCCGCTACCGCCACGGGTTTGCGTGAGGCGCTGGTAGGCCTGGTAGGTGTAGGCGATGTCGCTGACGGTGGCGCCGTTGCGGCGTACGACGTCTCGCGCCCGGTTGCCGACTGCGTCCAGCGTGTAGCTGGTTTCGGTGACGCTGCCGCCGGGTGCGGTGACGGTGGTGCCGGTGAGGCGGTCGTCCTGGTCGTAGCGGTACTCGGTGCGCTGGGTGCCGCTGGCGTCGATGCGGCGCTCTTCGCGTCGGTTGCCGCGCGCGTCGTAGGTGTATTCGAAGCGCGCGACTTCGCTGCTGCCCTGGTGGTGGGTGATGCGCTCG
>JBKCVA010000136.1:0-19569 GCA_046318115.1 Lysobacterales bacterium | reverse complement strand
GCCGCGCTGCTGCAGGTTCGCGATGAACTCACTACGCGCGGCGCCGAAGCGCTGCAGAAAGCCCGCGCGCACGGCCGCGCCGTCGACTTCGCGCAGCGCGCTCGATTCGGGATCGACCAGATGCAGGGCGCCCTGCAGCGGAAACTCGCGCTCCTCGGCGGTGAGGATGCGGAGGAAGGCCACGCTGCGCTGCGCGGCGGCAAGGCGTGCGGCGAACTCGGGGGCCGCGCTGTCGAAGCCATCGCTCAGCACCAGAACCAATGCGCCCGGCGGCATGCGTGCGGCGAAGGCATCGAGGGCACGTGCCTCTGGCCAGGCCTGCATGGGCGTGAGTCCCGCGAGTGCGGAAAGCAGACGATCGCGCTGGCCGCGACCGCCGTTCGCCGCCGCCCACAGCGGTGCGCGCGCTTCGAAAGCCAGCAGGCCGAACAGCTCGTCCTCGCGCAGCGCCACATCAAGCACGCAGGCGGCCAGCCGACGCGCGGCGTGCAGCCGCGTCCAGCCGGGACTGGCGAGATCGTCCTGCGCCATCGAGGGGCTGCAGTCGAGCACCAGATACACGCTGAGCGGCGCATCGCGCTCAGACTCGCGCACGAACAGCCGATCGCTGCGCGCGAACAGCTTCCAGTCGACCTGGCGCGGCGAGTCACCGGCGACATAGCCGCGGTACTGGGCGAATTCGAGGCCCTGTCCACGCGAGCGGCTCTGCTGCCGACCCAAGGCGCCGATCGGCGCCAGCAGCGGCGTGCGCAGGCGCAGATCGCGCAAGCGCGCGCGCAGCTCTGGCGGCAGATCGAGGCCGCTCCCTGCGAGGTTCATGCGCGCGGGCTCCGAAGCGCACCCACCCTATGGGGCTGCGGCGATTCCGAATGCCCCTGCAAGCCGCACGCCCCCCCACCCAAAGCGCGGCAAACCGCGCAAGCGCATCGCTTCGCATAGGGTGGGTCTTGACCCACCGAAGCTCAACGCTCGCCTCAGCCCAAAGCGCTCCCATTGGGTGGGTCTTGACCCACCGAAGCACGACGCTCGCCTCACCCCAAAGCGCTCCCATAGGGTGGGTCTTGACCCACCGAAGCGCGACGCTGGCGGCACGCAAGGATCTACGGACTCCGCGCACGACATCCGCGGCAACCGAGGCGAGCGTCGAGAGCCGGTGGGTCAAGACCCACCCTATGGGGAACACGCGCTGCCGTTCGCTTGGGCGCGGCTTAGCGGCCGTGCTGGCCTTGGCGCAGTTCAGGCTTCGGTGGGTCAAGACCCACCCTATGGGGTACGGCGACATGGCGGGCGCTCGCGCCTACACCGCCACCGCATCGAGCACGCCCTCGACCACCCAATCGGTGCTGCGGCCTTCGGCTTCGGCCGCGAAGGACAGCAGCAGGCGATGGCGCAGCACCGGCTTGGCGAGCGCGCGGATGTCCTCGCGGGTGACGGCGAGGCGCCCCTGCAGCAGGGCACGTGCTTTCGCCGCCAGCACCAGCGACTGGCCGGCGCGCGGGCCGGCGCCGAAGCGCAGGGCCTGGTTGACGCGCTCGGGGGCATCGCTGCCAGGGCGGGTGGCGCGCACGAGGCGCGCGATCCAGCGGGTCAGCTCGGGCGCGATATGCACGTCGCGGGTCAGCGCCTGCAGCTCGATGAGTTCGTTCGCTTCCATCACCGCCGGCGGCGTGTCGCCGCTGCGGCCGGTGGTCAGATCGAGAATCGCGATCTCCTCGTCGAGGCTCGGATAGTCGACGCGGATGTAGAGCAGGAAGCGGTCGAGCTGGGCTTCCGGCAGCGGATAGGTGCCGGCCTGCTCCAGCGGGTTCTGCGTTGCCAGCACGAAGAAGGGCTTGGGCAATTCGAAGGTCTGGCCGGCGGTGCTGACGGTGCGCTCCTGCATCGCCTCCAACAGGGCGGCCTGGGTCTTGGGCGGCGTGCGGTTCAGTTCATCCGCCAACAGCAGGTGGGTGAACACCGGCCCGGGCTGGAACTTGAAAACGCGCTTGCCGGTGCCGTGGTCTTCCTCCAGCACCTCGGTGCCGAGGATGTCGCTGGGCATCAGGTCCGGGGTGAACTGGATGCGGTGGAAGTCGAGCTTCAAGGCCTGGCCCAGGCTGCGGATCAGCAGGGTCTTGCCCAGGCCCGGCACGCCTTCGAGCAGGCAGTGGCCGCCGGCCAGCAGTGCGATCAGCAGCTGCTCGACCACCTCGGCCTGGCCGATCACCGAGCGCGCGATGGTGGTCTTCAGCGCGTCGAGGCGTTCGAGGCGGGCCGCAAGGCTGGCTTCATCGAGGGCAATGGCGTTCATGGCTCATCCGTTGAGTGCGTACATCACGATGTTGACCCCGAAGCGGGTGTTGTCTTCCGCGAGCCAGCGCTTGTTGCGCCAGTCGTAGTCCCACTCGCAGCCGTAGTCCTTGTTGCTGTAGAGCACGCCAAGCCGACCCTCGTGCTCGATGCCCTTCAGATAGTCGTGCACCAGATCATCGCCCCAGCCGTTCAGTTCGAAGCTCGTGGTCGGGGGGCCCTCGAACTTGAAGAAGCTCGAGTAGATCGGGTGCGTGTTCGGCAGCTTCGCGAGTGCACGCGGGCCGAAGATCGAAGCCATCTCTGCCTCGAAGCTGCGCGCGAACAGGCCGTCGATGTCGTGGTTGCAGTCATCCACGAACACGAAACCTCCGCGCCGGACGTAGGCCTCGAAGTTGCGCCGCTCGTCGGGGTCGAACTCGACCAGCTTGTGGCCCGACAGATAGCAGAACGGCGCCTCCAGCATGCGCGGATCGGCCAGCGGGATGACCCGCTCGACCGGGTCGACGCGCAGGCCGGTGTAGTCGATCAGCGAGGTGATCAGGTTCGACGGCATGCGCTGGTCCACGTCCCAGTTGCCCGAGGCGTACATCAGCCGGGTGAACCAGAAGTCGTACTCGCCTTCGATCGGCTGGAAGGCGCGAGCACGCGACGCGGCGAGAGCAGCGAGGGTGGCTGTGCCGAGTTTGAGAAAGTGGCGGCGGAGCATTTGCGAGCTGGGATTGGGGATTCGGGATTGGGGATTCGTAAGAGCGGGGTTGCGGTGTTGCGTAGGGTGCGGCATTTCCTTTAGCCCCTCTCCCGCTGGGAGAGGGGTTGGGGAGAGGGCCGGGCGAAGCGCGCAAAACGAACCTTGCCGAGCACCCACTGTTGTTGCTTTGCGCCGTCTCATATGGCGCAGCAATCGGGCATTGGAGCGGAAGATCGCCTGCTCCCGCCTTGCGCTAGTCCGCGTGGGTAGCAGCGAGTCCATCCGCCGCGCATACCTGCATCAACCTCTATGGTTTCCACCGCGTCACGCCATCCACGAAGCGCACTCCGCTTCTGCGGGCAGGAGCCCGCGCTCTTTCACGGGGCCCCTGGGGAGCGGCGAGGCTCGGTCGATCAGCCCGCAGGGTCGCCGGCAGGGATGCCGGCGATGTTCGTGACAGGCCAGGGATGGCCTGTCCACGAACACCGGCCGAGACTCGCGAACCCGGAGCGCATGGATGCGCGAAGGGCGCGGACGAGGGGTGGCCTTTCTTTTGGTTACTTTTCTTTGGCCACTCAAAGTGAGTGACTCGGGCCGGCCGCACGCGGGAATGGCCATGGATGGCCATGCTTTGGGAGCGCGGAAGGACGGACCGAAAGCTCTTGCTCTTCGCTCCGCGCTCCGCGCGACGAAGCGACGAAGCGACGAAGCGAGACCGAGGCGAGTGTCGAGCTCATGGTGGGTCAAGACCCACCCTATGGGCTTGCAGGACCGAGGCCGGAGCGAAGCGCATGGTGGGTCAAGACCCACCCTATGGGCTCGCAAGACCGGGGCCGAAGCGGAGCTCATGGTGGGTCAAGACCCACCCTATGGGATCGGAACACCGAGGCCGAAGCGAAGCGCGTGGTGGGTCAAGACCCACCCTATGGGTTCGCATCGCTGCGCTGGAGGACGCCGGCCGGGATCAACCCACCGCCCCGAACAGCGCACCCGCGGCCCAAGTGCAGGCCATCGCCAGCCCGCCCCAGAACAGCACGCGCAGCGCGCCGCGCAGGAGCGGTGCTCCACCGGCCCAGGCGGCGAGTGTCCCCAGCACGCAGAGCAGGACGAGGCTGCCCACCAGCACCACGATCGCCATGGCCGCCGGCGACGCCAGCAGCACCATGAGCAGCGGCAGCCCGGCCCCGGCGGCGAACGCGGCGGCTGAGGCCAGCGCCGCCTGCACCGGCCGTGCGCGCTGCTGATCGGTGATGCCCAGCTCGTCGCGCGCATGCGCACTGAGGGCGTCATGCGCGGTCAGGGCGATGGCGACTTCGCGGGCCAGCGCAGGCGGCAGCCCGCGCGCCTGCTGCAGGGCCACCAGTTCCTCCAGCTCCGCATCCGGCGTCTCGACGAGCTCGCGCCGTTCGCGGGCGAGGTCGGCGCGCTCGATGTCGGCCTGGGTGCTGACCGAGATGTACTCGCCGGCCGCCATCGACAGCGCGCCGGCGATCAGGCCCGCGGTGCCAGCAATCAGCACCGCCGAAATCTCACCGCCGGACGCGGCCACGCCCAGCACCAGACTGGCGGTCGAGATCAGCCCGTCATTGGCGCCGAGCACGGCGGCGCGCAGCCAGCCGCCGCGCTGCACGCCATGGCGCTCGACGTGCCAGCGGCGCATCACGCGCGCGGGCCCGGCAACATGCGCCGCAGGGTGTCATCGCGACGCAGGTAGTGGTGGTACAGCCCGGCCAGCGCATGCAGACCGATCAGCGCGTAGCCAACGGTGGCGCCGATTTCGTGGAACTCCTCCAGCGTGTGGGCGAGATCGCTGTTCTCGCCAACCAGCGCCGGCAGCGGAATGCCCCACAGGCTGATCGCGGTACCCTCGGCCGAGAGGATCAGCCAGCCGACGATGGGCATGCCGAGCATGAACCCGTACAGGGCCAGGTGACCGGCGCTCGCGGCCAGCTTCTGCAGGGCCGGCAGCGGTGGGCTGACCGGCGGGATCGGGCCGCGCAGACGCAGTGCGATGCGCGCGATCACGAACAGCAGCACGGTCAGGCCGCCGGAGAAATGGATCGCCTTCATCAGCTCGCGCGGCTCGCTGCCGCGCGGGAAGTAGCCGCGGAATTCCATGCAGGCGTAGACCACCGCGATCAGCAGCAGGGTCAACCAGTGCAGCGCGATCAGCGGGCGGGGATAGCGGGCTTGGCTCATGGCACGACCTCGTGAGGTGGGAGCAGGAATGCGGCGCGGTGCAGCCGTGGTACGCCGGGGCGGCAGCGATCCGTCGCAGGCGCGGGCGTGGGGGCTTCCTCCCGCGAGACCGCGCCGGCCTGCACCGGGTGGCGCCGCCACCGTGCGCAGGCGGACAGCGGGCATCGATCGCTGTGCTGCGCCGCGCGCCCAGGCCGTTGCGCGCGCCATGGCGGGCGCGCCCGCGGAGCGAGCGCGCACGTGCTTGATCCAGCGCAAGCGAGTCCGGACATGTGCCGGACTCGCGACCACGGATCAAGGCCACGAGGGACTTGATCCGTGTTGCCCAAGCCCAGCGTGGACTCGATCCGTGCCGCCTTAGCCCGGACGCGAGGTCGGAGCGGGCTTTGCTGGCGACGCTGGCACTTCATCCTTGGCCCCTTCGGCGGCGCGCAGCGCGGCGACTTCATCGTCGAAGTCCTCGCCGTGGCGGTCAGGCGCGCGCTGCTTGCGGATCAGCGCCAGATTGCGCAGGTAGACGATCAGGCCAAAGCTCTGGCCGAGAATGATCACCGCATCGCCGGTGTGCAGCGCATAGGCCAACAGCAGCAGGCTGCCGGACAGCGACAGATACCAGAACTGCACCGGATTCACCGAGGCCTGGGCGCGCTCGGAGGCATAGAGCTGGACCACGAAGCGGCCGGTGAAGAGCGCCTGGCCGAGAAAGCCCAGCGCGAACCACAGCGGCTCCGCGCGTTCAACCGCCGCGCTCGCCACGGGCGCCTCGTGGCTCAGCAGACCAGCGCCAAGCGCCACACCGGCAAGCCCCAGCCACGGCCAGGCGAAGCCGATCGCGCGCCCGCGCGCGGCGCGCTGCACCAGCTCGATGTTGCGCAGGTAGATTGCCAGCCCAACGATCTGGCCAAGCGCGATCACCGCGTCGCGCTGGTGCGCGGCATAGGCCAGCAGCAGCACCGAGCCGATCACACTGAAGAACCAGAAGTGCACCGGCAGCAGCGAACGGCGAGCGCGCTCGGACAGCACCCACTGCACCAGGAAGCGGGCCGAGAACGCGACCTGCGCGAGCAGGCCCACGCCCAGCCAGATCGGATCGGCGAAGTTCACGAGGCCCGCCGCTGGTGGGGCGCGGCGCGCTCGATGCGCTGCTCGTTCACCGTCGTCACCCGCGTCCGCCGGCCCAGCCAGGCCACGCCGAACAGGTCGACGATGCCGACCCACAGGCGGTTCCAGGTGCCGTAGTGCGATTGCCCGGCGCCGCGCGGGCGGTGGTTGACCGGCAGGCTGTCGACGGTCCAGCCGCCCTGACGGATCAGGGCCGGGATGAAGCGGTGCATGTGGTTGAAGGCCGGCACGTTGAGCAGGGCCGCGCGCTCGACCACGCGGATGCCGCAGCCGCTGTCGGGCGTCGAGTCACGCAGCAGGCGCCCGCGCACCAGGTTGGCGATCTTCGAGGACATCCGCTTGATGCCCGAATCGCGGCGGCTGACCCGCCAGCCCTGGATCAGCTTGAGCGCGGGGTCGGCCCGGCGCTCGATCTCGGCCAAGAGGCGCGGCAGGTCGGCGGGGTCGTTCTGCGCATCGCCGTCGAGGGTGCCGATCCACAGGCCGCGCGCGTGCCGCACGCCATTGATCAGCGCGGTGCTCTGGCCGGCATTGCGCACATGCCGCAGCACCCGCAGCTGCGGCAGGCGCTGCTGCAGCTCTGCCAGTACCGCCGGGCTGGCGTCGCTGCTGGCGTCATCCACCACCACGATCTCGTAGTCACGGCGACCCGCGAAGGCGGCCACGACTTCGTCGATCAAACCCGGCAGGTTGCCGGCTTCGTTATGGGCGGGAATGACGACCGAGATCGTCAGGCGGTCGGAGGTGTCCACAGGTTCAGTCATCCTGATCGAGGTGCAGCGGAGAAGTCTGTTCGGCAGCCGGCGGAACGCAGTTCGCGCGCAGGCCGGCGGCGTTGACGAGGAACCAGTGTCGGCGGTTGGAGATGCCGACCTCAATGGCCCGGGCCGGGTCGATGCAGTCGTCCTTGTAGGTGCGCTGGATCAGCATCCAGTGGCGATCGGACGCGCGCAGCCAGGCGTCCGCCAGTTCGCGCTGGTGCTCGATCGTGGTCTTGAAACCGAAAGCGCGGACTTCGCCCACGCCCTGCAGCAGGAACTGCTCCGGCCCGCCGACGATGCCGATCGCGGCGCCCTCCGGCAGCAGCGCGTGCGCGCGCTCCATCAGCGCGCGCCCCGAGCGCGCGCCGTTCATGTCGGGGTAGCCGAGCAGGCCGTAGCCGCTCCACACCAGCGTCATCACCACGGCGAAGGCGATCGCACCGCGTCGCCACAGGACGATGCAGGCCAGCACGCCCAGCGCGCCAACCGCCAGCAGCCAGTCCCAGGGCGCCACGCCGTTCTGCTCCAGTACGCGCTGGGCGAAGCGCGGCTCGCCCAGCAGCGCCCAGGCGGCGGCGACCGCGAGCAGGCCGGCGAGGGCGAAGCCCAGCGCCCACAGCGCGCGCTGCACGCCGGCCCGGCGCAGCAGGCCCGGCAGCAGCGGCGCCAGCGCCATCGCCAGCGCCGGCACCGCCGGCAGCAGGTAGACACCGCGCTTGCCCGGCGAGAGCGAGAAGAACAGCAGCACCAGCGCGACCCAGCCAATCAGCAGCAGCGGCCGCGCATCGCCGCGGCGGATCCGTCGCCACCAGGCCGGCAGCGCCCAGGGCAGCAGCAGGGCGAGCGGCAGCCACAGCACCGGCACCACCTCGACCAGGTAGTACCACCAGGGCTTCAGGTGCATCCACGCATTGGCGTAGCGGGTAACGGTCTGCTTGAACAGCAGGTCGTCGCGGTAGGCGGCCAGCTCGGCGTTGCCCGGCTGGGCGGCGAAGTAGAGCAGCGGCAGCGCCCAGGCCAGAATCGGCAGCAGCATCGCCAGCGGCCCCCAAGCCCAGCGCCAGCCGCCCTCGAAGCGGGCGAGCCCGTACATGCCGCGCAGACGCGCCACGACATAGGGGATCAGCAGCAGCCAGGGCAGAAAGCCGGTGCCCTTGGTGATGACGCCAAGGCCGGTGGCCACGCCGGCCAGCACATACCAGCCCCAGGCCGGGCCCAGCAGCAGATGGCGGAGGAGGCCGTACAGGCCCAGCGTGGTGAACAGCACCAGCACCATGTCGATCTGCGCGGTGCGGCCCTGCAGGGTGAACTGCACGCAGAACAGCAGCCCGAGCGCACCCCAGAAGGCGACGCGGCGGCCGTGCAGGCGGCGCAGCAGATCCCAGGTCAGCGCCAGCGTGCCGAAGGCCGCCAGCAGCGAGGGCAACAGGAAGGCCAGTCGGGTCTGCCCGGTCAGCGCGTAGGCGGCGGCCTGCAGCCACAGGAACACCGGCGGCTTCTCGGCGTACAGCTCGGGCCCACGGTGCGGCACCCACCAGCGCGCGGTCTCGACCATGTCGCGGCCCATCAGCGCGAAGCGCGGCTCATCCGCCGGCCACGGATCGCGCAGGCCGTAGCCGACGCCAAGCAGCCACAGAGCGAGCGCGGCCAGCAGCCAGAGGTCGAGGGGCGGGCGCAGGCGCAGCGCGGCAGGGAAGAAGGAAGCCATGGGCAACAATAATGCGCGTTCGAGTTTGCAGAAAGCTTGGCAGGGAGTGAGTGATTCGTTAAGCCCGAGTGCTCTGTCCGCAGGCGGCGGAGCGCCGCTGGGGTCCTGCCAGAGCAACACCGATCAAGCGCGGCATGCACATGATCGGTGCTGCCTTAACAGCCCTTGGTCCAGGCTGTGGCCACCCGTCGCTGCGAACCGAGCGTCCGCCGTGTCCACACGTGAGTCCGATCGCCTCGCCGCTTCCGACCGTCTTCGCGCGCTCCTGCGGGAGCCTGGGTTGCGTTTGCTGCTGCTCGCAATCGCCGCCCTCGGCCTTGCCTCGCTGTGGCTGCGGCCAACGCTGCCGGTGGACGAAACCCGCTATCTAGCCGTGGCCTGGGAGATGTGGTGGCGCGACGATTTCGTGCTGCCTTGGCTCAATGGCGAGCCTTACCACCACAAACCGCCGCTGCTGTTCTGGCTGATCCACGCCGGCTGGTCGGTGTTCGGCGTCAACGACGTCTGGCCGCGACTACTGAGCCCCCTGGCCGCCGTTGCCGCGGTCTTCGGCGTGCGCGGGCTCGCGCGCGCGCTGTGGCCCGAGCGCCCGGCGGCGGCAGCGCTGGCGCCGATCCTGGCCTTCGGCAGCCTGTATCTGTTCGCCTACACCTCGCTGCTGATGTTCGACACCCTGCTACTGGCCCTGCTGCTGGCCGCGTGGCTGCAGCTGCACCGGCTGCTGTCGGCACCCACTCCGGCCGCGGCCGCGCTGTTCCTGCTGTGGGCGGCGCTGGCCCTGCTGTGCAGGGGGCCGGTGGCGCTGGTGCATCTGTTGGCGCCGATCCTGATCTGGCCGTGGTGGCGCCCGCCCGGGCAGCCGGCGCTGAAGCGCCTGTGGCTGCCCCTGCTGCTGACCGTACTGGCCACGCTGCCGGTGCTGCTCTGGGCCTTGGCCGCCAGCGAACGCGGCGGCGAGGCCTTCCGCCAGGCCCTGCTGTTCGGCCAGACCTTGGATCGCGTGCAGGGCGCGATGGGCCACCCGCGACCGTTCGGGTTCTATCTGCCCTTCCTGCTGCTGCTGCCCCTGCCCTGGAGCCTGTGGCCGCCGGCCTGGCGCGCACTGGGGCGGCTGCGCGCGCTGGCCCGGGACAGCGGCGCCCGCTTCGCGATGGCGACGCTCGCTGTGGCTTCGCTGATCCACCTCGGCATCGCGGGCAAGCAGGTCCACTACCTGATCCCGATGCTCGCCCTCGGCTACCTGCTGCTGGCGCGCCTGCTTGCAGAGTGCGGCGAGCACGAGCGCCCCGCGCGGCGGATCGCCCTCGCCGGCAGCGCCGCGCTGCTGCTCCTGCTGGCGCTGGCGTCGGGTCCGCTGTCGACGCACTACCCGCTGCCCGCGATCGGCGCGTCCCTGGCGACCGCCCAGGCACAGGGCCGGCCCCTTGCCTACATCGGTATCTACCAGGGTGAGTTCCATTTCGCAGGCCGACTGCGCCAGCCGATCGCGGCGATTGCACCGGCCGCGGCGCAGGCGTGGGCACAGGCCCATCCGCAGGGCCTGCTGCTCGCTCGCGACAAGCGCGTGCGCGGCGCGCTTGCGGCGCGCAGTGAGGGCCGCTTCGACTACAAGCGCAGCCCCCTGTGGCTACTGCCGGCGCAGGCCTTCCTCGACGGTGCGGTGCAGGCCAGCGAGCCGGGCAGCGCGGACGACGAAGCGAGTACCGACGAAGCCGCAGTTCCGGCCACGCCTCGCCAGGCGCTGGCCAGCCGATAGCCGATGCCCGCGGCGCTGCGGATCAGCGCACGGCCGAAGGGTCGATCCCGCGCTGCGCGCAGCAGGCTGTGCAGGGCGACGACGCCGGACACGTCCTCACCCGAGACCTGCTTGGCGAGCCGCGCACAGCGGTCGTCGGCACGCAGCCGCGCTGCCGCCTGCGCAGGGCGTGCGGAACGGCCTCCAGCACAAGCAGACCGAAGGGCTTGGGCATGTCGTCGTAAGCACCACGATCGCAGCCGGCGCGGCAGACATCGAGCGCGTCGCCCGCGCTCGGCATCCGCGCCGGCAGCGAATGGCCCCAGGCACGCAGCGGTGCGCAGAGTCCGAGGCCCTTGAGGCGCAGCGGATCGAGATCGCACATCAGCGTATCGAAGTCGCCAACAGCGGCCATGCACAGACCCAGCAGGCATCCACTGGCGCGGTCGACGCGGTGGCCGCGCTGCTGCAGAACCTCCAGCAGAGGGGCAGCGAGGCCGAGCACGCGATGCTCGATCCATCCTAAGCGCGTCCGGATTTGCGTCGAAGTCGCGATCACGGATCAAGCTCAGGATTGACTGGATCCGTGTTGCCCCAACGGGATCAGCGGTCGCGACGACGCGACCGCGCCTGCCCGCGACTCAGCGCGGATCGTCGCCGCAGCGGAAGCCAGTCATGTCCAGGTCGCTGGCCGTGCCGTTGCTCACGCGCACCGTCACGCTGACCGGCTGGATGCCGGGGCAGGGGAAGCTGATCGTGGGGTTGCTGCTGATCGGATAGTGGGTGGTGCTCCAGCCGACGCGCACGGTCCACGTGTACTGAAGCCGGTCCTCATCGCCGGGGTTCACCGCATATACGCGCGGCCAGGCTTCACAGGTGGCACTGTGCGGACCCGTCATGCATTCGAGGATGGCGTAGATCGGCTCATTGACCGCAATCGACTTCGGGCAGACGACGTCCGGGGCAGCGACCACATAGAACGAGCCCTCTGACCCGGTCTTGGGGATGGGGCAAAGCACGGGCGATTTCCGCGGCGCCGGTGACGCTGGGGCCGAATCAGGGGGTGCGAGCGGTGCAGGCTCACGCGCAGTGATGGGCTGAGCAGCGGCGGCGCCGCCGAACGCAAGCAGCAGCGACAACAGCGCAAGCTGGGGCACAGTCATGGTGAATCCTCAATGGAAGCAGACGCAGGCGCTGCGCCGGGCGGGTCAGGGTCGGTGCGTTCGCTGCTGCGCGGCGCACGCGCGGCTTCACACTGCAGGAAGCTGGCGCGCGCGCCGCGCGGCGCTTCGTCCTGCAGCGAGGCGCCGGTGGCGGCGCACTCGGGTGCGCCGTACAGCTGCGCCAGCAGATCGAGAAAGTCGGCGCGGTTGCCCGCCTCGAAACCCTCGAGCTGCGGCACGCCGCGCGCCGGCAACAGGGTCTCGCGGGCTTGGGCCAACTGGCCGCGCTGCATCAGCTGACGGGCGAACACCGCGCGGAAGAACATCGGCAGCGGCGACAGCGGCGGTCGCGCGCGTGAGGCGCTGTCGATCGCCGCCGCAAAGTCGGCGTCGGCGGCGTCGGTGCCGGGCTGCAGATGCACGCGCAGCTGGGCGGCGTTGAAGCGGGCACGCGCGGCGTTCAGATGATGGTCGCCCAGGCTGCCGGCGTACTCGATCGCCGCCGCACTGTAGGCGTCGGCGGCCTCGGCAAATCGCTGCTGGGCCATGCGCAGGCTGGCACGGCTCGCATGCAGATGTGCGAGCACCGCCGAGCGCTGGCCGAAGCGCTCGGGAAGCGCTCGGGATAGCGGCTCCAGCTCGGCTTCCGCCTCATCGAACCGGCCCAGCTCCACCAGCACGTCCAGCCGGTGCAAGCGCGTCATCAGCGCGCCGCCTTCGCTGGCCTCCTGCTGGCTCTCCAGCAACGCCGCCAGCACGCTCAGCGCCTCCTCACCGCGACCCGCAAGGCGCAATGACCGCGCCTGCAGCCAGAGCAGCTCGCGTCGCAGACTCGGCTCCAGCGGCTGGGCGCGCTCCAGCAGCGGCTGCAGCGCAGTGAGCGCCGGGCCCGCCTCCTGCTGCTGCAGCCAGCGCTGGGCGTCGATGAGAGCGACCCGCGGATCAAGAGGCGCAGCCGCACGCAGCTGTTGGATGCGCTGCGCCGCGAGATCGAGTTTCTGCGCCAACACGGCTTCGCGCGCGGCCGCCAGCTGCAGTCGATGCAGCAGCTCGGAGTCCACCTGCAGGCGTTCGGCGTTCACCAGGGCCTGCTCAAGTACGCCGTCATCGACAATCAGGCCGAGGGCGCTGCGAATCTCGCTGATCTGCGCGCTCAGCTCGGCCGCCAGTGCGGGCTGCGTGGACTGCAGTGAACGCAAGCGCTCAGCGGCGGCATGCAGCACCTCGCGCACGCGGGTCTCGCCGGCTTCCGAGCGGGTGGGATCGGCCGCGAGGAAAGCCTCGTTGAGAATGCCAAGGGCAGCCACCGCGCGATCTCGCTCATGCGCCGCCAGACGCCCCTGCTGCCACACCTGCGCCGCCGCGAGGGACAGCACCAGCGCGCTCAAGCCGGTCAAGGTCGCGGCCAGCGCGTTGCGCTGCAGGAATCGCTGGAAGCGGTACGCAAGCCGCCCGTGCCGGGCGTGCACCGGGCGCCGCTGCAGCCAGTTCTGCAGGTCCTCGTCGAAGGCTTCAGCGCTCGTATAGCGCTGCCCGGGCGACTTGCGCAGGGCCTTTTGCACCACCGCCTCCAGGTCGCCCTGAAGCGCGCGCGCCCACGCCAACCGATCCTCTCGCCCCAGCCGGGCCTGCGCACGCTCGCGCCCCAGACAGCTCTGCGCCAGCGTGGGCGGAGTCGCTTCCAGTATGAGTTGCTCGGCGGCGCCCGCCGAGCAGTCCGCCAGCTCGAAGGGCGGCGTGCCTGCAAGCAGCTCGTAGAGCAGCGCACCGAGCGCATAGACATCGGTGGCGATAGTGATGCGCTCGCCGCGCAGCTGCTCAGGCGCGGCATAGGCCGGCGTGAGGAAGCGCGCGGCCGTCTGCGTCCGCTCCTGCGGCTCGGCGTCGATGAAGCGGGCCAGGCCGAAGTCGAGCAGACGCACCCGGCCGTGCTCGTCCACCATCACGTTCGAGGGCTTCAGATCGCGATGCACGAGCAGGGCGCGATGCGCGTGCGCCACCGCGGCCAGCACGCCGCGGAACAGCTCGATGCGCTCGCGCAGACCCAGCCGCCGCAGCGCACACCAGGCCATCAGCGGCTCGCCTCGCACGCGCTCCATGGCGATGAAGGCGATGCCTTCGGCGCTGCGGCCGGCCTCCAGCAGGCGCGCGATGCCCGGGTGATCGAGGCTCGCGAGGGCGCGCGCCTCTTCGCGCAGTCGCCCTTCGGCAAGCGGGTCCCAGCGATCGCGGCGCAGAATCTTGATCGCCGCATGCTGCTCCACGCCATCGCGGGTGCAGACACCGTGCAGCACGCGGCCCATGCCGCCGCGACCGAGCTCACCGGCGATCGCGAAGCGGCCGATGCGCGCTGGCAGCGGCTCCGCCGTTTCGGCACACCAGCCCTGCAGCGCCGCCTCGGGGCGCTGCGTGGGCGATTCCGCGATCACCTGGTCATGCTGGAGCAGGCGCTGCAGCGCCCCGCGCAGTGCGCGGTCTTCGCCATCGAGCCCCGCAAGCCACTCCTCGCGCGCCTCGGGCGCAAGCGCGATCGCTTCGTCGAACAGCGCGCGCAGACGACGAAAGCGCTGCGCTTCGTCGGGGTCGATCTCAGCCCTCACCGTCCAGTTCCATCTGTTCGGCCAGCCAGCTGCGGGCGAAGCGCCACTGTCGCACCACCGTCGGTACGGAGACGCCGGTCAGCGCAGCCACCGCGTCGATGGTCAGTCCGGCGAACACGCGCAGCTCGACGACGCGCGCGCAGTCCGGGTCCAGCACCGCCAGCCGGTTCAGGGCCTGGTCCAGCGCCAGCCAATCGGTGTGGTCGCCTTGTAAGGGCAGATCGACCTCGCGGGCATCCTGCAGGGCCAGCACCACCGCCCCGGCACCACGCTTCTCCGCGCTGCGGGCGCGCAGATAGTCGATCACCACCCGCCGCAGCAGCGATGCCGCGATGGCGAAGAAGTGGTCGCGGTTCTGCCAGTCCACCACGCGCTGCGCATGCAGGCGGATGAAGGCTTCATTCGCCAGCGCCGTCGCCGACAGAGTGGGCGTGCCGTCGACATCGCGCAGCTGGCTGCCGGCCAAGCCCCTCAGCATGGGATACAACTGCTCGATGATGCGGGCTTCGGCGCCACGATCGCCCGAACGCCAGCGCTCCAGCAGCTCGGTGATGTCGCCAGAAGGTTCCTTCACATCGCTATCCCGCAGCAGGGCAAGCGCGCGAGTGTAGGTGCCGGCAGCGCGCATCGCCAATCCGGCTGGGGCCACGCAGAACACGGGCAGCGCTCTCAAGGGCAGGAACTCAAGGCGCGCGGTCAGGGTCGCGCGGCAGCAGGGACTGCAGCTGTTCGGGCACGAAGCCGTTGATCCGATGGGTGGCGGTGAACAGCACCGGCACGCTGTCGATGTCGAGTTCGCGGGCGAGTCGAGCGGCCTCGCCGTCGGTGTCGACGCTGAGTTCGTGGTAGGCGATCGCGTGTTCGCCCATCCAGCGCCGCAACTGGGCGCAGGCCGGGCAGGTACTGAGAGTGAACACCACCGGCTTGGGCCACTGCGCCAGCGCCGCGACAGGTGCGCTCAGCACCTCGACGGCGGGTGGCTCGGGGGTGGTGAACCACCAGCGGGTGAGCAGACTGCCGCCGAGCGTACCGGCGAGCACAATGACTAGCATCAGCAGCGCGGTTTTCAGCATCTGCATGGGAATCCTCCGGGCAAAGCCGCAGCCCGGCGCAGGGCCGGGCCACAGCAGGGGCGCGACAGGCGCGCGTTCTGGCTCAGCCTTGCATCAGGGGATGATGCAGCGGCGGCTCAGCATGCAGCGCTCGTACAGGCCCACGCAGCGCGGGTTGTCTTCGCCGTAGGACCAGTTGCAGTCGTCCTGCAGCTGCGAGCAGCAGATGTACATGCCGTAGTTGATCGACTCCGCCTGGACGCCGGCGCCGACTGCCGAGCCGACGGCCAGCAGCGCGCCGAGCACGAGTTTGCTGATCTTCATGGTGTTCTCCCTCGAGTTGTCCTGATCGGAGGATCTCGCCGGGACCGGATCGGTCCGTCTCCCTGGCCGCGGCCGCCGGCGTCCTCCACATCCCTACGCGCGGTCGGATGGCCGACCTGATCAGGCGGCTCGCAACGCAATGGCCAGGTGCGGCGCACCGGGGGCGAGCCGCACCCGGCCCGGGCGCCGTCCGGGCTGGCTAGACTGGCGCCGCGCCGCTGCCGGCGCGCCTCTCAGCCGCCACGGAGCGCCGCGTGACTTCGACTGACTTCCGTCTGTCCACCCTGCTGGACGAGCGCCGGACGCGCCTGCGTCAACTCGACCCCGAGGGATTCGAAGCGCTGGCAGCCAGCCCGATCGGCCCGCACCTGGACCGCCTGCTGGCGGCCTCGGATTACGCTTTCGAGCAGCTGTGCAAGCGGCCGGCGCTGATGGCGCGCCTGTCGGACGACGAACCGGCGCCGGCGCTCGGCGGGCTCGACGAAGCCGCGGCCATGGCCACGCTGCGGCGCTACAGGCACGCCGAATCGGTGCGGCAGATCGCCCGCGATGTCGCTGGCGTCGACGCCGTGCAGGACACCGTGCGGGCCAGCGCGGTGCTGGCCGACCGCTGCTGCCAGCTTGCGCTCGACTACGCCATGGCCACGCTGGTCGCGCGTCACGGCCAGCCGCGCTCGCGCGAAGGCGCGCTGCAGCAGCTGGTGGTGTTCGGCCTCGGCAAGCAGGGCGGCAGCGAACTCAACTTCAGCTCGGACATCGACCTGGTCTTCGCCTATCCCGAGGGCGGCGAGACCGACGGCGCACGCGCGCTCGACAACGAGAGCTTCTTCGTGCGCCTCGGCCAGCTGCTGATCCGTCTGCTCGGCGAGGTCACCGTCGACGGCTTCGTCTATCGCGTCGACATGCGCCTGCGGCCGTTCGGCAATTCCGGCCGGCTGGCGCTGTCGTTCGCGGCGATGGAGCACTACTTCCAGCGCGAAGGCCGCGACTGGGAGCGCTACGCCTGGATCAAGGCGCGTCCGATCGCCGGCGACATCGAGGCCGGCGAGGCCTTTCTGCGCAGCCTGCGGCCCTTCATCTACCGCCGCTATTTCGACTACACGGCCTATGAGGGCCTGCGCGAAATGAAGGCCATGATCGAGGCCGAGGTGCAGCGCCGCGAGCTGGCCGAGCACCTGAAACTCGGCCCCGGTGGCATCCGCGAGATCGAGTTCATGGTCCAGCTGCAGCAGCTGATCCGCGGCGGCCGCGAGCCGGCGCTGCGCGCGCGCGGGCTGGAGCCGGCGCTGGCCGCGCTGCGCGAGGGCGGACATGTCGATGAAACGCGCGCCGACGCCCTGCTTGCCGCCTACCGTCTGCTGCGCCACGTCGAGAACCGCCTGCAGATGCTGCGCGAGCAGCAGGCCCATGAGCTGCCCGAGGATGCGTTCGAACAGCTGCGCCTGGCGCGCGGCCTGGGCTTCACTGACTACGCAGCGCTGCTGGACGCCTTGAACCTGCAGCGCGCGCTGGTGCGTGCGGCCTTCGAGGAGGTCTTCGAGGGCGGCCGCGGTGACACCGCCAGCCCGCGCGCCGGGCTGATGCAGGACTACTGGCGGCAGATCGACCGCGAACCGCCGATCGAGCTGCTGCGGCAGGCCGGCTTCGCCCAGCCCGAAGAGGCCCAGCAGCGGCTGCGCCAGTTCGCCGCCAGCCCCGTGCGCGCGCAGCTGTCGGCGCGTGCGCGTGCGCGGCTGGATCGACTGGTGCCGGCCCTGCTTGACGCTCTGCCCGCACGACCGCAGCCGCAGAAGCTGCTGGAGCGCGTGCTGCACTTCCTGCATGCGGTACTGCGCCGTTCCAGCTACCTCGCCCTGCTCGACGAGAGCGCACCGGCGCGCGAGCGCCTGCTCGACACCTTTGTCGCCAGCACCTGGATGGCCGAGCGCCTGTCAGCGCATCCGCTGCTGCTCGACGACCTGCTCGACACCCGCAGCCAGGGCGCGCCGGAATCACTGCAGGCGATCGCCGAGGAACTGCAGCAGGCCCTGGTCGAGGTGCCGCTGGACGACATCGAGCGCCTGCTGCCGGCGCTGAACGAGTTCCGCCAGAGCGTGGCCTTCCGCATCGCCCGCGCCACGCTGTTCGGCGGCCAGGCCGCCGGCGACAGCGCCCGCCAGCTGGCCTGGCTGGCCGAAGTGATCGTCGCGCGGCTGCTCGAGCGCGCCGAGGCGGACGTGATGCTCACCCACGGCCGCCTGCCCGACAGCGGCCTGGCCCTGCTCGGCTTCGGCAGCTTCGGCGCGCTGGAGCTGGGCTTCAATTCCGATCTCGACCTGGTGTTTCTGTACCGCGCCCGCGAAGGCGCCGAGAGCGACGGCGCACGTCCGCTCGATCCCGCGCGCTACTACCAGCGCGTGGTGCAGAAGCTGATCTCCTGGCTGGGCATGACCACCACCGGCGGACGCCTGTACGAAGTGGATCTGCGCCTGCGCCCGGACGGCAGCAAGGGCCTGTTGATCTCGACCCTGGCCAGCTTCGAGGCCTACCAGCGCGAGCGCGCCTGGCTGTGGGAGAAACAGGCCCTGGTGCGGGCGCGCTACGTCTGCGGCGATGCGCAGATCGGCGCGGGCTTCGAGCGCGCACGCGCACAGGTGCTGGCCGCGCCGCGATCCCTGGAGGAGGTGCTGCGCGAAGTCGCGGGCATGCGGCGGCGCATGCGCGAAGCCCTGGATCGCAGCCGGCCGGGCGAGTTCGATCTGAAGCAGGGCGAGGGTGGCCTGGTCGATCTCGAGTTCCTGCTGCAGGCCGGCGTGCTGGCCTTGGGCGCCGAACACTCTGGGCTGGTTGAATCACGCGAGAGCGCGGCCCTGATCCACCGCTGTGCGAAGGCGGGATGGTTCGATGCCAACACCGCCGCGTCGCTGACATCCGCCCATGCGGAGCTGCTCACGCTGGGCCTGGCCTGCACCCTGGATGGACGACCGCGGCTGGTCCCGGTGACCAAGGCGCCAGAGACGGCGCGATCGGAAATCACTCGGGCCTGGCGGGGCCGCGGGCTGGGGGATGCGTAGGCGCGGCCTCTTTGGACCTGTCGCAAAGCGCCGGTGGCGATGACCTGGCGGCTGCCCGCACGCGTGCCGATGCCGATGCCGGCGGCAAGGTTCGGGGTTCGGCGTCTGGGGTTCGCGGAAGCATCAAGCCGGCGATTGATCGGGTGGACCCTGGCCCCCCATGAGCTGGACGCTGGCCACGGCCCTCCGCCGGCAATGCGGTCGTCCGTCCCCGGTCCGCCACGCGCGGGACTCGAACCTCGCTTCGCTTCGCCGTTCGCCCATCGGCACTGCGCGTGCGTGCGTCGGCCTCCATGGCAGCGCGAACCCTGCCGAGGGACCCACCGGCTGGGCTTTACTGCAGTGCAGCGTGCAAGCGCATGTGAACAGTGTCTAAAGTCGACCCCGCGGTTGCGGCGCTAAGACGTCCGCCGCGAACCCTGGGGAGGGAGAGGCCCGCTTCGTGAAGACGAAGCGGGCTTCGTTCTTTTCGGACCCCGGAATCCGCGAACGTGTCCGCCGATGCTTGGTCCCGCAGGCCGCGCGAACGCGCCGCCTGCCTTCGGCCCCGGCCCTCGCGCATAGCGCTCGGGCGTTCGGCGGCGCGCGCGGCATGCCGCGCAAACGCGCCGTCTGCCTCCGGCCCCGGCCCTCGCGCACAGCGCTCGGGCATTCGACGGCGCGCGCGGCATGCCGCGCAAGCGCGCCGCCTGCCTTCGGCCCCGGCCCTCGCGCACAGCGCTCGGGCGTTCGGCGGCGCGCGCGGCATGCCGCGCAAACGCGCCGCCTGCCTCCGGCCCGGCCCTCGCGCATAGCGCTCGGGCGTTCGGCGGCGCGCGCGGCATGCCGCGCAAACGCGCCGCCTGCCTCCGGCCCGGCCCTCGCGCATAGCG
>JBKCVA010000135.1:0-33457 GCA_046318115.1 Lysobacterales bacterium | reverse complement strand
TCTTTGGCGTTCATCACGCCCTCGTCGGCCAGCGCGCAGATCGCCGCGTGCGCGATGTGGAAGCGGTCGACCTCGAAGAAGCGACGCAGGTTGGCGCGGGTGTCCGAGCGGCCGAAGCCGTCGGTGCCGAGCACGGTGTAGCGCATCGGAACAAACGCGCGGATCTGGTCGGCGAAGCCGCGCACATAGTCGGTGGCGGCGATCGCTGGACCCGCGCGGCCTTCCAGCAGCTGGGTCACGTAGGCCTTGCGCTGCGGCTTCTCCGGATTCAGGCGGTTGTGGCGCTCGGCGTCGAAGCCGTCGCGGCGCAGCTCGGTGAAGCTCGGGCAGCTCCAGATGTCGGCGCTGACTCCGAATTCCTTCTCCAGCAGCTCGGCCGCCGCCATCACTTCGCGCAGGATCGTGCCCGAGCCCAGCAGCTGCACGTGCGGGCGCTTGCTCTTGGCTTTCGCCTTTGCCGATTCTCCATTCCCGTTGCCCGATTCCCGCAGCAGATACATGCCGCGGATGATCCCGTCCTCCGCGCCGGCCGGCATTTCCGGGTGCGCGTAGTTCTCGTTCATCAGGGTCAGGTAGTAGTACTCGTCGACCTGCTCCTCGATCATCCGGCGCATGCCGTGCTGCAGGATCACCGCGACCTCGAAGCCGAAGGTCGGGTCATACGGGCGGCAGTTCGGGATGGCACCCGCCAGCAGATGGCTGTGGCCGTCCTCGTGCTGCAGGCCTTCGCCGTTCAGCGTGGTGCGGCCGGCGGTGGCGCCAAGCAGGAAACCGCGCGAGCGCATGTCGGCGGCCTGCCAGGCGGAGTCGCCGATGCGCTGGAAGCCGAACATCGAGTAGTAGATGTAGAACGGCAGCATCTGCAGGTTGTTGGTGCTGTAGCTGGTGGCCGCGGCCATCCAGCTGGAGAACGCACCGGCCTCGGTGATGCCTTCCTCCAGCACCTGGCCGGCGGCGTCTTCGCGGTAGTACATCAGCTGGTCGGCGTCGACCGGCTTGTACTTCTGGCCGTGCGGCGCATAGATGCCGATCTGCCGGAACAGACCCTCCATGCCGAAGGTGCGCGCCTCGTCGGCGACGATCGGCACGCAGCGCGGGCCGACCTGCTTGTCGCGCAGGATGATGTTGAAGGCCTGCACAAAGGCCATGGTGGTGCTGATCTCGCGGTCGCCGCTGGCCTTCAGCAGGCGGTCGAAGGCGTTCAGGTCCGGAACCTTCAGCGATTCGCTGGCCTTTTGCCGGCGCTGCGGCAGCGGGCCGCCCAGCGCTGCGCGACGCGCCTTCAGGTACTGCACTTCCGGCGAGTCGGGGCCGGGGTGGTAGAAGGGCACCTCGGCGAGCTTGTCGTCGGGCACCGGGATCTTGAAGCGATCACGGAAGGCGCGCACCGCCTCGTCGTCGAGCTTCTTGGTCTGATGGGTCGGGTTGAGCGACTCGCCGGCCTTGCCCATGCCGTAGCCCTTGACCGTCTTGGCCAGGATGACCGTGGGCATGCCCTGGGTCTTCATCGCGGCGTCGTAGGCGGCATAGACCTTGTGCGGGTCATGGCCGCCGCGGTTCAGGCGCCAGATGTCCTCGTCGCTCAGGTTGGCAACGAGAGCCGCGGTTTCCGGGTACTTGCCGAAGAAGTTGTCGCGCGTGTACTTGCCGCCGAAGGCCTTGCAGTTCTGGTACTCGCCGTCGACCGTTTCCATCATCAGCTGGCGCAGTTTGCCGGTGGTGTCGCGGGCCAGCAGCGGATCCCAGTAGCTGCCCCAGACCAGCTTGATCACGTTCCAGCTGGCGCCGCGGAACACGCCTTCCAGCTCCTGGATGATCTTGCCGTTGCCGCGCACCGGGCCGTCGAGGCGTTGCAGATTGCAGTTGATGACGAAGATCAGATTGTCGAGGCCCTCGCGGCCGGCCAGCGCGATCGCGCCGAGGCTTTCGGGCTCATCGCACTCGCCGTCGCCGAGGAAGCACCACACCTTGCGGTCGGTCTTCGGCATCAGGCCGCGGCCTTCGAGGTACTTCCAGAAGCGCGCCTGGTAGATCGCGCTGATCGGGCCGAGCCCCATCGACACGGTCGGCAGCTGCCAGAAGTCGGGCATCAGCCAGGGGTGCGGGTAGGAGCTGATGCCCTTGCCGTCGACCTCCATGCGGAAGTGGTCGAGCTGGCTCTCGCTGATTCGGCCCTCCAGAAAGGCGCGGGCATACACGCCCGGCGAGGAGTGGCCCTGCACGCCGATCAGATCACCGGGGTGATCCGCACTCGGCGCCCGCCAGAAATGGTTGAAGCCGACGTCGTAGAGGGTGGCGGCCGAGGCGAAGCTGGCAATGTGTCCGCCCAGTTCGCCGGGCTTGCGGTTGGCGCGCACCACCGTGGCCAGCGCGTTCCAGCGCACGATCGAGCGGATCCGCCACTCCATCGCGGCGTCGCCGGGGCTTTTCGGCTCCAGAGGCGCCGGGATGGTGTTGACGTACTCGGTGGTCGGGTTGAAGGGCAGGTGGGCGCCGGCGCGGCGGGTCTGCTCGACCATGCGTTCGAGCAGGTAGTGCGCGCGCTCGCCGCCATCGGCCGCGATCACCGCCGACAGCGCTTCGACCCATTCCTGGGTCTCGGTGGGGTCGAGGTCGGTGTCGATCAGGTCCTGCAGAACGTTCATGGCGGCCCTCCGAAGGCTGCGGCTGTGCGCGGTGGTGTGCGATTGGTATTCCGGTGGTCTGGCGTGCTCTGCGGCGCCGCCCGACCTCGCCGTGCGGACGCGGACGAAACCGCCGCATGGTAACCGAAGGCCACTTGCCTTGGGCCTCTGCTGCACTGCGGAAAATGCGTACTTCGGCGTACGGAAACGCCCTGCATGCCTTCGTCGCCGCCGCGATGCACGCGCGGTGAACACAAGGCCACTTTGAATACCAGTTCGATGCCCGGGCCTCGCGCTCGGGCCAAGCCCCCTCAGCGCACGCGCGCCGTCCGCACGCCGGGTTCAGTCGGCGGCCTCACGCTCGGCCAGCGCGCGCGCGCCGGCCAGGATCATCCGCACCATCAGGCTCAGCTCCTCGATCAGCTCGGGGTCGCGATCGGGCGGGGCATCGATCGCCGTGGCGCCCATCGCGAACACCAGCCGGGTGATGGCGCGGGCCACCGTGCGCGGCTGCTGCAGGCGCTTGCCCTGGGCCGCGTTGATGCGCACCAGGTCCGAATGCAGCTCGTCCTCGAAGAAGCCGAGCTCGCGGTCGACCGCGGCCTTGAAGGCGTCGGTACCGGCCGTGCCCTCGCGCAGCAGCACGTGCAGCAGGCGGTCGTCGGCGCGCACCTGCTCGATGAACACCTCGATCGAACTGCGCACGATGCTGCTGGCGTCGCCGGCGCGTTTGCGGGCATTGCCGACGATGCGCCGCAGGGCTTCGCCGCTGCGCTCGATCAGGGCCACCGCCAGCTCGTCGATGTCGCGGAAATGGCGGTAGAAGCTGTTCGGCGCGATATCGGCCTCGCGCGCGACCTCGCGCAGGCTCAGCGTCGACACGCTGCGATGTGGGCCGATCAGGCGCAGCGCGGCGGCGATCAGATCCTCGCGGGCGATGCTGGGCTTGCGCCCCGGCGTGTGGTCGGCCGGGCGTGACGCGGAAGGAGGCAAGACGCACTCCGGCTGGGGGCGGGGCGCCATCTTAGCCGGCGGTGTTTCCGCACAGATATCTGCACAGTCGTGCATATATGCGTATAGTGCGGCGCATGCGCACCCCATCCCCCATCGCCCGCCCGCTCGACACAGCCGCCTCCGATGGGCTGGGTCTTCACCCACCGCCGCTCGACGCTGGCCTGGGTCAAGCAAGCGCCTTCGCGGCACCGCTCGCGGCGCGCAAGGATCGCGACCTCACCGGTCAGAACCGGCCGTCGCGCCTGAACCCCCGCCGCTGGCTGCAGCCCGCCGTGTTCGACTTCTGGGCGCGGCACTTCAATCGCACCTGGTCAGCCGAGCGCATCCTCGCCCGCGTCATCGAGCGCTGCACGGCGTCTTCGCGCGCCACCACGCTGGTGCTGAAGCCCAACCGCCACTGGCCTGGTGCGCGCGCCGGCCAGCATCTGGACGTGATCGTCGAACTCCAGGGCGTGCGCCACCGCCGCAGCTACAGCCTGTCGGCGCCGCCGCGCGCGGACGGCTGCATCGAGATCACCGTCGCCGACGTCGAAGGCGGCCGGGTCAGCCCGGTGCTGGCGCGCATGACGCGGATCGGCGATGTGCTGGAGCTGTCCGCGCCTTACGGCGGGCTCGTGCTGTCGTGCCGAGGAGCGCTGGCGCCGATCCGCGAGGCGCGTCCATTCCCCCTTTCCGCAACTCCTCTCCCATCAGGGGAGAGGGGCTCACGCTCGCAGGATTCCATCGTCCCGGCGCCCGCGCTGCTGCTCGCCGCCGGCAGCGGCATCACACCGCTGCGCGCGCTGCTGCTCGATGCGCTGGCGAAGGGCGAGACGCGCCCGATCACCCTGCTGTACTGGGCGCAGACCCGCGAGGAGCTGTGCTTTCGCGAAGAGCTGCTGCAGCTCGCGCGCCAGCACCCGAACCTGCGCGTCGAATTCCTCCTGACCCGCGATCCCGCAGCGCCCGTCGCGCGTATCTGCGCCGAGCAGCTTCAAGCGCTCGCGCCTGAACTCGCCGCGAGTGAAGTGCTGGCCTGCGGGCCCGACGGTTTCATCGCCAGCGCCCGCGAACTCTGCGCGTCCGCGCGCGGCTTCCAGGCCGAGGGCTTCACCGCGCCCTCCGCAGGTGACGCGGGGGCAGGCCCGGCGCGCGTGCAGCTGAAACGCAGCGGGCTAGTGCTTGACCTGCCCACCGACCGCCCGCTGCTGCAGGCGCTGGAAGAAGCCGGGCAGACGCCCGCCTTCGGCTGCCGCCGCGGCATCTGCAACACCTGCAGCTGCGATCGCGTGGCAGGCGCCTCGCGCGACCTGCAGAACGGCGCGCTGCGCGACGAACCCTCCACTCCCATCCGCCTGTGCGTGCATGCCGCCGCCGCGGGCCTTGTCCTGGACCTGTAATGCAGTACTCACCGCACAGCCGCGCGCTCGACGCCGCGCAGACCGAAGCCTTCGCCGCCGAGCTCGACGCCCTGCGCGAGCGCATGCGCGCCCAGCTGGGCGAAGCCGATGCGCGCCATATCCGACGCGTGTACGCGGCCGTGCGCTACACCGGCTTCGCGGGTCGCGCCCTGCTGGTGATCGGCGCGATCGTCAGTGGCCTCTGGCTGCCGGCCCTGCTGTGGCCGGTCTGCGGCTTTGGCGTGCTGCTGCTGGCGCTGTCGAAGATCCTCGAGAACATGGAACTCGCCCACAACGTGATGCACGGCCAGTACGACTGGCTGCGCGATCCTGTGCTGGACGGTCGCCGCTACGAGTGGGACATCGCCGGCACCTCGGACAACTGGCGCGACACCCACAACTATCGCCATCACACTTACACCAATGTGCGAGGCATGGACGAGGACCTGGGCTACGGTCTGCTGCGCCTGTTTCCCGAGCAGCGCTGGAAGCCCTTCTATCTGTTCCAGCCCGTGATCGCGGTGGTGTTCGCTCTGCTGTTCGAGTGGGGCATCGCGATCCAGAACCTGCACCTCGGCCGCTACTTCAAGGGCCGCATGAGCAAGGCCGAGCTGCGCGCGGCCTGGAAGCCGGCTTCGGCGAAGATGCGCCGCCAGATCGTGCGCGACTACCTGGTGCTGCCGCTGCTGGCCGGGCCCTTTTTCCTGCCCGTTCTGCTGGGCTCGATCGTGGCCAACCTGATCCGCAACGTCTGGACCTGGGTGGTGATCTTCTGCGGCCACTTCACCGCCGATGCGATCACCTTTCCCAAGGAGGTGCTGCGCAACGAATCGCGGGGCCAGTGGTACCTGCGCCAGCTGCACGGCAGCTCCAACCTGCGCGGCGGCCGCCTGATGGATCTCATGACCGGCAACCTGAGCCACCAGATCGAGCACCACCTGTTCCCTGAGCTGCCGGCCAATCGCTATGCGCAGATCGCGGTCGAAGTGCGCGCGCTGTGTGCCCGCTACGGTCAGCACTACAACACCGGCTCGATGCCGCGGCAGTTCGCCCAGGTGCTATGGCGCATCCTGCGCCACGCGTTTCCCAGCCGCGCCCCGCGTCGCGAAGCCGAACCCCTCGCGGTGGCCTGAACCGCGCCGCGCGTCGCATCGCGTGGGTCTTGACCCACCGAGCCGAACGGGGTGGGTCTTGACCCACCGGAACCCGACACTCGCCCCGACGCTTTGCTTCAAGACCTCAGCACGCCGGATCCGCGCTGGAGCCAGGCCGCCGCCAGCGACCGGACACCTCGCCGCGCTCAGGCCGCGCGGGCCTTGAGCGATTCAATCGCGTCGATCTCCTTGGGCACGCCGCCAGTCAGCACCTCGTTGCCCTCGGCGGTCACGACCACGTCGTCCTCGATGCGGATGCCGATGCCCTGCCACTTCGCCGCCACGCCTTTCGAACCCGGCGCGATGTACAGCCCCGGCTCGATGGTCAGCACCATGCCGGGTTCAAGCAGGCGGTACTCGCCGCCGATGCGGTAGTCGCCGACGTCGTGCACGTCGAGGCCCAGCCAGTGGCCGGTCTTGTGCATGTAGAAACGCCGGTAGCTTTCGTCGGCGATGCACTGCTTCAGGGTCCCGCGCAGCAGCCCCAGCGAAAGCAGGCCCTCGGTCAGCACCTCGACGGCAGCCTCATGCGGATCGATCCAGCGCTGGCCCGGCTTCACCGCGGCGATCGCGGCCGCTTGCGCGGCCAGCACGATCGCGTACAGCGCGCGCTGCTCGCGGCTGTAGGTTTCGGAGATGGGGAAGGTGCGGGTGATGTCCGAGGCATAGCCCTCGTACTCGGCGCCGGCGTCGATCAGCAGCAGCTCGCCGGGTTTGAGTGCCGCGCTGTTCGCCCGATAGTGCAGTACGCAGGCATTGGCGCCGCCGCCGACGATGGGCTCGTAGCTGGGCACCGCGCCGTGACGGCGGAACCCGTGCAGCAGTTCGGCCTCGATCGAATACTCATGAAGGCCCGGCCGAGTCGCCTGGATGGCGCGCACATGCGCTTCAGCGGCGATCGCCGCGCTGTGCCGCATCAGCTTCAGCTCGGCCGCGCTCTTGAACAGGCGCTGCTCGTGCAGCAGGTGTCCCAGCTCCATGAACTCGTGCGGCGACTCCGCGCCGTGACGGATCTGCGCGCGCACGCGGTTGACCCAGCCGATCAGCTTGAGATCGAACTCGACCTCGCGGCCGAAGTGGTAGAACACCCGCGAGCGGCCCTCGATCAGGCCGGGCAGGATGTCGTCGATGTCGCCGATCGGATAGGCATCGTCGAAGCCGTAGTTCTCGACCGCGCCTTCGGGGCCCGCGCGCGGGCCGTCCCAGGCCTCGCGGTCGGCGTCGCGCTCGCGGCAGAACAGCAGGGCCTCGCCGTGGCTGCGGCCCGGGATCAGCACCAGCACCGCCTCCGGCTCATTGAAGCCGCTCAGGTACCAGAAGTCGCTGTCCTGGCGGTACGGATAGGTGCTGTCGCGGTTGCGGATGCGCTCGGCGGCGGCCGGCAGGATCAGGATGGCGTCGTCACCGGCCAGCCGCATCAGCTGGCGGCGACGGCGGACGAACTCGGCGGTGCGTATCGGTGCCGGGGCGCGCAGGGGAGGCATGGCGAATCCGTGCTGGCTCAGTGCAGGGTGGACTGGGCGGAGTCGGCGCCGTTCTCGCTGTGCAGCAGCAGGACGGCGACGCGGACGAACTCGATGATCTCCTCCAGTGCGCTGGCGTCGTCCTCGTCGTCCTCGAAGCTGAGCTCGGCCTGGGCGATGCGCGCGAGGTCTTCGAGCGCTTCGCGGCCTTCATCGGAAAGGCGCGCGGCCGACGCGGAGCCGAGTCCGAAGCCGCCCAGGAAGCCCCGGCACCAGGCGCCGAGTGCCTCGATGCGGTCTCCGAGCGCGGCGTCTTCGTCGGGCAGCAGCAGCTCGAAGCCGTACTCGCTGTCGGCCAGCTGGGCCAGCGTGACCGTACGCAGGCGGTCGAGTACGCCGCCGGGCGCTTGGCGTGGCCCTTCCACCGCCAGCGCATCGAGCCAGTCCGCGCCGGCAAGGCGGCCGCCGGCGGAGAGCAGGCCGCAGATCGAGCCGTGCAGCTCGGCCGCGTCGATACCTATGGCGGCCTCCGACAGAGCGCGATCCACTTCGGGCAGGGAGGGCAGAGACGGTTCGGACACGGGACACAGCACCAGCGCGGAGGGCCTCGCAGTGTAACGCGCCCCTCGACACGCACCGCGGCGCCGCGGCGGGCATCCGGTGTGCAGGCCGGACGTCGGACGATGTCCGCGGACTGCGGGCGCCATCACGTTTGCTTGTTGGACGTGCGGGCTCTGCCTACACTCCGATGCTCTGGTCCGGCCGCCGCCGCGGCCGGAACGTCGCGCCGGGCGGGACGAGGGGGCGGCATACACCACAGGACAGGCATGGCCCGGGGCGAGCACAGCGGCAAGCGAAGCGCAGGCGGAGCGGCAGCCCTGCTGGTCGCCCTGGTCTGTCTGCTGCTGTCCGCGCTCGCTCAGGCCGCTCGCCAGGACTATCACTTCCGGGTGATCGACAGCCGCGGTGGTCTCGCGCAGAACACGGTCAACGCCCTGCTGCAGGACAGCCGCGGCTTCGTCTGGATCGCGACCGAAGGCGGACTGCACCGCTACGACGGCTACGGTCTGCGCTTGTTCCTGCATGACCCGGACGACCCGGCCAGCCTGCCGGAGAGCTTCATCACCGCCCTGGCGGAGGACGATGCCGGTCGCCTTTGGGTCGGCACCAACACGCGCTTCCTCGCCTCGATCGATCTCGCCAGCGGCCGCATCGAGCGCCATATGCTGGCGCGCTCGGAGGGCGGCAAAGCGCACCGTGACCGCATCACCGGCCTGCTGCACCAGCCCGGAGTGGGTCTGTGGGTGAGTACAGGCCAGGGCGTCGAGCTGTTCCATCCCGATACCGGTCTGCGCGAGCGTCGTCTGAGCTTCGAGGGTGATATCGAGGGCAGCCTGCGCCTCGCCGGACTGGCTTTGCAGTCCGACGGCAGCGTGCTGGTCGCCACCCATGAGGGCCTGTTCCAGTTCGCACCCGGCGCCACCCTGCCGCGGCGCATCGGCCCGCGCCAGCGCCTGCATGCACTGGCGCTGCAGGGCAGCGATGCGGTCTGGGTGGGCGCCGAGGACGGTCTGTATCGCTGGCGTCGTGGCGATCGCGAGCCGCAGCGCGTGTGGCCGCGCGAAGGACGCGGTCTGCCGGTGCGCGCGATCACGGTGGACCACGAGCAGCAGCTCTGGCTGGCCCTGCACAACAGTGGCTTGGTGCGGTTCGATCCCAGCACCGGCGACAGCTGGAGCCTGCGTCACGACCCTGACCAGGAGCAGAGCCTGCACGAGGACCGGGTGGCGCGCCTGATGATTTCCGGCTCGGGACTGCTGTGGGTGGGCGGCGAGGCGCGTGGAGTGGCCACCACCCGTCCCGAGGGCGCGCGATTTGCCCGCATCAGTGAAACCCGCAGCGCGCTCGATCCCGTTCTGGTCAACAACATCCGCACGGTCCACGAGGATCTCGATGGCCAGCTCTGGTTGGGCACCGAGGGGCGCGGACTGGTCCGCCTGCTCGGCCCGCAAATGGAGTTCGAAAGCCACTACGCCCCGCTGCGCGCGGTCCTGCCGCGCACCGGCGGGGATCCGGCGATCCGCGTCTTCGGGATCGCCGATGCCGGTGAGGGGCGACTGTGGGTCTCCAGTGATCAGGGCTTGTTCGAGTACGACCCTGCCAAGCGCAGCGCTCGCCTTCGCGAACTGCCGCCCGCACCCGGCAGGGACGCCCCGGTCACTGACCTGCGTCATCTGCTGCGCGCGCGCGACGGGCGGCTGTGGATCACGACTTTCAGCAATGGTCTGCTGGTCTGGGACCTCACCAGCGGCGAGCACCGCTGGTATCGCCACGAGCCCGACGATCTCGCCACCCTCAGCCATCCGCTTGTCACCTACGTGTTCGAGGATCGTGATGGAGTGATCTGGGCAGGCAGCCTCGAAGGCCTGAACCGGATCGATCCCCTCAGCGGGCGCGTGCAGCGCCTGCTGCACGACCCGGCAGACCCGGACACGCTGAGCGGCAACCTCGTCCGGCACATCTTCCAGGACCCCAAGGGCCAGCTCTGGGTCTCCACCCACGGCGGCCTCAACAGACTGCGTCTGCGTCCGGAGGGCGGGCTGCAGGTCACCCGCTTCGGCACCGCGCGTGGACTCGCGACGCCGACCGTCTACGCCTCGCTGATGGATGCGCAGGGGCAGGTCTGGCTGAGCGGCAACAGCGGCCTCGCGCGCCTCGATCCCGAGGCGGGCAGCGTGGTGCGCTACGAGCTTCAGGATGGACTGCAGGATCTCGAGTTCAACGGCGCCGCAGCCCTGGCCCTGCGCGATGGGCGCTTGGCTTTCGGTGGCGTGCGCGGGCTCAACCTTCTCGATCCCGAGCGCTTCGTTCCCAGCGACTACGATCCGCCGGTCCACTTGACGTCCATCAGCCTTGGCCGCCGCCTGGAGCCCGTGGCCGGTCTCGATATGCCGGCCCGACTGCGCTTCAAGCAGGCCGAGCAGGTGCTGCGCGTGGAGTTCGCGGCCCTCGACTTCACTTTCCCCGAGCGCAACCGCTTCCGCTACCGGCTGGAAGGCTTTGACGGGGACTGGTCGGATGCCGGCACGGGCAACTCGGCCACCTACACCAACCTCGCGCCGGGCGAGTACACGCTGCGCGTGCAGGGCAGCAACCGCGACGGCAGGTTCAGCCGCGCGGAAGCGCTTTTGCGCATTGAAGTCGTACCGCCGATATGGGCGAGCCTGCCGGCTTTCGTCCTCTACACGCTGGTGGCCTTCGTCCTGTGCCTGCTGTGGGTCCGCGGTCTGCGCCGCGAGCGGACCCGCCAGCGCCAGCTGATGGAGGAACTGCGCCAGCGTGAGGAGCGGCTCAAGCTGTCGCTCTGGGGCTCGGGCGACGAGTTCTGGGACTGGGATATCCGCGGCAACCGTCTCTATCGGGTCGGTGCTGAACAGCTGCTGGGAGAGGGGGCCGACAGCGAGCTCGATACCGAGGATTTCCGTTCGCGCGCCGTGCACCCGGAAGACATCCGTCGGCTGCAGCAGATCATGCAGTCGCACATCGCCGGTCGCACCGAGTTCTTCGAATCGGAGCACCGTGTCCGCCGTGGCGACGGCGACTGGGTCTGGGTGCGCTCGCGCGGCAAGGTCGTCGAGCGCGACGCCGCGGGTACCCCGGTGCGCATGGCCGGTACCGCCCGCGATATCACCGCCAGCCGCGCCGCCGAGTACGAGCGTCGCATCGCCACCGAAGTGCTGCGCAGCATGGGCGAGGCGGTGGCCGTCTGCGATCTGCAGCTGCGCTTCGTCAGCGTCAATCCGGCGTTCTGCCGGATCACCGGTTACGGCGCCGACGAGGTGAACGGCCAACCCGTCGATCTGCTGCACAGCGGCCAGCACGACGAGGCCTTCTATCGCCAGGTCAACGAGACGGTCTCCGCCGCTGGCCAGTGGAGCGGCGAAATGTGGCAGCGCCGCCGCGACGGCGAGGAGTATCTCGCCGCGGTGCAGGTGAATGCGGTGACCGATGCCCACGGCGAGCGCAGCCACTACGTCTGGGTGGTCAGCGATATCACCGACCGCAAGCGCGCCGAGCAGGAACTGCGCTACCTCGCCAACTACGACACCCTGACCGGCCTGCCCAACCGCAGCCTGCTGTCCGAGCGGCTTGCGCGCGCTGTCGTACGCGCGCGGCGCCAGGGCACGCGCGTGGCGGTGCTGTTCCTCGACCTCGATCGCTTCAAGGACATCAACGACTCGATGGGCCATGCCGCGGGCGACCGCATCCTGAAGTCGGCGGCGGCGCGTTTGTTGGCGACTGTGCGTCCGCAGGACACGGTGGCACGCCTCGGTGGCGACGAGTTCACCGTGATCCTCGAGGACCTCGAGGATCGGGCTGCCGCCGAAGAGGTTGCACGGCGGGTGCTGCACGCCTTCGTGGGCCCCCTCGAGGTCGAAGGCCGCAGCGAGATCATCATCACGCCGTCGATCGGCATCAGCCTCTATCCCGACCACGCGCTGGTGCCAACCGACCTGCTCAAATTCGCCGACACCGCGATGTACGCCGCCAAGGACCGCGGCCGCAACACCTACAGCTTCTACAACGAGGCCATGGACGCGGAGGCGCGCCGGCGCGCTTCGCTGGTCGCCGCGCTGCGCCGCGCGCTGGACCGCCGCGAGTTCTACCTGGTGTTCCAGCCGCGGCTTGATCTCGCTTCCGGCCGCGTGGCCGGCTTCGAGGCCCTGCTGCGCTGGCGCAGCGAGGAGCTCGGTGAAATGAGCCCGGGCGAGTTCATTCCGGTTGCCGAGGAGACCGGCCTGATCCTGCCGATCGGCGAATGGGTGCTGCGCGAAGCCTTCAGCGTGTTGGCCGGCTGGCATGCCGACGGCCGCGAAGGTCTGGCGATGTCGATCAACGTCTCGGTGCTGCAGCTGCTGCGCGGCAACGTGGCTGAGCTGATCCGCGAGCTGCTGCGCGAGTATCCGATGCCGCCGGCCTCGATCGAACTGGAGGTGACCGAGAGCATGGTCATGGCCAATGCCGAGCAGGCCACCGCCGTGCTGCACGAACTGAAGAAGCTCGGCGTGCTGCTGGCCATCGACGATTTCGGCACAGGCTATTCCTCGCTGGTGTACCTGAAGCGCCTGCCGATCGACACACTGAAGGTCGACAAGGAATTCGTCGGTGATCTCACCACCGATCCTGACGACGAGGCGATCACCGCCACCATCATCACCATGGCGCACTCGCTTGGCCTCAATGTGGTCGCCGAGGGCGTGGAGACCGTCGAACAGCTGCAGTACCTGCATGAGCAGGGCTGCGACGAGATCCAGGGCTATTGGCTGTCCCGCCCCATCGAGGAAAGCGACTGCGCGAACTTTCTCGACCATCACGATCCGGCCCTGCTGCTCGCCACCGCCGGCCTGCGGCTGTCTATTGACCGCTGAGCCTGCGCGCGCCTATCGTCGCCCGCATGAGCACCCCCGATCCCGTCGAACAGCTCGCGGCCCTGGCCGAGCGCGTCGAGCGCCTGGCCGCGCTGGTGCAGCAGCTGTCCGGCGAGAATGCGGGCCTGCGGCAGGCTCAGCAGCAGCTGCTGGGCGAACGCGCCAGCCTGCTGTCCAAGAACGAACAGGCCCGAGCGCGGGTAGAGGCGATGATCCAGCGCCTGAAGTCCCTGGAACAGAGCGCCTAGGCATCGCCCGATGAGTGATCCCGTCAATCTGCGCGTGCTCGATCGCGAGTTTCTGGTCGCCTGCAAGCCGGAGGAGCGTGCTGGCCTCGTCGCCTCGGCCGAGCAGGTCGACCGCCAGCTCCGCGAACTGCGCCGCAGCCATCCCAGCGCCACCGTCGATCGCCTCGCGGTGCTGATGGCCTTGAACCTCACCCACGAGCTCAACGCCCTGCGGCAGGCGCAGACCGAGCGCGACGCGCGCCTTGAGCGAAGCATCAGCGATCTCAACCGCAGGCTCGACGCCTTGATGCCGGGCGGCGCCCCCGGGCAAGCGCCGAAACTGCCGCTGTAGATTCCGCAGCTCAAACGGCTTCGCGACAACCCTGCGGGCTTCGTGCACGCTTTCACGTTTTCCGCGCAATTGCGCCGTCGCCGCGCCCTTCGCTGCACGCTACACTGCGGGCGTCCTCTGCCGTGCAGGCTCGCGGACCTTACTTTTTGCCTTGACCCTAACTAACGACCCCGGGAGCGCGACACTCGGGCACGGCGTGCAGGTCCGCCCCGCAGCGGAAAGCCCAAGAGCCCGTGAGCAATCCCACCTGATCCTCGGGATCAAGGTCGTTTGGTCAGCAACTGCACGGTGGGGGATCTTCATTCCCAGGCCCGAACACGGGCGATCACGCCGCTGCCCATGAAGCCTATCGATCCGCGCGCCGAGCTCCGCCGCGAGTTGCGCGCGCGCCGTCGCCAGCTGCCCGCCGTCGAGCGCAGGGCCGCCGCCCTGGCCCTGCCGCAACGTCTGCGCGCGCTGCCCGCGCTGGCGCAGCCGGGCTATGTGGCCGGCTACTGGGCGATGGATGGCGAGGTCTCGCTGCATGCCCTGCTGATGGGCCAGCCGCCCTTCGTCTACTGCCTGCCCTGCCTGCGTGAGGACGGCTCGCTGGGCTTCGCGCCCTGGCGCACCGGCGATCCGCTGCGCAGCAACCGCTACGGCATTCCCGAGCCGGATCTCGCGCCCAGCTCGCAGCTTGAACCCGAGCAGATGCACTGCGTGCTGCTGCCGCTGGTCGGCTTCGACCGCCGTGGCGGCCGGCTCGGCGCGGGCGGCGGCTACTACGACCGCAGCTTCGCCTTCCTCAACACTGTTCCGCGGCCGGCGTCGCCGCAGCTGGTCGGCATCGCCTACGGCTTCCAGCAGCTGCAAGATTTCGCTCCCGAACCCTGGGACGTGGCGCTCGACTACGTCGCCACCGAGCGCGAGCTGATCGACTGCCGCGCCGCGGCCTGAACCCTTCAACGGAGAATGCAGCGCATGGCCTACTGGCTGATGAAGTCCGAGCCCGAGGAGTTTTCGATCGACGACCTCAGGAAGGTCAAGCGCGAACCCTGGACCGGCGTGCGCAACTACCAGGCGCGCAATTTCATGTGGAAGGAGATGCAGCCCGGCGACGGCGTGCTGTTCTACCACTCGAACTGCCCGGTGCCCGGCGTCGCCGGCCTCGCCACCGTGGTCGGCGCGCCTGAGCCCGATCCCACCCAGTTCGAGCCGGACAGCGACTATCACGATCCGAAGAGCGCGCCCGACAACCCGCGCTGGTGGCTGCGCCACGTCGCCTTCGAGCGCAAGTTCAAGCGCGTGGTCTCACTCGACCAGCTCCGCGGCGAGGCCCAAGCCCTCGGCGACTTCGCCCTGCTCCGCCGTGGCAACCGCCTGTCGATCCTTCCGGTCACCGACGCCCAGTGGGCGCATATCCTGCAGCTCGCCGGCGAGGCCTGAGCTGCCGCCCGCCAATCTGCAGCGCCGCGGTCTCGCATCTTGCGGCAACCCGCTTCTGCAAATCCCCGATCCCGAATCCCCAATACCGGACTCCCACCCATGTCCCTCGAAGAACAGAAACGCAAGGCCGCTGAACTCGCGCTTGAACACGTCGAAGACGACAGCATCGTCGGCGTCGGCACCGGCTCCACCGTGCGCTACTTCATCGAGGGTCTGGGCCGCATGAAGTCGCGCATCCGCGGCGCGGTGTCGAGCTCGGAGCAGAGCAGCGCCCTGCTGCGCGCGCAGGGCATCGAGGTGATGGACCTGAACGCGGTGGGCCCGCTGGCGCTGTACGTCGACGGTGCCGACGAGTGCGACCCGCACCGGCGACTGATCAAGGGCGGCGGGGCCGCGCTGACCCGCGAGAAGATCATCGCCGCGGCCAGCGCGAAGTTCGTCTGCGTGATCGACTCCAGCAAGCAGGTCGACGTGCTCGGCCGCTTCCCGCTGCCGGTCGAGGTGATCCCGATGGCGCGCAGCCACGTCGGCCGCAAGCTGGTGGCGCTGGGTGGCCAGCCGGTCTGGCGCGATGGCGTGGTGACCGACAACGGCAATTGGATCCTGGATGTGCACAACCTGCGCATCACCGACCCGGTGGGTCTGGAGCGCGAGATCAACCAGATCGTCGGTGTGGTCTGCTGCGGGCTGTTCGCCGCACGCCCGGCGGACGAGGTGATCGTCGGGCGCTGAATGCGCGCGCCTCGCGACGTTCATCGGGTGGGTCTCGACCCACGACGAGCTTCGCTTCGGCCTCGGTCCTCCGAGCCTATAGGGTGGGTCTTGACCCACCATGAGCTCCACACTCGCCTCGGTCCTGATTCGTCGCTTCGTCGCTTCGTCGCTTCGTCGCCTGAAGCGAAGATCAAGAGCTTTCGGTCCGTCCTTCCGCGCTCCCAAAGCATGGCCATCCATGGCCATTCCCGCGTGCGGCCGGCCCGACCTACCTTTCTTTGCGTGCCCAAAGAAAGCTAGGCCAAAGAAAGGGCACCCCTCGTCCGCGCCCTCTGCGCATCCGTGCGCAGAGGGTACGCGTGAGTCGGTCGGGGTTTTCGGACAGGCCCTCCCTGGCCTGTCGAAAACCTTGGCCGCATCCCTGCGGCCAACCCTGCGGGCAGATCGACCGCCACCCGCCGCTCCCCAGGGGCCCCGTTGAAGAGCGCGGGCTCCTGCCCGCAAGAGCGACAGCTAAAGACGAAGCCAAAGACGAAGCCAAGAACGAAGCGTGGCGATCCCATAGGGTGGGTCTTGACCCACCGGACCTCGACACTCGCCTCCGTCGCGTCGACGCGCGTCGGCTGCGCGTGCCGCGCATCGCGCGCGACCCCAATGAACTCCCGGCGAGCGCTCTCAACCGGGCAGGTGCAACAGCGATGCATGCGCGGTGCGCACGTAGCCACAAACGCCCGCGTCGCCGCGAATTTCGGCTCCGGACAAGCGTCCTTCGACGCTGTCCGTGTGCGACACGCGCGCCCTAGGAGCCTGCGCGGCAGAGGAATCGGCGCAGCGGCGTCATGTGTTGAAGGCCCCGTTGCTGATCGATTGGCATGCAGCTCGTTGCATGGGCGGATCTTGAGTGCAGGGCGCGATGAGTTGCGTTGGAGGGTGTGGCGCTGACTGCAGGCTCTGGGCCTGCCCTTCGCTCATGCCCAAGCCGCCATCCGTCGCAGATTCATCGCCAAGCACACCAGCCTCCATTCAGCTCGCACCTTCTCTAAACCACGCAGGCTGAACTGGCGGAATCCGAGCACCGATTTGATCCAGCCGTTGGGCGCTTCGACGATGGCCTTGCGGCGCCGATAGGCCGCTTGGCTTTCCTGACTCTTCAGCCGTTCTGCCATCTGCGCGGTGTGCGGGTACTTCCCGGCATCCACCTGCGCCTGCTCCCGGCCTTCGCGGCCCAGTGCCACGATGACCTCCAACGGTGTCTCCGCCAGCGCCGCGAGCGCTGCTTCGCTGCGATATCCCGCATCCGCCAGAACCGTCTGCGGCAACGCGCCCACCGTGCGTTCCACCGCCCCCACCATCGACGGCAGTTCACCACTGTCGGCAGCGCACGCAGTCAGCTCCGCCGCGATGATGATCTGGCGCTCCGCATCGACGGCGGTCTGTGCGTTGTAGCTGTGCTCGAAGCCGCCGTTGCTCTGCTTCATGATCCGACTCTCCGGGTCGGTGAAGCTGGTCTGGGCTGCGTCTTCCGGTACGCCGAAGTCGCGCTTGAAGGGCTTGCCGCGTTTGGGCGTTCCGTCCGGATGGCGGGGCTTGCGCTCATCGCCATCGTGACGTCCGCGTGCCGTGTCGGCCTCGCGTTGCTGCGCTTCCAGCCGCGCTTTCGCCGCTTCAATTGCCGCAAGACGCTGCTCACGACGCGCAATCTCGGCGGGCAGGTCCTGCTCAGGCGCGTTCGCTTCCGCAAGGTCCGCCGCACGGGCACGCTCCAGCAGGTCCGCAATCTGCTGCTTCAGCTCCGCCTCGGCCTGCACGATCCGTGCGTAGCTCATCGCCTTGTGGCGCGAGGCGTTGGCTTTCACCTTGGTCCCGTCGATCGCGATCGTGCCCAGCTTCACCAGGCCACACTCGCGTGCCAGCTTCACCACCTGCACGAACAACGCGGACAGCTCCGCCAAGTGCAGTGCGCGAAAGTCGCTCAGCGTCCGATGCGCGGGAAAATTGCCGGCCGAAAGAACGCGGAAGGCGACGTCATCGTGCAGGCGCTTGGCGAGCTTGCGCGACGAGAACACGCCCGTCGCATAGCCGTACAGCAGCACCTTCACCATCATCTGCGGATGGAACGGCTGGTTCCGCGGGCCACCCTTGGCGTAGCGCGCATGAAACGCCGAGAGGTCAAGCGCCTCCACAGTGTCGGCAATGAAGTACGCCAGATGCCCCTCGGGAAGCCAGTCCGCCGCTGACACCGGCAGAAGGTGGGCTTGGTTGGGCTGGTAGGGCAGGTACGAAGTCGTCATGCCACAAGTGTCGCGCAATCAAACAACGCGTTGCGCTCTGCCGCGCAGGCTCCTAGCCGGGTTGTTTCTTCGTCACCCGCGCCAGGCCCCCCTGCAGCGCCCGCACGTCGTAGCCCAGCCGGGTGAGGATGAAACAGGCCGCCGCGCTGCGTTCGCCGGTGTTGCAGTAGACAAGCACCGGCCGGCGACGGTCGAGTTGTTCGACCGCGCCTTCGCGCAGGGTCGCCAGGGGCAGGTTGATGGCATCGCGCAGGGCGCGCTGGCGGAACTCGCTAGGCAGGCGGACGTCCACCACGCGGGCACCGGCGCGGGTCAGCGCGGCGGCCTCCTCGACCGTGGCCCAGTCCACCGCCGGCGGCTTCAGCACGGTTTCGAACTCCTGCCGGGCCAGCCGCATCAACCGGCAATCCTCGAGCGTGCGCACGGTGGCATTACGCGCGGTGTTGGAGAGCAGTGCGTCTTCGCCGAAGCAGTCGCCGCGGACCAGATAGGCCACCACCACCGGCTGCCCATCGAGCGTCTTCGCTACCGACAGGCTGCCCTGCTTCACCACGTAGAAATAGTCGGGCGCGGCGCCCTCTGCGATCACGTTCTCGCCCGCCGGCACGCGGATCTCGCGGAAAGCCGCGAACATCCGCTCGATGTTGCCGGTCGGCAGTTTCTGGAAGGCGCGGCTGCCGAGCAGGCGATAGACCCAGGCGTTGTCCTCGGCGCTGTCCGCCTGCTCGTTGCGGTGCCGACAGAGCTGGTCCCAAGCCAGCAGCTTCTCGGTGGCGCGGCGCTCAAGGCGCACCACTTCGGCACCCTGCGTGCCGGCGATTGCGGTAAAGCGACGCGGTTGCGCCTCGCCGACCGGGTAGCGCCCCTGCAGGCTCTCCGCATCGATGCGCTTGCTGCGGCCGTCAGGGTACTGCCCCTCGACCGCGCCGCTCAGGAGATAGACGAGGTCTTCGTCGACCTCGCCGGCGCGGAACAGCGGCTCGCCGGGGCCGTAGCGAAGCAGGCTGGCCTCGCCCGCGAGGTGTTCAAGCGTGTCGCGGCGAAGGCTGTCCAGCGGATAGAGCGAAGCGAGACGCTGCGGATCGATAGCCATGGGGCAACTCCGGCAAAGGGCAGGGGACTCGAAACGGATCGGAGGCTGGATGGACCCGTGCCAGCCATCGCTGGCGGGCCAGCCCCTCGCATGCGCTCAGGCGAGCAGCCTATGCCAGAGCGGCAGGGAAATCAGCGACAGCACGATGCCGTAGCCGACGAAGGCGGCGGCCAGCCGCGGCGCCAGCCCGTGCGAGATGGCCAGAGCGCCGGCGGTGATCATCGGCGGCATCGCGGTTTCCAGCACGGCTGCCCGGGCCATGTCGCCGGACAGCCCCAGCAGCGGCAACAGCAGACAGACCAGCAGGGGCATCAGCGCCAGCTTGTAGCCGATGCCCACCGCCAGCGGCACCGCTTCGCGCGCTGGCAGGGCCAGCCGCACCTGCAGACCGACCGCCATCGCCACCACCGGCAGCAGGGCATCGGCCAGCCGCTGGAGGATGGCGTCGATCGCGTGTGGCGGCTGCGCGGGCATCAGGGTGAGCGCAAGCACCAGGGCGACGAAAGGCGGGAACTTCAGCACCCGCAGGCCCATGTCGCCGAGGCTGGGCTTGGCGTCACCGCCGTAGCGCGCCAGCACCCACAGGCCCCAGGTGGAAAGAATCAGAAAGCTGCCGAACTGGTCGTAGACCACGGCGTAGCGCAGCGCGTACTCGCCCAGCATGGCTTCGATCAGCGGATAGCCGAGGTAGCTGGTGTTGCCGAGCGGCACGCACAGCAGCAGCACCGCGCGCTCGGCCTCGCCGAAGCGCAGCAGGCGGGCGGCCAGCAGCACCAGCGCGATGCTCAGCAGCAGCACGATCCAAGGCACCGCGACCAGGCCTAGGAGGGCAGGACTGAACTCGAGTTTGGGCGCCGCGCGCAGGATCGCCGCCGGCAGGCAGACGTAGAGCACGAAGCGGTTCAGCACCTCGGCGGCGTTGTCGGCGAACAGGCCGCCGCGGGCGGCCAGCATGCCGACCACCAGCATCACCACGATCAGCAGGAAGGCGTCGAAGGCCATGGGTCAGCGCGCAGGCGAGGGCCGCACAGCATAGCGGCGCGCTTCCGCCGCACCGATTCGACCAAGGCCGCGTCGCTGAGGGCTCAGAGCGTGCGAAAGGCCCCAGGCGCCGTAGCGAGTGCGTCGCCGGGTGTTCGTGGCGAAGCGCGGTACCTGAATTCAAGCAAGTTTGGCGAGCCAATGACCGCAGACTTCGCGCAGCGCGCTGCCGCCGCGGGCGGCCAGAGGCGGCCGCAGCAGGCGCAGGGTTCTCACAGGTGCTCAGCCGCCAGGTGCCAGCCGCAGGCGGGCAGTGGCCTGGTCGAACTCAACCAGACGCAGCTGAAGTCGCGCCACCGCGAGTTCGAGACCCTCGGCGTCCAGGTCGGCGGCCCGCGATTCCAGCTCCTCTGCCGCCGCCGACAGCGCCATCGCTCCGACCAGGGCCGCGGCGGCCTTGATGCGATGGGCTTCGCGCGCGACGGCCGCGCGCTCGTCGCGCAGACGCGCGGCCTCGGCGGCATCGACGTCCGCGCGCGCGGCGTCGAGGAACTCCTCCAGCACCTGTCGCAGGGCGAGCACGTCTTCACCCAGCGCCTCGCGCAGCGGGCCAGGGTCGAAGCTTGAAGCCGTCTCGGGGGCGACCGGGCCGCTGGGCGCCGCGGCCTGTGCGTTGAGGTGGGCAGCGGCATCGACTGCCTCGAGATGCGGCAGCCAATGGCGCAGACGTCGCAGCAGGGTGTCGATGCTGGCGGGCTTGGCGATGTAGTCGTCCATCCCCGCGGCGAGGCAGCGCTCGGCCTCGCCCTTCAGTACGGCTGCGGTCAGCGCGATCACCGGCGTGCGCGGCAGGCCGCCGGCGGACTCCTCGGCGCGCAGCGCGCCGGTGAGCTGGTAGCCGTCCATCACCGGCATGTGCAGATCGGTCAGCACCAGCGCGAAACGACCGCTGCGCCAGGCCGACAGGCCCTGCGCGCCGTCGTTCGCAGTCTCGCAGCGGAAGCCGGCCAGGGCCAGTTGGCGGCTGACCACCAGACGATTGGTGGGGTGGTCGTCGACCAGCAGCACCAGGCTGCGTTCGCGTTCGGCCTGTGCCGGGCTGGGCAGGTCGCGGCGCCCGGCCAGCGTCGGCGCGGTGCTCTCGGGCTCGGCCTCGATCCGCGCCGGATCGGCGCTGCCCAAGCAGAGATCCAACTGCAGCTGCGTGCCCTCGCCGACGCGGCTGCGCAGGCCGATGCGCCCATCCATCCGCTCAGCCAGCAGGGCGCAGATGGCCAGACCCAGACCGCTGCCGCCGAAGCGCCGGGTGGTGCTCTGCTCGGCCTGGGCGAAGGGCTCGAACAGCTGGGCCTGGGCGTCCTCCGGAATACCGATTCCGGTGTCGCTCACACACAGCCGCAGACGGTCGCCGCGCGCGTCGACGCCAGTGCGTTCGAGGCTCACGTGGACGCCGCCGCGCTCCGTGAACTTGATCGCGTTCGACAGGAAGTTGCCGAGGATCTGGCGCAGCCGCAGCGGGTCGGCCAGATAGGCCGGGCCGACGGCGGGATCGATCCGGCAGTCGAGGCTGAGCCCCTTGCTCGAGGCGGCGGCGACGAAGTTGAGCACGCAGCTTTCGACCAGTCGCCGCAGGTCCACCGGGACGGGCGTCAGCTCGAGCTTGCCGGCCTCGATCTTCGAGAAATCGAGGATGTCGCCGATGATCTGCAGCAGGGTGTCGGCGGAGTGGCGGATCAGGGCCAGCGCTCGGCGCTGATCCTCGTCGAGCCGGGTGTGCGAGAGCACTTCGACCATGCCGGTGACGCCGATCATGGGCGTGCGCAGCTCGTGGCTCATGGTCGCGAGGAAAGCACTCTTGGCACGGTTCGCCGAGTTCGCGCGCAGCTCGGACTGGCGCAGTTCGGTGCCATAGCGCAGCAGCTCACGGCGCATGTCCTCGAAGGCGTCGATCACCGCCCCGAGTTCGCCGCTGGGGCGGAACACCGGACGCTCGCGGAAGTCGCGTTCACGCAGGCGCTGGGCGAGATCCTCGAGGCCCTCGATACCGCGCACGAGGTTGCGCGAGAGCCGCCATCCGAACACCACCACCACGCCGAGGGTGAACAGGCTGAGGCCAAGCCGCCAGAGACTGGCATGGCGCAGAGCGGCGCGTTCTAGCTCGAGACGGGCGTCGGCGGAACTCACGGCAAGGTCGGCCAACAGGCGCAGGCGCAGGGTGACGGGATCGAAGGCGGCGTCGAAGCCGGCGCTGCACAGGCCGGCCAGGCTGTCGCGGTCACCGCTGCGCAAGGCCTCGATCGCCGCCTGTGCGCTTCGATCGGCCACCGACTGGGCCTCGCCGATCTGTGCCATCAGGGCCCGCTGCGCCGGCTCGGCGGGAGTTCGCAGTACGCCCTGCCAGTGGGTTGCGATGCGCGCCCGCGCGGCCTCCGCCAGCGCTCCAGCCTGGGCCGGCGACATCCGTCCATCGTGGGCACGGCAGCTCGCGCCGGCGATGTCTTCGCCGTAGGCCTCGGCGATCGCGCGGCTGCTGGCCAGCTGGGCCAGCGGGCCCTCGATCAGCCACTGCAGGCTTGCGGCCTGGCGCCGGCCGGCGATCTCATCGATTAGCAGCACCGTCGCAGCGGTGCCGACCAGCAGCAGCACCAGCGCAAGCAACTGCGCGCGGATGCCGGGACGGCGAAAGGCCCAGCTCATGCCGGGAACATCGGCCGGCGGACGCCGGCGCTTGCTTCGCTGCCGCCGGTCATCCCTCGGGGCGCCGCCAGGCTCCGATGACGGCGGGCAGCTCCTCGCCGGGCACGGGCCGACCGATCAGATAACCCTGCGCATAGGTGCAGTCGAGTTCGGCCAGCATCTGCCATTCCGCCGAGGTCTCCACGCCCTCGCCAACCACCGACAGCCCCAGTTTGCGGGCGAGCTCAAGGCTGGCCTCGACAACCGCACGCCGACGCGGATTGCGCTGCGCACCGGTGACGAAGGTCTGGTCGATCTTGAGCTCGGTGAAGGGAATCTGCGACAGCTGCGACAGCGACGAGTAGCCGGTACCGAAGTCATCGATGGACAGACCGAAGCCCTTCAGTCGCAGCCGCGCCAGCGCCTGCAGCGCGGTGGCGGCCTCCTGCATGACCGCGCTTTCGGTCAGTTCCAGCACGATCTGCGAGGGTGCCACGCCGTGCCGTTCGGCAACCTGCTGGAAGCGGTCCGCAGCATCGGCTTCGGTCAGGCCGAGCATGGAGACATTCACCGCCACCCGCAGCGACAGGCCTTCGGCCGCCCAGCGGGCCTGCCATGCGCAGGCCTGGTCGAGCATCCGCAGGGTCAGGGCCTCGATGAGTCCGGCGTTCTCGAGCGCGGGGATGAACTGTGCAGGCCAGACCATTTCGCCATCGCCGCGACGCCAGCGGGCGAGTGCCTCCACCGTGACCACGCGGCCGTTGTCCACCGTCACCTGCGGCTGGAAGTAGGCCACGAACTCGTCGTCGCGCAGCGCCTGCAGCAGGCACTCCGCGCTTGGCGCGCCCAGTGGGCTGGCGCCGACGGGTGCGGCCTCAAGGGCCAGGGTCGACAGGACATCGCGCAGCTTGGTGCTGGTCAGCGGCTTCTGCACGCTGCCGAGCACGCGCAAGCCATAGGCCCGAGCCATGTTCTCCACCGTCTGCTGCAAGGCGGGCTCGAGCGCGCTGACCACCACCAGCGCCTGCGCCAGCCCGGTGCCGGCGATCGCGGCGATGAACTGCACGCCGTCCATGCCCGGCATGTCGAGGTCGACCAGCAGCACCTGCACCGGCTGCGTGCGGGCGTGAAGCACCGCCAGCGCCTCCTCGCCGCTGGCCGCGTCGAGACATTCCCCGCAGCCAAGGTCCTGCAGCAGGCGAAGTGCCATGCGCCGCTGGAACCCATGGTCTTCCACCACCAGAACCGACACGCTCGCGAAATCCACGCCTCGCCCCCTGTGCCTGTGCCCGGGAACCGTCCCGATGCGCCCGGATGCGGGCCTGTCGCGATCGACAGCGCCCGGACCCACTCACCCTTCCCGCCACCGCGCCCACACTACGACAGCTTGATGCTGGCCGCGCCCTCGGCAAACGGGCCGGCTGCGAGCCTTGCCCAACCCGCTGCGCGCGTAAAGCCCGAGCTTCGCGCCCTGCGCTCCCCGTCACAGCGCGGCGCGCCGCTGCCATACCGGAGGCTTGGACCGACGGGCGGTCAACGTGCCTCGGCCACGGCCTGGCGCATCGACTGCAGGGCGAAGCGCTCGCCGGCGCTCAGGTCGCCGGTGCTCGCCTGCACGGCCTCCGGGGTCGCCCACGCCGTCGGCCGCGCTGCGAGTTCAGCCCTGAAGTAGGCCAGTCCGCCCTCGCGGTCGCCCTCACTCCAGAGAGCCAATGCAAACGCCACCGGAACCCAGTCGGGATGGCCACCATGCTGTTGCCACGCCTGCGTCCACTGCGCGCGGGCGCCGGCAAAGTCGCCCATGCGGAACAGGATCCAGCCGGCATTGAAATGCACGCGCCGACGCAGCTCGCTGCCGGGCTCGCTGAAGCGTTCAGCGCTGTCGAGCTCGCGCGCGACCCTGGCCCGCAGGCCACGATCCAGCTGTAGCTGCGCGAACTGCAGACGGGCCAGAGCATTGCGGGGTTCTCTGCGGAGCAGAGCTTCCAGCCCGCTCCGCGCCGCCGCGTCCTCGGCGTCGAGGGGCACCACGCGCTGGGCCGCCGGGTCCACATCGATGTAGGCGGCGTCCAGCGGGGGCAGCTGGGCGTCGGTGGCGCCAGCCATGCTGCACGCGCAGAGCAGGGCCAGCATCCACAGCAGCGTGTATCGAGCTGTCTTCACAAACATTGGAGGTACCCCTGTCTCCGCCCCTGCTGCGGTCCGGACGTGCCAGATCCCGAACCCGGAGGCAACTGGCGCCGAGCATACGAGGGGCGACCAAGGTCGAATGTTAGAATTTGCGGTCTCCTCAGCCCCGGTCACAGCCGATGTCCGCCACTGCCAACGCCATTCCGGCCGTCCTGCTCGACGCGCCGCGGATCGACCTCGACTACACGCTCGAGCACAAGTACACGCGTGAAACCGGGCGGATCTATCTGTCCGGCGTGCAGGCCCTGGTGCGCCTGCCGCTGATGCAGCAGATGCGCGATCGCGCGCAGCAGCTCAACACCGCCGGCTTCATCTCCGGCTACCGCGGCAGCCCGCTGGGCGGCTTCGACCTCGAACTGTGGAAAGCCAAGAAGCACCTCGCCGCATCCGCCATCCACTTCACGCCGGGCCTCAACGAAGACCTTGGCGCCACCATGGTCTGGGGCAGCCAGCAGACCAACCTGTTCGAGGGCGCGAAGTACGACGGCGTGTTTTCGATGTGGTACGGCAAGGGTCCGGGCGTGGACCGCTGCGGCGACGTGTTCAAGCACGGCAACGCCGCCGGCACCTCGAAGTTCGGCGGCGTGCTGGCGCTGGCCGCCGACGACCATGCCTGCCGTTCGTCGACCCTGCCGCATGGTTCGGAGCTGGAATTTGTCTCGGCGATGATGCCGGTGCTGAATCCGGCCGGCGTGCAGGACATCCTCGACATGGGCCTGCTGGGCTGGGCGATGTCGCGCTTCACCGGCCGTTGGGTGGGCTTCAAGACGATCGCCGAAACCGTCGAAAGCTCGGCCTCGGTCAACGTCAATCCGCACCAGCTCGACATCGTGATTCCGACCGACTTCGAGTTGCCCGCAGGTGGACTCAACATCCGCTGGCCGGACCCGCCGCTCGACCAGGAAATGCGCCTGCACCGCTACGCCGTGGCCGCTGCGCAGGCCTTCGCCCGCGCCAACCACATCGACAAGATCGTCATCGATTCGCCAAAGGCACGGCTGGGCATCGTCACCACCGGCAAGAGCTACCTCGACGTGCTGCAGGCGCTGGAGTACCTCGGCCTCGACCGCCGCACCTGCGAAGACATCGGCATCCGCGTCTACAAGGTCGGCATGACCTGGCCGCTGGAGCCCGAAGGCATCCGCAGCTTCTGCGAGGGCCTGGAAGATGTCCTCGTCGTGGAAGAGAAGCGCGCCTTCGTCGAGTCGCAGATGAAGGAGTACATGTTCAACTGGCAGCACCGCCCCAGCGTAGTCGGCAAGTACGACGAGCAGGGCCAGTGGTGTCTGCCCAGCACCGGCGAACTCACGCCTGCCACCATCGCCCAGGTGATCGGCAAGCGACTGAAACGCTTCTTCAGCTCCGAGGCGATGGAGCAGCGCCTGCGCTGGATGGAGTCCAAGGAGGCCGAACTGGCCGCGCCGCGCGCCAGCTTCCCGCGCGTGCCGCACTACTGCTCGGGCTGCCCGCACAACACCTCGACCAAGGTCCCCGAAGGTTCGCGCGCGCTCGGCGGCATCGGCTGCCACTACATGGTCACCTGGATGGACCGCCGCACCGACACCTTCACCCAGATGGGTGGCGAAGGTGCGACCTGGTGCGGGCAGGCGCCGTTCACCGACACGCCGCACGTGTTCCAGAACCTCGGTGACGGCACCTACTTCCATTCGGGCAGCCTCGCCATCCGCCAGGCGATCGCGGCCAAGGTCAACATCACCTACAAGATCCTCTACAACGACGCCGTCGCCATGACCGGTGGCCAGCCGGTGGACGGCACGCTGACCGTGCCCGACATCGCCCACCAGATGCGCTCGGAAGGCGTGCAGACGATTGTTGTGGTGTCCGACGACATCGAGAAGTGGTCGAAGCCCGAGATTTTCCCGGCCGGCGTCGAGTTCGAGCACCGCGACCACCTGGAGGCCGTGCAGAAGCGCCTGCGCGAGGTGAAAGGCACCAGCGTGCTGATCTACGACCAGACCTGCGCCACCGAAAAGCGTCGTCGCCGCAAGCGCGGCAAGATGGTCGACCCGCAGCAGCGCACCGTGATCAACAGCCTGGTCTGCGAGGGCTGCGGCGACTGTGGCGTGCAGAGTTTCTGCGTGTCGGTGCTGCCCAAAGAGACCGAATACGGCCGCAAGCGCGAGATCGACCAGTCGAACTGCAACAAGGACTTCAGCTGCGTGAAGGGCTTCTGCCCGAGCTTCGTCACCGTCAAGGGTGGCCAGCTGAAGAAGAGCAAGCGGGTCAGCGTGGAGGAGCGCCTGTCCAGCCTGCCGATGCCGCAGTTCAAGTCCACTCTTGATCAGCCCTGGAACATCCTGATCACCGGCGTTGGCGGTACCGGCGTTGTCACCATTGGCGCCCTGCTGGGCATGGCCGGCCATCTGGAGAACAAGGGCGCCAGCGTGCTCGACCAGACCGGTCTGGCGCAGAAGGGTGGCGCCGTCACCACCCACATCCGTATCGCGAGGACTCCGGCCGATATCCACGCCGTGCGCATCGCCGCCGGTGAGGCGGATCTCGTGCTCGGCTGCGACATGGTGGTGGTGAACGACTACTGGGCGCTGTCGAAGGTGCGCGCCGACCGCAGCGCGGTGGTGCTCAACAGCTACGAGGCGATGCCGGGTCCGTTCACCATGAAGCCGGACATGCAATTCCCGGCCAAGGACATCATCGAAGCCGTGCGCGTGGCGCTGGGCGGACGCGAGCCAATGCTGGTCGACGCCACCCAGCTGGCCACCGCCCTGCTGGGCGACGCCATCGCCACCAATCTGTTCATGCTGGGCTACGCCTGGCAGCAGGGCCTGGTGCCGCTGTCGCTGGACTCGATCCTGCGCGCCGTGCAGCTGAATGGCGCTGCGGTCGAGATGAACACCCAGGCCTTCAACTGGGGCCGACTCGCCGCGGTGGACCTCCAGGCGGTCACCGAAGCCGCTGGCCTGTCGAAGTCCACTGCCGACGTCACGGCGCTGACGCCCGCGCCGCTGGACGACCTGCGCCTGTCGGCCAATCTCGATCAGATGATCGAGCGCCGCGTGGCCTTCCTCACCGACTACCAGGATGCCGCCTACGCGGCGAAGTACCGCGCCCTGGTCGACAGCGTGCGTGCGGAAGAGGCGAAGCGCGCGCCCGGCTCGACCCAGCTCACCGAGGCCGTCGCCCGCTACTACTTCAAGCTCATGGCCTACAAGGACGAGTACGAAGTGGCGCGCCTCTACACCTCGGGCGATTTCCTGAAACGCGTGGCCAGCCAGTTCGAGGGCGACTACAAACTGCACTTCAACCTGGCGCCGCCGCTGTTCGCCAAGCGCGACGAGAACGGCAAGCTGATGAAGGCCGAGTACGGCCCCTGGATGCTCAAGGCCTTCGGCCTGCTCAAGCACTTCAAGGGCCTGCGCGGCAGCAAGCTCGACCTCTTCGGCTACACCGAGGAGCGTCGCAGCGAGCGCGCGCTGATCGAGGAGTACCGCAGCACGATCGAGCGTCTGTTGGGTGAGCTGAGCGCCGACAAGCTCGGGCTTGCCGTCGAGATCGCCCGCGTGCCCGAGCGCATCCGCGGCTACGGCCACGTCAAGGAAACCCACCTGGAGCAGGCGAAGAAGCTGCGCGAGGAGCTGCTCGCCCGCTGGCAGCAGCCGACGGCGCAGGCCTCACAGGCGGCCTGACCGGCGATGCGCGTGAACGAAACGGGGCCCTGCGGGGCCCCGTTTCGTTGCTGCCTCGCGCGTGCGAGAAGCCCGCTGCTACAGTCGACGACAGTCACGACGGTGGGCGAGGTGGCGCATGCACTCGGTTCTGGTGGCGAGCAGCAAGGGCGGCTGCGGCAAGTCGACGATCGCGACCCAGTTGGCGGCCTGGGCCGCGGTGCAGGGCCGACGCACGGCACTGGTCGATCTGGACCCGCAGGGTTCGTCCTTGCACTGGTGCGAACGCCGCGCCCAGACCGATGCGCCCGCGGTGCTCGGCCTGCACGGCGAGGATGGCCGCTGGCAGAAGCGTGTGCCCGAGGACATCGAGTGGCTGGTCTTCGACGCCCCCGCCGGCTCGCAGCCGGCCTCGCTCAAGGCGGTGATCGAGCGCGTTGATGCCCTGCTGGTGCCCGTGCTGCCCTCGGCCTTCGACCTCGAAGCCACGGCGGGTTTTCTGGATGCGCTGTCCAGCCATCGGCGCATGGCGGAGGCCAGCCTGCAGGTGGGGCTGGTGGCCAACCGCCTGCGCATGAACACGCAGGCCAGCCAGCGCGCGCTCGCTCAGCTTGCCGACTGGCCCTGGCCGCTGCGCGCCGAACTCCGCGACTCGCAGAGCTACGTCCTGCTGGCCGCGCTGGGCAAGAGCCTGTTCGACTATGACAACGAAGCGGTTCGCATCCAGGCCGAGCCTTGGCAGCCGCTGCTGCGCTGGCTTGCCCGCGGTGGCCGGCGTGCACGGAGCTGAATGATTGACAGCGACGCGTGCTGCAACGGTTCCGCTAAGTCGAGATTAAGGCCCTCGGGCCTAGGGTCCGTTCACCGCGCAGCCCGCGCGTTGCTGTCGCCACTGGAGTCTCCCATGCGCAAGACCTTCGCTCTTCTGTTCGCGTTCGCCGCCGGCAGCGCGCAGGCCTATCAGCCCGAGCCGGGGCTGTGGTGGAACCCGAACGAGAGCGGCTCCGGCTTCACCATCGAGCTGCAGGACAACCTGCTGGTGTTCACCGGCTATCTCGGCGAGACCAATGGCCTGCCGGTCTGGTACACCTCGGCGGGCTTTCTCAACGGCAACGCCCTGTACGAAGGCGATCTTCTGCGCTTCACCAACTCGCAGTGCGCGGGCTGCAGCTACAGCGGCCGACCGCAGAGCCAGCGCGTGGGCTCTTTGCGTCTGGCCTTCGATGCCAACGATCCGACCCGCGGCACCCTGACCTGGAACGTGCCGCCGCTGCCGATCCGCAGCATGCCGATCGAGCGCTACTACTACTACTACAAGCGCGGCGGTGACGGCTCGGCCCCCATCCAGGTCACCAAGATGCTGGGCGAGTGGAGTCTGAACCTCGACTTCAGCGACTACCCGAACTACAACGCCTTCCGCTTCAGCGGTGACGTCTTGGTGTTCGACGAGGCCAACCTGAGCCAGGGCACCTGGTACTTCGACGGCTGCCGCAGCGAGACCTCGCTGGATGCCGAATGCACCGCCAACGCGGTGCGTTTCAACGGTGCCTCGGGCTTCTACAGCAATACACGCCGCCGGCAGTCGATCGTGGTCGACGACAACAGCGTCAACAGCAGCGGCCAGCGCCTGTGCATGTACTACGAAGCGCCAGTGCAGGCCGAATACTTCAGCGCGGGGGCTACCGGCAACAACGATGGCGGCTTCACCATCTTCCCCTGCAGCGCCAACCCGCTGAACTACGTGCTGTACCCGCTGCGCGGCTTCCGCTCGGCCAGCCGCACCTTCGTCGAGACCGGCCGCGGCCCCAGCAAACGCGAAGGAACCGCAGCCATCGACCACGCCCCCGCGCTGCGTGAGGCCGCACCGCTGAAGAGCGTCGACCAGCGCAAGCGCGAGCAGGCCGACGCCAGCTATGTCGCCTTCGAGAACGAGGTGCAGGCGCTGGTGCAGCGGGTCGACGCCAAGCGCTGAGGCGACGCTCAACACCTCAGCGTCGTCGCGCGCCATGGAAGGCGCGTCCGCGGATCGAGCGCGTACGTGCTTGATCCGCGGTGCCCAGAAGTGCAGCGCCCAAATCGTGGACACTACGCCGCCGCGGCCCGACCGCGGCGGCGTTTTCCTTTCTGCCGGTTGTGCCGCCCGTGTCCGACGCGTTTCCCATCGATCCCCTGCTGCCCGAGATCCTGGTCAGCCTGTCCCGGCAGCCACGCCTGGTGCTGGAGGCCCCGCCCGGCGCCGGCAAGACCACGCGCGTGCCGCCGGCCCTGCTCGATGCGCCCTGGCTCGAAGGCCGCAAGATCCTGATGCTGGAGCCGCGCCGCATCGCCGCACGCGCGGCCGCGAACTTCATGGCCAGCGCACGCGGTGAACAGCCCGGCGACACCGTCGGCTATCGCATCCGCTTCGAATCCAAGGTCGGCCCGCGCACCCGCATCGAAGTCGTTACCGAGGGTATCCTCACCCGCCTGATCCAGGACGATCCGCTGCTGGACGGCATCGGCGCGCTGATTTTCGACGAGTTCCACGAGCGCCATCTCAGCGCCGATCTTGGGCTCGCGCTCGCGCTCGAAGTGCAGGCCCAGCTGCGCCCGGACCTGCGCATCGTGGTGATGTCGGCCACGCTCGACGGCGAGCGCCTGGCCAAGACGCTCGACGCCCCACGCCTCACCAGCGCCGGCCGCAGCTATCCGGTGCGCATCGCCTACCCGCCGCGGCAGGGCAACGAGCCGGAGGACGCGCAGCTCAAGCGCGCGGTCGAACTCGCCCTGCGCGAAACCGACGGCGACCTGCTGGTGTTTCTGCCCGGCCTGCGCGAGATCCAGCGCGGCGAGCGCCTGCTGTTCGAATCGGCGCAGGCGGCGGACGCGGAAGTGCTGCCGCTGTACGGCGAGCTGCCGGTGGAGCAGCAGGCCGCTGTGCTGAAGCCCTCCAGCGACGGCCGCCGCCGCATCGTGCTGGCCACCAATGTGGCCGAGAGCAGCGTGACCCTGCCCGGAGTGAAGGCGGTGATCGATTCGGGTTTGGCGCGCGAGCCGCGCTTCGACCCGAACTCCGGCTTCTCGAAGCTGATGACAGTGAACATCAGCCAAGCCTCGGCCGACCAGCGCGCCGGCCGCGCGGGGCGCGTGGCGCCGGGCGTCTGCTATCGCCTGTGGCCGGAGAGCCAGCGCTTGGAGCCCGCGCGCCGGCCCGAGCTGATGCAGGTCGAACTGTCGGGCTTACTTCTCGAACTGCGCGCCTGGGGCAGCGACGCGCTGCCCTTCGTCGATGCGCCGCCGCCGGGCGCGCTCGCCCAGGCCGCAGACCTGCTGCGCGCGCTGGGTGCGCTCGATGCCTCTGGCGCGCTCACGCCGCTGGGCCGGCGCATGCTGAAGCTCGGCACGCATCCGCGTCTGGCGGCCATGCTGTGCGCGGCACCCGATGCGCAGGCGCGCGCGCTGGCCTGTGATCTGGTCGCACTCATCGAAGGCCGCGACGTGCTGCGCGGTGAATCGCGTCGTCGCGAGGACTGGGCCAGCCGCTGGCAGGCCCTGCAGGACTTCCGCGCCCGTCGCGGCGGCCACGACAGCGACCGCAGCGCCTTGATGACCGTGGAGCAAGCCGCGCGCAGCTGGCGGCGACGTCTCGACACCACGGCCGAAGTCGCCAGTGCCTCGCCGCACCGGCTGGGCGAGCTGCTGCTGCACGCCTTTCCCGACCGCATCGCGCACGTCCTGCCGAACGACCGCCTGCGCTACGCGCTCAGCAACGGCCGCATGGCCAAGCTGATGTCGGACTCGCCCCTGGTCGGCGAACCCTGGCTGCTCATCAGCGAGCTGCGCGCCGACAGCGGCGATGGCTTGATCCTGCGCGCCACCGGCTTCGACGAAGAAGCGCTTGAACGAGAATTCTCCGAGCGCTTCATCGAGCGCGACGAGGCCGGCTGGGACGAAGCCGCGCGCGCGGTCACTGCCTCGCGCGTGCGCCGCTATGAGCAGATCGTGCTGAGCCGCAAACCGATTGGCAAACCCGACGCCGAGCTGTGCGTGCAGGGCCTGATCAACGGCATCCGTCGTCTGGGCCTGCAGGTGCTGGACTTCAGCGAAGCCCAGCGGCAGTGGCAGCAGCGCGTTGCCCTGCTGCGCGCCCACTGCCCCGAACTGGGCCTGCCCGACCTCAGCGACGAGGCGCTGCTGGCGACACTCGACGCCTGGCTCGGCCCCTACCTAGGAGGCAAGACGCGGCTGTCGCAGATCGACGCCGAACTGCTCGGCGAGGCCCTGCGCTCACGCCTCGACCACAGCCAGCGCCAGGCCGTCGAGCGCCTCGCGCCCACCCGCATCAAAGTGCCCTCGGGCATGGAGCGCGCCATCGAGTACGTGCCGGAACAGCCTCCGGTGCTGGCGGTGAAACTGCAGGAGTTGTTCGGCCTCGCCGACACGCCTGCAATCGCCGACGGCCGCGTGCGCCTCACCCTGCACCTCTTGAGCCCCGGCGGCCGCCCCATCCAGGTCACCCAGGATCTGCGCGGCTTCTGGGAGCGCACCTACGCCGAGGTCAAGAAAGAGCTGAAGGGCCGCTATCCCAAACACCCCTGGCCCGACGACCCGTGGACCGCACAGGCCACGCATCGGGCGAAGCCGCGGGGGACGTGAGACGCGGCTCGTCAGCCTCGCCCGCGAGAAGAGCATGGGATCCGTGTAGGAGCGAGCTCGCGACCGCGGCCAAGGTTTCCTCTCGGTGGGGGTGCCCGCAAGCACGCTCCTCGAAGACACGCGCCTCTTCAGATCGCCTAAGTGAGTCACACCACTTGCCGCAGAA
>JBKCVA010000134.1:0-20709 GCA_046318115.1 Lysobacterales bacterium | reverse complement strand
AGAAGTACAGGCCGGTGACGGCATAGTTCGACTTCGGCTGCGCGGGCTTCTCCTCGAGGCCGACGACGCGGCCCTGCGCGTCGAACTCCGCCACACCGTAGGCCTTGGCGTCCTTCACCCAGTAGCCGAAAACGGTGGCGCCGTTGCTTCGGGCATCGGCGCGCTCCAGCAGTTCGGTGAAGCCGCTGCCGTGGAAGATGTTGTCGCCAAGCACGAGGCAGGACGGCGCGCCGTCAAGGAATTCGCGGCCGAGGATCAGGGCCTGGGCGAGGCCGTCCGGGCTCGGCTGCGCGACGTACTCGAAGCGCATGCCCCACTGCGAGCCATCACCCAGCAGGGCCTTGAACATGGCCTGCTCGTGCGGGGTGTTGATGATCAGCACCTCGCGGATGCCGGCCAGCATCAGCACGCTCAAGGGGTAATAGATCATCGGCTTGTCGTACACCGGCAGCAGCTGCTTGCTGACGCCCTTGGTGATCGGATACAGCCGCGTGCCGGAGCCGCCGGCGAGGATGATGCCCTTGCGTTGCGTCATGGCGCCCTCCTCAGGCCTGCGTGCCGATGCGTTCGAGGCGGTAGCTGCCGTCGAGGATCTTGCCGACCCAGGCCTCGTTGGCGAGGTACCAGTCGACGGTGCGCGCGAGGCCCTGCTCGAAGCTCAGCGTCGGCGCCCAGCCCAGCTCCCGCTTCAGCTTGCTGGCGTCGATGGCGTAGCGCTTGTCGTGGCCGGGGCGGTCCTTCACGAAGGTGATCTGCACGCGGCGCGACTGGCCGTCGGCGCGCGGGCGGCGCTGGTCGATGGCATCGCACAAGGCGTGCACCACGTCGATGTTGCGGCGCTCGGCATCACCGCCGACGTTGTAGGTCTCGCCAACGCGGCCGCCCGCCAGAACGTCGCGGATGGCCGCGCAGTGGTCGCCGACGAACAGCCAGTCACGGATGTTGCTGCCGTCGCCGTAGACCGGCAGCGGTTCGCCCTTGACCAGTTTCTGGATCATCAGCGGGATCAGCTTCTCGGGGAACTGGAACGGCCCGTAGTTGTTCGAGCAGTTCGTCGTCAGCACCGGCAACCCGTAGGTGTGGTGGAAGGCGCGGACCAGATGGTCGGAAGATGCCTTCGAGGCCGAGTAGGGCGAGTTCGGCGCGAACGGGGTGTCTTCGGTGAAATAGCCCGTGTCGCCGAGCGAACCGTACACCTCGTCGGTCGAGACATGCAGGAAGCGGAACGCGGCGGCGCGCTCGGCCGGCAGCGCCTTCCAGTAGTCGCGCGTGGCGTCCAGCAGCGCCAGCGTGCCGACGACATTGGTCTGGATGAAGGCGGCCGGGCCGTCGATCGAGCGGTCGACATGGCTTTCGGCGGCGAAGTTGATGACCGCATCGACGCCGTGTTCGGCGAGCAGGCGCGACACCAGCGCGCGGTCACCGATATCACCGTGCACGAACACGTGGTCGGCATCGCCGTCGAGCGCGGCTAGCGTGTCGAGGTTGCCCGCGTAGGTCAGTACATCGAGGTTTATGATCCGCGCGAGGCCGCGCTGGCGCGCCTCGAGCACGAAGTTGCCGCCGATGAATCCGGCGCCGCCGGTGACAAGCCAAGTGGGCATTCGGGGGGTCTTTAGAGGTTCTGGTAGTTGGGGCCCGCGGCGCCTTCCGGCGTCACCCAGTCGATGATCTGGTAGGGGTCCTTGATGTCGCAGGTCTTGCAGTGCACGCAGTTGGCCGCATTGATCTGCAGTCGCGAACCGGCCTCGTCCTTGACGATCTCGTAGACACCGGCCGGGCAGAAGCGCGTGCAGGGGTTGCCGTACTCCTCCGCGCATTTCGTGATGCAGACATTGGTGTCGGCGACGCGCAGGTGCACCGGCTGGTCCTCGTCATGCTCGGTCGCGGCGAAGTAGACGCCGGCGAGACGGTCACGCGGCGCGAGGCTGCGTTCGACGTAGTCGCGCTTCGGCGATTCCTGCTGCGAGAGCTTCGTCAGCGAGCTCCAGTCCGGCGAGACCTTCAGCGTCCACGGCGAGGCACCGCCGGTCACCGTTTCCCAGCCCGAGTTGATCAGGCCGAACCACAGGCCCTTCTTGAAGCCGGGCTTGAAGTTGCGGACCTTCTTGAGTTCCGAATACACCACCGAGCCGCGCAGCTTGGCGTCCCAGCCCTCGACTTTGTCGGTGCTGGCGATGTGTTCGGCGGCGAGCATGCCGGAACGCATCGCCTGGTGGACGCCCTTGATCTTGGGCACGTTGACCAGGCCGGCGTCGCAGCCGATCAGGATCGCGCCGGGCATCTCGACTTTGGGCAGGCTCTGGTAGCCGCCAGTGACGATGGCGCGCGCGCCGGCCGAGAGAATGCTGCCGCCGTCCAGCAGCGGCTTCACGGTCGGGTGGTGCTTCCACTGCTGGAAGGCTTCGTAGGGCTGGTAGTTCGGATCGCGGTAGTCGAGGCCCGAGACATAGCCCAGCGCGATGCGCCCGCCGGTCAGGTGGTACAGGAAGCTGCCGCCGTAGGTGCGCGAGTCGGCCGGCCAGCCGAGGCTGTGCACGATCTTGCCGGGGCTGACGCGATCCTCCGGCACCTGCCACAGCTCCTTGATGCCGATCGAATAGCTCTGCGGATCGCTGTTGGCATCGAGGCCGTAGTGCTTGATCAGCGGCTTGGCGAGATGCCCGCGCGCACCTTCAGCCAGCACGGTGATGCGCGCGCGGATGTCGATGCCCTGGGTGTAGCCGGGCTTGTGCGAGCCGTCTTTCGCCACGCCCATGTCGCCGATGCGCACGCCGACCACGCGGCCGTCCTCGATCAGGGTTTCGGCGGCGGCGAAGCCGGGGTAGATCTCCACGCCCAAGGCTTCGGCCTGCGGCGCCAGCCAGGCGCAGGTGGCGCCCAGGCTGACGATGAAGTTGCCGTGGTTGTTCATCTGCGGCGGCACGATCGGGAACTTGTAGCCGCCGGTCTTGGTGAGGAACCAGAACTCGTCCTCGGTGGCCGGCACGCAGACCGGCGGCGGGTTGTCGCGCCAGCCGGGCAGCAGTTCATCCAGGGGGCCGGGCTCGATCACGGCACCGGAGAGAATCTGAGCGCCGATGGTCGAGGCCTTCTCGATCACGCAGACCGACAGGTCCGGCTTGAGCTGCTTCAGTCGGATGGCGAAGGCGAGGCCGGCAGGGCCTGCGCCCACCGTGACCACGTCGTATTCCATGACATCGCGCTCGCTCATGGCTGGCTCCTGGCTGTGTGCGTAAAGGGCGGCATTATCGGGGGCGGGGCGTGCAGGCGACAGCGTCTTGACCGGGTAGCCCGCAGAGTGTCGGCGCACAGGCTCTGCATGGGGCAGGTCTGGCCGGCGAAGGTGGCAAGCATACTTCAGCGTATGGAATGGATCGAGATCGCCCTGGCCGGCGCCGAGCTGCGGATCGCGCCCACCTTCCTTGAGGCCGATGAGGCCGATGCGCTGCTGGCGGCGCTCCGCACCGAGATCCCCTGGGAGCAGCACCGCCTCCGGATCTACGGTCGCGAGCACGCCTCGCCGCGGCTCTCCTGTTGGATCGGCGACCCCGGCGCGACCTATGTCTACTCGCGCACGCGCTTCGAGCCGCGACCTTGGCCCTTGGCGCTGGCTGCGCTCAAGCCGAGAGTCGAGCAGGCCTGCGGCGGGCGCTTCAACAGCGTGCTGGCCAACCTGTACCGCGACGGCGCCGACGGCATGGGCTGGCACGCCGATGACGAGCCCGAGCTGGGGCCTGAGCCGGTGATCGCCTCGCTCAGCCTGGGCGCGGTGCGCGGCTTTGCTTTTCGCGACGTCGCCGAGCGCCGGCAGCGGCTGAAGCTTGAATTGCCGCACGGCAGCCTGCTGCTGATGGGGGGACGCACTCAGGCGCTGTATCAGCACGCCATCGCCAAGAGCGCCCGGGCACTGCCGCCGCGGCTGAATCTGACCTTCCGCTGGATCCACTGCCGCTCTGCCGCATGAAAGGCCCGGCCCGCTGTGGCATTCTCCGGCAGTCCGTTCAGCCGCTGGACAAAGCCCATGCCTGTCCCAAACGGTGTGGGTTTGCACAAGCGCGCCTCGGTCGTGTGAGCTACCTCAGCGATCCGGACACCGCGGCCCCTCTTCTACGGAGCAGTGCATGAATCCGATTCTCAAGCTTGCGGCATCCGTGTGTCTCAGCCTTTCCATCTCCTCGGCCGTGCAGGCGGAGACCGTCTGGTTCGAAGTCGCCGAGATCGAAACCGAGCGCAATCAGAGTTTCCTGGTGGCATTGACGGACCCCGAGCACATCGCGCAGGCGCGGGCGCTGATCGCCAACGGCGGTCGACCGGACGAAGACACGCCCGGAATCCTGCTGGCGAAAATCGGATACGGCGGAGATGGCCTGAACCGCGATATCCGCGACCCCGAACAGCGGCTGTGGCGCTGGCATATCGATGAGGTGGACGGCTTTGGCGGTCTGGCCATTGAACTCTGCGATGGCTGGCCCGGATTCGTGGAGGAGAATCCCAAGGCGTTCATCCAGAACACCGGCGGACAGATCTGTTTCTGGGGCTACACCGTCAAATCCGAGCTGCCGGGCCCGCCCCCGTTCGAGATCGCCGAGGGCCTCGACGGTGCCTGGTACAACCCGGAGCGCACGGGGCAGGGCGTCTATCTGGATGTCCTCGAGGAACAGGGTCGGTTGGCCTTCGCCTGGTTCACCTGGGCGCAGGGTGCTCCGGGTGCCGTGCGCCCTGCTGAGCACCTGTGGTTCTCGGGTCTGACCGAGGTCGTCGGCGACCGCGCCGAGGGCACGCTTTACCAGACCACGGGTGGAAACTTCCCTGGCGTACAGCAGGCGATCGAAACCCGGAGCGCCGGCCAGGCCAGTTTCGTCTTCAAGGACTGCAACACCGCCACCATGACCTACCGCTTCAGTACGGGCGAGCAGGGGAGTATTCCGCTGCGTCGCGGGGTGCCGCTGAAGGGCTGCGTGCGCTGAATCGAGCCCCCGGGTCTCCTTGACGCCAGCTCCAGGAGCCTGTCGGACTTGGGATGGCCGGGCGGCTAACCCGTCTGCCCGGCCCACTATCCGCCGATGTTTGAGCCCTGGCGCTGCCATGGGCCCGCGGATGGCCGAGTGCCTGTTCTCACGCCACCGGACTTTTTGCTCCCACCAGCAAAGCCTGACAGGCTCCTGCCGGTGATGTGCAGCCGCCGGCGGAAGGACGTTCCGCTGGCGAGGCCTTCGAAGCGTGCGTTTCCGGAAAGGTCCTCCACGCTCACAGGATCATGCAGGCCACCCCCGCCATCGCCAGTCCGATGCCACCCGCGCGGCGGCGGTCCATGGGTTCGCGCAGCCACAGCCAGGCCAGCAGCACGATGAACGCCGACGAGCTTTCGTTGAGGATGGCCGCAACCATCGCGTCGGTGTACTTGTAGCCGCCCAGCCAGAACAGGGTCGACAGGAACTGGCCCACAAAGGCCGCGATCAGCAGGGTGGGCCAGTGCACGCGCATGCGCAGTGGGTTCAAGGTGCGCAGCTCGCCGCGCAGGCTGACGATCAGCAGCAGTCCGATCAGGGCGCCGCCCATGCGGATCAGGCTGATCCAGACCAGCGGTTGCGCCTCCAGCACGCGCTTGACCATGACGATGGCGACCGCCATCAGCAGAATGGCCAGCACGCCGAGCAGTACGCCCGACAGCACGCTGGGGCCCCCGGTGTCGCGCTCGCGCTTGCCGCTGACCAGCAGCACGCCGGAACTCACCAGCACGAAGCCGACGATCTGCAGAGGGCCCAGGCGCTCGCCCAGAAACACGAAGGACAGCGCGATCACGAAGGGGCTGTAGAGATTGCCGATGATGCCCATGCGGCCAGCGCCCAGCTGGTTCAGCGCTTTCAGATAGAGCGTGTCGGCGAGCGCGAGGCCGATGACGCCGCTGGTGACCGCGATGGCGATTTCGGCAGCGCCGATGTCCGGCACTTCGAGTCCGTGCACCAGTGGCACCGCGGCTGCCAGCATGCCCAGCACCAGCGCGTTCTTGATGAAGTTGAGCTGCAGCGGCGGCAGCCAGGTGCCGAGCTTGCTGTAGAGGATCACGCCCACCGCCCAGGCCAGCGCGCTGAGCAGCGCGAAGGCTTCGCCGAGGCCGAACTGGATGGGCATGCAGGTTCCGTTGTGGCCGCGCGACGAGGGGCGCGAAGTATGCCGAGGTGTGGTTGCCGTCGCGAGCTGAATCCCGCGGGGCGCGCTGTCGGTATCCTTGGCGCCCCCGCGCTGCGTGAAGCCCATGAGCCCACAGCCCAGCTACGCCGATCGCATCGAGTTCCTACTGCAGCTGGCGGCCAGTCTGCACACCTATGGCACCACCGCGCAGCGCCTTGAGCTGGCGATCTCCAAGGTGGCGACCCGTTTGCGTCTGCGCTGCCAGCCGATGGCGAACCCCACCGGTCTGATCCTGTCCGTGGTGGATGCCGACGCCGTGGTCGCCGAGGGTGCGCCCGCCGCTGAAACCACACGGGTGGTGCGCCTTGAGCCCGGTGATGTCGACCTCGCCCGCCTGTGCGCGGCGGATGCGATCGCCGAGAAGGTGCTGGCCGGCGAAATGAGTCTGAACGAGGGCTCGCGCGCGCTGCGGGAGCTGAAGGCGCCTTCGGGTCCTGGGGCTCAGTCCCTGACCGCGTTCAGCTTTGGCCTGGCCTCCGCCAGCGTCGCCGGACTTCTGGGTACGGCCTGGGCCGATATCGCCACTGCTGCCGGCATCGGCTGGGTGATTGGACTGCTCTACGTGCTTGGCGCTGGCCGACCGCGCCTGTCCGAAGGGCTGGATGCGATCGCTGCACTGCTCGCAACGCTGCTGGCTACGGCAGTGGCTTTCTGGCTCGTTCCCATCAACCTGAAAACGGTCGTCGTCGCCAGTCTGATCGTGCTGCTGCCCGGATTGACGCTCGCGAATGCCGTATCGGAGCTGTCGAGTCAGCATCTGATGGCGGGAACGGCGCGCTTCGCAGGCGCGGTCTCCACTCTGCTCAAGCTGACGTTCGGCACCGTGGCGGCGACGCAATTCGCGCGCCTGCTGGGGTGGGTGCCGGTGGAGCCGCCGCCACCGATGCCGCCGGAATGGCTGGAATGGGCGGCACTGCTCGTGGCTGCCTATTCCTTCGCCGTACTGTTCCGCGCTGACCGCCGCGATTATCCGGTGGTGATGGCCTCAGCCGTTCTCGGCTATCTGTGCAGTCGCTATGGGGGTGCGGCACTGGGCAACGAGGCCGGGGTATTCATGGCCGGCATCGCGGTCAGTGCCGCCAGCAATCTGTATGCGCGAACCTTCAGCCGGCCCGGGGCCGTGGTGCGGGTGCCGGGCATGATTCTGCTGGTGCCCGGTAGCGTGGGTTTCCGCAGTTTGTCATTCGTTTTCGAGCGTGATGTGTTTCTCGGTCTGGATACCGGCTTCACCGTCATCACAGTGCTCATTTCGCTGGTTGCGGGTCTGCTGTTCGGCAACCTGCTGATTCCACCGCGCCGCAGCCTCTGATCCAGCCCGCGCAAGCAGGTGCGTGCCCAAAACAGAACGCCGGCCTCGGGGCCGGCGTTCCGTGCTGCTGAAACGGCCAGAATCAGCCGACGCGGAGCGATTCCTCGGAGGCGCCGGAAGCCAGTGCGTCCTTGAACCAGTTCGGACGCTTGCCGCGTCCGGTCCAAGTCTGCAAGGGGTCTGCAGGGTTGGCGTATTTCGCGCCGACGCTGCCCTTTCCGCCCTTTCCGCCCTTGCCGAACAGCTCCTCGATCGAGTAGCCCTCGTCCTTGGCGATCTGGGTGAGCTTCTTGCGGACATCGTTGATGCGCTGCTTGTGGAGGTTGCGCTTGGTTTCCGCAGCACGGGCAATCAGCTCGTCCAGCTGTTGGGGGCTGAGGCCGGTCAGGTCGATCGACATGGATGGGCTCCTCTTGGGGGACTGTGGGCTTTATGGAATGACGCGCTTGCGGTGTCCACACGGGTTGTGGAGCACGCCGTGTTATAGCTGAATGCCAATAGCAGGGCAATTCTTTGCGCATTTGAATGCCTGCGGGTGCTTCGACTGCTACTTGAGGCCTGAGAGGAATGCGAGTGGGGCCGGGCGAAGGGTGGGGAAGACCCGGCGCGTTGTGGATTGGCGAGGGCGCCATTCGCGATTTCTCCAATCCTCCCGCCGGGTGACAGCCGAGTCCGCTGGCCCCGTCCGCTCCGTCCCGCCGCGGCCCGATGCGAGCGGCCCCGAGCCCGCGTGCGCGTCGCTGACCTGCTGTGCGTCGGTGTCGCCGCGGACGAAAGCCTCCAAGCCTGCCGTGAGGGTATGCTTGGCCTCCATAAGCGGAATCATATTCCGCAGATCGGCACATTCGAATCCAGGCGAACGGAGCGCAACACCATGGGCGTACGGCAACTCTTTGAACTTGGCGGACGCGTGGCCATCGTCACGGGCGGCTCGCGCGGGCTGGGTCTGCAGATCGCGGAAGCCTTGGCGGAAATGGGCGCCAAGCTGGTCATCACCGCGCGCAAGGCCGAAGAGCTCGCACAGGCACAGTCGCATCTCGAGGGGCAGGGGGCCGAGGTGCTGGCGGTACCCATGGACATCGCCAAGCCGGATGCGGCAGCCGCCCTGGTCGACGCTGCGCTGGCGCGTTTCGGCCGTATCGACATTCTGGTCAACAATGCCGGCGCCACCTGGGGGGCGCGCGCCGAGGAGCACCCTCCCGAGGCCTGGGCCAAGGTCATCGATCTGAACTTGAACGCGCTGTTCGCGCTGACCCAGGAGGTCGCCCGCCGCTGCCTGCTGCCGCAGGGCAAGGGGCGGATCATCAATGTCTCCTCGGTCGCAGGTCTGGGCGCTTCGCCGCCGGAAGTGCTCTGCGCCGCGGCCTACCACGCCAGCAAGGGCGCGGTGGTCAATCTCACGCGCGCCCTGGCCGCCGAGTGGGGCGGTCGCGGCATCACCGTCAACGGCATCTGCCCGGGCTTCTTCAGCAGCAAGATGGCCGACAAGATCATCGAGCGCTCGCACGAGCTGCTGACCCGGCTGACGCCACGCGGCCAGATGGGCGGCGAAGAAGACTTGAAGGGCCTGGCGGTGCTGCTGGCCTCGGATGCGTCGGCGCACATCAACGGCCAGAACATCGCCGTCGACGGCGGCATGAGCGTGCTCTGATGGTCCTGCCTGCGGGTGTGACCGCGGTGCGCGAGGCGCATCGCATTGACGAGGCTGCGCTGGCCCACTGGCTTCAGCGCAGCCTGGGTCTCGGCGGCGAACTCAAGCTCTGGCAGTTCGAGGGCGGGCAGAGCAATCCGACCTACTACCTCGAAGTCGGCGCAGAGCGCCTGGTGCTGCGGCGCAAGCCGCCGGGCAAGCTGCTGCCGTCGGCGCATGCCGTTGATCGCGAGTACCGGGTGATCCGCGCGCTGCGCGGCACTGCCGTGCCGGTGGCAGAGGCGCTCGCTCTGTGCGAGGACGAGGCCGTCATCGGCACGGCGTTCTACGTCATGCGCCACGTGCCCGGACGCGTGTTCTGGGACCCGAAGCTGCCCGATCTCGAACCCGCGCAGCGGCGCGAGGCCTTCCTGTCGATGGCGCGCACCATCGCCGCCCTGCATGCGATCGAACCCGCGACGGTCGGGCTCGAGGACTACGGCGCGCAGGGCAATTACCTGGAGCGCCAGACCAGCCGCTGGACCCGCCAGTACCAGGCCTCGGAAGCACCGCCGATCGTGGCCATGGAGCGCCTGATCGAATGGCTGCCGGCGCATCTGCCGCCGCCGAACGCGGTACGCATCGTCCACGGCGATCTGCGGCTGGACAACTTCATCTTCGCGCCCGAGGCCATCGAGATCCGCGCCCTGCTGGACTGGGAGCTGTCGACGCTGGGCGACCCGCTGGTCGACTTTGCCTACAGCACACTGACCTGGCGCATGCCCGCCGCGGGCTTTCGCGGGCTGGCCGGTGTCGACATCGCCGCGCTCGGCATTCCCGGCGAGGCCGAGTACATCGCCGAGTACTGCCGGATCGCTGGCGTCGAGGTCGGCGGCGATGGCCGGCCTGCGCACTGGAACACCTACCTCGTCTTCAACCTGTTCCGCCTCGCCGCGATCCTGCAGGGCGTACTCGCCCGCGCGTTGGCCGGCAATGCGGCCTCCAGCAAAGGCGTCGAGATGGGCAAACAGGCCGTGCCGCTGGCCGAGCTGGCCTGGGCCATCGCACAGAAGGAAGCGCCCTGATGGATTTCGAGTACTCGCAGCGCACGCGTGAGCTGCTGGCCCGCGTCGAGGCCTTCATGCAGGCGGAGGTGTATCCCAGCGAGCCCGCCTTCTTCGATGAAGTCGAGGCCAACCGCCGCGCCGGCAACGCTTGGGTGCCGACCCGCGTGGTCGAGGCGCTGAAAGCCAAGGCGAGAGCGGCCGGCCTGTGGAACCTGTTCCTTCCGGAGTCCGCTCGCGGGGCGGGCCTCACCAACGCCGAGTACGCGCCCCTGTGCGAGCTGATGGGGCGCTCGCCGATCGCCCCCGAGGTGTTCAACTGCAGCGCGCCCGACACCGGCAATATGGAGGTGCTGGAGCGCTACGGCACGCCGGCGCAGCAGGCGCAGTGGCTTGAACCATTGCTGGCCGGCGAGATCCGCAGCTGCTTTGCGATGACCGAGCCCGAAGTGGCCTCGTCTGATGCGACGCAGATTCGCACGCGCATCGAGCGCGAGGGCGATCAATACGTGATCAACGGCCGCAAGTGGTGGAGTTCGGGCGCCAACGACCCGCGCTGCCGGATCCTGATCGTGATGGGGCAGAGCCAGCCCGATCACCCGAGCCCGCACCTGCGGCAGTCGATGATCCTGGTGCCCATGGACACGCCCGGCGTGCAGCTGCTGCGCCACTTGCCCGTCTTCGGCTACGACGACGCGCCACATGGTCACGGCGAGATCGTGTTCGACAAGGTCCGCGTGCCGGCGGAAAACATCCTGCTCGGCGAGGGCCGGGGATTCGAGATCGCCCAGGGTCGACTGGGGCCGGGCCGCATCCACCACTGCATGCGACTGATCGGCCTGGCCGAGCGTGCGCTCGAACTGATGTGCAAGCGCGCCTTGAGTCGGCACGCCTTCGGTCGCGCCGTGGCCGATCAGGGCGTGACCCGCGAGCGCATCGCCGAGGCGCGCATCCTGATCGACCAGGCTCGTCTGTTGACCCTCAACGCAGCCTGGAAAATGGATACGGTGGGCAACAAGGTCGCGGCCAAGGAGATCGCGATGATCAAGGTCGCCGCGCCCAACATGGCCTGTCAGGTGATCGACTGGGCCATCCAGGTGCACGGCGGTGGCGGCGTGAGTAATGACTTTCCGCTCGCGTATGCCTACGCGATGGCGCGTACCCTGCGCTTGGCCGATGGCCCCGACGAGGTCCACCGGAACCACATCGCCAAGCTCGAGCTGAAGCGCTGGAGCTGAACCACGCAGGGAATCACAGGGCAATGACCGACAGGAACGACACCGCCAGCACCGCCGCCGACGACACCTTGGCCACCGAGGCCGGCATCCGCGCCGAGGAGGCGCGCGACCGCCGCTTTGTCACGGCGCTGGCGCGCGGGCTGGCCATCCTGCGCTGCTTCAAGCGCAGCGAACGCTGGCTGGCCAACAGCGAGATCGCCAGCCGCACCGGCCTGCCGCGCCCGACCGTTTCGCGCCTGACCTACACCCTGACCCGGCTCGGCTATCTGGAGCACTCGCAAAAACTCGAAAAGTACGCGCTGGGGGCCAGCGTGCTCGCCCTGGGCCATGCCTTTCTGGCGGGCGAGGATGTGCGCACCGTGGCGCGCCCGCTGATGCAGGCGCTGGCCGAAGAGGTGCAGGCCAGCGTGATCCTCGGCGCACTCGACCAGACCCAGATGGTGGTGCTCGAGGTCTGCCATGGCAGCAACGCGTTCCATATCCGCCGCGAGATCGGCGAGCGCCTGCCGCACGGTACCACCGCACTGGGTCGTGCCTATCTCGCTGGTCTCGATGCGTCCCGCTACGAGACCACCATGGCCGCCCTGCTGCAGCGGGTTCCCAAGGCGCAGCGCGCGGAGGTGACGGCCGGCGTTGAGCAGGCCCGCGCCGACTTTGCCGCGCATGGCTTCGTGTTCTCGCTGGGTGACTGGATGCCCGAGCTGTACGCGGTCGGCGTGCCGCTGCCGATCCAGGGCGGCGAGCGTCTCCTCGCGCTGTCGGTCAACGGCCCCGTCTACAGCATGACCCGCGAGCGCCTGGTCGGCGAAGTCGGGCCTGCGCTGCTGCGCGCGCGTGACGCCATCCTGCAGCGGGTGGGCTGACAGACCCCGCAGGGGTGCGGCGCCTCAGCCGCGCCGTCTTGCGGGCCCTGGTCGCGCTCGCCTCAATCTCGGAAATTGTCGAACTGCAGTGGCAGTTCGAAATCGCTCTTGCGCAGCAGGGCGATGACAGCCTGCAAATCGTCGCGCTTCTTGCCGTTGACGCGCAGCTTCTCGCCCTGGATCTGACTGTCCGCCTTGATGCCGCTTGCCTTGATCGCAGCCACGATCTTCTTGGCCGTGGCCTGCTCGATACCCTGCTTGATCTTCACCGCCTGGCGTGCGCCGGCGACATTGGTTTCGACCTCGCCTGGATCGAGGCAGCGCACGTCGATGCCGCGCGCGGTGAGGCGCTGGCGCAGGATGTCCATGAGCTGCTGCAGCTGGAACTCGCTGTCGCCGCGCAGCTTGACGGTCTTGTCCTCCAGCTCGAAGGCGGCCGAGGTGCCGCGGAAGTCGAAGCGCTTGCCCAGCTCGCGGCTGGCCTGGTCGACGGCATTGGTCAGTTCGTGGGCGTCCACTTCGGACACGATGTCGAAGGAAGGCATGGTGGACCTCGGAAAGAGTGGGGAAGGGAGGGGATTCAGGGCAGCAGCAGGGCCGGATCGAGTCGCGTCTCGAACCAGTTCAGACCCCAGTGCAGGTGCGGGCCCGAAGCACGGCCGGTCGCACCGACCGCGCCGATCGTCTCGCCGCGCTCGATCCGTTGGCCTTCGCGCACATCGATGCGCGAGAGATGCAGGAAGCTGGACGACAGACCGTGACCGTGGTCGAGCAGCACGGTGCCACCGGTCAGGAACAGATCGGGCCCCACGAAGCTGACGACGCCCGCCGCTGGCGCCTGGATCGGCGTGCCGGTGGGCACCGCGATATCGAGCCCCATGTGCGGCGCGCGCGGCTCGCCGTTCAGGATGCGCTGGCTGCCGTAAACGCCGCTGATGCGGCCGCCTTCGATCGGCCGCACGAAGCCGGCGGCGAAATCGATGCGGTCGTCGTTGCGTTCACGCGCCTTGCCCACCGCCACCTGCTCGCGGGCGATGCGCTCGGCGATCGCCGGGTCCGGCGTGACTGTCTGCTGCGGCAGGCCGTTGACCCGCTCGATGCGGAAGTCGCGCGGCACGATGCGGATCGCCCGGGCGTGACGCCTGCCGTCGCGGTCGATGCGGACGAACTCCAGCGCGCCGGTCGCTTCGCGGCCGATACCGAAGACCAGCCAGCCCTCGGGCGAGACCTTGAGCGTACGGCCGTCAAGCTCGGCGCACTCGCCGGGCGCAAGCTGGACGATCGCGACACCGCCCTGCGCCAGACGTTCGGGGATCGGACCCGCCTGCAGCGCAGGGGCGGCCAGCAAAAGCAGCAGGTTCAGCAGGACGCGCATCGGCGAGGGTCATCCGTGTTGGGGCCGGCGGGCGAAGTGCTGGCGGCTGCGCCTTCCGCGGTGTCTGCGGGCGTTCCCGCCTCGCCGCAGCGACAGCGGCGATGCTCGCCGCGCTTGGGCCACGCCTCGGGAACAGGGTCGAGTCCGCCGTCGCAGAGGGGCTGGCAGCGTGCGAGGCGACGCGCGGTGAGCCAGCCACCGCGGAGTGCGCCGTAGCGCTCGATGGCCTGCATCGAGTACTCCGAACAGCTCGGGTGGAAGCGGCAGTGCTGGCCGAGGAGCGGGCTGATGAATCGCTTGTAGCCGCGCAGGAGTAGGATCAGGAATCGACGCACGGGCACGCCAGTCGGAGTCAGTGGGAAGTGCGACGACAGCGCGGGTGCGGCTGCATGTCGGGATGCCGTGCGAATGAACGGCAGGCGGCTCTTGCACAGGCCTCGGGCAGGCTCGGTTTTGCTTGCCGCAGGACGGTTGACAGGCTATAACACGCGCCCGCTGAGCCTCAAGCAACTCACACCAAAGGGAAGGGCTATCGTGGCAGCGAAGTCGAAAGCGGTGAAAGCACCGGCCAAGGCGGCCGCAGCATCGAAATCGAAGGCGGCTCCCGCCAAGGCGGTCAAGCCGGCGGTCAAGCCCGCAGCGAAGAGCGCGAAGGCCGTCGCCAAGCCAGCAGCGAAGCCCGCCGCGAAGCCGGTAGCCAAGGTCACAGCCAAGGCTGCGGCGGCCAAGACGGCGAAGCCAACCGCGAAAGCCGCAGCCAAGCCAGTCGCGAAGCCCGCCGCCAAGCCTGCGCCAAAACCTGCGGCCAAAGTGCCTGCCAAGTCGCTGGCGAAGCCTGCGGGTAAGCCGGTCGCCAAGCCGGTCGCGAAGACACCCGCCAAGGCCGCAAGTGCGGCCAAACCCGCGGCCATCGCCAAGAAGGCGGTGACGGCGGTCAAATCGATCACTCAGGCGATTGTGGGCATGGTCAAGCCTGCGCCTGCCAACAAGCCGGTCCCAGCGCCTGCCAAGAGCGCGACGGCCGACAAGAAACCGGAACCCGCGGCCGCTAAAGTGGCGGCAGTGGTGACACCGGCCACTGCAGCCAAGACTCGCGCTGCGGGCACGGACGCCTCCAACGCAACAGGGAACACGATGAAGCCAAGCGTCACCAAGACCAAGTCCAGCGGCGCCGGTACCGGCGAGGGCACGCGCGCGCGCGCAGTGGTTCCCAACCGTCCCGTCGCCCAGCCCGAGCCCCTGGTCGCTCACCAGATCGTTCGCGTCGAACTGCCCGAGGGCTACAAGCCCAAGGCGAACGAGGAGTACATGTGCCCCGAGCACCTCGAGTACTTCCGCCAGAAGCTCATCAACTGGCGCGCCGAACTGGTGGAGGAGTCGAAGCAGACCATCGACAACCTCCGCGAGGAAGTGCGTGATGTCGGCGACGAGGCCGAGCGCGCCACCCGCGAGACCGAAAACTCGCTCGAGCTGCGCACGCGCGACCGCTACCGCAAGCTGATCAACAAGATCGAGAAGGCGCTGAAGCGGATCGACGACGGCTCCTACGGCTACTGCGAGGAGACCGGCGAAGAGATCGGCATCGACCGCCTTGAGGCGCGTCCGATCGCCACTCTGTGCCTCGATGCTCAGGAGCGCTGGGAGCACCGCCAGAAGCTGATGGGCGACTGATCCCTCGCAGCTTCTGAAGATGCCCCGAAGGGCCCCGACATGCGGGGCCCTTCGCCTTCTTGCCGGTGGATGCCCGTGTCGATGACGCGTTGACTGGGCGTCTCAAAGCCCCGGGCGCCAGACCTGCGATCCCCGGCGGCCACGCCAGGTGGCGTCAACAAGACGGCCGTCCCTGCCGACCAATCCCGAGCCTGCGCTCAGTGCATCACGCTCGGTGAACCAGATGGGATTCGCGTTCTCCGGCCCCCAGGTCCCGATAGTGCCGTTGCTTTCCGTCTGCAGCACGTTGCCTGCGAAGTGGCTGTGTCGATCCACTCCGACGGCGCGATCGAAGTTGCGCGCACCTAGTCGCTTTCCGACGAAGGTGTTGCGGCGCACCTGGCAGACCAGGGTGATCGGCCCGACGCTTGCGGCAGTGCCATTGGCGGCGCCATTGGCGACCAGCGCGCCGACGTTGCTGCCGCCGCGCACGAAGTTGTACTCGATCGCCCCCACGCCAGGCAGCGACACGGCGTACGCACCGTTGTGCGCCTGGATGATGTTCTCGACCTCCACCGCCTGTGGCGGCAGATCGGCGCGGCAGAACGAGATCTCGTAAAAGCGGCAGTAGCCCTTCGGAAACCACACCGAATGGCGGACCGCGATGCTTGGATCATCGATCACGAAGGTCTCGCGCTCGCACAGATGCGTGTCGACGTTGTAGAAGTCGTAGCCGTGCAGTCCGCTGCAGTTGCGGTAGGTGTTCTCGGCCAGCAGCAGGTGCTGCCGACCCGCGGCCCGCCCGCCGTTCACCGCGCCGATGCAGCATTGATTGTTGTTCTGGGCCGTATTCGAGTTGAAGCATCGCTCGAAATGACAGCGCCAGACGCTCCAGCGGTGGTTGAACTCCCAATCGTTGATGATGCCGAAGTTGCCGGTGCCGACGCCGTCGAAGCGCAGACCGCCAACGAACACGTCGGACGAGCGCATCTGGAGGCCTCGATTGAACACCGGGGTTTCGCCCGGGTAGGCGATCAGCGAGGTCGCCATATGGCTGGCGTTGACCAGCAGGTCGTCACCCAGCGTGTAGCTGCCGCCTCGGCACACCAGCACCTTGCCGCGACTCGGTGAGACGACGCCGTTGCCCAGCATCGCCTGGTTCCATGCCATCGCATTCTGCGGGCTGCTGCCGTCGCCGTTGCCGAGCGCTGTCGGCGCAGTGAACAGATGCCCATCGAGCGCCACCTGCAGGCGGAACTCGAACAGCACGGGCGTGTTGTTCTGGTCGCTGCAGCGCACGCGGATCAGATAGCTGCCGGCGACCGGCGATTCCCAGACGAGGGTCGCGTAGTCCGGCGTCGGCACGTAGTCACCGAACGCATCGCGCTGCAGGAATTCACCGACGCGCATGCCCGGCGGGCCAGACAGCAACTCGTAGAAGCGCGGATTGCTGCCGCCCATCGCGCGCACCGGGCACTCCCAGCGCAGCCCGGGATAGGCGCGGCGATGGTGCGAGGCGGCCGCGGTCGCCGCATCGCTCTGCGGGTAGATCTTCTGCAGCGGCAACAGGCTGTCGGGTTCGAAGTAGCCGGGCGGAAACAGATAGGCCGTGTTGGTGCTGGGCGTCACCGTTTCGAAGCCGTCGGCGAAAACTGCGTTCGATCCGCCCAGCGCTGCCGCAGGCGGGGCGGCGGCAGCTGGCCGCAGGGCGAGTCCGGCGCTGGCGGCCGTACTCATCAGCAGGAAATGGCGACGCTTCATCGTGAGAGGTTCTCGTGGCTTGGATGTTCTGCGGCGCGACGACGTCCGCTGCGACCCGACTGGACCTGGGCTCGGTTCGGTGTCGAGAGCCGACAGGCGTTTACTCGAAACCGTTGGCGAACACGTTCAGGCTGGCGCTCATCGGCAGCGGGTAACGATGGCCCAGGCTGGCGAGGCGCGAATCGCCTGCGGGGAGGCGCAGCAGCGCGCCGCTGCCAACCAGATCGCTGCTGGCGCTGAGCACGCTGCCGGAGGCCAGCGTGTCGAGCCCGTGCGTGTTGCGCCAGGTGGCCCAGCTCATGTTCATCGCCGAGCCGCCGCATTCGGTGTCGCGCATGGCGTTGGTGCTGCCGGTCTCAAGACGGTTGGCGCGCGCCTGCAGTTGGGTCGCGAAGGCGGCGGGCACCGTGTTGAGACACGAGGCCCAGGCATACGGAGCGGGTGTCGAGCGGATCAGGTTGTGGCTGATCCGGGTGTCGGCGCTGCCCGCGTTGAAGGCACCCCAGCGCAGCACGATGGCGCCGTTCGCGATGGTGTTGTGGTGGATGTCGTGTGCGCGCATCGTGCAGCCCTCGGTCAGGCATTGGCCGCCGAGCAGCACGCCGGTGTTGATGAACAGGTTGTGGTGGATGTGGACCTGCTCGGAACCGTACTGCGCCGAGATCTGGATGCCGTTGCTGTTGGCGAAGCCGGGCGCGTACTCGATGAAGTTCTCGCGGTACACGTTGCGCTGCGAGTTGTCCTTGTCGTGCACGCCAACGGTGGTGGCGCCCAAGCGCACCTGGTTGTTCTCGAACAGCGAATCGCCGGCGTCGAACCAGGTGGTGGCGTAGCCGGTCGGGTAGTTGTTGAACTCGGAGTCCTGCACCAGAAAGCGATGGCGCTGCTGCAGATCACCCCAGCCGTGGATGTAGGCCGGGTTCTCGCCGCCGTTGGCCACCACGCCATCCAGAAACCGCACCTGGCGCACCACCAGGCCGGGCAGCGAAGGATCGCTGACGATGCCGTACTGGCGCACCCCGGTGATGTCGACGCCCTCCAGGCGCGCGGCCGGCGCCTCGGTGAAGCGCACGGTGATATTGCCGCTCTGGTTGAGCGCCAGCACCGGGACCTCATCCGGGTAGGCCAGGATCTGCCGGGGGCGGCCGTCGTTCAGATCGAAGCGACCGGCATAGGTGCCCGCCCGCAGCATCAGCGCCTGCGCCGACGTGCCTTGAGCCAGTGCGTAGGGAATCGTCTGCAGCGGCTGATCGATGCCGCCGCGTCCGGGGGCATCGACGCCCCCCGGCGCCACGAACAGGAAATGACTCGCCGCAGCGCTGACCACGAAGGTGCGCTGAGCCACCTTCTGCACAGCGGCGCTGTCGCGGACTTCCAGATCGAACTCGTAGCTGCCCGCCGCTGCGGGCACGAAGCGCAGGGTGCCGCGGCGGAAGTCGAGGCTGACGCCAGCGCTGGATGCGCTCTGGCCGTTGAACCGCATCGCCAGCAGACGGAACTCGTAAGGGAACTGCCCGCCGACCACGCCCGGCCGGCTCTCGTAGGCGAGGCCGGGGTAGGCGATGGCGCGCAGACCGGCGCCGTTGTGCCACCAGCTCAGCGGCGCATCAGGTATTGTCGCCGGCACCGTGAGGCGCGCTGCCGCGCTGTGCACGCAGCGTACGAACACCGGCGTTGTGTCTGCCGGCACCTGGCTGGGGGCCTGCGCGGAGAGGGCGCAGTGCTGGCCATCGGGCTGGCTCAGCACCTGTACGTTCAAGGGCGCCCCGGGTGGTGCAACGCCCAGGCTCAGTGGGCCGTTCAGGCTGGCCTGGACAGTGGTGCCGCCCTGCCTCAACGAAACCGCGTTGCCTAGAGCGAGACCCTCTAGACGGATGTTGACCGGAACCGTCGTGCCGGCCCAGGTGGCCGCGCTCGTCGCCAAAAGCAGCATGGCGATCAGGCCGATACCCAAGGCGGCGCCAAGGTGGCGATGCGGCGATTCAGCGAAGCGACTTCTCACGGGCGTGATCTCGAAAGGGTTCAAGGGGAGCGCAGAACGGTGTGTGGACGGCCGGCTACTCGAAGCCGTCTGTGAACAGTGAATCGGGGCGAAGAATCTCGGCGCCATGCGTGCCCAGATACTGGCTGCGGAATGCGCCGGCGAGGCGATGCTGGGCATCGAGAATGCCGTCGCTGTTGCGGCCATGGCATTCACTGCCTGAGCTGCTCATCGTCAAGTTCTCGCGGATGGCCGGGTCGTAGTACACGCCGGCTGGCGCGTTGGCATCGAACAGAACGATGCGGGTGGCCGTATTGCCGCCCTGGACCACCGCGTCGTGCACGATCACGTCATTCTCGAAGCTGATGCGCAGCGCCGAGCTGTTGCGCATGATCACGGCCGGCGCGCGGATCGTGTTGCGGTAGATCCAGATCGGACCGCGTTCGCCGCCGGAAGCCGTTGCACCCACGCCGATGCCGAGGCCCCCGTTGCCGTCGCGGGTCACGATCGTGTTGAAGCAGACTTCGATCCGGCGGGTGGTAAAGCTGCCCGTGGCTCCTGACATCGTCAGGTCGACCAGCCCGCCGTCCCACCCTTGATTCCAGCGGTTGCCGCGGATGCTGATGTCTTCCTGCTCCCAGCCCTTGATCCAGATCGCATGCTGTGAGGTCTCAGTGGCTGGCGCATCGAAGACGTTGTCGGCGACCACCAGATAGCGCGTCTGCTAGGTATCGATCGCGCTGAAGCCGTTGTTGGTGAAGGGCAGCCTTCGGAACGTGCAGAACACCTGCGCGACGTACTGGCGCACAGCGCCGCCGGCGCCGAGGAACAGGCAGCTGTTGTTGTCATCGCCACCGCCCGCGGCCGTACCCAGAGGCGGCGAGTCGAAGCCGAGGCGGTACTGGTAGCAGCGGTGATTCACGCTGAGCGATGCGAAGTAGCGCGGGTTGGCCTGACCACTCGGCCCGCTCACAAAGTTCAGATGTGCGACATACGTGTCGCTGCTGTTGTACCAAGCGAAGTTTGCGGAAGTGAGCGTGCTGCAGTCGATCGTCGCTGTCTCGCCGGGCCAGCCGATCAGGCTGCCCACGCGGCCGGCGCCGGTGCCGCCGCTGACCGCCATGTTCATGGCTTCCGTGGGCGCCTGATACAGCCCGGCGCGCAGGCACAGCGCGCCGCCGTCCTGCACCTGCGCATACGCGTGCGCCAGCGTGCGCCACGGCGCGGCCAGCGTTCCGCTGCCGCTGCTGTCGCTGCCGCGGCTGGCATCGACAAAGCGCGCCCAGGTGCCTGACACCACGCCGCTCCAGCTGAACTGCACGCTGCCGCCGTCCTGATCGCGCACCCGCACCGTGAAGCTGAAGGGGCCGTTCGCGCTCGGGGTCCAGCGCAGGATGCCGTAGCCCGGATCGCCGTACGCGCGACCGAGGGTCGCGCCGGCAGGGCCCTCGATCAGTTCGTAGACAAAGGGCCAGCTGCCGCCCTGCACCACGATCGGCAGTTCGTAGGGCAGGTCCACATGGGCGTTGCGATGAAAGGCGCGCGTCGAGGTTTCGGCATCCGGGCGCGGCAGCACCACACGCGCCGGCGCCAGCGGCATCTTGGCCGGGATGAACTGGCCCGCCGCGAGCAGGCCGTTCCAG
>JBKCVA010000133.1:0-27445 GCA_046318115.1 Lysobacterales bacterium | reverse complement strand
ACGTCCCATCCCCTTGAGAGACGGCGCGACCGGTCAATGCAAAATGCAATCCGGACCGCGACACTCCACCGTCTCCCTGGCGACCATAGCGTTGTGGAACCACCCGATCCCATCCCGAACTCGGAAGTGAAACGCAACCGCACCGATGGTAGTGTGGCATTTGCCATGTGAGAGTAGGTCATCGCCAGGGCCTTACACCAAAAGGGCCACCCCATGCGGGGTGGCCCTTTTTCTTCGTGGACCACAGGAAACCCCCCAGAGTCAGCCTGACGCCAGAGCGGAGCCACGGGATTTCCCCTTGTGCTGCCTCTGCGCTCCACCCGAGAGGAGAGACTCCGGGGTTATCCAGAACCAGACCGTCCGGAGCACGGAACTCTCGGCGCCCGAGGACACGCAGGCGATTGCAAAGTAGTTCCCAACCGAAGCCTGAATGCTGCTGGTCGAAGATCGCGCTGTAGAGACTCGTCCCCTTGTCCTGAACGCGGTCCGGCCCCATTCTGTGCGGTCACGTAGTAACTAGCCACGACCATGTTCAACGATGCCCACACCATGACGGCGAGCAGCGGCCAGTCGGCAGCCACGGCCGATGCGCACACGCAATGTCCCTGTGGCGGCGGAAAGAGCTACGAGCTGTGCTGCGCCCCCCTGCACGACGGAAAGAAGCAGCCCAAAGACGCGTTGGAACTGATGCGTGCCCGCTACAGCGCCTACGTACGCAAGCGGACCGAGTATCTGCTGTCCACTTGGCATGCAAGCACGCGGCCGCCAACTCTGGATCTCAGCGATCGTCCGGGTCTACGCACGCATTGGCTCGGACTTCAGATCATCTCCCATCGCATTCTCGACACCAGTCGCCAAGAAGTGAGTTTCATCGCTCGCGTAAAGGTCGGTGGTGGCCCCGCGCAACGCATGGTTGAGCGCAGTCGTTTCCTCCTTGACGAAGGCGTCTGGTACTACGTGGACGGCGAAATCGGCCCCAAGTAGGTCCAGGACGTGAGCGCCGCAAGCGAAGCGGCCCCACTCAGCGCAGCCCTGCAGGAGGACATCCGGCGCCACTACCGTCGGCTGCGCGAAAGTTTCCGCGGGTTCGTGGCGCGAGAGTCACAGCGGCAGATGGTCGCGGCTGTTGCTCGTGCGCTAGCGCGCGACAAGGGCGTACTCGCAGTCGAAGCACCAACCGGTACCGGCAAGTCGATGGCCTATCTGCTGGCGGCTTTGCCGATTGCGCACGCGCAAAAAAGGAAGTTGGTGGTGGCCACGGCCACCATCGCTCTCCAGGAACAACTGGTTGAACGCGACATCCCTGCATTCCTCGCGGCGACAGGCATAGAAGCGATCGTGGTGCTGGCGAAGGGCCGGAGGCGCTACGCCTGCACCCGCAATCTGCACGAGTTGACGCGCGACGATGCCGAGGTGCCCCAGGGCGGCTTCGACTTTGGCCATACCCAGACCGCGGGCAATTGGCCGCGGCCGCCGCGCAGCGGCGAGGTCGAACGACTGCGGCGGCTTCTTGATTCCCTGCACTCTGGCGCTTGGGATGGCGATCTTGATCGCTCACCCGATGGAATTGACGACGACTCGCGCGCGCTCATCACCACATCGGCGGGAGGGTGCAGCAATCGACGATGTCCCTTCATTGCTTCCTGCCCCTTCGTGCTCGCACGCAATCGCCTGAACACGGCGCAGGTCATCGTTGCCAACCACGACCTCGTGCTCGCTGACTTGGAACTTGGTCGTGATGAAGACGGATCAGGCGGCGTGTTGCTGCCGGCTCCGAGCGAGACGCTCTATGTCTTCGATGAGGCCCATCAATTACCGGACAAAGCCATCGATCGCGGTGGCGCGGACGTCAATCTCGTCGATGCGCGGCGTCGGCTGCAGCGGCTTGCCGCTCCATTGAGAGCGGTCTATCTCGCGACCAGCAAGGAACGCATTGCGAGGAAGGACGCTGGCGAAATCGACCGCCTGCTCGACGAATTGATCGAAATGCTCGATCGACTGGAAACAGACATAGACGCCGCCTGGCCTCTGGCGATGGGTGTCGCGGAGCCGCTCTGGCGGGCAAGCCTGGGACAGCTCCCCGAACCTTGGTGCCAGCTCGCGCAGGGCTTATCGCAGCGGACAACCGAACTCGTACGCTGGCTTCCGCTCGCCACAAAGGCCTTGCTCGAAAGTGAGCTTCCCGCGGAGCGACGTGAGGCAACAGCTCGCGAACTTGGTATCGCCAGAGAGCGTCTGGAAAGCCAAGCCGCGCTGTGGTGGATGTGGTCCCAAGACCAAGCGATCGACGAGCTGCCACGTGCGCGCTGGCTGTCACGAAGTGCCGACTCGTCGATCACCTGCCATGCGAGCGAAGTCTCCGCAGCCCCCACACTGCGGCGTGTGCTCTGGCCGCAGGCCGCAGGGGTGGTGCTGGCGTCCGCGACCCTGTCGATCGGAGGTGACTTCCGGAACTTCGCTGCGCAGGTCGGTTTGCCAGCTCACGCTGAAACCCTCGCCCTGCCTTCGCCCTTCGATCTGAGCAGTCAGGCTCGCCTGTCGGTGCCGCGACTGACGGCCTCGCCCGATGAGCGCGAGTCGCATGTCCGACAGGTCGTTGACTGGCTGGAGCAGGAGCTAGATTGGGCCGCGGGCAACCTCGTCCTGTTCACATCGCGCGCCAAACTCGAACAGGCAGTCAATCTCCTAAAGCCGGCCTGCCGGACCCGTGTACTCGCGCAGGGTTCGCGCAGCAAGGGTGCACTGCTCGCGGCGCACGCTGCCGCGATCGAGTCCGGATTCGGCAGCACACTCTTCGGGCTTGCAAGCTTCGGCGAGGGCCTCGACCTCCCGGGGCGTTTGTGCGAGAGCGTTGTCATCACCCAACTCCCCTTTGCCGTGCCCACGGATCCCGTCGGCGCAACCTATGCGGAGTGGCTGGAGGTGCAAGGACGCAATGCCTTCGTCGAAGTGAGCATTCCCCAGGCCACGCGTACCCTGATCCAGTACTGCGGACGCTTGATTCGAAGCGAACGCGACCGGGGCCGCATCGTCATCCTGGACAATCGACTGCTGAACAAGCGCTACGGTCCTCGGATGCTCGCCGCCCTCCCTGACTTCACGCGTGAAATCGGCTGAATCACCTCGTTTCGGCTGCCTCCGCCGCGGTCAAGGCACGGACGACTGAAAACCGAATGCGGCTTGCCCTCACCGGCTTTCGATATCGACAGGCAAAGGCTTCAAGGGCGAGCTGTACCAACCTACGACGCGTCCGCGCACGAAACGCACATGCGAGGGGCCGTACTCCCACAGATCGGGCTGCGTCACCAACGGCTGCCCCAACAAGCGCTCAACCTGGGCTTCTGTGCTGCCGATCCGTATCCGTTGACGAAAAGCCGCCTCCGCCGCCGACCTTGAGGACAGGCCCGACGCTGCAGGCGCGGTCGACACGACGTGATGCAACTCTGCTTCCGCGGGCTTCTGCGACCACCACGCGCTCCATGCGAGCGCTCCACCCAGTGCGATCATCCCCAGACCGCCCAGGCCTACGGGCGTACGGGGGGGCGCTACAGCCGTCGGACGCGACCCTTCGACCTCGTCGGGCTCCGCTACCTGCGCTGCGTACGGCTCTTCTGCGGCTGCCGTCGTGCGGCACATGCCACCGGGCAAGCGTCCGTGTTCCCGTTCGAATCCTCGAAGACGGCGATACGCTGCCGTGACCTCATGCAGTCGGCGGCTGCGAGCCTGCGGGTCGAGCCCCTCCACGGCGCGATCAGGGTGCAAGTCGCGCACGGCGAGTCGCCAGGTGCGCTCGAGCGTTTCCAAGCTGCAACCCGGTTGAAGCCCGAGCCGCGCATAGTCCGCAAGATAGTCGTCCGTCCGCATGTGTTGGCATCAAGTGTGATGGGCTTCTCATTAAGCCCGGGCCCAATTATCATCCCAGCGTCCACGGTTCTGCGAAAGCCTTCACAGAGCTGGATGTCTGAAAATTCTCCAGGAGCCACCCGCGTGAATCGCATCATCCGCCTGCTGCAAGTCGTGGCGCTAACGTTGCCTTGGTTTGTTGGCGCCGCGCCGGCGCAGGCCAGCGAGCCCACCGACGCCCTCTACCGGATCGGCGTCGATGACCAACTGCAGGTCGCGGTCTGGCGCAACCCCGAGCTGAGCGTCAGTGTTCCGGTGCGACCGGACGGTCGCATCTCCGTACCCCTGGTCGGGGATGTGCTGGCCGGAGGGCGCACGCCGGAGGAAGTCGCTGAGGACATCGAGAAGCAACTCGCCGCGTACGTACGCGATCCCAAAGTCGCCGTGATCCTGACCGAACTGCGCAGCCATGAGTTCATTTCCCGAGTCCGGGTGACAGGTGCGGTGCGGACGCCCATCTCCATTCCGCATCGACAGGGCATGACCGTGCTGGATGCCGTGCTCCAGGCCGGCGGAGTCAACGAGTTCGCAGCGGCCAACCGAACGCGGCTCTATCGACGTGAGGGCGAGGGAACGGAGGCGATCGACGTGCGTCTCGGCGCCATCCTTGGCAGCGGTGATCTCGAGACCAATCTCGAAGTTCGACCGGGCGATGTCATTACCGTGCCGGAGCGCGCACTGTGAAGCCCCAAAGCCTGCCCGGCCCGGCGCCTGCGCCTGGCGCCGAGTTGTTCGCACGGCTGCCGATGATGCTGGCGGAACTGCGACGGCATGGGGCACTGCTGCTCGCTGCATTCGGTGTCATCGCGCTTCTCTTTCTTGCGGCCGGGATTGTGCTGCCGCGCAAGTACCAGTCCGCCAGCACCATCCTCGTCAGCGAAGCGAACATCATCGCGCCCCTGATGGAGGGACGCGCAGTGCCCACCGGCGTGGCCGATCGCGCACGCATCGCGCGCGAAGTCATCTTCAGTCGCAGCATCATGGCCGAAATCCTGAAGACCGGCGGTTGGGAGGAGAGCATCAGCGAGGCTCTCGCGCGCGAACGGCTGGTTGGCGAGATCAAGCAGCGCACGCGCATCGAAAGTCCGGGCCCCAACCTGATCCGAATCACCTACACGGATGCGAGCCCTGAGCGGGCCTTCGCCGTGGCCAACCGATATGCCGAGCTGTTCATCAGCGAAAGCCTCGCCGCCAAGGAGCGCGAAAGCCGCGAGGCCTTCGAGTTCATCGCTGCGCGGGTCGATGAGTACCACCGCAAGCTGACCGATGCCGAGGAGCGTCTGAAGCAGTTCCGCGCAAGCAACCTCGATGCGCGGCCGGGCACCGACATCGATGTGCGCACGCGCATCGCTGAGATCCGCTCGCAAATCGAAGGTGCACGCACCAACCTGTCCGAGCTGCAGATGCGCGAGACCGCGCTGCAGGCGCAGATCAGCGGCGAAGCCGAAGTGTCCGACCTTAGATCTCGTTCCGCCCAGGTGCGCGTGCGCATCGCGGAACTGCAGTCCCAGTTGGACACCCTGCTGCTCGACTACACCGACTCCTATCCGGATGTCGTGCGCTTGCGCCACCAGATCGAGGACATGCAGGCCGTGCTGGCCCGCGAAGAGCGCGCGGAGAATTCCGGCGCGCGAGGTGCTGACGTCGCCGCCGCCAGCAACCCCCTGTACCAGCAGCTCCGGTCCGATCTCGCACGTGTCCGCAGCGACATCGCTGCGCTCCGAGCGCGCATCAGCGAGAACGAGAATCTGCTGCAGGCCGAACTCGATCGCGGCCGGCGCGTGGCGGACAGCGAAGCCTCGCTGGCCGAGCTGACCCGCGACTACGAGGTCAATCGTGACATCTACCAGGACCTCCTGCGCCGGCGCGAAAACGCACGCGTCTCGATGAGCCTTGATGCCGAGCAGCGCGGGCTGACCTTCCGCATCCAGGAACCCGCGGCTTTGCCCCTGCAGCCCACGGGACTTCGTCTGATGCACTTCGCCGCGGCGGGTCTGGGTCTCGGTGTGGCGGTGCCGCTCGGACTCCTGTTCGCCCTGCTGCAGATCGATCCGCGCGCCCGCAGCGCTCAGTCGCTGGCCCAGACTCTTCCAGTGCCCGTGCTGGTCAGCATTCCCGAGTTCCGAACCCGTGCGGATCGACGCCGCACCTTGCTGAGGCTCGCAATGGCCGTTGCAGTGGTGCTGTCGGTCTTCCTTCTGTATGTCTGGGCGGCCGTCAGCCGCGGAGTGATCGTGCTGTGAGCAAGCGTCACGAAGTCGAACCGCAGCGTGCAGGCCAGGCTCTTGCCGAACGCGCCGGAGCGCTTGCGCCCTTCAGCGAACAGCAGCTGCAGGCTCGCCGCATCGTCAGCCATGACATGCCGGATTCCCGACCCGCCGATGCTTTCCGCGATCTGCGCACCCAGCTGCTGGCCCGCGTGGGCGGCGGCAGCCTGAGCCTTCTGGTCGTACCGGTGGCGCACGGCAGCGGCGGCAGTTTTGTGTCGGTCAACCTGGCCTCGGCCATGGCCTTCGACGAGCGACGCACGGTCATCCTGGTCGACTGCTGCCTGCGCGCTCCGCAGCTGCATCGCCGCGTCGATGTGCCGGCCGATGCATTCGGTCTCGTCGACTTCCTTGAGGGCCGGGTCGATCGCGTCGAGCAGATCGTTCATCCCACGGCGGTGCCGCGGCTCTTGCTGGTTCCGGCCGGACCACGTCGGGAGGCCAGCGGCGATCTGCTGGGCTCTGCGCGCATGCGCCTGTTGCTGGACTCTCTGCGCGGCACCCACGACGGCGTGAGCGTGATCCTTGACGCCCCGGCCGTCGCGGCGTCGCCGGACGCCCGCATCCTCTCGACGATGGCGGAGCTCTCGGTGCTGGTCGCCGGCTACGGCCGCGACACGCCCACCGCGGTGCAGGAAGCGATCTCCGTGCTGGATCGCGTGCGCCTCGCTGGCGTGGCCTTCAACCGCGTGCCGCACTGATCCCCGCATCCAGACCTCGCGACCCTTCGCCTCCGGAGGCTGACCATGTCCATGAAGCTCGCAGGCGCACTCGCGCTCGCCGCATGCGCCCTGCTGCACGCGGCATCGCTCTCGGCGCAACCGACCGCGGAACGTCCCCTTCGCCTCGACTATCGCCTCGGCGTGGCGGTCGACCACAGCGACAACATCCGCCGCACGGCCCTGCAACCGGTCACCGACACGGTGCTGCGTCCGAGTCTCGCCTTCGCCCTCTCGGGCGACGGCGACCGCTTCAGCGTGCAGGCCGCAGGCGATGCCGAGTTCTACCGTTACCAGGACTCCGGTTTCGACAGCGAACTGCGAACGCGCCTTGGACTGAGCGCAGCCTGGCGCCTGCTGCCCGAGCGCTTGAGCTGGACCTTCGAGGATTATCTCGGTCGTCAGCCCATCGATGCTTTTGCCGTCGACCGGCCGGACAACCAGCAGCGCACCAATGTTCTGCTCACCGGGCCCACCCTGAGCCTGCGCCCTGATGCGCGCACCCGCGTATTGGCCGAGCTGCGCTGGGTCGATGCATGGGCACAGCGCACGCGTGAGTTCAACAGCGAGCGCTGGAATCTCTCACTGCGCGGCCTGCGCCAGCTCTCGCCAACCCAGTCAGTGACGGCCAATCTCGAGTACAGCGACACGGCGTTCGAGCAGACCAGCGCGACCGTGCAGGACTTCGAGCGCCTCGACGCCTTCCTGCGCTGGGGCCGCCGCGGCGCCAGCGTCGAACTGGCGGTGGACGCCGGCGCCAGCCGCATCGACTTCGACGATGCTGCCCGGCGCCGTGGCGGCCTACTGCGTTTCAGCGCTGCCTGGCTGCCCGATGAAGCCCAGCGACTGGAGCTGCGCGCCGCCCGACAGTACTCCGATGCGCTGGCGGACTTGATCGGTGCAGCGCCGCGGCTCGAGGATTTCGAGCTTCCGGTGGGCTTGCCCAGCGCCCGCGGAGGCTTCCTCAATCCCGATGTCTACCGCGAGTCGAGCGTCAACCTTGGCCACACGCGCAACGGACGCACGCTGTTCTCGCGCCTCGAAGCGTACTGGCGCGACCAGGACTACGCGCGCAGCGATGTCCTGGATCAGCGCGTCAGCGGCATCGCGCTTGGACTTTCACGGCCCGTGCGGGAAAACCTCGCGCTGAACGCCTACGGCAATCTCGATCGACGCCGCTATCTGCTGGCGGCGCGCGAGGACCGCGATCGCCTGTATGGCCTTGCGCTGCGCTGGCGCTGGCTGCGCAACCTCGAGCTTGAAGTCGGCGCCAGTCGCGCGAAGCGTCGCGGAAGCGTGCGCAGCGAACACTTCGACGAGACCCGCTACTTCGTGGGCCTTCTGTATCGCCGGAACTGAAGGTCGCCGCGGCCCCTGTCCGGGTCGCGGCGCGCCCGGACGCACACCCTGCGCTGCCGTGCAACGACGCCATCGCGGACTGCAGCCGAGGATTGCAATGCTTCGCGCAGCCTGCGCCCCTCGAGGCTTGCGGACGCCGCGAGGCTTGACCTCGGCCGGCACCGCCGAAGGCATACTGGCAGCGCCGACCCTCCCCGGAGTCCGATTCCACGTGGAAGCAGTGTCCTTGCTGCGAGACGAAGCCCGCGTGCGCCTCGTCGAGTTGCACCTTGATGCCCTCGAAGCGGAGTTCGACCTGCTCGACAACGACGAACGCGCGCGCGCCGTGCGCTTCGCCACGCCCCAACTGCAGCGTCGCTTCGTCGCCGCGCACACCGCCCTGCGACGCCTGCTGGGCTGGGCCGCCGACCTTGAACCGGGCCTGCTGTGCATCGCTGCTGATGCCCAGGGCAAACCCTGGCTGCCCGAGCAGCCTGGCCTGCACTTCTCCCTGAGCCACTGCGGCGGCCAGGCGCTGCTCGCCTTGGATGCCGCGCCGGTGGGCGTGGATATCGAAGCGCTGATCCAGCGCGACACCGAGGTCCTGGCCCAGCAGATCCTCGCGCCCGGCGAACTCGACGCCTGGCGGCGCCTGCCGCTGGCCCATCGCGTCGAGGCGCTCACCGAGTCCTGGACGCGCAAGGAAGCGGCCCTCAAGGCCTGCGGCTTTGGCCTGCGGGTGGACCCTGCAAGCTTCGATGCACCGTGCGGACTGCTGGATCTGGGCCCGGGCCAACGTTTCCATCTGCGGGATCTCCGCGCCGTTCCGGGGCACTGTGCCGCCCTGGCACAGACCCTGCCGCAGCGTCCGCTGCGACGCTTCCGGCTGCAGGCAGGGGGTGTGCTGCTGGCCGTGGCGGGTGACGACGACGCTCGATGAAGAAGCCGCTGCCCGAAAAGCTGTGCCCGGTCTGCCAGCGCCCCTTCAGCTGGCGCAAGCGCTGGGAGCGCTGCTGGGACAGCGTCGTCTACTGCTCGGATGCCTGCCGGCGCGGCACCCCGCGCGGCGGGGTGGCCGCGGTCTCGGCTGCTAACATCCCGGCGCGCGGTGCGGGCGGGCGTCCCGCCCAGACCACAGGGCCGGCGCGCCGAGGTGGCCGCAGCTAGGGGCCTGTCGTCCCGGCAGGGATGCGGCCTGCCCGCGTTGACGCCGTTAGGCACACCGACGCATCAAGTCACGCGGGGCAACCGCCCGTGCGTGCGTCCGTCGCTCTGGGGGAGGGAAGGATGATTGCCGGCTGGGTCCTGCTGCTGGTGTCGCTGGTCTACATCGCGATCCTGTTCGGCGTCGCCTACTACGGCGACCGCCGGCCGATGTATCCCGACCGCACCTGGCTGCGGCCGATCGTCTACAGCCTGGCGCTGGCCGTGTACTGCTCGTCGTGGACGTTCTACGGCGCGGTCGGCACGGCGGTCTCGAACGGCTGGGCCTTCCTCCCGATCTATCTCGGACCCATCCTGCTGTTCCTGTTCTTCAGCGGGATCCTGCATCGGCTCATCCAGATCACCCGCGAGCAGTCGATCACCTCGATCGCCGATTTCATCGGCAGCCGCTTCGGCAAATCGCAGGGGCTGGCTGCACTGGTCACGGTGATCGCGGTGATCGCCGCAATCCCGTACATCGCCCTGCAGTTCAAGGCGGGCGCGATGAGCATCGCCGTACTCAGCGGTGCCGGCCTCATCGAGAGTGGGACGCCCGTGCTCGCCGACTCGGCCTTCTACCTTGCCGTGCTGCTGGCAGCGTTCGCGATCCTCTTCGGCACGCGTCAGATCGACGCCACCGAGCACCACCACGGTCTGATGCTGGCTGTGGCGCTCGAGTCCCTGGTCAAGCTGCTGGCCTTCGTCGCCGTCGGCCTGTTCGCGCTGCGCTACGTGCCGGATGACTGGAACCCGCTGCAGCCCGGCATGCTCGGAGCGCAGAGCCTGGACAGCCTGCCGCAGGGCTTTCTGGCGCAGACCGTGCTGGCCTTTCTCGCGATGTTCTGCCTGCCGCGGCAGTTCCAGGTCGGCGTGGTCGAGTGCGAAAACCCGGCCGACCTGCGCCATGCGCGCTGGCTGTTCCCGCTCTACCTGCTGATCATCTGCGCGCTGGTGCTGCCGATCGCCGCTGCAGGCACCGCGCTGTTCGCGGGCACCGGCGTGCATCCCGATTCCTACGTACTGCAGCTGCCGCTGGCCGCCGGCGAAAACGCACTGGCCCTGTTCGTCTACCTCGGCGGCTTTTCGGCGGCGACCGGCATGGTGATCGTCGCCACCGTGGCGCTCGCCACCATGGTCAGCAATGACCTCATCGTGCCGGCCCTCCTGCGCACCGCGCGCTTTGCGCAAGGCGCGCCTCCCGATCTCTCGGTGCTGGTGCTGCGCATCCGTCGCGCCACGATCGTGGTGATCGCCCTGCTGGCCTACGCCTATCACCGCGCAGCGCAGACGCAGACCAATCTGGCCGATATCGGGCTGCTGTCCTTCGTGGCGGTGGCGCAGTTCGCGCCGGCAATCATCGCCGGCCTGTACTGGCGCGGTGCCAGCCGCATCGGGGCCATCGGCGGGCTCTGCGCCGGCTTCGCGCTGTGGACCTACACCCTGCTGCTGCCGACGCTGGCCAACGCCGGTTGGATGGATGCCGAATGGACGCGCAGCGGTCCCTTCGGTATCGGCTTTCTCGAGCCGCAGGCCCTGTTCGGGCTGTCCGGCTGGAACGCGATCACCCATGGCACCTTCTGGACGCTGCTGTTCAACAGCGCCACGCTGATCCTGCTGTCGCTGCGCTATCGCCCGAGCATCGACGAACGCCTGCGCGCCTTGCCCTTCCTCGACCCCTGGTACCGGCGTCCGGTCGGTGCGGTGACCGAATGGCGGGGGCGACTGTCGGTGGCGGATCTGCGCCTCATCGCCGAGCGCATCCTCGGCGTACGCGCGACCACGCGCGCCTTCGAGGACTATGCGCGTGAGACCGGCCGCGCGCTCAGCGAGACCGAAGCCGCCGAACGCGGACTGCTGCAGTACACCGAGCGCCTGCTGGCGGGTGCGATCGGCGGCGCCTCGGCCCGCCGCGTGCTCACCACCGCCCTGCGCGGCAGTGGACTCGACCTAGGCGAGGTGGTGTCCCTGCTCGATGAGGCCTCGCAGGAGCTGCGCTTCAACCGCGAGTTGCTGTCGGCGACGCTCGAAAACATCTCGCAGGGCATCAGCGTGGTCGATGCCGAGATGCGTCTGGTGGCCTGGAACCGGCGCTATCTCGAAATGTTCGACTACCCCGAGGGCATGGTCTATGTGGGTCGTCCGGTGGCCGATCTGATCCGCTACAACGCCGAGCGCGGCGAGTGCGGGCCCGGCCTCGTCGAAGACCACGTCGCCAAGCGCGTGCGCTACATGCAGCGCGGCAGCCCCCACGTGTTCGAGCGCGTGCGGCCCGACGGCAGCGTCATCGAGATGCGCGGTCGGCCCATGCCCGGCGGCGGCTTCGTCACCACGTTCACCGACGTTACCGCCTACAAGCGCGTCGAGCATGCGCTGATCGACGCCAACGAAACGCTCGAACAGCGCGTCGCCCAGCGCACGGGCGAACTCAGCCAGGCGCTTGAAGCGCAGCGCGCGGCCAAACAGGAAGCCGAGGCCGCCAACCAGTCCAAGACCCGCTTCCTCGCCGCGGCCAGCCATGACCTGCTGCAGCCGATGAACGCCGCGCGCCTGTTCACCGCGGCGCTTGGCGCAAAGCCTCAGGCCGACGCCGATGCGCGGCTGCTGTCCTCGCGCATCGACAGCGCGCTGCGCGCCGCTGAAGACCTGCTCGACGGCCTGCTCGACATCTCGCGTCTCGACTCAGGCTCGCTCAAGCCGGAGCCCACCGTGTTCGCCGCCGACGCGCTCTGCCGATCGCTGCAGGAGCAGTTCGCGCCGATGGCCGAACAGCGCGGCCTGGAGCTGCGCGTGCACGCCCCGCCGCTGGCCCTGCGCAGCGACCGCGGCCTGCTGCGCCGCATCCTGCAGAACTTTGTTGCCAACGCGCTGCGCTACACCCAGCACGGCGGCGTGCTGCTGGCCGCGCGCGCGCGCGGCGACAGCGTCGAATTCCAGGTCTGGGACACTGGCCCCGGCATCTCGCCCGAGCACGGCGCGGTGATCTTCGAGGAGTTCCGCCGGCTGGAGCAGCCCTCGCCCTGGGGCGAAAAGGGCCTCGGGCTCGGCCTGTCGATCTGCGAGCGTATCGCCCGCATGCTTGACCACCCGATCGCCCTGCGCTCGCAGCCCGGCCGTGGCAGCGTGTTCAGCGTGCGCGCCCCGCGCGCCGCGCTTGTGGACATTGCTGCGCCGCGCGCGGTCGAGCCCAGTCCCGGCCCGGTCGAAGGCCTGCGGGTGCTGTGCGTGGACAACGACCCGAGCATCCTCGAGGGCATGCGTGCCCTGCTCGAGCGCTGGGGTCTCGCGGTGGACACCGTCACCGGGCTGGAAGACGCGCTGCTGCAGGCTCGGCAGCGCCGGCCGGACATGCTGCTGGTCGATCTGCATCTGGGCGAAAGCCTCGACGGCCTCGCGGTCATCGATATCCTGCGCCGCGAACTGCAGCCGGAGGCGCCGCCGGCTGCGCTGGTCACCGCCGAAAGCGGCGACGCCCTGCAGCGACGCTGCCGCGAGGCGGGCTATCCGCTGCTCAACAAGCCGGTGCGACCGGCGGCCCTGCGCGCGCTGATCGCCGCCCTGGCCAAGCGGCGCGAGCGACCGCACGCCATCGACTGAGGCGCCCGGCGGTTCGCTGCGTCGAATCGCCCAGGTGGCCGCGCCTTCACTCGCGCGCTTCGCCCTGCAGGCGCTGCAGCGCCGCCTGGGCGCTGCGCAACAGCCGACTGCGTTCGGCGTCGGGCTCGGACTGAAGTTCCGGCAGCGCGCGCTGCAGCAGGGCGCGTGCGGCTTCAGCCTCACCCGAGCGCTCCAGCCACAGGCCGCGCAGCGCCGCCACCGTCTGCGCCCACTGACCGGTGCCGCGCTGGTTCTCCAGCGCCTCCACCTGCAGGCTGTCGATCAGCGCGCCCGCCGCCGCCAGCTCGCCGCGTTCGATCTCGACGCCGGCCAGCACCACCGCCAGATCCTGCGCCTGCGGTGCCTCCGCGCCCAGCGCGTCGACCAGCGCCGTATGCGCGGCTCGAAGCTCGACCGCGGCTTCGTCGAAGCGCCCCATCTCATACAGCACGCGGCCGAGGTTGCCGCGGCTGACCAGACTCGCGTTGTGGCTCTCGCCCAGGCGCTCACGAACCCGCTGATGCACCTGTTCCGCGTAGGGCAGCGCGCGCGCCCAGTCGCTGCGGCGGAAGTACACCGCCATCAGTTCGTTGAGCAGGCCCAGATGGCGGGTGTGGGTCTCGCCCAGGCGTTCAACAATCACCGGGCGCGCCTGCAGAAGGAGGGCTTCGGCCCGCTCTTCGTCACCCAGCGCACTGTGGCTGCGCGCGACGGCAACCTGGGTCAGCGCCACCAGCAGGCCGTGGTCGCCGGGCCGGGCGCCGGCTTCGTCGATCAAGCGCTCGGCTTCATCACGCGCTTCGGCGTGCGCGCCCGAAAAGCCCAGCGCCACGATCAGGTCCACCCGCAGGCTGTCGTGCAAGGCCTGATGGCCGGGTTCGGCGATGCCGACGGTGGCCAGCGCTTCGCGCAGCTCGGGCACGGCCTTGCCGAAGCCCCCGCGGTGGTAGTGCAGGCTGTAGCGCGCCTTCGCCAGCGCGTGGCGGTGCAGCGGGTCGGCCCGGTCGACCCGGCGCTCCAGCTCGGCGATCTCCGCTTCGGCCGCATCAAAGCGCGCGAGTCGGGTCAGCAGCTGTGCCCGCAGAGCGCGCGCCTGAAGGCTGGCATGGCTGCCTTCGCCCAGTTGGGTATCGAACAGGGCCAGGGCGCGCGTGATCTCCTGTTCGCCTTCGGCCCACAGATCGAGCGCCGCGAACAGCTGGGCGAGGCTGGCGCGCACGCTGGCCTCGCCCAGCGGCTGATCGGCGAAGCGCAGCGAGAGCCGCTCGCGCGCCGCCAGCAGCACATCGCGCAGCGGCGCCTCAGCGCCGCGCGCCAGCACCAGCGGATTGGCGCGGCTGATCAGGTCCTCGCTCAGGAACCGGGTGACTGCATTGGCCCGCGCCAGCTCCGCCTCGGCCTGCCGACGCGCCTGCTCGGTGCGCTGCTGCAGGCCGATCGCCACCGCAAGACCGAGGCCGAGCACGCCCAGCAGGGCCCAGACAAAGGGCCGACGGGCGCGGGCGCGGGCGAGCGCAGCGCTCGCCTGTCGCGCCTCTCGTTCGCCGCGCTCGGCCAGAGCCAACTGCGCCCGCCGCTGCGGCAAGGCGCGCAGACGGGCCGCGAACTCGGCAGCGCTCGACAGCCGCTGGCGGGGGTCGCCGTGGGTGGCGTCCTGCAGGTCGTCCCGCAGCAGTGGATCTTCGATGGCCTGCTCCCAGCCCGGTGCCATCGGCTGCCGCAGGCGATCGCCGAGCAGCTGGTACAGCAGTACGCCGAGCGCGTAGACGTCGCTGCGCGCCGTCGGGATCTGCCCGGCGAACACTTCGGGCGCCAGGTAGAGCAGGGTGCCCGACTGCGAATCCGCGCCCAGGTTCTCGGTGAGGGTCAGCCCCATGCGGGTGATGCCGAGCTGCTGCAGCCGTTCGGGATCGAGCATGCGGCCGCTGCCGAAGTCGGTCAGGCGCAGCTGCGGTGATTCGATGGTCCCGGCCACCAGCACGTTGGCGGGCTTCAGATCCTTGTGCAGCACGCCGACCGCGTGGGCGGCGGCCACCGCATCCGCGATCTGCAGGAACAGGTCGATGCGCGCTTCGTTCGACAGTGCGGCCAGATGCTGCTCGCACCAGGCCTGCAGGTCGATGCCGCCGTATTCGCACTCGAGGAAGAACGGCGCGTCCGAGAAGTTCCAGTCGATCAGCGCGGCGAAGTGCGCCGGGTCGACCTCGCTGTCCTGCAGCACGCGCAGCAGGGTCGCCTCGCGCTTCAGGCTGCGCAGGCGCTCGCCGTCGAGCGCGAACTTGTAGACCCGCGCCTCGCGCGTTTTGGCGTGCTCGGCCAGCCAGACCTCGCTGCCGCGGTGCGCGCCCAGCGGCCGGCGCAGCACTAAGTTCGGACGCCCCGGCACCGGCTCGCCGGCGCGCAGCTCCAGGGGTGCCGCCGGCGTGCGGCCCACCGCCACGCGCGAGACCGGCCCGTCCAGGCGGTAGCCGATCCGCGCCTGGGTGGTGATGTATTCGGCATTGGCCTCACCCAGCGCCCGCCGCAGCTTGGTGACCGCATTCGGCAGCACCTTGTCGACGGTCACCCGCCCGGCCCAGACCTCGCGGAACAACTCCTCCTTCGTGACCACCTCGCCGGCGTGGTGCAGCAGGCAGGACAGCACCTCCAGCGCCCGCCGCTCGACCTCGACCGGCAGGCCTGCGACCTTGAGCTCGAAGCGCGATTCATCGAATTCGGCACTGCCGAAGCGGAAGCAGTAGAGGGCTCGGTCCATCGGGCGCGACCCGCAGCGAAGGGCAGGGCGGCGGACCGTAGCACGCGCCTCCGCGCCCATGAACCCCGGCGTCCGCCGCCGGCCGAAGCGCGCCAGACGCGAAATTACCGAAGCGTTACCGGTTTCCGGGGGGGCGATACCCCGGCCGCCGACGGGGCCGACCTAGACTGCGCGCCCCTCGACCGGACGAGGGCCCGTTCACACCAAGGAAGACCCTGCCTATGACCGCTCATCACCGTCTGCTCTGTGCCGCGCTTGCGCTGTTGACCCCGCCCGCCTTCGCCCAGCAGGCGGACTGGCGCGTGCTCGCCTCCGACAGCGGCCAGGTGCTCGCCCCCGGGCTGCCCGCCGTCAGCCGCAGCCTGCAGGAGCCCCTGCTGGGCGATCGCGGCCGCGATCTGATCGGTGTGCGCATCAACTCGCCCAGCGCCCAGGCCGGCTTCTGGACCTGGCAGGCCGGCAGCTTCCAGCGCTGGTTCCAGTTCAGCGCCCCCGGTGCCCTGGGCCCGGGCCGCAGCGGCGCCGAGGCCGGCCACCAGTTTCTGGAAGTCGCCAGCGGCTACGGCGCGGCGGCCCCGGATGGCCAGCGTCTGGTGCGGGCCCGCGCAGGCGACCCCGCTGCGACCTTGAACAGCAGCTGGGGCCTGTGGCGCTGGAACGGCAGCAGCAACATCGAGATCGCCCGCCACGGCACCGACGGCCCACTGGGACCGAACCTCGGCGCCAACTGGGTGTTCGAGCCCGGCGCCAGCAACTTCGCCGAGGCGCAGATGCTGAGCGGCGGCCGCGCCCTGCTGGTGGCGACGGTGCTGAGCCCGGGCAATGTCGAGAGCCGCCTGGTCGCCCGCCACGAGCCGGGGTTTGGCAACCGCCCCTGCCTGCGCAGCGGCAGCACCGACCCTGCGCTGGCGCCGGGCCTCGCGGTCGGTGACAGCTTCTTGAGCTTCTCGCAGACCCTCGATCGCTTCGTCAGCACGCCTGAGGGTCGCGTCTTCGCCCTGCTGCCTGCCACCAACACCCGCGATGCCATCTTCGAACTCTGCGAGGGCGCGCCGCGGGCGATCGCGGCCAACCGCGACACCGCCGCGCTCGGCCCCTTCGTCGCCGAGGCCGGCGCCGAGTTCGTGAACTTCTACCGTCTGCGGCCCTCGCCTTCGCAGGGCGTGGTCTTCGCAGTCGACTGGCGCACGCCGGGCACGGCCAGCCGCCCGGGCATCTTCCGGCACGACGGCAGCCGCAACCTGCCGGTGGCCTACGGCGACAGCAGCGGCTTCTACGGTCCCAACTGGCTGGGCTCCACCTGGTCGAGCATGTCCGACCTGAGCGTGGCCGAGGACTGGTCCGCGTTCATCGCCAGCGTCCGCACCAGCGACGGCGGCAGCGCCACCGGCCTGTGGCGGGTGCGCATGGGCGAGCGCCCCCAGCTCGTCGCCCTGCTGAGCCTCACCGACCCCGCCTACGCGCCGGAACCCGGCCGCACCTGGCGGACCTTCAACGCCATGGCCGTGCTGCGCGACGGCAGCCTCGTGCTGGATGCCAGCACCAACCCCAACCAGACCCGCGACCTCTGGCTGCTGAAGCCGCCGCAGGCGCCGCGCCGCCTGCTGTCGATCGGCCAGACCCTGCAGGTGCCGACCACCAGTGGCCCGGTGCCCACCGTCGTGGCCGGCTTCACCCTGCCCGGCGACAGCAATCCCGAAACCGGCCGCGACGGCTGGGTCGGCGACGACGGCCAACTGCTGCTCCGCGTGTCCACCAACACCTACGGCACGGTGCTGGTCACCACCCGGCTGAGTCTGCCGGCGCCGGGCGCGCTGTTTTCCGACGGCTTCGAGTGAGCCCTCGGGCCTCGTCCCTCGCGTCGAATCGGCGCGAGGGGCGGGACGGTCGACGCCGGGGCCTTGGCGCGCGCAGGTGAAGCGTGGGCTGGGTCCGTGCACGGCCGGCGCGGGCGCGACACACTGCAGGGCCCTTCTGCACGGACGTCGCCATGCTCGACCTGCACTACTGGCCCACCCCGAACGGCCACAAGATCACCCTGATGCTGGAGGAGTGCGGGCTCGACTACCGCATCGTGCCGGTGGATATCGGCAGCGGCGCGCAGTTCGAGCCGGAGTTTCTCAAGATCGCGCCGAACAACCGCATGCCGGCCCTGGTCGACCACGCCCCCGCTGGCGGCGGCGCGCCGCTCAGCCTGTTCGAGTCTGGTGCGATCCTGCTCTATCTGGCCGAGAAGACCGGGCGCTTCCTGCCCACCGATCTGCGCGGCCGCAGCGAGGTGCTGCAGTGGCTGTTCTGGCAGATGGCGGGCCTGGGGCCGATGCTCGGCCAGAACCACCACTTCAACGTCTACGCGCCCGAAAAGATCCCCTACGCCATCGACCGCTACGTGCGTGAGACCGCGCGCCTGTACGGCGTGCTCGACCGCCGCCTGGCCGATCGCGACTTCATCGCCGGCGCCTACAGCATCGCCGACATGGCCTGCTACCCGTGGATCGTGCCGCACGAGCGCCAGGGCATGCGCCTTGCCGACTACCCCAACGTGCAGCGCTGGTCCGAGGCGATCGCCGCACGGCCGGCCACCGTCGCCGCCTACGCCAAGGGCAAGCCCTGGGAGCGCACGGGGCCGATGAGCGAGGCGCAGAAGCGCATCCTGTTCGGCACCAAGCCGGCCTGAGCCACCGCCGCCATGCCGCTTCGTCTTGCCCGGAACCCCGATCCGTCACCGTTCGTGGCACGCCACCTGCACGGGGCCGCGCATGCTTGAGACCACACCCGGCCTGCTGACCCGCTTCATCGAGATGATCGGTGACGCTGTCTGCGTGGTCGATCGCGAGGGTTGCTTCCAGTACATCAGCCCTGGCGGGCGCGAGGTGTTCGGGCGTGAGCCCGAGGCCATGCTCGGCACTCGCATGCTCGATTACCTGCACCCGGAGGACCACGCGCGCACGCTGGCGGCCGCCGCAGCAGTGACCCGCGGCGAGGCGCTGCGCAACTTCCACAACCGCTACCTGCGCGCCGACGGCAGCGTGGTGGATCTGCTGTGGTCGGCGCGCTGGTTCGAGGACGTGCAGCTGCGCATTGCCGTCGCCCGCGATGTCACCGAGCTCAAGCGGGCCGAAGCGCAACTGGTCGAAATGGCCCGCACCGACCCCCTGACCGGCCTCGCCAACCGCCTGCAGATGCACGAGTGGCTGCAGCAGGCGCTGGCCCAGGCCGCAGCGCACGGCGCCCGTCTGGCTCTGCTCTACCTCGACCTCGACCGCTTCAAGGACATCAACGACCGCCACGGCCATCCCTTCGGCGACCGCGTGCTGCAGGCTTTCGGCGCGCGGCTGCGTGCATTGCTGGCGCCCGGCTGGCGCGCGGCGCGGCTGGGCGGCGACGAGTTCCTGGTGTTGCTGCCCGAGATCGCATCGCCGGCGGCCGCCCAGGCCGCGGCCGAATCCCTGTGCGCGCGCCTGTCCGAGCCGCTGGACGTGCACGGCCACCGCATCACGCCGGGCCCGAGCATCGGCCTCGCCTTCTACCCCGACGAAGCGGACGACGTCGAAAACCTGGTGCGCGAAGCCGACCGCGCCATGTACCGCGCCAAGGCCGCGGGCGGCAGCTGCGTGCGTGGCGGTGCACTCATGCGAGCGCCAGCACCGACGGCGTGAGCGCAACAAACGGCGCACCCTCGGCGGCGCAGTCGTAGCGCGTCCAGCGGCAGGTCCGCTCGCCGTCCGCCGCGCTCCACTCGATCAGGTTGACCGAGTTCGGCGCGCCCGGTCGCACGCGCCTCGACACCGCCGTGCCGGCATTGATCGCCCAGGCCGTGCGCGCTTGAGGCAGACGCGCGGCGAATGGCCAGTGGATGTGCCCGGCGAGGCACAGGTCCGCACCGGCCTCGATCCAAGCCGCCAAGGCGGCATCCGCGCCGTGGCAGCGGTTGTGCGCATCCTCGGCACGTTCCACCCACAGCGGCTGGTGCGTCACCACCAGCTTGAGATCAGCTGTGGGCAGCGCGCGCAGCGTGGCGGCCACAGCCTCGACCTGCGCCGGCGACACCTCACCATCGATATGCCGCCAACGCCGCGTGGTTTTCACCGCGATCGCATGCACGCCCGGCAAGCTCAGCGTCGGCGCCAGCGCCGCCACCTCCAGCCCCGCGCAGTAGCGCGCATAGGGCGAGTAGGCGCGCTGCCACAGCGCGAACAGCGGGATGTCGTGGTTGCCCGGCAGCAGCAGGCGCGAGCAGGGCGGTAGCGCGTCCAGAAAGCGCCGCGCCGCCGTGAACTGCGCGCGCGTGGCGCGCTGGGTGATGTCGCCCGAGACCACGATCAGCTGCGGCGCCAAGGCCCGCGCCAGCGCGATCAGCGCCTCCACCACCTGCGGCCGCTCGGTGCCGAAGTGGGTGTCCGACAGATGCAGGATGCGCGTCATGCGCCGGCTTCCGCGCGCCGCGCCGGCACCAGCAGCGGCAGCCGCGTTTCGCTCACCCGAAAGCACAGCGGCGGCCGCATCCGTGCCACCTCGCCGTCGCAGGCCACGCGCACGCTGCGACGCCCGCGCGTGGGCTGCACGAGCAGCTGCTCGAACACGAAGGCGTGCGCGCGCGCGTCGTTCTGCCATCGACCCATCAGCCCGCGCAGCGCCACGCCCAGCAGGGCCAGCCGGTCCTGCGGACGCAGGGTGAACCCGAGCAGTTGCCCGCGCTCCACAGCTTCGGCTTGCGGCAGACCCAGCTGTTCGAGCTGCAGGCGGTTGATCCCGGCGCCGAAGCTCAGCACCTGTTCGCGACGCTCGCCGTCGGCGCCGCGAAGACACAGTTCGAAGCGAGGGTGCGGACGCAGCAGGGTGTTCAGCCCTGCCCACAGCGCCACCACGCGCGAGCGGCCCAGTCGGCGCTTGAACGCCTCGCGGTCCTGCAGCAGGCGCCGGTACAGGCCGATGCTGGCGTTGATCAGGAACACCCGCTCGTTCACCAAGCCCACGGGCACGTAGCGCAGCTCGGCATCGAGCAGATCCCGCGCGGCCGTCTCGATGTGTTCGGACAAGCCCTGGCTGCGCCCGAAGAAATTGAAGGTGCCCTGCGGCAGCGCGCCAAAGGGCAGGCCCGTGCCCAGCACCTGTTGCACCACGGCATTGATGGTGCCGTCACCGCCCGCCGCCACCACCGCGCCACCCGATTCGCGCGCCGATGCAATCGCCGCCGTGATCTGCGCCGACAGCTCACGCGCATGCCGCACCAGCCGCACCTGCACCGCGCGTCCGCCCTCGCGCAGCACCCGCTCGACACAGTCCCGTCGCGCCTGCGCCTCGGTACGGCCGGAGCCGGCATTCATCACCACGTCGAAGTGGGGCAGGGGCTGCATGGGGGCGCGCATCCAGACAAAGGCTGACAGAAACCACGAAGACTGGCGGAACGGATGTCGATCGCCAGTCGCCGGTCACACCACCACCTGCAGCGGCGACCGGCAGAGTCGCATCCAGCCACGCTACTCGCCAGAAGCGTCCAGGCGCGACATCAGATCGCGCAAACCCTCCGCAAGCCTGTCGTCCTCGATACAGAAGACTTCCGGACAGGGCTGCGCAGGGCGTGTGGCGCACACCACGAGCTGGCCCAGACGAAGATCGGGCGATTTTCGCCACACCTGCCCGAGCAGGGTGAGCATGGCGTCGATGCGTGCGGGGTCGCGCATGGGTATGGGGCCTTGGGGTCAATGGGTTGATCGCAAGACGCTTCAGTCGCGTCGGGTCATTCGTCACCCCAGCCTTCATGCCGCCGATAGGCCAGATGTTCGAGTCGCTCGCACCTGGCCGGCAGCGGGCGTGCGAGGTGCTCCTCTTCGATGCTCCAGGGCTCCGGGAAGTCCGCGATCACCTCCGTTACGCTGCAGGAGCCGCATTCCCGAGCTTCCTCGCTCGGCTCACCCGCATACTCGAATCTCAATCTGACGAGCTTCGCGTTCGCGTCGGCCTCGATCGAAGCCGCACGCAGCTCCGCATGCACCTCGCCGAGCAGGGCGCGCTGCAGCGAGAGCAGCAGGTCGATACGTGTCGGCGGGATGTTCATGGCGGGCGAATTCGCTTGCAACCGGGCAGGGAAGCGTCAAGGCGCAGCGCGCACCGCGGCCCGGAAGATGGCATTGAGCTCTTCATGCACCGAGTCCCTCTCAAGCACATCGGGGCGACCCTGTCCGGAGAAGGCCTGCCCATGCCGCTCGAACTCGTCCTCGACGAAGCGGTTGATCTCCTCGACCTTGGGCCCGAACCCCAATTCGCCGGTGCGACGCTTCGCCTCCAGCAGCCGCTCCACGCTGGGCCGAAGCGACGCAGGCAGCACGCTGTCCATCAGGCGCTCGAACTCAACGGGCGGTGCGCCCAACCCTTGCTGGATGTAGCGGATCGCCAGCAGCGGGCGCAGCACGTAGAAGTACTTCTTCAGCCGAACCTCGTCATGGAACAGGTGCTCGCGCGCATTGCCTCGTGCCATGTGGCTGTAGTGGTAGCAGAGCGCGGTGGGGTTCATCACCTGCGGCGCGAGCGCCCGCAGCGCTTCCGCGCAAGGGCCCTCCTCGATGTAGCGGACGGGGCTGTTCAACCACTCCATCAGCGCGCCGTTGGTGCGGGTGAGCAAGTACAGCGCCTTGCGCAGGTCCCAGCCGCCACAGTCGATCTCATCGGTGATCGGATACTCGATGACATCGCGACGCCGCTCGATGTCGAAGGACAGGTACCAGTCCGCCTCACGCACGTAGAGGAAGCGCACGTCGTAGTCGGAGTCGGGCGAGGCGAAGCCCCAGGCGCGGCTGCCGGATTCGCAGGCGTACACGATGCGCACACCGTGCTCGGCCTCCGCCGCACGCAGCCGCCGCAGAATCTCGGCGCGAATCGCGCCGCCCACAATCGTTTCGCCGGTCATGAAATCAGAGCCAATAGAACAAGGATTCGGGTTATCGCGCTGTGCGCGGCCGCGGCGCCTCGAAACCGCCGTGACCCCATTTGCATCGATCGAAGGCCCACGCGCGGCTCGAGCCGGCAGCCATCAAGGGCGCGACTCGCTCAGCTCTTCCAGCACGCCGAGGCTGCCGTCGGGACATTGCCCAACGAGGATCGAGACCGGGCTGCTGTAGTTCTTGAGCACCGAGAAGCGGATCGCGCTGATGCGAACGTTGGCGCCCTCCGCTTCGGTCTGAATCTCCGAGTAGGTGCTGACATCACCGCGTGCCTTGGCCAGTGGCATCACGGTCCGGATCATGTCCTTGAAGCTGTGCCCCGGAAACTCCATGACCCTCTGCTGGCCCGTCGGGTAGGTGCGAATGTTCCGGATCAGCGCTGAATCGCAGTACAGATCCGCAACGGTTGGATCGTAGGCCTGACCGAGGGCCTGAAAGCGCTCGAAGAGGGCTTCTGCGTCGGCAAGCGGGTCCGCAAGCGCCTTCCCTGGACAGACCAGTGCAAGGCAAGCATAGAAGGTGAGGGCTCTCATTGCAGACTCCATGGATGATGATGGGACGGATGACGACTGGAGAAGTCGTAAGCGCTGGTCTCGGTTGGCTTCGCCATTACCCTACTGGATCCACGTGCGTTCGATCGGGCCCCGGTGCGGTCGTCTGCTCCCTCCCGCCAAAAGACTTCTATGGGGCAAGGTCAGCCAAACCTCAGATCTCGCTCGTACGCCCAGGCAGCACATGCTCACAGTAGCGCCACTCATGCACCGCCTGATCATCCAGGTAGGCGTCCGGTTTGGGCAGAAAGGCGATGAAGCATGACTCGATGCCCAGCTCGACCGCGGACGACCGCGCATAGTCGGCTCCGCCCGAGCTCCACAGGTAGAGCGCAACGCCCGCCGAATGCAGCTCGCGCACGCGAGCGATGACCGCGGTCATGGGGATGCGCTTGGTGCCAACGGAGCGCACCAGAGTGTCGTCGACATCGACGAAGACAACGCGATTCTTCACAAGGTGGCTCGCTTGAGTGCCTTTCCAGCATGCAGCACAGGACATCTGCGGGTGACCTTTGCAAGCTTAGGCTTGGACTGGCGACCAAAGGGTCGATCCGATCGGAGGACGGGGACCCCCCCGACAACCGCGACCTGACAGGCCGCTCATCTACTTCCGCTCGGGCTTGCGATTCGGGTCCTCAACGCTCGCAGACTCCAGTTGCTGTGCGTGCTGGGGAAGAACGCCATCAGCACGCGCACACGCGCCGCCGCCGGCAAGAAGACGAGTGCGTAGATGCACACCGCGGCCGCCAAACCCGAAAGCATCCGCGCAGCGATGTTCAAGCCGGCTCCGTACATGCAGGTGAGCCCGAGACCTATACCCATTAGAACAAGCAGAATCGTTGCCGTGAGGGAAATCCAACGTGGAGTCATGAAATGCGCCGCTCTAGCAGTCGACCAAGAAATTCGGGTAGGCGTCTGTTGGGGAAAGTGAACCTCACCCCGCCATAAGTGATCGTGTATTGGTGTGGCTGGGCAGGATTGGAGCCCGACCTTGCGAGCGACCACGCCACGCACGTGGGAAGGCACGAACTTACCCCGGCCTTTGCGGCTTGGTCCATCGAGGGGCGCGCGGAGACTGTGCCCGATCTGTTGACGGCGGGCTTACTCGAAGCTGTTGGCGAACACGTGATCGAGATCGGCCGTGGGGAGAAACCACAGCTCGGCCGCTGCGCGCGCCAGCAGCACGAAGCCGCGAAGTGCGGGCACGTACAGGAACCTGCGCTGGATGCCCGACCCACTGGGTGGGCCCGCCGCAGGCGTGCCCGAGGTGGGCAGCAGATCCATCCGCCAGGCGGCGCCTGTGCCTGGGGCTGCCGTGTACACCCGACCGGCCTCGCCGTGGTGGTAGAAGCAGAAACGGTCCAGGGTCGGATCGAAATCCATGCCCGCATAGGTCGGCGCAGCCGTGATGAACGCGGCGAGCGCGGCGTTGTTCTCGAAGCTGACGGCACCGCCGTTGCCGGTGCCGGCGTCAATGACGCGCGCGACCACGCCGAGCTGCGGGTCGTAGCCCTGACCATCGCCGAACTGCAGGGAGAACAGCCGATTGCGGCGCGGGTCGAGCGCTGCGGGGAAGCGCCCCAGCGTGCCGTTGCCCGGTCGAGACCAGGTGTTGGCAAGCACGTCGAAGCGTCGACCGCTGGTGGTCCAGACGTTGCCGGCGGCATCCAGCACCACACCAAAACCGTCGAAGGGCGAGATGTCTGCGAAGGTGAAGCGCGGCAGCCAGCTGTCGCTTCCCAGGTGAAACAGATCCATGCCCGGGCCGCTGGGCGTGCCGCCGCCATAGCCGAAGCGGCAGCCGGACAGCAGCACGGCATCCCGGCTCTGCACGTAGTGGATGTGCGAATAGGTATGCCGCGACGTGGGCAAGCCGTCGGCGTAGTACAGAACATTGGGCTGGACCTGCGTGCTGCCGGCGCGGCGCGTGCGCCAGCGCGGTGCATCGTCGAACAGGCTCAAGCTGTAGACGCCGTTGTCGGCACTGTCGCTATGGCCGCCCGCCGCCGCGATGATCAGCTCGCCGGTCGAAGGCTTGAGCGCCATGCCGCAGTAGGCATCGATGGCGGAGCCGCCGGCGCCCGCGGTGCCGGCAATGGGGAACCACTGCAGCAACGGCCGCTGCAGGCGCCAGGCCGGTGCCGCACCCAGCAGCGACGCCGTCGCGGACGCACTCCACAGCGAGGAAGCGCTGGCCAGCGCACTCCCGCCGATCGCTGCGCCCAGCATGCGACGGCGGACGGGATTACACGGGGTGGACATAGGCGCGCCTCGGGCGAGTCAGCGCTGCGAGCCTACGCACCAGACAAGCATCAATAGCCCCCGCACCGACAGTCGGGCTGTCGGGCCGACCGCGGGTGTGATCCCGGATCGGCTCCGCGCTGCGTTCTTCAGACCTTGGGGCCTGATGGCACTGCGTTATCCCCCTCGGCCTGTACCGAACTTGCCTTGGCGTCTTGCTAGAGCACGCCAGTGATCAGCCCCAGCCCGACGCACACCAGCAGCACCGCAACCACACGCTGGATCAGCGGCAGCGTCACCTTGTGCAGATAGCGATTGCCAAGCACCGCACCGAGCAGGGCCGACAACAGTGCCGCCGCCAGCAGGGGCAGTGCGTCCCCCGGCAGGGCGGGAGGCAAGGCGCCGGCGTAGACGGCAAGGCGCGAGACATCAACCAGCACGGCGATCACGACGCCAGTGCCGACGAAGACTTCCTTCGACAGGCCCGCGCGCACGAGAAAGGCCGAGCGCAGCGCCCCCTGCATGCCTGACAGTCCTCCAAAGAAGCCGCTGATCAGTCCGCCAAGGGCGAGATGGCGCGGGGCGAAGGAAAGCCCGCGGAACCGCGGGGCCAGTTCAAGCAACGCGAAGATCAGCAGGGTCGAACCCACCACCAGCTTGACCGGCGTGACTTCGATCGCCGCGCCGAACGCGCTGTGGGAAAAGACCGGCAGCGCGCCGGAGAGCTGAGCCAGCAGCCAAGCCCCGAGCAGGGCAGACGCGATCGAGGGCAGACCGAAGCGGAGAACGACTCCAAGGTCAGCCCGTCGCCCGATCAGCGCCAGCTTGAAAACGCCATTGAGGAAGTGCACGACCGCAGTCATCGCGACCGCAAGCTCGACCGGAAAGAACAGCGCGAAGGCCGGCAGGAGCAGGGTGCCCAGCCCAAATCCCGAGAAGAAGGTGAGCGCAGACGCCACGAAGGCCACCAGGCAGACAACGAGAAAGCTCATGGTGTCTCGGGCCCTCTCGCCCATCCGCAGCCTCTGGCGGCCGCTCCGGATCGCATCATCGCGCAGCCGGGGGGGCGGTCACGACCGCGCGAACACTGCAAAGGCAAGCGCGCCGCAACGGGGCCGGAACGGGGTCAGGGCGGAAGGGGGTCAGGTGCACATTCCATGACCGGCGGTCTCAACTCTGAAACTGACCCCCGCATTGCGGCCTGACCATCAGTTGCGGGGAAATGAGCCTGACCCAAACGTGAGGCAGCCTTGCGACCTCAGTCGCCATAGCGTGTTACCAGTGCGGTGCGAGCCTGGTCCAACAGCGCCGCATACTCTGGGTGGAAGGGCTCCGCAAGCTGCTTTTCGAGTACGCCCGCCAAGGCCCAGAGCGCGTTGCGCTCGGGAACCTCAACGACCGCATCAAGCCGCTCAGATGCGAGTAGCTCGAACAACACTAGAGCTACGTCGTCCTCAATTGTTAGCTGGACCGCCACGATGCCTCCCTGATGCTGCCAAACGGTTAGGTTGCAGCAGCGGGGCAGCAACGACTGCGACAACCTGACCGAGTGCAAATCCTACGAGGACAGGCAAAAGTGCCTGCTCGACGCTTGCGAAGTGCGCAAACAGCCCGCCGGCGAGAGCGCCAACACTGCCACCGAGAAGCAACTGATTACGCCTGGAACCCATCCATGCCATCTCTACAACCTCCATTCATGTACAACCTAACGCCGTGTTAACCGGCCTGCGGCCGAGAGTGTTCGGTTCATTCGAAGCATGTCCCCGCAGGTCCGGTTGAACACAGAGTTAGATGTCAGGTCCCGGACGATCACGCACCTGCTTAGCGAAGAGTTCCGGGTGGGTGGATTGCCAGCGCTTCAGTGCTTGAATCGGAGTCTCGTGGTTCAGTGCCTTCTGCGGCAAGTGGTGGTTGTAGAGCCAGACGTAGCGGC
>JBKCVA010000132.1:0-7247 GCA_046318115.1 Lysobacterales bacterium | reverse complement strand
GGGGCGCGACGCCGAGGCTGCGCAGCGTCTGCGCGAAGACGCACGGCGCGTGGCCGAAGCCGGCGCCGAACTGCTGGTGCTTGAGTGCGTGCCGGCCAGCCTGGCGGCCGAGATCACCCGCGATATCGCCATTCCCACGATCGGTATCGGCGCTGGCCCTGACTGCGACGGCCAGGTGCTGGTCATGCATGACCTGCTGGGCGTGACCCCCGGGCGCAGGCCGCGCTTCGTCACGGATTTCCTGGCGGGTGCTGGTACCGTCGAAGCGGCCTTCGTCGCCTATGCCGAGGCCGTGCGTAGCGGCAGCTTCCCTGCGCCGGAGCACTGCTTCCAATGACTCTTGAGCGCGTCGAATCGGTCGAGGCGCTGCGCGCGCGAGTGTCGGAATGGCGCCGCGCCGGGCTGCGCGTCGGCTTTGTGCCGACCATGGGCAACCTGCATCGGGGACACCTGGCCCTGATCGCGCAGGCGCGCACGCAGGCCGACCGTGTGGTCTGCAGCATCTTCGTCAACCCGACCCAGTTCGGCCCCACTGAGGACTACGGCCGCTATCCGCGCACGCTCGAAGCCGATGCGGCCGCGCTGGATGCAGCAGGCTGCGACCTGCTGTTCCTGCCTTCGGTGGAGACCATGTACCCAATGGGTATCCAGCGTACGGTCCGCGTCGAGGTGCCTGAACTGTCGGATGTGCTGTGTGGCGCCTTCCGCCCCGGCCATTTCGCCGGCGTCGCCACCGTGGTGGCGCGGTTGTTCAATCAGGTCCAGCCGGACATTGCGGTGTTCGGCCGCAAGGACTTTCAGCAGCTCGCGGTGATCCGCCATCTGGTGGACGACCTCGCGTTCCCGATCCGCATCGAGGCGGGGGAGACCGTGCGCGAGCCCGATGGCCTCGCCATGAGTTCGCGCAACCAGTACCTCCAACCCGAGGAGCGGCGTCGAGCAGCGCTCATCTACGCAACGCTGTGCGCGGCGCGCGAGCGCCTGCGCGCCGGTGAGGCGGTCGCCGCCGTCGAGATCTGGGGTGCCGAGCGGCTGGCTGCGGAAGGATTCGAGGTCGACTACATCGCGCTGCGGCGTCCCGACCGCCTGGGCATGCCGGCCAGCAGGGCACGCGGCGCTTGGGTGGCACTTGTCGCGGCCCGGCTGGGCTCAACCCGATTGATCGACAACGTCGAGTTCAACCTGGACTGAGCGAGTGGCGCGGGCTGGACGGGCGGGAGTTCCGGGGGCTGATGGAAAGTTGTAAAAAAACGTCGGGGGTGTTGTTTTTTTTCTCCGTCAGGCGTAGCCTCTGAACCCGTCTCCAAAGACAGCCGCGACTGACAGGCGCTGGCCTCCTAGGAGCAGCAGGGCGTATCGCTAGGTAATCGTCACTCCGTTTCCACCCTCGCAGGGCTTCCCGCGAGGGTTTTTTTTGCGCCCGTGCGGGTATCCGCTGGATTCTGGAATGCCCTCGGTGGTTCAGATCGGCGTGTTGCGCGTGCACAACATTGCGCACGCGTTTCGCGAGGTTGGATGCGTGGGATTTCGAAGCGGCCGGGCGGAGCCGGGCGCGGGGCGATGCGGAGGTTGCCGGTGAAATACGGCCTCGTGATGGGCCGGAACTGGGCGGCGGCTGCTAGGCTTCGGGCCCGTGTTCCCTTCCGGATCCGCGTCCATGGCCATCGATCTGAACCTGCTGTCCGCCCATGCCGCCCGCCTCAGCGGGGTCTCGCTGGAGGCGCTGTCGCGTGAGCCGGCGCGGGCCGAGCGGATGCGTGCCGCAGGCGCCGGTATCGAGCTGCACTACGGCCGCCAGCGCCTCGACGGTGCCGGGCTTGATGCCCTGTTTTCCGAGGCGCGTCGCCTCGCGTTGAAGCAGCGTCTTCACCACCTGTTCGCGGGCTCGATCGTCAATCCGACCGAGGGTCGCCCGGCGCTGCACACCGCGCTGCGCTCCGATCTGGTGGATGAGGTCACAGCCAAAGCTGCCCGTGCAGAGGTCCAGGCGACGCTTGAACGCATGGAACGACTCAGCGCTGCGCTGGAGGGCAGCTCCGTCACGGATGTCATCAGCGTCGGCATCGGCGGCTCAGACCTCGGTCCAAGACTCGTGGTCGATGCTCTGTCAGCCGAGGCGCGCTCACGCTTCCGCGTGCACTTTCTGGCCAATGTCGATGGCCACGCCGCAGCGCGCCTGCTGCCCGCGCTGGACCCCTCGCGCACGGCGGTGGTGCTGGTGTCCAAGAGTTTCGGTACGCAGGAGACCCTGCTAAATGGCCAGCTGCTCAGGGCCTGGCTGCGCGACGACACGCGGCTTTACGCAGTGACTGCCAACCTCGCGCGTGCGGGCGATTTCGGGGTGGCCACCGAGCGCGTGCTGCCAATGTGGGATTGGGTGGGCGGCCGCTACTCGCTGTGGTCCGCCGTGGGCTGGTCGATCCGGCTTGCGCTGGGGCGCGCCGGTTTCGACGATCTGCGCGAGGGTGCTGCGGAGATGGACGCGCATGCGCTGGAGGCCCCGCTGGAGGCCAACCTGCCGGCGCTGCATGCCTTGCTGGCGGTCTGGAACCGTAGCGGCCTGGGTCTCGCCACGCAGGCCGTTCTGCCCTATGACCAGCGGCTTGCGCTGCTGCCGGACTTCCTGCAGCAGCTGGTAATGGAGAGTCTCGGCAAGCGCGTGCGTCTGGACGGCTCCGAATTGGGGCAGCACAGCGTGCCGGTGGTCTGGGGTGGGGTGGGTACAAACAGCCAGCACTCGTTCTTCCAGGCTCTGCATCAGGGCAGCCAGATCGTGCCCTCGGATTTCATCGGCGTGCTGCAGCCTGACCACGGCTTCGAAGACAGCCATCGTGCCCTGCTGTCGAACCTGCTGGCGCAGTGCGAGGCGCTGGCGCGCGGGCAGGACAGCGAAGATCCCCATCGCCACTATCCCGGCGGTCGGCCGAGCAGCCTGATTCTCCTGCAGCGGCTCGACGCGCGCAGTCTCGGCGCGCTGCTGGCGCTGTACGAGCACTCGGTCTATCTGCAGTCGGTGCTGTGGGGCATCAATGCCTTCGACCAGTGGGGCGTGGAGCTGGGCAAGCAGCTTGCCAACCAGCTGCTGCCCGCGCTGACCGGAGAGCAGCCCGCCGGTGATCCGCTAACGCAGGCCTTGCTCCAGCGCATTCGTTCTGCGGGCTGAGGCCTCGCGCATCCGGCTCGCGAGGTGTGTCGGGCAGAGTGAGATCGACGGCAACGCGGACGCCGTTGGAGCTGCGGTGCGCGCTGCAGGGTAGGGCAGCGGATCGAGCGTGCGATGCCGCATCCGGCGCAAGGGAGTTCGGACAGGTGTCCGGACTCGCGACCACGGATCGACTTTAGGATCGACGTGATCCGCCTTGCCCCAGCCGGGGTCGACGCCCTCACCGGTGGCCGCTTCGTCAGCCTGGATCTGCCGCGTCCTGGCGTTTCAGCGCCCAGTCGACATGCTCGCGCACCAGCGCCGAGGGATGCGCCTGATGCTTCGCGAGCGCCGCGCGCACTACGGGCGAAGGCGGTGCATTGCCGAGCGCCACCGCGATGTTGCGCAGCCAGCGCTCGTGGCCGATCCGGCGGATCGCCGAGCCCTCGGTCTTGCGCAGGAATTCCTCCTCGCTCCAGTCGAACAGCTCGATCAGGCTGCTCGAATCGAGCGCATGGCGCGCCCGGAAGTCCGGTTCGGCGCTGAGCTTCGCGAACTTGTTCCAGGGGCAGGCCAGCTGGCAGTCGTCGCAGCCGTAGATGCGATTTCCCATCGCGACGCGGAACTCTTCCGGGATCGCGCCGTGCAGCTCGATGGTGAGGTAGGAGATGCAGCGCCGCGCATCGACCCGGTAGGGCGCGACGATCGCCGCCGTCGGGCAGGCAGTGAGACAGCGCGTGCAAGTGCCGCAATGATTGCTGGCTGGTGCGTCGATCGGCAGCGGCAGGTCGGTGAGTATTTCGCCGAGAAAGAACCACGAGCCCGACTTCGTGTCGATGAGATTGCTGTGCTTGCCGATCCAGCCCAAGCCCGCATTGCGCGCCAAGGCTTTCTCCAGCACCGGCGCTGAGTCGGTGAACACGCGGTAGCCGAACGGGCCGACGGCCTTGGCGATGCGATCCGCAAGTTTCTGCAGCCGTGTGCGCATGAGCTTGTGATAGTCGCGGCCCAGCGCGTAGCGCGAGACATAAGCCCGCTGCGGATCGGCCAGCGCGGCCTCAGCCTCTGCCTGACCCTCGGGCAGGTAGTCCATGCGCACCGAGATCACCCGCACCGTGCCCGGCACCAGCGCCTGCGGGCGCGAGCGCAGGGTGCCGTGGCGCTGCATGTATTCCATCTCGCCGTGGCAGCCCTGCGACAGCCAGTCGAGCAGATGCGCTTCGTCCTCGCCGAGGTCGATGCCGCTCACGCCGACCGCGGCGAAGCCCAGCGCGCGCGCCCAGACCTCAAGCTCGCTGCGCTCGACCAAGGTCGCATTGCTGCTGTCTTCCGATGCATCGGCGGGCGCTTTCATCACCCTCAGTATAGAGGCACGAAACGTTGTCAGATCAGGCGCTTGCAATGCGCGCGGGACGCGTGTCGCGTGTCCTTGTCCTGCAGTTGACTCTGATCAACCGCGACCGAATGTCGCACCGCCACACTTCGGCCCGACTCAATAGAGGGGACCGCCCCCATGGCGATGGCGATAGACAGATCCGCGTACTACAACGACAAGGTGGTGCGCCAGTTCGCGGTGGTGACCGTGCTCTGGGGCATCGTGGGCATGCTGGTGGGGGTGATCATCGCCGCCCAGCTCTACTGGCCGGATCTCACGGCCGGCATCGAGTGGCTGTCCTACGGGCGGCTGCGCCCGCTGCACACCAATGCGGTGATCTTCGCCTTCGGCGGTTCTGCGCTGTTCGCGACCAGCTACTACATCGTGCAGCGCACCTGCCACGTGCGCCTGTTCGCCGAGAAGCTCGCGGCCTTCACCTTCTGGGGCTGGCAGCTGGTGATCGTGCTCGCTGCCATCACCCTGCCGCTGGGCATCACCCAGGGCAAGGAATACGCCGAGCTCGAATGGCCGATCGACTGGCTGATCACGGTGATCTGGGTGGCCTACGGCATCGTGTTCTTCGGCACGATCGCGACCCGCAAGGTGAAGCACATCTACGTCGCCAACTGGTTCTTCGCCGCCTACATCATCACCATCGCCGTGCTGCACATCGGCAACAACCTCGCGCTGCCCTCGACCGGGCTGAAGTCCTACGGAATCCTGTCGGGCTCGGTCGATGCCATGACCCAGTGGTGGTACGGGCACAACGCGGTCGGCTTCTTCCTGACCGCCGCCTTCCTCGGGATGATGTACTACTTCATTCCGAAGCAGGCCGGCCGCCCGGTGTTCTCCTACCGGCTGTCGATCGTGCACTTCTGGGCGCTGATCGCCATCTACATGTGGGCCGGCCCGCACCACCTGCAGTACACGGCGCTGCCCGATTGGGCGCAGAGCCTGGGCATGGTGTTCTCGCTGGTGCTGCTGGCGCCGTCCTGGGGCGGCATGATCAACGGCATCATGACCCTCTCGGGCGCCTGGCATAAGCTGCGCACCGACCCGATCATCAAGTTCCTCATCGTCGCCCTGTCGTTCTACGGCATGAGCACCTTCGAGGGGCCGATGATGTCCATCAAGACGGTCAACTCGCTCAGCCACTACACCGACTGGACGATCGGCCACGTGCACTCCGGTGCGCTGGGCTGGGTGGCGATGATCACCGTGGGCTCGCTGTATGCGCTGCTGCCGCGGCTCCTCGGCCTCACCGAGATGTACTCGGTCAAGCTGATCGACACTCACTTCTGGGTGCACACCATCGGCGTGGTGTTCTACATCGCCTCGATGTGGATCGCTGGCGTCATGCAGGGCCTGATGTGGCGCGCCACCAACGAGGACGGCACGCTCACCTACACCTTCGTCGAGTCCCTGGTCGCGACTTATCCGTACTACCTGATCCGGCTGCTCGGAGGCCTGCTGGTGCTCGGCGGCATGCTGGTCATGGCCTACAACGTCTGGAAGACCTATCAGCTCGCCAAGCGGGTCGAAGACACCCCCGTGCTGCCGCCCGCCGCCGAACCGGCCCACGCCTGAGGTCGACCGAACATGAGCAACAATTTCCACGAGAAAGTCGAAAAGAACATCGGCCTGATGGGCATCCTGATCGCAGTCGCGATCTCCTTTGGCGGCCTGTCGCAGATCGTCCCGCTGATGTTCCAGGCCGAAGCGGTGCAGCCGCTGCCCGGGATCAAGCCGTATCCCGCTTTGGAGTTGGCCGGTCGCGATGTCTACATCCGCGAGGGCTGCTACAACTGCCATTCGCAGATGATCCGCACGCTGCGCTTCGAAACTGAGCGCTACGGGCACTACTCGCTGGCAGGTGAGTCGGTCTATGACCGGCCCTTCCAGTGGGGCAGCAAGCGCACCGGGCCGGATCTGGCGCGCGTCGGCGGCCGCTACAGCGATGACTGGCATCGCGTGCACCTGATCAATCCGCGTGACGTGGTGCCCGAGTCGAACATGCCGGCCTATCCGTGGCTCGCCGAGCGCGAGGTCAACCCGGAAACCCTGGTCAAGCACATGCGCACGCTGCAGACCATTGGCGACCCCTACAGCGACGAAGAGATCGAAGGCGCGACCGCTGCCGTAGCCGGAAAGACCGAGCTCGACGCCGTGGTCGCCTATCTGCAGGGCTTGGGAAAGCATGCTCCGCGTCCTGGCGCTGCAGTCGCGCAGCAGGCAGGTGCGCCATGAGCCAGGGCACCTTCTCGGGCCTGCTCACGGCCTTCCTCTTCGTCACCTTCATCGTCGGCGTGATCTGGGCCTACAGCAGCAAGCGCAAGGCCGAATTCGACGCCGCGGCCCGTCTGCCGCTCGAGGACGCCCCGGCGCCGCACGCCAACGCACAACGTACAAGCGAGAACGCACCATGAGCGCCTTCTGGACCTGGTACATCGCAGCCCTGGTGGTCATCAACCTGGTCGGCTGCGTGCTTCTGATCTACTACACGGGCCGTTCGCGTCCCGGCGACGCCAAGCCCGAGGACACCAGCCACATCTGGGACGGGGACCTGACCGAGTACAACAAGCCGATGCCGAAGTGGTGGATCAACCTCTTCTACATCACCATCGTGTTCACCGTCGGGTACCTCGTCTACTACCCCGGTATTGGAACGTTCGCGGGTGTCGGTGGCTGGAGCAGTGCCGGCCAGCACGACGCTGAGAAAGCCGAGTCCGA